>JBQTJX010000030.1:0-154407 GCA_052386675.1 Betaproteobacteria bacterium
CCCCCGAACTTCTTGGCCAGGATGTGCGTCATCGCCGCCGTCAGCGTCGTCTTGCCATGATCCACGTGCCCGATCGTCCCAACGTTCAGGTGCGGCTTGGTTCGCTCGAATTTGCCTTTTGCCATGACTGAGATGCCTATCTGGATAGCGTTAAGTTGTGGTGCCCATGATGCGGATTGAACGCATGACCTCTCCCTTACCAAGGGAGTGCTCTGCCACTGAGCTACATGGGCCGAAAAACGACATCGCATGCGCGCCAACTGCCACGCCGGGCCCTGGAGCGGGTGAAGGGAATCGAACCCTCGTCGTAAGCTTGGAAGGCTTCTGCTCTGCCATTGAGCTACACCCGCCTCATTCCTTCACCCCAAAACATCAACCGAAAAAGCCGACCGTTCCATCACACGTTCCGCCTGCATTCCACCCGCCAATCAAGCCTTCAGGCGCGGTGGAGGGGGTTGGATTCGAACCAACGTAGGCGCAAGGCCAACAGATTTACAGTCTGCCCCCTTTAGCCGCTCGGGCACCCCTCCGGCGGAACCATAAATTATGTTTGGTTTCCGTCAGTTAGTCAACATCCATAGAATCCCTCCCTGTAGCCGGACGCGAACCGGTCCCGCTTCACCCGGCAGGATTAAGGCGCCTATAATCAAACGGTTGTGGAGTAGCCGCCCAATTCACGACCTTGCTTGAACTCCAGGCAGGGGGGTTATGATTCGCGTTCAGGGGCGTGCCCTACTGCCCCGCGGGAGATGTTCCTTTGCGCTTGGCGATCCTCGAAGACGACCCGGACCAGCTCGCGCTGCTGCAGCGCTGGCTGACGCAGGACGGGCATGACGTGCACGGCTACCAGAGCGGACGCGAGGTGATGACGCGTTCGGCCAGGGAAAGCTTCGACCTGTTCATCCTCGACTGGCAGGTGCCGGACATTGCCGGCATCGACGTCCTGCAGTGGCTACGCGCCAACGTCTCGCAGAAGGTTCCGGTCCTGTTCGTCACGGTGCGTGATTCCGAGCAGGACATCGTGTTCGCGCTGGAGAACGGCGCCGACGACTACGTCGTCAAGCCGGCGCGACAGAACGAGTTGCTGGCACGGGTACATGCGCTGCTGCGCCGCGCCTATCCGAAGGAGGAGGAGACGAGGCTTTCGTTCCCGCCATATGAGATCGATACCCAGCGCGGCGAAATCCTGCGCGCCGGCGCCAGGATTGAATTGACGCCCAAGGAATTCGACCTTGCTGTCGTGCTGTTTCGGAACATCGGGCGGCTGCTGTCGCGCGGGCACCTGCAGGAAACGGTCTGGGGGCGCACCGGCGACCTCAACACCCGCACCGTGGACACGCATATCAGTCAGGTGCGCAAGAAACTGGACCTGCGCCAGGAAACCGGATTCCGCGTGGTGCCGATCTATAACTTCGGCTACCGACTGGAGCAGTTGGCGGCGGCTTGAGGCGTTTCAGCGCAGCGCACGCAGGCGCTGCTCGGCGAATCCCCTTAGTTCCTCGGACAAGGCGCCGGCTTCCAGCGCATGGCGAAACGACTGCGCCGCCTCGGCCCTCTTGTCCAGCGCCTCGAAAGAAATCCCCAGCCCGATCCAGGCCTGTGCATTGAGCCCATGCATGCTCAACGCGGACTGGTACGCCTCGACGGCCTCGGCATGGCGCTTGAGGCGCTGGAGGATCGTGGCGCGCAGCACCTGATAGTCAACATTTCCGGTCGCCGCTCCGCCGGCGCCCTGCATGGCCGCGAGCGCCGCCGCGTACTCCCGACGCTCCGCAAGGATTCGGGCAAGGACCGTCGCAAACTGCACGTTCGCGGGATTGAACGCCAGTCCCTCCTGCAGCAGCCGGCGCGCATCGTCAACCCTGCCCCCTTCGATGCGCAGCGCGACCAACGCCTGGCGTGCGGCCTCGTGCGAAGAATCGATTGCGACCGCCGCGGCGAAGGCGTCATCGGCTTCGCTGCCACGGCCCTGGCCCAGCAAGGCAACTGCACGCCGGAACTCCGCTTCCGCCCTTTCCGACGGCGTCAGCGCCCTGTTCTGCTTTACAACCCGCCCGCTGGGCGCAGTAGGCGAGGCGATAATCCTCGCCTGCGGGACGTCGAGACCCAGCTTGCGATCCTGCGCTGCCGGCGCCGAACTGGCTGCCGCCGGAGCGGCCGGTTTGGCCACCATCGTGACCGCCGTCGCGGGCGCCGCCCTAGTAGCTGGAGAGGGCGCGCTCGCCGCAGGTGACGCAGGCTTTCCCACCGCCTTGGCAGGCGCGATCTCGGGAACAGGAACCTGCAAGTCCGTCGCCAGGCGCATCGGCTCGACGAGCGGCGCGCGCGCCTTGGCTGGCTCATCCGGATTCCGTTCACCATCCTTCCCGACTTCCTTGTTCTGCTCCGCTTCCACCTTGGCGGTGAACGACCCGCGCCTTGCATCCTCCGCCGCCAGAATCGCCCTTTCCGAAACCAGCTCCCGGGGCTGCAGCTGCCACGCCACCCAACCGACCCAGGCGAGCGCGCAAACCATGAGGGCGGCGACCAGGCGCCAGAACCACTCCCGTTCACCTGCGATCGGCGCGGCGACCGTACGAACCTCCGGCGCGGTCGGCGCTCCATCGACCGCCAGCCCCTGGCGACGGTCGAGTTCCTGCAGCATGCGGTTGATCACGCTCATGGCAACGCTTCAGTGCGCCGGACGACCGGACGGGCGCCACGACCACCAGCGCCTCGGGGCCGCCGCCGCAGGCGTGTCACTTGCGGCAAACCGCACATGGCGCGAGCCGATCGACGCCGCGCCGTCGCCGAAAGCAAGCAGTAGCGACTTGTGCGCAAGCACGTTCACCAGGCGTGGGACGCCGCGGCTGGACTGGTGAAGCACACGCATCGCGGCCGGTTCGAACAGTGATGCGCCCGAATATCCGGCGACGACGAGGCGGTGCGAAAGGTAGGCTGCGACTTCCTCCGCCGCGAGCCCCCGCAGCTCGTGCTGGAACGTGATCCGCTGCAACAACTGCCGGATGGAGACGTTCGCCAGCTTCCGGTCCAACTCGGGCTGGCCGAACATGACGACCTGCAGGAGCTTGCGTTTCTCGGTCTCGAGGTTCGTCAGCAATCGCACAGCTTCGAGCGTCTCGATCGGCATGGCCTGGCATTCGTCCATGCACAGCACTACCCGCTTGCGCGCGCGCGCCAGGTCGAGCAGCGTGCGCCCAATCGACTTCAGCAGGTGATGCTGGTCGGACTCGCGCCCGGCGGGCGCGCCAAGCTCCTCCGCGAGCGCCACCAGCAGACCGCGGGGATCGAGCATCGGATTGGGGATGTATGCCGTAACCCAATCGGCGCCAAGCGTGGCGAGGAACTTGCGGCAGAGCAGGGTCTTCCCCGTCCCGACCTCGCCCGTGATCTTGATGAATCCTTCGCCATTGGCAACCGCGACCAGCAGGGTGTTGAGCGCCTCCTGCGTGCTGCGCCCGGCGTAGAAGAAGCTCGTGTCCGGAGTGATGCCGAACGGCAACTCGCGCAAACCGAAATGGCGGAGATAGTTCAACGCTGCGGCTGCCTGGCGGGTTGCGTCCGGTGCATTTCGTGCAACCGCTCGGCCGACTCGCGCGCACCCTCTTCCCAGTCTCGGTCGCCCTGGATTACGGTGGGCTTGAGCAGGATCACCAGCTCCTTCTTGCGGGACTGCCGGTTCGCGTTGCGTGCCGGGTCACCGACGCCTGGAATGCCGCCCCTGAAGTCGCGCACATCCACGCTCATCAGGCCGCCAATGGCCACGATGTTGCCGTCCGAGACACGGACGATGGTATCGGTTTCGCTGATCGTGCTGCGGGCAAGCGGAAGGGTGATGGACGGAATCGTGCCGCCAAGATTGACGACCCGCTGGCTTTCCGTGACCTCGCTGACTGAAGGGTGGACGTGGAGCATGATGCTCCCGGTCTGGTCGATCTGCGGAGTCACGTCGAGCACGATGCCCGAAAAGAACGGTGCCACGGTAACCGTCGGCGTTTGCTGCGTAGTCGTTCCTGTCGTAGACGTCACTGTCGACACGTTGGTGACGAAAAACTCATCCGTTCCCACTTTCAGGACCGCCTTTTGATTGTTCAGCGTCGCAACCCGCGGGCTGGAGAGCACTTGCACGTTTCCGTGTGATTCGAGGAACTGGATCAGCGCCGCGAAGTTCGATGTCTGCAGGGCGAGGCCAAACAGCGCCGCGGCGGGATTGGACGCGGCGAGCGTGGATCCGGCAACCGAGGCGATGCGAGCGGCGGTGTCCACGGTCTGCCCGCCGCCGGTCAGCGGAGTGGGAGAGCCGCGGCTCGAAAGCTGGGTTCCGGCACCGCCACTGCTCGCCTGTCCGACGGCAATGTTCGGCCCTGAATTGCGGAAAGCGGACCAGTTGATGCCCGACTGGAAGCCCTCCGAAAGCGTCACTTCGATGATCTTGGCCTCGAGCATCACCTGACGCTCGATCGCAAGCTTCGTCTCGCGCAGATAATGCTCGACGGCACGCAGTTCCGAGGGCATCGCGCGCACGACGATCACACCCGAATGCGGGCTCACCACGACGCTGCGGCCATCCGCTGCGCCAATGATGGCGGTCAGGGACGTCCGCAATTCCGTCCAGAAATCGCTGGTCTGCTGCGTCGAGATACGGCTCGAATCAAGCGTCCGCGTGACCGGCGCGGTGCCGCCGGGGAGCGCGCCCGGGGTGGCGTTCGCCGCCGACGCGGGCTGGGGTGCGCCGCTTTGTCCGCTGGTGTCCGTCACCGAGCCTGACTGCACGCGGACGTCGGTGGAGCCACGCCGGAGACCGGTGAGGTAATTGACCCGGTAGACCCGACTCTGCATGCCGGCGGGCTGCACCGTGATGCGCGCGCCCTCGATCGAATACTCGTAGCCATAAAGGCCGCGCAGCGAGTCCAGCGCCTCGCGCACCGTCACGTCCTTCAGGTTGATCGTCAGCGATCCGCTGACGCCAGGATGGAGCAGCATGCTGTAGCGGGTACCCGAAACCAGAGACATGAACACCTGCTGCGCAGGCGCATTGCTGACGGAAAGATCAAAACGCGCCTCAATCGGTTGCCCGCGCACGGACGGCATTTCGATCCTCAGCGGGGGCAGCAAGGCCTCGTCGATCGCCGGGGCGGGCGCCGTCGCCTTGCGCTCAGCGGCCTTCGCGAGCTCGCGCGCAATCTGGGGCTCGACCTTGTCAGGAGGCGCCGGAGGCAGGGCACAACCGGCAAGGCCGATGGCTGCGAGCGCCAACAATCTCTTCATTTCCCTGCTCCTTTGTGCGCGACGCCGACTCTGCCAGCAGGGCGTGAGACGCGCTTTTCCACGTCAGCGTACAGCTTCAGCGTCTGCCTCTCCTGCCCGGCCTGCAGCACGACTTCGCCCTCTGAAATGCGTACGACCCTGAATTCGCCGTACATGCCGCCCAAGGGCACCGTCTGCCCGCCGATCACGGCGACCCGCCGATTGGGCGCGATCAGGACCGATTGCAGGCGCGGGCCCTCCGGCGCCCCAGTCGCGGAGTCGGTCCCGCCTGGCGTCGCACCCGGCGGCTGCGTCGGATCGGCGAACGGCGCCGCCTGCGCACCGGAGCACGCCAGCCAGGCCATGATCAGAAGGGCGCGCGTTCTCATACGACCAGCCAGGCCCTGTCCAGGCTGACCGTGTAGACCACCAGCTTCAGCCGCGCTGTCGGATGGTTGATCACGTCCAACTCAGCCTTGCCCCAGTAGAGCTGCATGGGCAGGCGCTCGAGCGCCGACAGGTAGTCGAACAGTTCGACGTAGGTGCCGGTCACAGTCAACTCGACGCCGTGCCTGAACACGCGCTTTCCGCCATCGATCACGGAGACCGGAAGCGTCTTCAGCTCGACCAGTTCGAGGCGCTTGTTGCGCTGGAGCATCTCGTCCAGAACCTCCCTGACGCGTTCCGGCGCGGTAAAGCGCTGTTGCTCGGCCAGGACGCGCGCTTCAATCGAGGCGAGTTCAGCGCGCAAAGCAACCGCGCGCTTGCCCATCAGCAGATTCGGATTCACGTCCTCCATTGCGGCAAGGCGGCGCAACTCGACCTGGATCGTGTTCAATTCGCTCTGCCGCTGGCTCGTCTCCGATGCAAGCTGACGCTGGCGCGACCGCAACGGATCAATCAAGGCCAGATTTACGATGAGAACCACCACCAATGTCATTGCGAGGAAAATGAGCACGCGCTCGCGCAGGCTCGCGGAGTCGATCCGTTCCAGCTGGCGGGACAGCGTGCTCTTCATGATTTGCCCGCCTTGGACGGACCCTTCTCGGACTCCGGCACGCGCAACGGCGCCATGATGCTGAAATCGACGAAGCGAGACGCTTCCGGCCGCGGCGCCGGCTTGGAACCGGCGGTAGCGGGCGACGCGGACGGAGTCGTGGCCGGACCGGCTTCCTTCGCGGTCAGCTTGAGCTCGGTAACCTGTCGGCCCCGCATCACCTCTTCACGATTCAGAGCGCGAAAATAGACCGGCACCAGGTCCGGGTGCAACACCCGTCCGTTCACGCGCAAGTCGTTGCCACCTTCGCCAATTGCAAATCCAGTCAGCCAGACACCCGGGGTTGCCTGCCTTCCAAAGGCCGCAAAGTAGCGCGCGATCCCTTCGCTGTTGCCAAGCTGCCCGGTTGTCAGCGTGTCAAGCAGCCCCTGACGTGATCTGACGGCAGCCTCCAGCCGCGAAACCTCTGCCTCAAGCGACTTGCTCCGGGCATTGCCCGCAAAGCGCGCCCCGAGAGCGACCATCTGCTCGCGCTGCGCCGCGATCTGGGACGCGTAATCCTTCGAAAGCCGTTCGGCCTGGCGCGTCTGCATCGCGGAGTAGGCGTATATCCCTGCCAGCCCGAGCGCCACCAGCCCGAGAGCCTGTGCCATCGTGCGGGCGGAAAAAAGCTTCTCCTGCTTCAGGAAAAGCGGATTGTAGAGGTTGATCTGCTGGCTCATGCCCGGCTCACAGCGCCTTCTCCTCGAGCCGGAGCGACGCGCCAAGGAGATGGAACATCCGCCACTCGCCTTCCGCGTCGAGCGAAACCCCGGCGTCGTAGCCGACCGCCTCGCCCAGCTTCACGGATTCGACCGGCAGGCCGAGGTTCTGCGCGAGATGCCCGGACAAACCACTCGCCGCCGGCTCGGGCCCCAGCAACAGCTTCTCGATCGCGACAAACGGAAACTGACGGTCAAAATGATCGAAGGTTCGCTGCACTTCGAGCGCGATGCGTCCGAGGAGATCATCGCGCGCTTCGCCCTGCGCAGAGAGCAGTTGCTTCATACCGATCTCGATGCGGCGCGCAAGATAGAGCTCGCCGCGAAAATTGATCGTCAGCAGCCCGTTGCGCTCTCCGACGTGAAGCAGCGCAACACCGCGATTGCCCGATTCGTAAAGCGTCGCCACATTGCGCTGCGCGGTTTCCTCGACCTCGATCACCTTGAGCGGGATCTTCGCGGCCTCAAAGCGCCCGATGCATTCGAGGATCAGCGCGTTCTGCGCGGCAATCGCGTACATGTAATGCGTACGGCCACCGCCGCCCGGGTCGGGCGGAACGTCGAGGACATCGATCGTCGCGTCATCCACATGGTAGTCAAGCAGGTCCTTGACGCGCCAGCGGATCGCAGTACGCAGTTCAATTTGAGGAACATTCGGGGCCTCGACCTGGAGGACCTGGTACTGGCCCTGCTCGAGCAGGGTCGAGCACTGGTAGCGAGAGAATCCCAGCTCCCGCGCGACCCGGTCCGCGCCTTCGAACTCGCCAGCAAGCGCCTGGGTACCACAGCGCAGGATGGTGCACTTCCCGCCGCCATTGCGCCGGCCGTGAACATAGCTGAGCGCGCCCGGTCGCATGGATATCGAGAGCCAGCCCTGCTCGGTTTTTTCGCGCTTCAGGCCCCAACCCATGGTCAGACTTTTTCCAATTTATCGTTGGACATCAAATTAATAGAATAAGCGCTTGTTGTCAATGAAGAATTTGTCGATGCAGGGGGGTGCTGTCGGACAATAGGGAAAAATTTATCTCGTAAGCGTCAACTGCAGTTGGCGCTCAACATACGTTGGCGAAACACCAGCCGCCGGCTCAGGGCAGGTGCCGCTGTTACATCCGGTCGCGGTCAGGCGGTAGATCGAGACCGGAGAGGATCCTTCGGTCTCCGGACCGAATACCTGGCAGGTTACCGCGACCCTGAATCCCGCCAGTCCGCCTGCGAACACGATTACCTCGGTACTTGCGTCGGTGCAGCGGGTTGTAGCGAAGTTGCCGGCAGGGTTCTCCAGTACCTGGAACGCGCCCCACTCGATGCCTGCGCGTGCCGCCTGATAGGCCCGACTTCCCTGCTCGTCCTGCACCCCGGCCTCAACCTGCGCGGTGGAGACCGTGAGCATATAGGCGCCAATCGCCGCGAGGCTGACAAGCATGAACAACGCAAGGATGAGCGCGAAACCGGCGGCGTGGCGCGGCGGCGGGCGGCGAATCACGGAATATTGCTCACGTGGACGGCATGGTAGAGGCTGACGCGCTCCTGGGTCCCGTCCGAGCGCGCCTTTGCAAGCGTCAGCCGCAAGGTCAGCAGGCCGATCTGCGGCGAGACATTGGGGTTGTAGTCGAACGTGCAGCTGACGACGTTGCCGGCAATCAGCGCCGACGAACCGCCGGCAGGCGGCGACGTATTGTTCTGATCGGCGTCGATGGCGTAGCCCTGGTAGCGCGTCATCGTGGCACCCGCGCAGCCATAGGTCACCGGACCGGAAACGACATAGAACCGCTTGCCCGGCGAATCGTGCAGGTCGCGCTGGAAAGTGGTCGCCGCAAACGCGATCCGGTCCCGCCCCGCTTCGCCCGTGTTCACGCCGCCGATTGCCGCCCGGTTCAAGGTGCCGGATGTTGCGTACGCATTCTGTCCGGTAAACCCCGGTCCGTGATTGTTGAGCACCACGAAGTCGCCAACCAACGGCGCGACTGCCAGCTTGCCGACGGTCTTGAAACACTGGTCCGCCACAGTGTCGAACGACAGCAAATCATTGTCCGGCGTGCCGAGCGCCGCATCGTCGTTGTCGCAGTCTGTGCCGCCGCTCGCCCCGCCGCCCTCGCCGCGGTATCGGCCAGCGGTGCGCACATCCAGGAACTCCAGGAACTGGCCGCTCCCGTTCACGCGCACGCTGTTGGGCAGCGCACGGCGCACGTCCCGCGTGATTCTCTGCAAGGCATTGTCCGCGATGTCCGTGAGCTCGGCGCGCATCGTCAATTCCGCACTTTGGCGGACCGGAAACACGAAGTACGCGACCGCCGCCACGATGATGCCGGTGAGCACGATGGCCACCACGAGTTCGATGAGTGTCACGCCGTGCTCGGCCGGCAGGACACGGGACCGCGTCCGTTCAGGGCGTGTTGGGCGCATAGCGAAGGCGATAGCCTTGAAGGGAAACGCTGACGCCCGCCGGGCCGGTCACAGCGACCGTGATGCGAAGCGCGGCTGTCGTGTCCGCGACCGCCGGAAAATCAGCCCCGGCAGTGACAATGGCGACGTTGACGGAGTACGAATCCAGTTCTGCGATCACCGTGCCGGTTGCGTCCCGGATATTGGCGCCGGACATCGCGAAGGTGTCATAGTCGTTCACATTGTCGAACCTCGGCTCGGCGTAGCGACTCTCCAATGCCTCCGGGCCCATCGCCTCCAGCGTCGTGCAGGCCGGCAGGGGATGGGTGGAGACATTCGCGTCATCCGGATCGCAGGTCGTGAAGCCCTTCAGCTGGATCTCCTCCATCACGGAGGCGGCGACCGCGAGCGCCTGCTTGCGCACCAGCGGATCCACGCTGGCCACCGTCAGCTGGTTGTAGAGCATGACGATGCCGGCAATGCCCACCGACAGCACGACGATGAACACCACCACCTCGATCAACGACAGGCCGCGCGCCCGGAGCCTACTGGACATAGCCCGTCTCCCCGGCGACCACGATCGACCCGCCTCCGACCACGACGGTTACACCGGCGATCGGGCCCGGCTGGCCAAGCGCGTTGAAACTGAAGGGGCTGGTGGAGGCGCTCGCAGTAACGCCGGCGGGTGCGTCCACGGCGTAGGCGGCGCCCGTGGTGATGCTTGTAAGCGGCGTGCCTGTGATGGCACACGCCGTGTCCCCATAGTGCAGCGCGACCTGGGAGGCCGACACCGTCACAAACACGCAACGCCGCTGTGCCACCGCCTGGCGCTGCGCATAGCGAATCGCCGCTTTCACCTCCTCGCGGAACCAGGACGAATCGATCTGGGTCGGATTGAACATCGGGATGGCCAGCGCCGCCAGGATCGCGGCAATGACGATCACCACAACCAGCTCGACCATCGTGTACCCGCCAGTGCACGATATGCGCGGCGTCAAGGTCATCGGATCACCGTTGCGCCAAGGCGCGCCAGCTCCGCGCGAACCCCTGGATGGTGAGGCGCGACCGCCGCTGCCTGCCCGACCCATGTTCGAGTGACTTCCGGAGTGGCGGGCGCTTCCAGCAGGCTGGCAAACTGGCGATGGGTGGAAAGACGTCCGAGGTGGTTCTGCACTTCGACCGGGTTCGCGGACATGCCGGCAGCGAATGCCTGGTCCGCCTGGCGTGCAGCCGCCGGCTTTCCGGTCTGCGCCGCCTGCAGATACCAGAACTGCCCGGCGTACCAGTGATAGCGCCAGTCGCGCGGTTCGAATCGCCTGGCGACTTCGAACCAGTACGCGGCCGCCTGCCCGTCCGAAGCGCGCCACGCGCGATGCGCATGGGATGCCGCCAGGTCCGCGATCAACGGCGGGCCCAGAACGAAGGCCGCACCCGCAGCCAACGTAATTGCACCCAGCCTTCGAAAAGCGGGTCCCGGGTGCCATCGCATCTTTGCCTGGCTGCCGATACGCCGATCCAGCACGCCAATCGCGAGGCCGAACAGCACCAGGCAGATCGGGACATAGAACGGAAAATCCACCGCAGCCAGCGTGGCGAAACTGGCGACCGCCGCAAGCATGGCGACCACCAGTTCCCGGTCCGGACCTGATTTGCCGGCGCGCCATGCAAGCAATTGCGGAAGCAGAATGGCTCCGAGCAGCGCGATCAGTCCGCCTATCCCCAACTCCAGCAGCGTCTGCAGGTAGTCATTGTGGACGAAGTAAGTATCGCCGTCCATGAACGTCGGAACGGCCTCGCGATTGGCGTCGAGCAGCGAACGAAAGCCAAGGTAGCCAATCCCGGCGACCCAGCGTGCCTGCATGCCGTCCAGCGCGAGGGCGTACAGCTCCAGACGGGAAACCGACGAGCTCCTGGCTTCCGCGCCCAGGATACTGTGAAGCGCGGGAGCGTCGGGTCGCAGCATCCCCGGGACCGCATTCGCCGCAAAGGCGATCATTCCGCCCGCGGCAAGCACGAGCGCAATGTTGGTGGCGCCACGCCAGCTTGGCGCGATACCCATCCTCCGGGCAAAGACAGCCGCAACGAGCAATCCCGCAAGTAGCGCGAGCAGTCCGCCGCGGCTGACCGTAGCCGCGACCCCGGCCGACAAGAGCACGCCTAGCGCCATCCATATCCGTCCGGGAGTCGCCAGGTAAAGGCGAACGAGGACATACAGCAGGGCAAAGACGAGCACCGCCGCCAGCGTGGTCGGGGTTTCGAAATGGGCCGTGGCCCGGCTCGCGTTGCCCCACGATATCTGCCACAGGCTCCAGACCGCAAGCACACCGGCGCCCAACCCCAGCAGGCGGAACAGAACGCGCAGGAATTCCCCGTCCTTGCGCAAGCCGACAAGGAGCCCGGCGGCAAGGAACGCAGCGTGGAAAGGCGCCGCTGCCGTGTAGGCCGGACTTACCAGAGCATTGTTCAGGACCAGCATGAGCGCATAGCCAATTGCCGCCAACGAAAGCATGCCTGGCGTCACGGCTTGGTCGGACGGACTGCCGAACGCACCGAGAAGCAACAGACCAAGGGAAAGAGTCCAGATTGCCGGGGACGCCTCCACGGAACCCGCCGCCAATACCGCGACCCCCAGAAAAACAAAAGGGGCCGCGAGGCCCCTTTCGTTCCAGCGCACCGCGAAACTAGAGCGCCGCAACAATCCCGACCTGATCCAGGCAACTCATCAGGTGCAAAGCGCCGCGGGAATTGCGGCGCACGTCGTTGTGGGCGTTCCACCACCGGTGCTCGGCGTAAACACGCCGGCAGCACAGGTTTGGGTCGTGAACGTTCCGCCCGAGACCGTGGTTGCCGCGAAGATCGTTGCAGCAGCCGAGGGTTGTTTGTTCGACGCGTAAAGCAAAACAGCCGTGGATTGGACCGCACCACAGGCGCCCTGCCCAACTGCGGCGCGCGCATCCGAGGCAAGGTCGGTGAATTGTGGAACCGCAACGGCGGCCAGGATGCCGAGGATGACAATGACGACCACCAATTCGATTAGCGTAAAACCGGCGTTCAATGCGCGTTTCATGGCCTTCTTCTCCAGTTCTTAAATGTGGTTAATCTTAAGCGTTCACCGCGCCGTATGGCTAACGTGGCCGGATGGATTTATCCCGTCATCCGATTCAGCTTTCATTGTGATGGTAATACTCCTGCCTGAAAAGTCAAATTTGGCAAACACCTGCGCCGCAGTCTGCATATCAAACTCGAAATGCCAACTTGGTCACCTTCTCAGGGGCTCCAGATATAGGGAACAACGGGATCGAGTCGCGGAACCGCGCCAGGTCCCGGGACAATGAGGCGGAATCGCAGGAGGGCAGCGCCATCATCTACCGACAGCCCGCGCGGGTAGCCAGGGCGATATACCAATTCCCCCTTGCGCCGGTCGAAGGCCCACGAGCCGGTCCGCAGACCAGCCAAAGCGCCGGGACCGTCAAGTTCCCCGGCATAGTTCTCGACCTTCATGCGCCCAAGGTCGAATGGGTTCCCGCCATCCCACTGGCGTTCACGCGACAGCAGGCCCTGCATTCGCTCATACGCAAGGCGAAGATTGAGCGCCGAGCGCGTACTGTTGAGCGTCACGTCCACAGTGGCACGTTCGGCCATGGCGAAATACACCTGGGAGCGATCCAGGAGCACGAGCGCCATGACTGAAACCAGCGCGACGTACAGCGCGGCTTGCAGTACGGTCATGCGGCCGGACTGCACGCCGACCACGGCTACTTCTTCAACATCACCCGGCCCATATCCCAGATCGGCAGGAACACGCCGAGGGCCAGGATCAGGATCAGGATGCCCAGCGCAATGGTCAGGATCGGCTCGATGCTGGCCGCGAGGTTCTTGACGTCATAGTCGACCTCGCGCTCGTACATGTCCGCAACCTCCGCGAGCAGGTCGTCCAGTTCCCCGGTTTCCTCGCCCACCGCGATCATCTGCAGCACAGTCGGCGTGAACACGCCCGCCACGGTCGCGGTACGCAGGATGCTCTCGCCGCGCTCGACCCCGTCCCGCATCTGCTCGATGCGTTGCGCGATGTGCCGGTTGTCCACCACGTCAGCGACCACCGACAGCGACTGCACGATCGGCACGCCGGCCCGCACCGCGAGCGACATGCTGCGCGCGAAGCGCGCGAGAGTGGCGCGCAGCAGGATTGGGCCGGCAATCGGCAGCCGCGATTTGATCCTGTCCCACGCATAGCGGCCCTGGTCGGTCGCGAGCGTGACGCGCACCCACGCGACGGCGCCAACGATCGCCCCAAGCAGGACGTACCAGTAGTTGATGAAGAAGTCCGACATGCCGATGAGGAATCGGGTCAGCAGCGGAAGAGGAACCTTGTTCGCCTCGAAGATCTTCGCGAAGGCCGGGATCACCGCGAAGTTCACGATCGCGATCGCCACCGCGATCACCACCACGACGATGATCGGGTAGCGGACCGCCGCCTTGACGCGCTGGCGTGTCTCGCGCTCGAACTCCAGGTACAGGAACAGGCGGTTGAAGGACTCCTCCAGCTGCCCCGTGGTCTCTCCCACCCGCACCAGGCTGATGTAGAACGGGTTGAAGACCTCCGGGTGGCGGCGCATGGCGGCCGACAACTCGCGGCCCGCATCGAGGCTCGCGCGCAGGTCGCCTATGACCTCCTTGAACGTCGGATTGGTCGCTGACTCCTGCAGCCCCGCGAGCGCCCGCAGGATCGGCACGCCTGCCTTCTGCAGCGTGTACATCTGCCGGCTGAACAGCATCAGGTCAATGTCGCGGACGCCGGGCGCGAACAGCTTGCGGATCCAATCCGGGGCCTGCACGGAGACGCTCTCGCCAGCCGCCCGGATCTCCACCGGCGTGACCCCGCTGGTCAGCAACTGGTCGGCGACTGCGCCGGAATCAGCCCCCTCCAGCCGCCCGGTCACCAATTCGCCGCGAACATTGCGGCCGCGATAGTGGAAACCAGCCAAGCTAGTCGTCCACCTGCGTCGACACCGAGATCGCCTCGGCGACGGTGGTGCGGCCCGCCAGCACCAGCGCAAGGGCGCGGTCGGTGAGCCGCTTGCCCTCGATCTGCGGGCGCGCCGCGACCATGAACTCGTGGGTGTCCGCGCGGCTCGCGGCTCGCGCCAGTTCAGGTGTCATTTCCAGCATCTCGTAGACGCCTGTGCGCCCGGCGAACCCGCTGCCGTTGCAGTGCGAGCAGCCGCGGCCGTGCTGGTAGCCGCGGTCCTTCCAGGATTCGCCTAGCTCCGCGGCCAGCCAGCGCGCCTCTGCAGCCTCAGGTTGGTAAGGCTCGGCGCAGCTCTCGCAAATAACGCGCAGCAGGCGCTGCGCGACCACCGCGTGGACGGAACTCGCGACCATGTAGGCGTGCGCGCCCATGTCGATCAGGCGGATGGGGGTGCTGATGGCGTCCTTGGTGTGCAGGGTCGAGAGGACCAGGTGGCCGGTCAGCGCGGCACGCAGGCCGATCAGCGCCGTTTCCTCGTCGCGGATTTCGCCGACCAGAATGATGTCCGGGTCCTGCCGCAGGGCCGAGCGCAGAACGCGCGCGAAGCTGAGCTCGATCTTCTCGTTGACCTGCACCTGGTTGACGCCGGCGAGGCGGTACTCGACCGGGTCCTCGACGGTGATGATCTTCTTGTCGTCCGTGTTCACCTCGGCGAGCGCGGCGTACAGCGTGGTGGTCTTGCCGCTGCCGGTCGGTCCGGTGACCAGCACCATGCCGGAGGTGCGGCGAATGATCTCGCGGAACCGCAGCAGCATGTCGGCGGGCATGCCCAGGGAATCGAGCGACTGCAGCGTGGCGCGACGGTTCAGAAGCCGCAGCACCACGGACTCGCCGTACTGTGTCGGCATGGTCGACATCCGCACGTCGATCACCTGGTCGCGCACCTTCACCGTGAGGCGCCCGTCCTGCGGCAGTCGCTTCTCGGAGATGTCCAGCCCGGCCATCAACTTCAGCCGCAGCGCCACCGCGGGACCGATCTTGGAATCCGACTCGGTCTGCGGCATCAGTGCGCCGTCGATGCGGAACCGGATCTGCAGGTTCCCCTCCTGCGGCTCGAAATGCACGTCCGAGGCATTGACCTGGATCGCGTCCTCGAACACGTTCTGCAGCAGGCGGACCACCGGCGCGTCTTCCGCCCCGACCCCCGCGCCTAGCGCGCCGAAGTCGACATAGCTGTCGCCGAGGTCGCGCTCCAGTTCCTTGGCCAGCCCGCTGATCTGTTCCGTGCGCCGGTAGATGCGGTCGATGCTCTGCACCAGCATCGCCTCGTTGACCACCGCGGCCTGGAGATCGCGCTTCAGCGTGCGCGCGATCTCGTCGAACGCGAACAGGTCCGTCGGATCGGCCATGCCGATCAGCAAGTCGGTCTTGCGATCCTCGAGCACCACGGCGCGGAAGCGCCGCGCCAGCGCCTCGGGCAGCCGCCGGACCAGTTCCGGATTGAAGTTGTACGACTTGAGGTTGACGTACGGAATGCCCAGCTGCCGCGACACCGCCTCGCAGATCTGGTCATCGGTGGCGAAGCCCTGCTCGATCAGCACGCGGCCCAGCCTGCGGCCGGACTTCTTCTGCTGCTCCAGCGTGAGCTTCAACTGCTCCAGCGAGATGACCTTCTGCGCGACGAGGATATCGCCGAGTCGGATCTTTTCCGGACGTCCCATGGGCGAACCCATCCACTTGCGTTGGATGCCGCTATGATAACGCCCTTCCGAATCAGGGGTTTGTCAAACGATGCCAAAAGCTTTTGCCTCCCAGGCCGACCTCAAGCCGAAGCGGATCCGGTTCGAGAAGCTGTCGGCGAGTTGCTACGCCTTCACCGCCGAGGGCGACCCGAACACCGGCGTCATCGTCGGCGACGATGGCGTCATGGTGATCGACGCGCAGGCGACGCCGTTGATGGCGCGCGAAGTGATCCGGCGCATCCGCAAGGTGACCGCGAAGCCGATCCGCTACGTAACGCTGTCGCACTACCATGCGGTGCGCGTTCTCGGCGCCTCGGCCTTCAAGGCCGAGCAGGTAATCGCCAGCCAGCGCACCCTGGGCCTGATCCGCGAGCGGGGGCGGCAAGACATGGCAAGCGAGATCGGGCGCTTCCCTCGCCTGTTCCGAGGCCGTGAGTCCATCCCCGGCCTCACCTGGCCAACCATGGTGTTCAAGGACGAAATGACTGTGATGATGGGCAGGCTAGAGGTGAAGATCATTCACCCGGGCCCGGGCCACACCGGCGGCGACACCATCGTCTGGGTGCCCTCGCAGCGCGTGCTGTTCTCAGGCGACCTGGTCGAGTACGAAGCCGGCATCTACACCGGCGACGCGCACCTGGAGGAATGGCCCAATACGCTCGACAAGCTCCGCGCGCTCAAGCCGCGCGCGCTGGTGCCGGGACGCGGCCCTGCGCTGAAGTCCGCGCGCGACAGCGAAAAAGCGATCCGCTATACGCGGGACTTCGTGCGCGGGCTGTATGCGAACGCGCGGCGCGGGGTAGCGGCGCGGAAATCCCTCAAGGACGTCTACGCCGCAACGCGACGCAGCATGGATCCGGTATACGGTGCCTACCCGATCTACGAGCACTGCATGCCGTTCGACGTCTCCCGCGCCTACGACGAGGCGCGCGGCATCAAGCATCCGCGCATCTGGACCGCGAAGCGGGACCGCGAAATGTGGGGCTCGATCGCGTAGAAGGGGAAACTGCCGGTGGGGTAAGACGCGGCCCCGCTCCGCACCGGTTTTGGCCGATGCGGAGGGGGCGAACCCCTACCGCGGAGGAGGAGGGAGGAGACCGCGGCGGGCGCGTACTTGAGTTCAGTACTGCGTGTCCGTACTGCAGCCTTGATTCGCGTGCCTTGAATCACATCTCGTGCTGCAGTGCGTCAAATGTACGGCTTTGCCGAAAACTATACAATAACGGCCCATAGCAAAACTCCTTTGCGTAAATTGCAATAGTCATGGCCGACTCCCTTTACGAGATGTCCGTCTTCTCCAGAGTGGTCGCTGCGGGAAGCCTCTCCGCCGCCGCCCGGGACCTGGGTATTTCCACCGCTGGCGTGAGCCGCAAGCTCGCCGCGCTGGAAGCTCGACTGGGCGTCAGGCTGCTCAATCGAACCACGCGCCGTGTTTCCCTGACCGACGAAGGCGCCAGCTATCACGAGGCGTGCAACAGGATCCTCGCCGAGATCGAGGAGGCGGACGCCGCCGCCTCAGCGCGGCTGGTCGAGCCCGAAGGTGCGCTGAAGGTCGCGCTGCCCGCGTCGTTCGGGCACCTCCATATCGCGCCGCTGGTGCCCCACTTCGCCGCCCGGTTCCCGAAGGTACGGCTCGCCCTGAGCCTGTCGGACCGCACCGTCAACGTGATCGAGGAAGGCTTCGACCTCGCCATCCGCATCGGCGAGCTGGAGGATTCGTCGCTCGCCGCACGCAAGCTCGCGCCCAACCGCCGCGTCGTCTGCGCCAGCCCCGCGTACCTCGCCCGGCACGGCGTGCCGCGCCGTCCAGAGGACCTGCAGAACCACAATTGCGTGATTACCCAGGACTTCCACATGACCTGGGAGTACCGCGACCCAGTCGGCAAGCGCAGTTCCGTGCGCGTCTCCGGCAAGTACTCCTGCGACAACTGGGAGGTCCTGCGCGAATGGGCGCTGGCGGGCCTGGGTATCGCACTCAAGTCCACCTGGGACGTGCGCAAGCAGCTGGAGGAAGGCTCGCTGGTCGCGTTGCTGCCCGGCTACGATTTCGCCACCGAGGTGGCGATCTATGCGGTCTACCCGCACCGGCGCTATCTCCCCGCCAAGACGCGGGTCTTCATCGATTTCCTGGCCGATTCCTTCGGGCCTGAGCCATACTGGGACAAGCCGGTGGCGTCCGCCCTCATGAAGAGCCCCGCCCCGGTCTAAACTCAACGCGACTTCCCACGAGGAATCCATCGCATGAACGCTCCGGCCGCACCCGCATCGCTCTCCAAAGTTTCCCTCGACGACAAATACACGCTCGGCAAGGGACGCGTGTTCCTCACCGGCACCCAGGCGCTGGTGCGCCTGCTCCTCCTGCAGCGTGAACGCGACCTGCGCGCCGGCCTGAACACCGCCGGCTTCGTTTCCGGCTACCGCGGCTCGCCGCTGGGCGGCCTCGACCAGTCGCTGTGGCGCGCGCAAAAGCACCTCGAAGCGCATCACGTGAAGTTCCAGCCCGGGGTCAATGAAGACCTCGCGGCCACCGCCATCTGGGGCACGCAGCAGGTCGGCATGTTCCCGGGTGCGAACTACGACGGCGTCTACGGCATGTGGTACGGCAAGGGGCCGGGCGTGGACCGCTGTGGCGACGTGTTCAAGCACGCCAACGCCGCGGGCACCTCGAAGACGGGCGGCGTGCTGGTGCTGGCGGGCGACGACCACGCGGCCAAGTCCTCCACGCTGGCGCACCAGAGCGAGCACATCCTGAAGGCCTGCTGCATCCCGGTGCTCAACCCGGCCAACGTGCAGGACTACCTGGACTTCGGCCTGCACGGCTACGCCATGAGCCGCTATTCCGGCCTCTGGGTCGCCTTCAAGTGCGTCACCGACGTGGTCGAATCCGGCGCCTCGGTGATCGTGGACCCGGATCGCGTACAGGTGAAGATCCCGACCGACTTCACGCTGCCCCCGGGCGGCCTCAACATCCGCTGGCCCGACGGCATCCTGGAGCAGGAAACGAGGCTGCTGGACTGGAAGGTCTACGCCGCCCTCGCCTACGTGCGCGCCAACGGACTGGATCGCATTGTCTGGGACAGCCCGAACGCGCGGATCGGCATCATCACCACGGGAAAGAGCTTCGGCGACACCATGCAGGCGCTCTCGGACCTGGGCATCGACGAGGCGGCGGCGCGCGACATCGGCCTGCGCGTCTACAAGGTGGCCATGTCCTGGCCGCTGGAACCGGTGGGCGCGCGCAGGTTCGCGCAGGGGCTGGAGGAAATCCTCGTCGTCGAGGAAAAGCGGCAGCTGATCGAGTACCAGATCAAGGAAGAGCTCTACACCTGGGAAGCGGACAAGCGCGCGCCGCGCGTCGTGGGCAAGTTCGACGACAACGGCGAATGGAGCCGCGCCGAGGGCCAGCCGGCCGGCACCTGGCTGCTGCCGGCGAACTACGAGCACAACCCGGCGATCGTCGCCCGCGCCATCGCCAAGCGGCTGGAGAAGCTGGGCCTCGCGCAGCGACTGGGCAGCCGGTTCAAGGAGCGGCTCGCCTTCCTGGATTTCAAGGACAAGGCCCTCGCCAAACCGCGCGTCACCTCCATCCGCCAGCCCTACTTCTGCTCCGGCTGCCCGCACAACACTTCCACCCGCGTGCCCGAAGGCAGCCGCGCCACCGCCGGCATCGGCTGCCACTTCATGGCGGTGTGGATGGACCGCAACACCTCCACCTTCACCCACATGGGCGCCGAGGGCGCGCCCTGGATCGGGCAGGCGCCGTTCACCAGCGAGAAGCACATCTTCGCCAACCTGGGCGACGGCACCTACTTCCACTCCGGCCTGATGGCGATCCGCGCCGCGGTGGCGGCCAAGGTCACCATGACCTACAAGATCCTCTACAACGACGCCGTGGCCATGACCGGCGGCCAGCACCACGACGGCCCGCTCGACCCGGCGATGATTTCGCGACAGATCGCCGCCGAGGGCGTGAAGCCCATCGTGATCGTCACCGACGAGCCGGAGAAATACCCGGCCGGCACCAACTGGGCGCCGGGCATCACCATCCGCCACCGCGACGAGCTCGACGCGGTGCAGCGCGAGCTGCGCGAGCAGCCAGGCGTCTCGGCGCTCATCTACGACCAGACCTGTGCGTCGGAAAAGCGCCGCCGCCGCAAGCGCAATGCCTTCCCGGATCCGGCCAAGCGCGTCGTGATCAACGAGATGGTGTGCGAAGGCTGCGGCGACTGCAGCGCGAAATCCAACTGCCTGTCGGTGGAGCCGCTCGAAACCGAATACGGCCGCAAGCGGACCATCAACCAGTCCACCTGCAACAAGGACTATTCCTGCGTGAAGGGCTTCTGCCCCAGCTTCGTCACCGTCGAGGGCGGCCAGTTGAAGAAGGGAAAGACGGGCGCGAAAACAGCGGACGACTTCCCGCCGTTGCCGGAGGCGACGCCGGCCTCGCTCGCCGAGCCCTGCGGCATCATCGTCACCGGCATCGGCGGCACCGGGGTCATCACCATCGGCCAGATCCTGGGCGTGGCCGCGCACCTGGAAGGCAAGGGCGTGTCGGTGCTCGACATGTCGGGCCTGGCGCAAAAGTACGGCGCGGTGATGTCGCACGTGAAAATCGCCGCGAGCGCGGAGGAAGTCCGCGTGGCGCGCCTTGGCACCGGCGACGCGCGCCTGTTGCTCGGCTGCGACCTGGTGGTGAGCGCCAGCGCCGACGCACTGGACAAGATGCAATCGGGCCGTACCAAGGCGGTGGTGAATGCCACCACCTCGCCCACCGCGGAGTTCGTCAAGAACCCGAACTGGCAGCTGCCGGGCAGCGACCTGACGCACGACATCGGCGAGGCCTGCGGCGCGGGCAACGCGCAGTTCGTGCCGGCGGCCGAACTCGCCACCGCGCTCATGGGCGATTCCATCGCCACCAACATGTTCATGCTGGGCTACGCCTGGCAGCGAGGCTGGGTGCCGCTGGCGCGCGAATCCATCGAGCGCGCCATCGAGCTGAACGGCGTCGCGGTGGCCTTCAACCTGCAGTCCTTCGTCTGGGGCCGGCGCGCCGCGGTGGACCTGGAGCGGGTGCGCCGAGTGGCGACACCGGCTTCGGTGATCCCGATCGAGAAGCACCTTTCGCGAAATCTTGACGAGTTGCTTGAGCGCCGGTCGGCATACCTGACGGACTATCAGGACGCGGCCTACGCCGCGCGCTACCGGGCGCTGGTCGAGCAGGTCAGGAAGGAGGAATCCGCGAAGACCGGCGCCTCGAAGCTGGCCGAGGCGGTGGCTCGCTACTACGCCAAGCTGCTCGCCTACAAGGACGAGTACGAAGTGGCGCGGCTGCACAGCGACGGCGCGCTGCGCAGGAAGATCGAGGGCCTGTTCGAGGGAGACTACAAGCTGGTATTCCACCTCGCGCCGCCGCTGCTCGCGAAGCCCGACCCGCGCACGGGCGAACCGGCGAAGATGGCCTTCGGACCCTGGATGATGACCGCCTTCGGGCTGCTGGCAAAGCTGAAAGGCCTGCGCGGCACTTGGCTAGACCTGTTCGGCCGCACCGAGGAGCGGCGCATGGAACGCGCGCTGATCGGGGAGTACGAGGACACGGTGAAGGCGCTGCTGCAGGGGCTCACGCGCGACAACCATGCGCTGGCGGTCGAGATTGCCTCGCTGCCCGAATCCATCCGCGGCTACGGCCACATCAAGGCGAAGAGCGTGCAGGAGGCTCGCGCGAAGCGCGAAGGCCTGCTGGCGCGCTACCAGGCCGCGCCGGTCCGCGCCGCGGCGTGACGCGCAAGGTCCTTGCCACGCTGCTGGCCGCGGCGCTGGCTGTGGCGCCCGCGCTGCGCGCGCAGGAAGGCGAACCTCGAGTGCTGGAAGTCGAGGACCAGCCGCGCATCGAGTACCGGCTGCGCACCCACCCGGCGAACGCCCACGTGCTGACGCCGGCCGTGGCGCTGTCCCCCGATTCCGCGCTCAACGCCGCGAAACTGCTCAATCTGCACCTGTCCACCGGCGACCTCGAGGAGGCGGCCGTGCTCTCGACCTCGCCCAAGCGCCGCTTCGAGGTGCTGCGGGACTACCGCGAAGCGGTGGGCACGGAAGAATTCAAGCGTGTGTTCGCGCAGTACTTCGATCCGGCGAACCGGCTGCTGGCCGAAGTCGCCATCGACCGGCACCGGCTGCTGATCTGGGAGCTGAGGGGGGCGGCGGGCCAGCCTTCGCACCTCGCCGGCCAGTATTTCATCGAGGTGGACGGCAAATACCTGCTGAACGACGTTCCCAGCCCGGCACGTGCGCAATTGCGCCGCGTGCTGGAGGCCTACCGCTCCGGAAGGCTGCCGTAGAAATCAGACCTTTACGCGGAAGGGCGTGAAGTCGGTGTCGCGGTCGTAGTAATCCTCGTTTTCCGCGCGCTTCAGGAACGCCACGATGCGGTAGGTCACCGGGGTCATCACGATTTCCCAGCCGGTCTTCAGCAGGTACTGCGCCATCGCCACCTTGAGGATGTCCTCGGTGGCCCAGATGCCGTAGAAGGCGATGAAGTAGAACATCGACGAATCCACCAGCTCGCCCACCACGGTTGAGCCGATGGTGCGAGTCCACAGCCACTTGCCCGCGGTCCAGATCTTCATCTTCGCCATCACGTAGCTGTTGACGAAGCTGCCGCACCAGAACGCGATCATCGAGCCGAGCGCGATGCGCCAGGCATTGCCGAACACCGCTTCCAGCGCCGGCTGGTAGCTCTTCATGTACTCGGAGGGGCCTGGCGGCAGGTTGACCACCACGAAAGACATGAACGAGGCGAAGGCGAGCGCGCCGAAGCCGATCCAGATCACGCGGCGGTCGCGCCCGTAGCCGTAGACCTCGGTCAGGATGTCGCCGAAGATGTACGAGATCGGGAAGAACAGCACGCCGGCGCCGAAGGGCACCTGGCCGATCAACGGCAGGTCCACCACCGCCTGCTTCGCCGCGCCGATGAAGTTGGAGCAGATGAGCACAGTGACGAACGCCACCATGACCACGTCGTAGTAGCGGTAGCTGCGGGGCGGACGGGTGTCCACCGATTCAGCCCAGGCGGGGGGAATGCCCGCGCACGTCGGTGTCCAGCTCGACGCGCATCGCATCCAGCATGCGCGACACCATGGCGTAGAAGGCCGCAGTGAGCGACAGCTCGACGAACTCGGCGTCGCTGAAATGCTTCTTCGCTTCGGCGTGCACCGCATCGGTGAGGTTGCAGGCCATGACGCCCTCGGTGAGCGCAAGCGCCGCGCGCTCGCGGGAATCGAACGCAGGCGATTCGCGCCAGCCCGCCAGCGCCGCGATCTGCGCCTCCGGCACCCCGGCCTTGCGCGCCATGCGCAGATGGTGCGCCCATTCGTACTCGGAGCGCGCGAGCTGCGCGGTGCGCAGGATCATGAGTTCGCGCAAGCTTCGCGGTGTGCGGCTGTCGTGGCGGATCGAATTGGCGAACTCGGTCCAGGCGGCGACCAGCCCGGGATGGTTGCCCAGCGCGCGGTACAGGTTCACCGGTTCGCCCCAAAGTTCCTTGAGGCGCGCTTCCAGCTGCGGCGAGAAGCCGGCCATGGGGACGCGTTGCATGGGCGGCATAATAGCCGAATGGTCTCCAGCGCAATCTCCGACACCGAGGTGCGGGATTTCCAGCTGACGCGCGTGCCGCCGGGGTTCCTCGACGACCCCTATCCCTGGTATGCGGCGCTGCGCGCGCTCGATCCGATGCATGCGCTCGAAGGCGGCGGCGTGTTCCTCTCGCGCTACGACGACGCCATCGCGGTCTACCGCAATCCGCAGGCGAGTTCGGACAAGAAGGCCGAATTTGCACCAAAACTGGGCGACTCGCCGCTCTACGAGCACCACACCACCAGCCTCGTCTTCAACGATCCGCCGCTGCACACCCGTGTGCGCCGGATCATCATGGGCGCGGTCAACCAGCGCGCCATCGCGCGCATGGAGCGCGATGTCACGCGCCTGGTGGACGCGCTGCTTGAAGACATGGCGGCCAGGGGCGAAGTGGACTTCATCGCCGACTTCGCCGCGCAGATTCCGATCGAGGTCATCGGCAACCTGCTCGACATTCCGAGGCCGGAGAGGAGTCCTCTGCGCGGCTGGTCGGTGGCGATCCTCACCGGCCTGGAACCGAAGCTGACGCCGGAGATGCTCGAGGGCGGCAACCGCGCGGTCACCGAGTTCATCGCCTACCTGAAGGAACTGGTGGCGGCACGGCGCCGGCAGCCGGGCGATTACGAGTCCGATGTCTTCACCCGGCTGATCCAGGGCGAGAAGGACGGCGAGAAGCTGACCGACACCGAGCTCTACCACCAGTGCATCTTCCTGCTCAACGCCGGGCACGAGACCACGACCAACCTCATCGGCAACGGGCTGTGGGCGCTCGTGAACAACCCCGGCGAGCTGGCGAAGCTGCGCGCCAACGCCAGCCTCATCCCCCCGGCAGTCGAGGAAATGCTGCGCTACGACGGCCCGATCCAGCTCAACAACCGGCGGCTGCTCGCGCCGATGGCGCTGGGCGGCGCCGAGCTTCCGGCCGGAACCCCCATCACCATCGGCATCGGCGCGGCCAATCGCGACCCGACCCAGTTCCACGACCCGGAGCGCTTCGAGGTCGCGCGCAAACCCAACCGCCACGTCGCCTTCGGCCAGGGCGACCACGTCTGCGTCGGCATGAACGTCGCGCGCATGGAGGGTCGCATCGCCTTCTCGCGGCTGCTGGCGCGGTTTCCAAGGATAGAGCTTGCGGGACAACCCGAGCGCGACCGGCGCGTGCGCTTCCGGGGCTTTCGCCGGCTGCCGGTGCGGGTGGGTTGAGGAAGTGGCCGCGATGTAACCGATCGGTTACATTTTGCGCCCACCCGCGGCCCCGCGGCAAACCGCTCCGTTTTTGGGGCACACTGCAACCTGATGCGCTTCCACTTCCCCATCTTCGAGTTCCCCCCGCAGGCCGAGGCGCTGCGCGCCGAGGTGCGCGCCTTCGTCGCCGAAGAACTGGCCGCCGGCCGCTGGAAGAAGGGCGGCGACTTCGCCAGCAACTACGACCCCGCCTTTTCGCGCCGCCTGGGCGAGCACGGCTGGCTCGGCATGACCTGGCCCAGGCGCTACGGCGGCCACGAGCGCTCGATGCTCGAGCGCCTGGTGGTGACCGAGGAGTTGCTCGCGGCCAGCGCCCCGGTGGCAGCGCACTGGATCGGCGACCGGCAGAGCGGGCCGCTGCTGCTGCGCTACGGCAGCGAGGCGCAGCGCGCCGAGTTCCTGCCGCGCATCGCAAACGGCGAGATTTTCTTCTCCATCGGCATGAGCGAGCCGGATTCGGGCTCCGACCTCGCATCGGTGCGCACGCGCGCGACGAAGGTGGACGGAGGCTGGACGATCACCGGGCGCAAGGTGTGGACCACCTTCGCGCACCGCAACCACTTTGCCATCGTGCTTGCGCGCACCGGAGACCCAGGCGCGCAGCGCCACGCCGGCCTGTCGCAGTTCATCGTCGACCTGAAGTCGCCGCAGGTGAAGGCGCGGCCCATCGTCAACATGGCGGGGCAGGAGGAGTTCAATGAGGTGGTGTTCGACGATGCCTTCGTCCCCGACGAGCGCCTGGTCGGCGAGCCAGGCAACGGCTGGACGCAGGTGACGAGCGAACTCGCCTTCGAGAGGAGTGGCCCGGAGCGGTATCTGTCCAGCATTCGCCTCGTCGAGGCAGCGCTCGCCTGCGCAAAGGAAAAGCCCACGCCGCGCGTGCGCGAGGCGCTCGGGCGCATGTCCGCGAAGCTCATGGCGCTGCGCACCATGTCGCTCGCGGTGGCGGCCCAGCTGCAGAATGGCGAGGCGCCCAACCTGGAAGCTTCGCTCATCAAGGACCTCGGCAACGCCTTCGAGCGCGAGCAGATCGCGGTGTTCCGCGCCTTGGGCAGCGACCTGCCGCGGCGCAGCGACGACTACCTCTCGGCGCTGGCGCAGACCACGGTGTATTCGCCCTCGTGGACGCTGCGCGGCGGCACGCGCGAGATCCTGCGCGGCATCGTGGCGCGCGGGCTGGGGTTGCGATGAGTCTCGTTCCCGTCCTGCCGTCCGATCCGCTCGTCGAGGACGCCGCCTCGCGCGCCTTCTCCGACCTCGCGGAAAAGTGGTTCGCCACGAGAATCACGCGCGAGAACCTGCTCGCCGCTGTGGAGCAGCTGGGCTTCGCGGATGCGGCGCCCGGCGCCGACGGCGACGGCTGGCCCGCAGCCGCGGCCATCATCCGCGCCCAGGCGCGCGCGGCAGCCCCGATCGACATGGCGCTGCTCCTTGCCACCGGGGATCGCGCCGCGGCCATCGCGCAGGACCCGGCCGCCTACTTCTGCGCCGCCAGCGCGCCGGCGCCCGCCTCGCCCGCGGCGCTGGCCACATTGTCCCTCGGCCGCTGCCTGCAAATTGGCGCCGCGATGGGCGCGGCTTTGGAGCTGTCGCTGCGCTACGTGCAGGACCGCAAGCAGTTCGGCCGCGCGCTGGCGCAGTTCCAGGCCATCCAGCACAGCCTTGCGCTCGCCGCCGAGGAAGTCGCCGCCTGCACCACGATCACGAACCTCGCGCTCGCCTGCGCGGCGCGTGAGGGCATCGCCTCGCCGCGCCTGCCCGTGCTGCTCGACGCCACCGCGCTGGTCGCCGGCCACGCAGTGAACGTGGTCTACGACATGACCCACCAGGTGCATGGCGCCATCGGCTTCACCCGGGAGTACGCGCTGCATCGCCACAGCCTGGACCTGCTGCGCTGGCGCGACGAGCTGCACCTGCTGCGCGGCGGCGACCTCCGCTGCGCCGAGCGCCTTGGCGATGCGGCGCTCGAAGCCGGCAGTGCCTGGCGCGCGGTCACCTCGGCCATGACACCTGGAGCCATCTCATGAGCGATTTTGTTCTGTACGAAAAGGACGGCGCGGTGGTCACGCTGACGCTGAACCGTCCCGATGAGCGCAACGCGCTCTCCACCCAGGCGCAATGGGACGAGCTGGCGGCCGCCTGCGCCGCGATCCAGGCCGACGAATCGGTGAAGGCGGTGATACTGACCGGCGCCGGCACCGCGTTCTCCGCCGGCGGCAACGTCAAGGACATGCGCGACAAGAAGGGCATCGCCGGGGGCACGCCCTACCAGATCGCGCAGGGCTACCTGCGCGGCATCCAGCAGATTCCGCTCGCGCTGCACCGGCTGGAGGTGCCTTCCATCGCCGCGGTGAACGGCGCCGCCATCGGCGCCGGCTGCGACCTCGCCTGCATGTGCGACATCCGCATCGCCTCCGACAAGGCGAAATTCGCCGAGAGCTTCGTCAAGCTGGGGATCATCCCCGGCGACGGCGGGGCGTGGCTGCTGCAGCGGACCATCGGCTACCAGCGCGCGGCGGAGCTTAGCTTCACCGGCGACACCATCGATGCGCAGGCGGCGCTTGCCATCGGGCTGGTGACGCGCGTGGTCGCGCCCGAGGCGCTGATGCCGGCGGCGAAGGAGCTCGCGGGACGCATCGCCGCGAATTCCGGACCGGCGCTGCGCATGGCCAAGCGCCTGCTGCGGCAGGCGCAGACGGCGCGCCTGGACGAGACCCTGCAGTTGTCGGCCGCGCTGCAGGCGTTGGCGCACCACACCACGGAACACGACGCGGCGGTGGCCGCGTTCTTCAAGCAGCAGAAGAAGCGCTAGACGGACAGCGGCACCGCCGTGGTGTCCTTGACCCGCTCGAGGACGAAGTTGGACTTCACGTCGAGTACCCCCGCCTGCTTCAGGAGCTTGTCCATCACGAAGCGGGAGTAGTGCTCCAGGTCCGTGACCTGCACCCGCATCAGGTAGTCCATGTCGCCGGTCATGGAGTAGCAGGCCACCACTTCGGGCCATGCAACGACCGCACGCGAGAACTGCTCGATGGGCATCTTGCCCTTCTTCTCCAGCTTTACCGTGACGTAGGCGGTAAGGCCCAAGCCCACCTTCCTCGGGTCCAGCAGCGCGACGTACTGGCGGATCACACCCGCCTCCTCCAGCGCGCGCACCCGGCGCAGGCACGGCGAGGGCGACAGGTTCACGCGCTGCGCGAGGTCCTGGTTGGAAAGGCGGCCTTCGCGCTGCAGGGCGTCCAGGATGAGGAAATCCGTGCGGTCGAGGGTCATAGCACGCAATTTTATTGCCCAAACATCGAATTTCAAAGCAAGTATTGGAAACTCCTGCCCCGGCGCATGGCCTATAGTGCCTGCCGGAGGACACCATGGCCGATCTGTGGGAAAACCCCGCCGGCACTGCCGGCTTCGAGTTCATCGAATACGCCGCGCCCGACCCGAAGGCGATGGGCGCCCTCTTCGAGCGCCTGGGCTTCAAGGCCATCGCGCGCCACCGCCACAAGAACGTGATCCTGTTCCGCCAAGGCGGGATCAACTTCATCGTCAACGCCGAGCCGGATTCCTTCGCGCAGCGCTTCGCGCGCCAGCACGGGCCGAGCATCTGCGCCATCGCCTTCCGCGTGAAGGACGCCAAGGCCGCCTATGAGCGCTGCATCTCGCTGGGCGCCTGGGGCTACGCGGGACAGGCGGGACCCGGGGAACTCAACATCCCGGCGATCAAGGGCATCGGCGATTCCATCATTTACCTGATCGACCGCTGGCGCGGCAAGGGCGGCGCCAAACCCGGGGACATCGGCGACATCGGCTTCTACGACGTGGATTTCGAGCCGCTTCCGGGGGCCGAGCTGAATCCGGCGGGCCACGGTTTGACCTACATCGACCACCTGACGCACAACGTGCACAAGGGCCGGATGAAGGAATGGGCGGATTTCTATGAACGCCTGTTCAATTTCCGCGAAGTGCGCTACTTCGACATCGAGGGCCAGGTCACCGGCGTCAAGAGCAAGGCCATGACCAGCCCCTGCGGCAGGATCCGGATCCCGATCAACGAGGAAGGCACCGAGAAGGCCGGCCAGATCCAGGAGTACCTCGACCGCTACCACGGCGAAGGCATCCAGCACGTGGCGCTGGGCTCGACGGACCTCTACCGGACGGTGGATGCAATGCGGGCGAAGGGCGTGAAGCTGCTCGACACCGTGGACACCTACTATGAACTGGTGGACAAGCGCATCCCGGGCCATGGCGAGAACCTGTCCGACCTGAAGGAGCGCAAGATCCTGGTCGACGGCAAGGCGGGCGCGCTGCTGCTGCAGATTTTCTCCGAAAACCAGCTGGGACCCATCTTCTTCGAGTTCATCCAGAGAAAGGGCGACGAGGGATTCGGCGAGGGCAACTTCAAGGCCCTGTTCGAATCCATTGAACTCGACCAGATGCGCCGCGGCGTCCTCAAGCCCACCACCTGAAATCGTGGTCCGTCCCTGTTTTTAATCGGGCAAAATCAGGGACGGACCACGATTAATTCATGAGCCTGCGCGGCGACTACAACCTGGCGGCCTCCGATTTCTCGGTGGAGCAGGATTGGAGCGCCTACGCGCAAGAGGAGCACGCGCTGTACCGGCGCCTCTACGAGCGGCAGTCGAAGCTGGTGGCGCGCTACGCCTGCCCGGAGTGGATCGCGGCCATCGCCGGGCTGGATGCCGGCGGCGGCATTCCGCGCTTCGAGGCGGTGTCGCGACAGCTGCGCGCCGCGACCGGCTGGGAGATCGTCGCGGTTCCGGGCCTGATCCCGGACGAGGCCTTCTTCACCCACCTTGCCAACCGCCGCTTCCCGGTGACGGTGTGGCTGCGCAAGCCCGAGGAGTTCGACTACATCGTCGAGCCGGACGTGTTCCACGATTTCTTCGGCCACGTGCCGCTGCTGTTCGAGCCGGTGTACGCCGACCACCTGCACGAGTACGGCAAGGGCGGGCTGAAGGCGATGCGGCTCGATGCGGTGAAGATGCTGGCGCGCCTGTACTGGTACACCATCGAATTCGGCCTGATGCGCACGCCGCAGGGCCTGCGCGCGTACGGCGCGGGCCTGGTGTCCTCGGGCGGGGAACTCGCGCATTGCATCGAGAGCGCGGAGCCCAGGCGCCTGGACTTCGACCTCGAGCGCGCGCTGCGCACCGATTACCAGATCGACCGCTACCAGACGACCTACTTCGTGATCGATTCCTTCGCGCAACTGATGCGCGAGACGGCGCCCGATTTCGCGCCGATTTATGCAAAACTCCGCACTCTGCCCGCCTTGGAGCCCTGATGAAGAAATCCAAGCCCACGAAGCCCGCCAAGCTTGCCTACCAGGGCGGCTTCGGCAACTCCTTCTCCTCCGAGGCCGTGAAGGGCGCGCTGCCCAAGGGTCAGAACTCGCCGCAGCGCGCGCCGCGTGGCCTGTACACCGAAGTGATTTCCGGCACCGCGTTCACCGCGCCGCGCGCGGAGAACCTGAGCACCTGGATGTACCGGATCCGGCCCTCGGCCATGCATGCACCTTTCCACCGCGTCGCCAATGCCTTGCTGCGCTCCGGCCCCTTCGACGAGATCGAGACGCCTCCCACGCGCCTGCGCTGGGACCCGTTGCCGATCCCGTCGAAGCTGACCGATTTCATCGACGGCCTCGCCACCATCGCCGGCTCGGGCGACCCGGCGGGCCTGGCCGGCATCGCGGTGCACCTCTACGTCGCCAACCGCTCCATGCGGGACCGCTATTTCAGCAATGTCGATGGCGAAATGATGATCGTGCCGCAGCAAGGCACGCTGCTGCTGCACACGGAAATGGGCAGGCTGGAAGTCGCGCCGCGCGAGATCGCGGTCATTCCGCGCGGCGTGAAGTTCAAGGTCGCCGTCGACGGTCCGGCGAGAGGCTACATCTGCGAGAACTACGGCCCGCATTTCCGCCTGCCGGAACTCGGGCCCATCGGCGCGCAAGGCCTGGCGCAGAAGCGCGACTTCCTCGCGCCCGTGGCGGCGTTCGAGGAACGTGGCGGCAAGTGCGAGGTGGTGCAGAAGTTCATGGGCCAACTCTGGGCCGCGGAGTACCGCCACTCGCCGCTCGATGTGGTCGCCTGGCACGGCAACCTGACCGCTTACAAGTACAACCTCGACCGCTTCATGGCGGTCAACGCCGTGCGCTTCGACCATTCCGACCCGTCCATCTTCACCGTGCTCACCTCGCCCTCCGGGCATCCGGGCGTGGCGAATTGCGATTTCGTCATTTTCCCGCCGCGCTGGCAGGTGGCCGAGCACACGTTCCGGCCGCCCTGGTTCCACCGCAACGCCATGAGCGAGCTGATGGGTCTGGTGCAGGGCGTGTACGACGCCAAGGCCGAGGGCTTCCTGCCCGGCGGCGTATCCATCCACAACTGCCACCAGGGCCACGGCCCCGATGTCGCGACCTTCGACAAGGCCAGCGCCGCCGACCTCAAGCCACACAAGCTGGAGAACACGCTCGCCTTCATGTGGGAATCGCGCTTCGTGTTCCGCCCGACGAAATTCGCCCTCGCCGCCCCGCAGCTGCAAAAGAACTACGAAGCCGTCTGGAACGGCTTCCGCCGCCACTTCAAGTAAAACAGGGACGGACCACGATTTCCATGGACAAGACCCACGATCCGTCGCTACGCAGCTGGGTCGAGAGCGCCAACGACCCGGCCACCGATTTCCCGATCCAGAACCTGCCCTTCGGCGTGTTCAGGAGGAAGGGCTCAAAGGAATCCCCGCGCGGCGGTGTCGCCATCGGCGACCAGATCCTTGACCTCGCCGCGGTGGGACTGAAGACCGGCCCGAACCTGAACAAGCTCGCCGGCGCCGGGCGCAAGGTGTGGCGCGAATTGCGCAAGCTGCTCTCGCAGGGCCTGTCCGACCCGAAGAACGCCAAGCGCCTGTCGCGCCATCTGGTGCCAATGAAGAAGGCGGAGCTGTTCCTCCCCACCGCGATCGGCGACTACAGCGACTTCTACACCGGCATCCACCACGCAGTGACAGTCGGCAAGATCTTCCGCCCGGACAACCCGCTGCTGCCCAACTACCACTGGGTGCCCATCGGCTACCACGGCCGCGCCTCGTCGGTCGTAGTCAGCGGCACGGCCATCACCCGGCCCAATGGACAAACGAAAGCCCCTGACGCACCAACGCCAAGCTTCGGCCCCAGCAAGCGCCTGGACTTCGAGCTGGAACTGGGCCTGGTCATCGGACCGGGCAATGCGCTCGGCAAGCCGGTGCCCATCGCGCGCGCCATGGACCACGTCTTCGGGGTCGTGCTGCTGAACGACTGGTCCGCGCGCGACATCCAGGCCTGGGAATACCAGCCGCTGGGCCCGTTCCTCGCCAAGAGCTTCGCCACCACGATCTCGCCCTGGGTGGTGACCATGGAGGCACTGGAGCCCTTCCGCTGCCCGGCCTTCGAGCGCAAAGGGGCGCATTTTCCTGACCTCCCCTCGCCCCTGCCCTACCTCGCCGAAGAGGCCGACCAGCGCGAAGGCGGCTTCGCCATCGACATGGAAATGTACCTGCGCACGGCGCGCATGCGCGCGCAGAAGCTGCCGGCGCAGCGGCTCACGCGCAGCAACTTCCGCCATTCGTTCTGGACCGCGGCGCAGATCGTCACCCACCAGGCCTCCAACGGCTGCAACCTGCAGCCCGGGGATCTCCTCGGCTCCGGCACCATTTCCGGCCCGACGCCGGACGCGTTGGGCTCGATGCTGGAACTCACGCAGGCGGGCAAGGCGCCCATCGCGCTAGCGGGCGGCGAGACGCGCGTGTTCATCGAGGACGGCGACGAAGTGATCCAGCGCAGCCGCTGCGCGCGGGAAGGCTTTGCGACGATCGGGTTTGGCGAGGCCTCTGGCGTGGTGAAGCCAGCGCCAAGGCAGTAGCGGCCGCGCCCCTACCAGTTCGGCCTGCGCTTCTCCAGGAACGAACGGATGCCTTCGCGGGCTTCATCTCCCGAGCGCACCTCCGCCAGCACCGCCGCGGTTTCCGCCGCCAGCTTCGGCGTGATCGCCGCCTTGCCCACCTTCGCCAGCAGCTTCTTCGAGCGCGCCAGCGCCTGCGGACCGGCCTGCGCGAGCAGCGCGCAGAACTTCTCCACCCGCGCGTCCAGCTCCGCCGCGGGCACGCATTCGTGCACGAAGCCGGTGCGGTGCGCCTCCTTCGCGCCCAGACGCTCCCCGGTCAGGATGTAGCGCCGCGCCTGCGCTTCGCCCATGGCCCGCACGATGTACGGGCTGATCATCGCCGGCACCAGCCCGATCTTCACTTCCGGCAGGCAGAACTCCGCCTCCTCGGCGGCGACTCGCAGGTCGCAGGCCGCGGCGAGGCCCATGCCGCCGGCGAACGCCGGCCCGTGCACGCGCGCGACCAGCGGCTTGGGAAAAGTGTGCATCCGGTAAAGAAGCTTCGCGAAGCGCCCGGCTTCCGCCTTCGACTTCGCCTTGGTCATCTTCGAGGCCTGCTCCATGCGCGACAGGTCGCCGCCGGCGCAGAACGCTGCTCCGCGGCCCGCCAGCACCACCACGCGCGCGGTCTTGTCCCGCTCCAGTTCGTCGAGCGCCTTGCCCAGCGCATCCTGCACTTCGCCATTCAGCGCATTGCGCAGTTCCGGCCGGTTGAGCCACAGCCAGGCGACGGGGCCACGCCTCTCCAGCTGCAAAATGTTACCGATCGGTAACATCTGCCGCCCCACCGGGAAGGTAATCGTGGTCCGTCCCTGATTTCATGAACTCAGTTGACCTGCAGCCGCTGGCGCGCGGCGACATACTCGGCGGCGAGGCGGTCCACCACCTTGGCCACCGGCGCGACGGCGTCGATCTGCCCGACGCCCTGCCCCGCGCTCCAGATGTCACGCCAGACTTTCTTCTCGGCGCCACCGGCGGTGCCGAAATTCATCTTGCTCGGATCGGACTTGGGCAGGTTCAGCGGATCGAAGCCCGCCGCGACCACGCTGTGCTTGAGGTAGTTCCCGGACACGCCGGAGAAGAGATCGGTGTAGACGATATCGGCCGCCGCGGAGCGCAGGATTTCCTCCTTGTACCGGTCCGGCACGCTCGCCTCCGGCGTCGCGAGGAAGCGCGTGCCGATGTAGGCGAGATCCGCGCCGGCCGCCTGCGCCGCCAGGATGGCATCGCCGGTGGTGATCGCCCCGGAGAGCACGATCGGCCCGTCGAAGAAGCGGCGCACCTCGCCGATGAGCGCGAAGGGCGACAGCGTCCCGGCATGGCCTCCGGCGCCGGCGCAGACCAGGATCAACCCGTCCACGCCCGCCTCCAGCGCCTTCTCCGCGTGGCGCACGCTGATGACGTCGTGCAGCACGATGCCGCCGTAGGCGTGGATCTTCGGGATGACGTAGTCCGGCGCACGCAGGCTGGTGATCGTTATGGGTACCTGGTGGCGGATGCAGACCTCGATGTCGTGCTCGAGGCGATCGTTCGACTTGTGGCAGATCTGGTTGACCGCGTAGGGCGCCGCGCCCGGCTGCCCGGCGAGCGCGGTCTCGATTTCGGTCAGCCATTGGTCAAGCGCTTCCTTGGGACGCGCGTTCAGCGCGGGAAAGGAGCCGACCACGCCCGCCTTGCACTGCTCGATCACGAGCTTCGGGTTGCCGGCGATGAACATGGGCGCGCAGATCACGGGCAGGCGCAGGTGCTGCAGGACAGGAGGCAAAGACATGCGGGATTGTGTCTTTCGTTGATTTCGCCGCAGCGTATCATGCGGCGCTCGCAGTGCCGATCCCGCAGTGCCGAACCATTGAACAACGCCACCCTTTTTTCCGCCTGCGTTCTCATCTGGGGAACGACCTGGCTCGCGATCACCTGGCAGCTGGGCCCGGTTGCGCCGGAAGTGAGCGTCAGCCACCGCTTCCTGCTGGCGGCGCTGCTGATCGCCGCCTGGTGCCGCCTGCGCGGACTGTCGCTGCGCTTCAGCCTGGCACAGCACGGCATGCTGCTCCTCACGGGCCTCGCCATGTACTGCGGCAGCTACATCTTCGTCTACCACGCCGAGCGCTTCGTGGCATCAGGGCTGGTCGCCGTCGGCTACTCCGCGAGCCCGCTGCTCGCCATGTTCGGCATGCGCCTGTTCTTTGGTCACCCCATGACGGGCCGCATGGCGCTCGGGTCGGCGTTCGGCATCCTCGGCATCGCATTGGTGTACTGGCCCGAGCTCGCGCGCCTGGAGGCCTCACGCAACGCAGCGCTCGGGGCCATGCTCACCGCGCTGGCGGTCCTGGTCTCCAGCACCGGCGGCCTGCTCGCGCAGCGCAACCACGAGCGGCGGCTCCAAGGCTGGCCGACCATGGCCTGGAGCATGGGCTACGGCGGGCTGGCGGCGCTTGCGGTGGCCCTCGCCCTTGGCCGGCCCTACACCATCGATCTCGGGGCGCCCTACCTGCTTTCGCTCGCCTACCTGGCGGTGTTCGGGAGCGTGTTCACGTTCGGGGCCTGGCTCGCGCTGATCGGCCGCATCGGCGTGTCGCGCGCCTCCTATGTCGGCGTCATGGTGCCGGTGGTGGCCCTGTTCATTTCCACCGCGTTCGAGGGCTTCGCCTGGCACTGGATCACCGCGGTGGGGGTCGCGGTGTCGATAGCGGGGAATGTGCTGGTGCTGGGCGGGCGGAAGTAGCCGCTAGGCGAGCGCCTCGCCCTTCTTCGCCTTTTCCCTGAGCAGCTGCGGCACCGCAAAGCGCTCGCCGTGCTTCTTCGCCAGCTCGTCCGCCCGCTCGACGAACTTCTTCACCCCGACATGATTGATGAACTGCAGCGCGCCACCCGTCCAGGCCGGGAAGCCGATGCCGAAGATGGAGCCGATGTTGCCGTCGTGGACGGTCTCCAACACGTTCTCCTGCAGGCAGCGCGCAGTCTCGATCGCCTGCCGGTAGAGGATCCGGTCCTTCATTTCCTGCAGGTCGAAACTCGCCGTGCCGCCAAACGCCTTCGCCAGGCCCGGCCACAGCGTCTTCTTGCCGTCCTTCGGATAGTCGTAGAAGCCGCCGCCCGCCGCGCGCCCTGCCCGGTTCAGTTCCTTCACCATGCGCACGATCACTTTCTGCCCCGGATGCTCCGGCGGCAGCGGCTTGCCCTCGGCCTTCAGGTCCGCGAGGGTCTGCTCCATGACCGCCATGGACAAGGACAGCGACGTCTGGTCGATCACCTCCAGCGGCCCCACCGGCATCCCGGCCTGGCGCGCCGCGTTCTCGATCGCCGCCGCGGGGATGCCCTCGGCCAGCATGGCGCAACCTTCCTGCACGAAGGTGCCGAAGGTGCGGCTGGTGTAAAAGCCGCGCGAGTCGTTGACGACGATCGGCGTCTTGCCGATTTGCAGCACGTAGTCGTAGCCCTTGGCCAGCGTCTCGGGCGAAGTTTTCTCGCCCTTGATGATCTCCACCAGCTCCATGCGGTCCACCGGCGAGAAGAAATGCAGGCCGATAAAGTTCTCCGGCTTCGCCGAGGCTTTCGCCAGGCCAGTGATGGGCAAGGTTGACGTATTGGAAGCAAAGATGCCGCCCGGCGCGAGCATGGGCTCGGCGTCCCTGGTCACCTGCGCCTTGAGGTCGCGCTTCTCGAACACCGCCTCGATGATGAGGTCGCAGCCCTGCAGGTCCTTGTAGTCGGCGGTGGCCGTGATGAGGGCGAGCGCCTTGTCCGCCGGCCTCTTGCGCCGAGCGAGGACTTTCTCGGTATAGCTGCGGCCCTTTTGCGCGGCTTCGACGCTGACGTCCTTCAGGACGCAGGCGACGCCGCGGTTGGCGGTGGAGAACGCGATGCCGCCGCCCATCATGCCGGCGCCGAGGATGCCGACTTTCGTCGCCTTCCACTTCGGCACGCCCTTGGGACGGGAAGCGCCGGACTTGATGGCGGTGCGGTTGAAAAAGAGCGTGATCAGGTTCTTCGCCACCGCGCCGACCGCGAGGCGAGCGAGGTAGCGCGACTCGATGCGCAGCGCGGTGTCGAAGTCCACGTAGGCGCCCTCGACCATTGCCGCCATGATGGCCTTCGGCGCGGGGTAAAGGCCGCGCGTCTTCTCCACCACCATCGCGGGCGCCATCGACAGCATCTGCGAAATCTTCGGGTTTCCGGGACCGCCGCCAGGCATGCGGTAGTCGGGCTGGTCCCAGGGCTGCTTCGGCGCCGGATTGGCGGCGATCCACTCGCGCGCCATGCGGAACAGGTCTTCCTTGTTCGCGGCCAGGCCCTGCACGAGGCCCAACTGCGCGGCGTCCGCCGGCTTCATGGTCTTGCCTTCGACCAGGTACGGGAACGAGGCCTGCAGGCCGAGCATCCGCACCGTTTTCGTGACGCCGCCCGCGCCGGGCAGCAGGCCTAGCGTCACTTCGGGCAGGCCCAGCTGGATCGAGGGATTGTCCAGCACGATGCGGCAGTGCGCAGAGAACGCGATCTCCCAGCCGCCGCCCAGCGCCGTGCCCTCCAGCGCCGCGACCACCGGGATGCCCAGCGTTTCCAGCTGGCGCATCTTTTTCTTGGTGGCCTCGATCCAGCGGAATACCTTGGGGCCGTCCTCCGGGCCGTACTTGAGCACGTCCTTCAGCTCGGCGCCGGCGAAGAAGGTCTTCTTGGCGGAGGCCAGGATCACGCCCTTGATCGAGGCCTTCTCTTTCGCGAGGCGCTCGACCGTCTCGGCGAACGCGGCCTCCCAGGCCTCGGTCATGGTGTTGACCGGGGCGCCGGGGGCGTCGAAGGTGATGGTGACGATGCCGGTGGCGTCCTGCTCCCAGCGGATCGGCGAAGCGGCCTGACTCATTTCAGATGCGCTCCACGATAGTGGCGATGCCCATGCCGCCGCCGACGCACAGCGTCGCCAGGCCATAGCGCAGCTTGCGCCGGTGCAGCTCGTCGATCAGCGTGCCCAGGATCATGGCGCCGGTGGCGCCCAGCGGATGGCCCATCGCGATGGCGCCGCCGTTCACGTTCACCTACTCGGCCGGGATGTTCAATTCCTTCATGAACTTCATCGGCACCACGGCGAAGGCCTCGTTGACCTCGAAGAGATCAATCTGGTCGATGGTCAGCCCCGCCTTGGCGAGCGCCTTCCTCGCCGCGGGCATCGGGCCGGTCAGCATGATGGTCGGGTCCGCGCCCGAGAGCGCCACCGCGACGATGCGCGCGCGCGGGGTGAGGCCCAGCGCCTTGCCCTTGGCCTCGGTGCCGATCAGCACCGCCGCGGCGCCGTCCACGATGCCCGAGGAATTGCCCGGCGTGTGCACGTGCGTGATGCGTTCCACCTGCGGATAGCGCTGGATGGCGACCGCGTCGAAGCCCATCTCGCCCATCTTGTCGAAGGAGGTCTTGAGCGCGGCCAGGCCCTCCATCGTGGTCTGCGGGCGGATGAACTCGTCGTGGTCCAGGATCATGTCGCCGATGGGGTCCTGCACCGGCACCACCGAGCGCTTGAACAGGCCGGCGTCGCGCGCCGCGCCGGCGCGCTGCTGCGAGCGCAGCGCATAGGCGTCCACGTCCTCGCGGCTGAAGCCTTCCAGCGTCGCGATGAGGTCGGCGCTGATGCCCTGCGGGATGAAGGCGGTGTCGAAGGCCGTCTCCGGATCGCAGGCCCAGGCGCCGCGGTCGGTGCCCAGGGGCACGCGCGACATGGATTCCACGCCGCCGGCGACCACCAGGTCTTCCCAGCCGGAGCGCACTTTCTGCGCGGCCATGTTCACCGCCTCCAGGCCGGAGGCGCAGAAGCGGTTGAGCTGCACGCCCGAGGCGCGGAAGTCCCAGCCCGCGGCGAGCGCCGCGGTCTTGGCGATGCAACTGCCCTGCTCGCCCACCGGCGTCACGCATCCCATCACGACGTCGTCCACCTGCGCGGTGTCCAGGTCGTGGCGGTGCTGGAGTTCCTTAAGCACGCCGGTCAGCAGCGTGATCGGCTTCACTTCATGCAGCGACCCGCTCGATTTCCCGCGTCCACGCGGCGTACGGATTGCATCGAAAACCATCGCTTCAGCCATGACATCCTCCAGAAATGAGGGACGGACCACGATTTCCGCCGTTGGAAATCGTGGTCCGTCCCTGTTTTAGTCCTTGCCCCCGAGTCCGAGGGAGCGGGATATGACTTCCTTCATGATTTCGTTGGTGCCGCCGTAGATGCGCTGCACGCGCGCGTCGACGTAGGCCTGCGAGATCGGGAACTCCCACATGAAGCCGTAGCCGCCGTGCAGTTGCAGGCATTCGTCCAGCACCTTGCCTTCCATGTCCGAGGCCCAGTACTTGGCCATCGAGGCCGTCGCCGTATCGAGCTTCTTCTCCAGCAGCAGTTCCATGCAGCGGTCCACGAATACGCGCATCACCTGCACCTCGGTGGCGACTTCCGCGAGCTTGAAGCGCGTGTTCTGGAAGCTCGCCACCGGCTTGCCGAAGGCTTTGCGCTCGTTGACGTAGGCGATTGTCCAGGCGAGCGCCGCCTCGCACTTCGCGGTGGCGCCGATGGCGATCTGCATGCGCTCCCAGGGCAGTTCCTGCATCAGGTAGATAAAGCCATTGTTCTCCTGCCCGAGCAGGTTTTCCGCCGGCACCTCGACGTTGTCGAAGAACAGTTCCGCGGTGTCCTGGCCCTTCAGGCCCATTTTCTTCAGCCGCTTGCCCTTGGAAAAGCCCTTCATGGTGGTGTCCACCACGACCAGGCTGGTGCCCTTGGCGCCCTTGGCCGGGTCGGTCTTGGCCACCACGATCACCAGGTCCGAGTTCCAGCCGTTGGTGATGAAGGTCTTGGAGCCGTTGAGGACGTAGCGATCGCCCTTCTTCAGCGCCGTCGTCTTGACCGACTGCAGATCCGAGCCTGCGCCGGGCTCGCTCATGGCGATCGCGCCGACCATGTCCCCGGAGGCCATTTTCGGCAGGTATTTCTTCTTCAGCACCTCGCTGCCGTAGTTGAGCAGGTAGGGCGCCACGATCTCGGAATGCAGTCCCCAGCCGAGCGACGAATTGTTGATCCGCGACTGCTCCTCGATGAGCACCATGCTGAAGAGCTTGTCCGCGCCCGAGCCGCCGTATTCCTCGGGCATGCTCATGCAGAGGAACCCGTTCTCGCCGGCCTTCTTCCACACCGACTTGTCGGCGTAGCCCTGCTCCTGCCATTTCTCGTCGTGAGGCTTCACCTCGGCTTCCATGAAGCGCCGGACGCTGTCGCGGAAGGTCTCGTGCTCGGGCGTGAACAGGGTGCGGGGGATCAAGGCCGGCTCTCCGGAGGGCAAGGCGGGGCAATGCGCGATTCTAGTCCCATAACCCTATAATCAATATGGGAGGTTCATGAACGCGGACATTGCATTGCGTACGGTCAGGCTGCTTTGCGGCCTGGTGCTGATGGCGTTCGTCGCCGGGCACCTGGTCAACCTCATCCTGGGCCTGCATTCGCTCGCCGCGATGGAAGCGGCGCGGCCGTACCTGATGGGGCCCTGGCGCAGCGGCCCGGGCATCGTCCTGCTGGCCGGTGCGGCGCTGGTCCACATCGCGCTGGGCCTGTATGCCATCGCCTCGCGCCGGTCGCTGGCCATGACCCGGACCGACGTCGTGCAACTGCTTCTTGGCCTCGCCACCCCGCCGCTGCTGCTCAACCACGCGGTGGTGATGCACATGGCGGGCGAGGTTTCGCCGGGCTTCGATTCGACCTTCGGCCAGATGCTGGCGGTGTACTGGAGCTTCTCGCCGCATTACGCCTTCCAGCAGGTCTGCGTGGTCATGGTGGTGTGGATGCACGCCGCGGTGGGCCTGTATTCCTGGCTGGTGCTGAAGCCGGTGTGGCGCCGCGTGGGCGGGCTGATCCTGCCGCTCCTGTTCGCGATCCCGATCCTCGCGCTGCTGGGCTTCGCCGAAGCGGGCCGGGAAGTGCTGGACCGGCTGCAGTCCGATCCGGCGTGGCAGCGGCACATCGTGGACAACCTCAACAAGGTGGTCGCGGTCACCAAGCCACTGGAAGTCATGCAATCGCGCATCCTCTACGGCTACGGCGTGCTGGTGCTCGCCGCCTTCGGCATGTTCGCATGGCGGGCGCTGCGTGCCCGGGCAAAAGTCGGCGTCGCCTACGACGGCGGCCAGGCGGCGCAGGCGCGCGCCGGACTGTCGCTGCTCGAGTTCAGCCGCCTTGGTGACATTCCGCACGCGCATGTGTGCTCCGGACGCGGGCGCTGCGGCACCTGTCGCGTGCGCGTCGTTTCCGGCGCCGACCGGCTTTCGCCGCCCGGCGAGGCAGAGCGCCTCACACTGAAGCGGGTGGGCGCCGGGGAAGGCGAGCGCCTCGCCTGCCAGGCGCTCGTTCTCGGAGCCGGCGTGGAAGTAGTGCGCCTCCTGCCCGCTTACGCCGACGCCTCCGCGGCGCGGGCGCCAGGCGAATGGACGGCGGAGGAATCGGCTTGAAACGCCTGCGGCGCTTCCTGTTCGCAGCACTGCTGTCGCTGGCGGGCGCAGCGCCCGCCGCCCCGGACCAGAGCATGGCCGGCTGGTCCGCCAGCGCTCTGGCCACGGCCAAGGCGCGCATCGAGGCCCTGGGCCAGGACCTCGCGCAGGCCCCCGCGCAAACCGTGAAGGGCATCGCCTCCACGCGCGCCGCGCTGATGAGCGGCCCCGGCGTGCGCGGCTTCACTTACCTCATGATCCTCGTCTTCACCGGCGTTGCGGTGGAGTGGCTCTACTGGACCTACGCCTACTCGCCACTGCGCGCGGTGCGGGCCGCACGGCCATCCGCTCCGCTGCAGGCGTTGCGGCTCGGGATGCGCCGGCTGTTCCTTGCCGGCGCGGGCCTGCTGCTGTTCGCCGCCGCCACCATCGGCGCCTCGGCCGCCCTCGCCTGGCCGGCGGGCGTGCACGAAATGGTCATCGCGGCGACGCTGCTCCTGCTGACCCTGCGATTGTCCTGGATCTTGGCGGGCGTCGTCCTCGCGCCGGGACGGCCCGAGCTGCGCCTGGTGCCGGTCGAGCCCGAGCGCGCGCGCTGGCTGGCCACCACGCTGGTCGCGGCGCTGGTACTGCTGGCGCTGGGGCATTTCCTGCCCGCGATCATCGCCCGGGCCGCCGGCGCAAGCCATTCCGCAGGCGCCCTTCGGTTCCTTGCCTATACCGCCGCCGCCGTGATCCTGTTCGTGGCGGCCTTCGCCTTCTTCGGCCGTCGCGACCAAGGCGCTCGCGCGCCCCTGTTCCCGCGCTCCTTCCCGCTTGCGCTGATGGTCGCCGCGACCTGGATCGTGTGGCTGATGAACCCGGCCATGGCCGCGCCGGTGGCGATCGTCGCCGTGGTGATCGCGCTGCAGATCGGCCTGCGCGACATGGTGTATTTCTACTGGCGCGGCGAAGACAACCCGGAGGGCGGCGAAGGCGCGCTGCCGGCCATCGTGCTGTCGCTCTCGCGCTTCGTGGTCGTGCTCGCGGGCATCGGCGCCGCGGCGCTCGCGCTCGACACGCCGCTGGGCAGCCTCGCGGAAACCGTCAGCCCCTGGGTGCGCATCGGCCTGCGCCTGCTGGGCGTCGCGGTGCTGGCGCTCCTCGCCCACGGGGTCTGGATCGCTGTGCGCAGCGTGGTGGACCAGCGGCTGTCGCGCATCGCCCCCGCCGACCCGCACCAGCCGCCGGACGCGAGCTCGCGCCTGCTCACGCTGCTGCCTCTGATGCGCGTCACCACCGCCGTGATCCTGTTCGTGATGCTGGTGCTGTCCTCGCTCTGGGCGCTGGGCATCGAGATCACGCCGCTGCTGGCCGGCGCCGGCGTCGTCGGCCTGGCGGTGGGATTCGGCGCCCAGGCGCTGGTGCGGGACATCATCGCGGGCATCTTCTACCTTGCCGACGACGCCTTCCGCGTCGGCGAGTACGTCGAGAGCGGCACCAGCATCAAGGGCACGGTCGAGCGCATCACCCTGCGCTCGGTGGCGCTGCGCCACCACAATGGCCCGCTGCATTTCGTGCCCTACGGCGTGCTGGGCGCGGTGCGCAACGCCTCGCGCGATTGGGTGATCGACAAGTTCAACATCCCGCTGCCGATCGACGCCGACAGCGAGAAGATCCGCAAGATGATCAAGAAGATCGGCGAGGACATGAAGGAGGACCCGGCGATCGGGCCGCTGATGCTGGAGCCGCTGAAGGGGAAGCTCTATCGCATCGACCCGGGTGTGAAGATCTTCCGCTGCAAGTTCCGCAGCCCGCCGGGCAAGCAATTCGACATTCGCGCCGCGGCCATCAAGCGAATCGAGGCCGGGTTGAAGAAGCTGGGCGTGTCCTTCGCCGACGGCAAGCAGATCGCGATCATGCAGGGCGCGCCGGGCACCCCCGCCGAAGCCTAGGCAGTACCCGCGCCGGGAAAGAGCGCGCTTGCGCCGGGAAGGAGCGCGCCCGCGCGCTGCATGACCGCGTGCAACAGCACGTTGCAGCCGGCGGCGATGTCCTCCGGCCGCGCGTTCTCGATCTCGTTGTGGCTGATGCCACCCTCGCAGGGGATGAACACCATGGCCGTGGGCGCGATGCGCGCCATGTAGACCGCGTCGTGCGCCGCGCCGCTGACGATGTCGCGGTGCGAATAGCCCAAGCCCCGCGCGCCCTCGCGCACGCTCGCCACCAGTTCAGGGGTGAACTCGCTGGGCGGAAAGTAGACGACTTCGTCCAGCTTCGCCTCGACGCGGCACTCGGCGGCAACACGCATTGCGCACTTCCTCAGTTCCTCCACCATCGCCGTAAGCGTCGCGTCCTTCGCGTTGCGCAGGTCCACGGTCATGCGCACTTCGCCCGGCACCACGTTGCGCGAGTTGGGCTTCACCTGCATGAACCCGACCGTGCCGCGCGCATTGTCCGGAAAGGTGGTGGCGATCCGGTTAACCTCGACCACCACCCGGCTGGCGGCGAGCAGCGCGTCGCGGCGCGTCTCCATGGGCGTCGGGCCGGCGTGCGAGTCCTGCCCGGTGATGACGAGGTCGTACCAGCGTTGGCCGAGCGCCCCCTGGACGACGCCGATGGTGGTCCGGGTCGCTTCCAGGATCGGCCCCTGCTCGATGTGGGTCTCGAAATAGGCGCCCAGCTTGTGCGGCGTCGCCGGCCCGGCGTAGCCGGTGGCGGCGAGCGCCTCGCGCACGCTCACGCCTTCCACGTCCTTCTGCGCCAGCGCGTAGTCCAGCGTGTAGACCCCGGCGTAGACCCCCGAGCCCATCATGGTGGGCACGAAGCGCGAGCCTTCCTCGTTGGTCCAGGCCGCGACCTCGACCGGGGCGCGGGTGCGGATGCCGGCGTCATTCAGCGTGCGCACCACCTCCAGACCGGCCATGACGCCGTAGGCGCCGTCGAACTTGCCGCCCGAAGGCTGCGAATCGAGGTGGCTGCCCATGGCGACCGGCAGCGCGGCAGGGTCGGTGCCGGCACGCCGGCCGAAGATGTTGCCGATGCCGTCCACTTCCACCGCCATGCCGGCTTCCCGGCACCAGGCGACGAACTGGTCGCGACCAGTGCGGTCGGTGTCGGTGAGCGTCAGGCGGCGCACGCCGCCTTTTTCCGTGGCGCCGATCCGCGCCAGGTCCATGAGCGATTGCCAGAGACGATCCGCGTTGATCTTCAGCATGGGAATCGAGCATACACCGCCGCGCGGGCCCACCCTTCGCTTGGTAAGCTTGCGATCCCGTGACCGCCTCCCCGAACTCGCGCTACGCCTCGATTTTTCGCCCCGGCCTGTTCGCCGGGCAGGTCGCCATCGTCACCGGCGGCGGCTCGGGCATCGGCCGCTGCACTGCGCACGAACTGGCGGCGCTCGGCGCGAAGGTGGCCCTGGTCGGGCGCAAGCCGGAAAAACTTGAAAAGGTCACCGCGGAAATCGCGCAGGCAGGCGGCGAATCGCGGGGCTACGCCTGCGACATCCGGGAAGAGGACGCGGTGAAGGCGATCGTCGCGCGCATCCTCGCCGACTTCGGCTGCGTCGACCACCTGGTCAACAACGCCGGCGGGCAGTTCGCCGCGCCGCTCGAAGCCATCTCCGCCAAGGGCTGGGACGCGGTGGTTCGCACCAACCTCACCGGCGGCTTCCTGATGGCGCGCGAGTGCTACACGCAGTGGATGAAGGCCGCCGCGAGCGGCGCCATCGTCAACATCATCGCCGACATGTGGAGCGGGATGCCCTCGATGGGCCACTCCGGCGCCGCGCGCGCCGGGATGCTCAACTTCACCGAGACCGCAGCCACGGAGTGGGCGCCAGTCCGCGTAAATGCCGTGGCGCCGGGCTGGATCGCCTCCAGCGGCCTGGACCAGTATCCGCCGGAGATGCAGGAGCGCATCCGCTCCCTGCCAGGGCATGTGCCGCTGCAGCGGGTGGGCACGGAATCCGAGGTATCGGCGGCGATCGTCTTCCTTCTCTCGCAGGGCGCCGCATTCGTATCGGGATCCTGCCTGCGCGTCGATGGCGCGGTGCCGAACGTGAAACCCTCGCGCCCGTTTCCCAACAAGGCGCCGAATGCGGCGTTCAACGGCTTTCATCTGGCACGGAAGCCGAAGGTGCTCGAGTAATGCCGGCGATCCAGTCGAAACTCGACCCGGCGTCGGAATCCTTCCAGGCCAACCGGCAACGGATGCTGGCGCTGGTTTCGCGCCTGCGGCAGCTCGAACAGCGGACCCGGGACAAGTCCGCGGCGGCCAAACCCCTGTTCGACAAGCGCGGCCAGATCCTGCCGCGCGAGCGCATCGCCCGGTTGCTGGATGCGGGCGCGCCGTGGCTGGAGCTGTCCTCCATGGCCGGCTACTGCCTGGACAATCCGGACCCGGAGAAGTCAGTCCCGGGCGGCGGCATGATCGCCGGCATCGGTTGCATCTCCGGCGTGCGCGCCATGGTGGTGGCGAGCGATTCGGGCATCGACGCCGGCGCCATCCAGCACATGGGGCGCGAAAAACTGTTGCGCGCGCAGACGCTCGCGATGGAGAACAAGCTGCCGTTCGTGCACCTGGTGGAATCGGCGGGCGCGAATCTGCTCAAGTACCGCGTCGAGGGCTTCGTGCACGGCGGCGCCATCTTCTACAACCTCGCGAAGCTCTCTGCCGCCGGCCTGCCGGTCGCCACGGTGGTGCATGGCTCCTCGACAGCGGGCGGCGCCTACATGCCCGGGCTTTCCGACTATGTGATCATGGTGCGCGGCCGCGCCAAGGCCTTCCTCGCGGGGCCGCCGCTGCTGAAAGCGGCCACGGGTGAGATCGCCACCGATGAGGAATTGGGCGGCGCGGTGATGCATACCCATGTCTCCGGCCTGGGGGAGTACCTGGCCGAGGACGATTCGGACGGCGTGCGCCTCGCCCGGGAAGTGCTGGCGCGCCTGGACTGGTCCGCGCCGGCGTTGCCCGGTGGCAAGCCGCCGCGCTATGCCACCGAGGAACTCCTTGGCGTCATGCCGGCGGACTACAGGAAGCCCGTGGACATGCGCGAAGCCATCGCGCGCTTCGCGGACGAATCCGATTTCCTCGACTTCAAGGCCGACTACGGCGCCGCCACGGTCTGCGGCCACGCGGCCATCCAGGGTTTCAAGCTGGGCATCATCACCAACAACGGGCCGCTGGATCCGGCGGGCGCCACCAAGGCGACGCACTTCATCCAGGCCTGCTGCCAGGCCGGGCTGCCCATCCTCTACCTGCAGAACACCACCGGCTACATCGTCGGCAAGGCCTCCGAGGAGGCCGGCATGATCAAGCACGGCTCCAAGATGATCCAGGCGGTCTCCAGCGCCAACGTGCCGCAATTGACGCTCATGTGCGGCGCCTCCTTCGGCGCCGGCAACTACGGCATGTGCGGCCGCGCCTACAACCCGAGGTTCCTGTTCTCCTGGCCCAACGCGCAGACCGCGGTCATGGGCGCCGAGCAGGCCGCGCTCACCATGGCGATCGTCATGGAGGCCGGCATGAAGCGGAAAGGCCAGGACGTCGACCACCACCAGATCGACGGCGTGAAGGCGAAGATCATCGAGAATTTCGAGAAGCAGCAGAGCGCGCTGGTGACCTCGGCGCTGATGCTGGACGACGGCATCATCGACCCGCGCGACACGCGCAACGTGCTGGGGCTGGCGTTGTCGATCTGCCGGGACGGGGATGCGCGGAGCGTCAGGCCGGTCCAGTTCGGCGTGGCGAGGCCCTGACTGCCGCTCGTCGCGTGCAGCGGGACTTATGTCGTCCCGCGAACCGTAATTGGTAAAATGCGAGCCGTACACTAGGCCGCGTTGACCCGGCGGGGGACGAATCCCTAGCTGCCCTCGCGAACGAGCACGCTGCTGCGCGTGCTCGACGCTCTCCCGGAAACATACGTGCGCGTCGTCGGGGTGGCGCGAGGCGCGCGGCGGTGGACCTCTGTCGTGTGGCTGTACGTGCTCGACTCGATTCTCGCGTCAAGAGCGCCGTCCGCGCGCGGCTCGAGGGTCAGGGTTCGCGTCGCGTTTGCATGCGTGAAGGAGGCGTCGATACGGCTTGCACCGGCGCTCCCGCCGGGTTCGGCTTTCCCGGCGGCCGACCCGAGTTCGCACTCCTGCGTCTGAGGGCACCGCACCCACGCCTGCACCGTCACATTGCCGGCGATGCTGACCGTCAGCCGGGTGAGGTCGCCTGTAAGCACGCTCCCGGTGCTGCGCCATGCGCCCGCGAACCTTTCGAGCGGCACGGGATCGCGCTCGAGTGCGACGCTTGCCCACGGTCCGCTGCTCACCTGCCAGGCGTCGTTCTCCACCATCACGTGCGTACTCATGAACATCGGCTGGGACTTGTGACGGCCCGGCGCGAGCAGCACCCAGTAGCGGCCCAGCGGCGCGGTGCCGGTTGCGGCAACTGCCTGCACGCGGCCATCGCCGGTGCGCTCGACAAGAGCGGGGACTTCCGGCATCTCGCACAGCGCGCCGCCTTCGCGGCACTCGATGGCGACGCGCGCGACGAGTCCGTCGCCGGCGCGGCGCAGCTCGACGCGCCGCACGTCCTGGAGCATGCCGGTTCCCTGCTTCGTCCAGCGCCCGACGAGATCGTCGATCGCCAGCGGATCCCCGTAGGCACGCTGTGCCTGCGCGCGCAGGTCGGCGATGGCGCGCTGGTGCGTCTGCAGGCGTGTCGGCCCGCCGGGCACCTTTCCCGCCACGGCAAGCACGCCTGCACGAAGCTTGCCGCTCGCCTCCAGCGCGACGCCGATAGCGAGCGCTGCGACCATGAGCCAGCGCGACGGGATGACAAGTGCGCCGCCCATGGCCCGCGCGACCAGCATGCCTGCAAGCAGCAGGTCGACGCCGAACACCACGCCACGGTACAGGGACACGCTGGCGAAGCCCCGCGCCGCCGGGACATCGGGCGCCGAGCTCCAGTCGGAAATCGCGTGCCACGTGAGCAATGCCGCGGCCAGCGCGGCGATCAGCCACGCACCGGTCGGAAGGCTACGCTCGTCAGACATTGTCGTGTGCAAAGTAATGACGGACTCCAGGTCCGTCAGCGCATCAGGTTAGCATCGGCCATCGATCCCGGGCAGACGTAAGCACATCGACCGAACTCTGGCAGAATCCCCGCTCCGCAGGGAGGGATGCGCCCATGCAGTTCACCCAGGAACACGAAGAGATCCGCCGCACCATGAAGAAATTCATCGATGCGGAGATCAACCCGCACGTGGACGAGTGGGAGGCGGCCGAGATCTTCCCCGCCCACGAGGTGTTCAAGAAACTCGGCAATCTCGGCATGCTGGGCCTCACCAAGCCCGAAGCCTACGGCGGCGCCGCGCTCGACTACAGCTACGGCATGGTGTTCGCCGAGACCCTGGGCCAGATTCGCTGCGGCGGCGTGCCGATGGCGATCGGTGTGCAGACCGACATGGCGACCCCTGCCCTCGCCCGCTTTGGATCCGACGAGTTGCGCAAGGAGTTCCTCGCCCCCGCCATCGCTGGCGACTACGTTTCCTGCATCGGCGTCTCCGAACCCGGCGCGGGGTCGGACGTGGCTTCGATCAAGACCACGGCACGCAAGGACGGTGGCGACTACGTCATCAACGGCTCGAAAATGTGGATCACCAACAGCCTGCAGGCCGATTGGATGTGCCTGCTGGCGAACACCTCGGAAGGCGCGGCGCACAAGAACAAGACGCTGATCGTGCTGCCGATGAAGACCAAGGGCGTTTCGGTGGCGAAGAAGATCCGCAAGATCGGCATGATGTCCTCGGACACCGGCCTCATCCACTTCGACGACGTGCGGGTGCCGCAGCGCCACCGCATCGGCGAGGAAGGCATGGGCTTCACCTACCAGATGCAGCAGTTCCAGGAGGAACGGCTGTGGGCGGCGGCAAGCTCTGTGCCGGGAATGATCCGCACGCTGCAGGACACCATTGACTACATCCGCGAGCGCAAGCTCTTCGGCCAGGCGGTGCTCGACTTCCAGTACGTGCACTACCGGCTGGCGGAGCTGAAGACCGAGATCGAGGCGCTGCGGGCGCTGACCTACCGCGCCTGCGAAATGTACATCGACGGCAACGACGTCACCGAGCTCGCCTCCATGGCGAAGCTCAAGTCCGGACGCCTCAGGCGCGAGGTGTCGGACGCCTGCCTGCAATACTGGGGCGGCATGGGCTTCACCTGGGACAACCCGGCCTCGCGCGCCTACCGCGACGGGCGCCTGGGCTCGATCGGCGGCGGCTCGGACGAGACCATGCTCGGCATCATCTGCAAGTTCATGAATATCCTGCCGCGGAAGTAAGCGCCGCGTGGAAGCCGCCCCTTCCGAGGAGGACCCGCAGTTCTCCTTCCAGCACCCCTTCCATCAGGATCGCCGCCTGCTCGGACGCCTGCTCGGAGAGGTGGTCCGCGAACAGGCTGGCGCCGCCACCCTGGAGCGCATCGAGACCATCCGCCAGACCGCGGTGCGCTTCCGCCGCGCCGAGTTCGCCAGCGGGACGGCGCGCGATGCGGCCGCGGCAAAATCGCAACTCGAGGCGCAACTGGACGGCCTGCCGATCGAGGAAACGCTGCACGTGGTGCGCGCATTCAGTTTTTTCTCGCACCTGCTCAACATCGCCGAGGACGCGCAGCAGAACCGGCAGCACCGATCTGCGCCGGGAGACCGCCCCGGCAGCATTGCCTTCGCCCTGTCGCGCGCGGCGGCCGCCGGAGCAACGCCGGCAAAGGTGCTCGACTGGTTCGCCAGCGCGCGGGTGAGCGCGGTGCTGACCGCGCATCCCACCGAAGTCCAGCGTCAGAGCATCCTCGATTGCGAGCGCGAGATCGCGCGCTTGATCAGCGAGCCCGCCTCGCCCGAGCGCGACGACAGGCTGCACGCCGAAGTGCTGCGGCTCTGGCTCACGGCGATGATCCGGTTGCAGAAGCTCGCCGTGGCCGACGAAATCGCCAACGCACTCGCGTATTTCCGCGGTACCTTCATCCCGGAGCTGCCGCGGCTCTACGCCGGGATGGAGCGCGCGCTGCGCGCCCAGTTCTCCCTGGATCGGGATCCGTGGCTGCCGCCGTTCGTTTGCGTCGGCACCTGGATCGGCGGCGACCGCGACGGCAACCCGAACGTGACCGCGCAGACGCTGGAGATGGCTGCGACGCAGCAGGCACGCCTGATCCTGGAGAGCTACCTGGCCGATGTGCACCTGCTGGGACGGGAGCTCGCGCTTTCGGACCGCATCAAGCAGGCGCCGCCGGAGATCGAAGGACTCGCGGAGCGCTCGGGCGACACCTCGGCGTATCGCAGCGACGAGCCCTATCGCCGGGCGGTCACCGGCATCTACAACCGGCTCGCCGCGACCGCCACCGCGCTTGCCGGACTGCAAGCCGCGCCGGCGCCGCTGGCCGCCGCCGACCCGTACGCCGAGCCAGGCGGGCTGGCTGCCGACCTGGAGGTTATCGCGCGCGGGCTGCAGGAGCAGGGCGCGGGGCGCCTTGCCGCGGGGAGGCTGCGGGAACTGCGCCGCAAGGTCGGCATCTTCGGCTTCCACCTCGCGCCCATCGACCTGCGCCAGAGTTCGGACGAGCATGCCGCGGTGGTGGACGAGCTGCTGGCGCGCGCCATGGTGCAGCCGGATTACCGGTCGCTGGACGAGGCTGGGCGCCTCGCGTTGCTGGAGCGCGAGTTGACCGGCCCGCGACCGCTGCATTCGCCTCACCTGCGGTACTCGACCCTTGTCGACCGGGAACTCGGCGTCGTCGCCGCCGCAGCTCGTGCGCGCGCCGCGTTCGGCCCGGCGTCGGTGTCCAAGTACATCATCTCCCACGCCGAGTCGGCGTCCGACCTGCTCGAGGTCGGCCTGCTGCTGCGCGAAGCCGGCCTGCTCAAGCCCTCCGGGCTGGAGCTCGACATCATTCCCCTGTTCGAGTCCATCGCCGACCTGGAGCAATGCGGCGAAATCATGCGGCGCGCGTTCGCCTCGCCGCTGTACCGCGGCTGGGTGCGCGACCGCGGCGACGAGCAGGAGGTGATGCTCGGCTATTCCGACAGCAACAAGGACGGCGGCTACCTGTCGTCGAACTGGACGCTTTACAAGGCGACCATCGACCTGATGCGCGTATGCCAGGCGAACGGCGTGCGCCTGCGCCTGTTCCACGGGCGCGGCGGCACCGTTGGCCGCGGCGGCGGGCCCAGCTACGAGGCGGTGCTGTCCCAGCCGCCGGGCAGCGTCGGCGGCGCACTGCGCCTGACCGAGCAGGGCGAAGTCATCGCAAGCAAGTACGCAGACGCGAAGAACGGCCGGCGCAACCTGGAGATCCTGGTCGCGGCAACGCTGGAGGCCAGCCTCGCGGCGACGCCCGGCGCGGGGCACGCGCGACACGCCGAGGTGATGGAGTCGCTCTCGCGCCACGCGCTCGCGGCCTACCGCAACCTGGTGCAAATGCCCGGGTTCATGGACTACTTTCGCGGCTCCACGCCGCTGGCGGAGATCTCCGCGCTCAACATCGGCAGCCGCCCGGCGTCGCGCAAGGGCTCCACGCGCCTGGAGGACCTGCGCGCGATTCCCTGGGTGTTCAGCTGGAGCCAGTGCCGCGTCATGCTGCCGGGCTGGTTCGGCTTCGGCTCCGCGGTATCGCGCTGGCTGGAGGCCGGCGGCTCGGCGCCGGAACTGCGCGACCTGTACCGCGACTGGCCCTTCTTCCGCGGCATGCTCTCCAACCTGGAAATGGTGCTCGCCAAGACCGATCTCGGCATCGCGGCAAGGTACGCCGAGCTGGTGCCTGACGCGGCGCTGCGCGAATCGGTGTTCTCCCGCATCGCCGCCGAATGGGAGACCACCAGGGGCCACGTGCTCGCGATTACCGGTGGCGGCGATTTTCTCGCCGACAATCCCGCCCTCGCGCGCTCGATCCGCAACCGGTCCGCCTACCTGGACGCCCTGAGCCACATGCAGGTGGAACTGCTGCGGCGCTACCGGGCGGGCGAGACCGACGAGAAGACCATCCGCGCCATCCACCTGACCATCAACGGCGTATCGGCGGCGTTGCGCAACAGCGGCTGACATTAGAATCGCCCACAGCATGATGTTCCGCTCCCTGCTGGTCGCCAACCGCGGCGAAATCGCCCTGCGCGTGATGCGCACCGCGAAGCGCATGGGACTGCGCACCATTGCCGTGTATTCCGATGCCGACCGCGACGCGCCGCATGTTCGCGCGGCGGACGCGGCCGTCCACATCGGCGGCTCGCTGCCAAAAGAGTCCTACCTGGACATCGAATCGGTCCTGCGCGCCGAAGGAGAGGCGGTGCACCCGGGCTACGGCTTCCTGTCCGAGAACGCGGCATTCGCCGAAGCGGTCCTGAAGTCGGGCCGCAGCTGGATCGGCCCGCCGCCCGCCGCCATCCGCTCCATGGGCAACAAGGCCAACGCCAAGGCAATCGCGGCGAAAGCGGGCGTCCCGGTCCTGCCCACCTACGACAAGGACCCGGAGTTCCCGGTGATGATCAAGGCGCTCGCCGGCGGCGGCGGCCGCGGCATGCGGCTGGTGCGCTCGAGATCCGAACTGGCCGCCGCGCTGAAGAGCGCACAATCTGAAGCGGAGCATTCCTTCGGCGACGATCGCGTCCTGCTGGAGAAAGCGCTGCTGCGCCCGCGCCACGTCGAGGTGCAGGTGTTCGCCGACCGCCACGGCAACTGCATTCACCTGGGCGAGCGCGACTGCTCGGTGCAGCGCCGCCACCAGAAGCTGATCGAGGAATCGCCCTCGCCGGCGGTGGACGCGAAGCTGCGCGCCGCGATGGGCGCGGCCGCCATCGCCGCGGCAAAGGCGGTGGGCTACGTCGGCGCGGGCACCGTGGAGTTCCTGCTGGAGGATGGCAAGTTCTGGTTCATGGAGATGAACACGCGCCTGCAAGTGGAGCACCCGGTCACGGAACTGGTCACGGGGCTCGACCTTGTCGAGTGGCAGCTGCGCGTCGCGGCGGGCGAGCCGCTGCCGCTTGGGCAGGATGCGATTCGCTTTTCCGGCCACGCCATCGAGGCGCGACTGTGCGCCGAGGATGCGGATCTTGACTTCATGCCGCAGGCGGGGACGCTGGTCCAGTGGCAGCCGTCGCCGTCGGTGCGCGTGGACCACGCGCTTGCGCCCGGCATCGAGATCACGCCGTTCTACGATTCCATGATCGCCAAGCTGGTCGCGCATGCGCCGTCCCGCGAGGAGGCGCGCGCGCGGCTTGCCGCGGCACTGGACGAAACGCTGGCCGCCGGCGTGCCGACGAACAGGGATTTCCTTGCCGCCGTCCTGCGCGACCGCCGCTTCGCGAACGGGGAGGCAACCACGGATTTCCTGTCGCATTTCGATCCGGAGGCCCGCGACTTCGGCGAATGGAGCGGCTGGAGCAACAACCCGGCGCACCGCTCGCGCGGCAGCGCGCGCTTCTTCGAGCGCCATGCCAGCCGCGATCCACTGCGCGGCAGGGGCGCGGGCGATGGCAGGCTGCTCGCACCGATGAACGGCCGGGTGGTCTCGGTCAACGCGGGGGCGGGCGAGACCGTGGCCCCGAACAAGGCCCTCGTGGTGCTGGAAGCCATGAAGATGGAGCACGTCCTCGATTTCCCGTTCGCCGTGAAGGTCAAGGCGGTGCATGTCTCCGCGGGCGCGCAGGTTTCGCCGGGCAAGCTGCTGCTGGAGTTCGAGGCGGAGGGCAAGGCGGCGTGATCCACCCGGCGCTTACGCCCGAGCACGAGGCCTTCCGCGACTCGGTCCGGCGCTTCGTGGCGCGTGAGATCCTGCCGCACGCCGCCGCATGGGACGAGGCCGGGGAATTTCCCCGCGAGCTCTACCGCAAGGCTGCGGCCGCGGGGCTGTTCGGCCTCGGATTTCCGGAAGAATATGGCGGAGTCCCCGCCGATTATTTCTACCGCATCTCCAGTGCCGAAGCGTTCGCGCTGGCCGGCGTTGGCGGCCTGAGCGCGAGCCTGTTCTCGCACACCATCGGCGCCCCGCCCATCGCGGCCGTCGGCAGCGAGGAGCTGAAGCGCCGGGTGCTGCCGTCCATCCTCTCCGGCGACAAGATCAGCGCCCTGTGCATAACCGAGCCCAGCGGAGGCTCGGATGTCGCCAGCCTCAAGACAACGGCCCGTCGCGATGGCGGTGACTACGTGGTCGAGGGCGAGAAGGCCTTCATCACCTCGGGCATGCGCGCCGACTACTACACCGTGGCGGTCCGGACAGGCGGACCCGGCGCGGCGGGCGTCTCGCTGCTGCTCATCGAGCGCGACCGTCCCGGCTTCACCCGTACCAAGCTCGAGAAAATGGGCTGGTGGTGCTCGGATACCGCGCTGCTCCACTTCGACCATGTCCGCGTGCCGGCGGCCAACCTGATCGGCGGCGAGAACGAGGGCTTCCGCGCCATCATGCGCAACTTCAATTCCGAGCGCCTGTCCATGGCTGCGGGCGCGGTCGGCTTCGCCCAGGCCTGCCTGGAGGACGCGCTTGCCTGGGCGCGCGAGAGGAAGACCTTCGGCGGCCCGCTCATCGGCCACCAGGTGATCCGGCACAAGCTGGTGGACATGCAGGCGAGGATCCACGCCGCGCGGGCGCTGCTCTATGACACCGCGTGGAAGCTGTCGTCGCAGCCGCGCGAGCCGCAGTGGATCGCGCAACTGGCCATGCTGAAGAACCTGGCCACCGACACGATGCAGCATTGCGCGGATGCCGCGGTGCAGACCCTGGGCGGCGCCGGCTTCATCCGCGGCTCGCGCGCCGAGCGCATCTACCGGGAGGTGAAAGTGATGCAGATTGGCGGCGGCAGCACCGAGATCATGAAGGACCTCGCGGCACGGCAACTGGGATGGGGACCATGAGCACGCTGAAGATGAAGGCCCTGCAGCCCCTGATGCGCAAGGTGATGGAGGAGATGATCGCCTTCAACAAGCTGCTCGGCCTCAGGGTCGAGTCCTTCGACCGCGACGCGGCCAAGCTGCGCTTCGACATGCGTCCGGAACTGATCGGCAACCCGAGCACGAAGATCCTGCACGGCGGGGTGATCTCGGCGACCCTGGACGTGGCGGGTGGATTCGTCATCATGCTGGGCCTGGCGCACGACATGGACAGCGTGCCCACCTCGTTCCCGAAGATGGGCACCATCGACCTGCGGGTGGACTACCTGCGCCCCGGGCGCGGCAAGTATTTCATCGCCACCGCGCGCATCGTCAGGAAAGGCAGCCGCATCGCGGTCACGCACATGGAGCTGCACAACGACGAGGGCCAGCTGATCGCGACCGGGGGCGCCGCCTACGTCATCGGCTGAACCCGGAAATGTGCACGATCGTGCACATTTTGCCCGCCTCTGCGCCCCTCAGCGCTTCGCGAACCGCAGCGTGAAGCGGTCGCTCTCGCCGATCGCCTGGTATTTCGCCCGGTCCTGGTCCTTCAGGCGCCAGGTCGGCGGCAGCGTCCACACGCCTGCGGGATGATCCTTGGTGTCGCGCGGGTTGGCGTTCACTTCCGACACACCGGCCAGCCGGAACCCGGCGCGCTGGATGACGCGAATGGCGTAGTCCTCGCGCACGTAGCCGGACTTCATCTGCGCCTCCTGCGCGAGGTCGGTGCGCCCGCGATGGTCCACCACGCCCAGCACCCCGCCCGGCTTCAGCGCCCGGTGGAAGGCGCGCAGCGCCCCATCCACCTCGCCGCGCTCGATCCAGTTGTGCAGGTTGCGGAAGGTGAGCACGAAGTCGGCGCTGCCCGGCGGCGCGACGTCATGCCGGTCGGCGTTGAACTTCGTCACCACCACCTTGCCGTAGAGATCCGGCTGGTCCCGGAGGCGCGCCAGCAGCCGCTGGTGGTCCGCGAGGTATTGCGGCGGCGCAAGCTCGTCGCGGTTGGCGGCAATGTAGCGCCCCTGCGCCGCCAGCCATGGCGCGAGAATCTCCATGTAATAGCCGCCGCTGCCGGGCAGGATCTCCACCACCGTGCTGGCGGGCTGGACGCCGAAGAAGGCCAGCGTCTCCGCCGGATGCCGGAACGGGTCCCGGGCGACGTTCGCCGCCCTGCGGTGGGCGCCCGAGAGCAGCGGCGTGAAGCTGCCGCCGACCTGGACCGGCGCCGGCGCGCAGCCGGCCAGCGCGAGGGCGCCCAGCGCCAAAGAAAAACGGCGCCGCGAGGCGCCGCTTCCGACGTTCATGCCCGGTTTCCTCAGTTGGTGAGGTAGTCGGTCAACGTCACCCACTTGCCGCCCTGGATCTGGCACAGGCGCGCACGGTTGGAGCCCAGGTGGTTGGTGGCGGTGAACTTCTGCTCGTCGAAGCCGAACATGTCGCGCGGGACGACGATGCTCTCCAGCGCCTTGGCGAAGCTGTCGTTGGTCAGCTTCGGTCCGGCCTTCTCGGCCGCCATGGCGAACATCGACACCATGGAGTAGCCGTAGGCGGCGAAGATGTCGCCGTCGGCGTTGTAGGTCTTCTTGTAGCCGGCCATCCAGTTGCGCACGTTGGCCGAGGCGTCGTCCGCGTACGGGTAGTTGCTGGTGCAGGCGGAGTAGAAGCCCTCGACCAGGCCTTTGCCCAGCGCATGGATCAGGTGCGTGTAGCTGGCGGTGGTGCCGATGAAGTCGGCGTTGAAGCCAAGCTTCCTCGCGGTGGCGATGGTGCCGATGGTCTCGCGGATGATGGTGCCCATCACCACTGCCTCGCAACCCGCGCCGCGCATCTTCTGCACCTGCGAGGAGAAGTCGGTGGCGCCACGCTTGTAGGTGGTGACCTCGTGGTACTTCATGCCGAGGTCCTTGAGCGCCGCCTCGCCGCCGCCGTGCACTTCCAGGCCGAAGTCGTCGTCCTGGTACAGGGAACAGATGCGCTTGTGTCCCTTGTCCTTGATCAGGTGCTTCAGCCCGGCGCGCATCTGGTCGAAGTAGGTGGCGGCGAAGGAGTACTTGTACTTGTGCAGCGGCTCGTACATCTGGCGCGCGGCGGCCAGCGGGAACAGGTGCAGCACGCCCTTGTCCAGGTACAGCGGCATCGCGGCCATGGCGGTCGGGGTGCCGATGGAACCGATGGCGGCGAAGATCCTGTCCTTCTGGATCATCTTCTGCGCCGCGAGCACGGCCTTCTTCGGGTCGTAGCCATGGTCCTCGACCACCAGCTTGATCTTGCGGCCGTGGATCCCGCCCGAGGCGTTGATCTCGTCCACGCGCATGCGCATGCCGTTCACGGCCGGCTTGGAGAACGGCGCCACCGGGCCGGACAGGTCCTGGGCGGTGCCGATCACGATCTCCTTCGCGCTGACGCCCTGGCCCTGGGCATGCGCGAGGCCGGCGAAGCCGAAGGCGGCGGCGGTGGCAATGGCTGCGATGGTGCGGTTCATGCTGTTTCCCTCCTCCAGAGAGTGTTCGGGACGATTCTATCCTATGCCGCGGGCGGCATCCTTCCTGCCGCGGGCGGCATCCTTCACGCCGCTTCCCTCACATACATGGACTCGATCAGGTCGCGGTACTTCTCGTTCACGAGCTTCCTCTTCAATTTCATGGTCGGGGTCAGCTCCTCGTCCTCGGCGGTGAGCTTCTGCTCGATGAGGCGGAACTTCTTCACCTGCTCGACCCTGGCAAAGTGCTTGTTGACCCGGTCGATCTCGGCCTGCACCAGGGCCTGTATCTCGGGCCGGCGGCACAGGCTGGCGAAGTTGGAGAACGGGATGGCGTTGTCCTGGGCGTAGCGTTCGACGTTCTCGTGGTCGATCATGACCAGCGCCGCCAGGTAGGGGCGCTTTTCGCCGATCACCACCGCGTCGGTGATGTACGGGGAGAACTTGATCTGGTTCTCGAACTCCGAAGGCGTGATGTTCTTGCCGCCGGCGGTGATGATGATGTCCTTCATGCGGTCGGTGATGAAGAAATAGCCCTGCGCGTCCACCTTGCCGACATCGCCCGTGTGCAGCCAGCCGTCCTTCAGGGTCTCGGCGGTCTTCTCGGGCTGGTTGAGGTAGCCCATGAACACGCCCGGGCCGCGCACCAGCAATTCGCCCTCCGCCGACACCTTGACCTCGGAGGGCGGCATCATCGGGCCGATGGAGCCCGGGACCACCGCGCCGCTCGGGTTGCCGGTCACCGCGCCGCAGCTCTCGGTCTGGCCCCAGACCTCCACCATCTCCAGGCCCAGCGCCATGTACCAGCGCACCAGGTCCGGGGAGATCGGCGCGGCGCCCGTGATCAGGATGCGCGCCCGGTGCACGCCGATTGCGCGGCGCACGTTGTTCAGCACCAGGACCCGCGCCAGCCAGAAGGCGAGCGCGAGGCCGGCCGGGACCGTCTTTCTCTCCTCGCGCAGCTTCGCCTGGCGCATGCCGATGCCGATGGCGAGCTTGTAGGCCCGCTGCTGGAACCAGCCGGCTTCCTTCAGGCCGATCATCACCGCGGAATAGAACTTCTCCCATACCCGGGGCACCGCGGTGAACACCGTGGGCGAGATCTCGCGCACGTTCTCCGGGACGGTTTCCGGGTTCTCGACGAAATTGAGCACGGCGCCGGTGTAGAGGGCGTGGTATTCGCCGCCGACGCGCTCCGCGATGTGGCACAGCGGCAGGAACGCCATGCGCTCGTCGTTGCCGTCCTGCGGGAACGAAGCCTGGTAGGCGGCGCAGGTGGCCATGATGTTCCGGTGCGAGATCATCGCGCCCTTGGGCTTGCCGGTGGTGCCCGAGGTATAGACCAGGATCGCGAGGTCCTCGGGCTTGCGCGCGGCGAGTCGCCGTTCCCACTCCCCGGGGTGCGCGGCGTCGTGCGCGCGGCCCAGCTCCCGCAGCCGGTCCAGGCTCAGCACCTGCGGGTCGTCCAGCTCGCGCAGGCCGTCCATGTCGAAGACGATGATCTTGCGCAGCTTCGGCATGCGTTCGCGGACTTCCAGCACCTTGTCCAGCTGCTCGTCGTCCTCCACGAATGCATACACGCTGCCGGAGTCGTTGCCCAGGTACTCGACCTGCGCCGCGGCGTCTGTCGGATAGACGCCGTTGACCACGCCGCCGGCGCACAGCGCGCCCATGTCGGCGGTGACCCATTCCTGGTTGGTGTTGGACAGGATGGACACCACCTCGCCCGGCTCGAAGCCCAGCGCCGCCAGGCCCATGCCGGTTTCGCGCACCGCCTGCCCGAGTTCCTCCCAGCGCACCGCATGCCAGATGCCCAGGTGCTTCTGCCGGAAGATGGTCCTGCCGGCGCGCGACTGCACGCCGGCCCAGAACATCGCCGGAATCGTGGTGTGCTCGGCCAAGGCCGGACTGTTCATCGCCACTGCTTCTTTTTCTTCCATCTGCGCTGCCCCCTGACGCCCTCGGACTTCATCCCGAGGTAGAACTCCTGCACGTCTTCCTTGCGGGCCAGGTTGGCGCAGGTGTCTTCCATCACGATGCGCCCGACCTCGAGCACGTAGCCGAACTCGGCCACCTCCAGCGCCATGTTGGCATTCTGCTCCACCAGCAGGATGGTGGTGCCCTGTTCCTTGTTGATGCGCGTGATGATGCGGAAAATCTCCTGGGTCAGCAGCGGCGACAGGCCCAGGCTGGGCTCGTCCATCAGCATCAGCTTGGGCCGCGACAGCATCGCCCGGCTGATGGCCAGCATCTGTTGCTGGCCGCCCGAGAGCAACCCCGCTTCCTGCTTCGCCCGCTCCTTGAGGATCGGGAAGTAGCCGTAGACCAGCTCGATGTCGCTCGCCACCCCGGCTGCGTCGCCGCGGGTGTAGGCGCCCATCCTCAGGTTCTCCTCGACCGACAACAGCGGGAACACTTCGCGCCCCTCCGGCACGTGGCCGATGCCGCGGCGCACGATCACTGCGGGGTCCTTGCGCTGGATGTCCTCGCCCTCGAAGCGGATCTGGCCCTTGCGCGGGTCGATGATCCCGGAGATGGTCTTCAGGATGGTGGACTTGCCGGCGCCATTGGCGCCCAGCACGGTGACGATCTTGCCGCGCGGCACCTTGAGGCTCACGCCGCGCAACGCCTGCACCGGGCCGTAGCTGGCCTCGATGTTGGCCAGCTCGAGGATGATGTCCGCGCTGTCGCTCACGTTCAGGCGGCCTTGCCCAGGTAGGCCTCGATCACCGCCGGGTGCGCCTGCACCTCGGCCGCGGTGCCCTCGGCAAGCACGGTGCCCATGTTGAGCGCCAGCACGCGGTCCGAGACCCGCGACACCAGGTTCATGTCGTGCTCCACCATCAGCACCGTGATGCCCAGGTGGCGCTTGATGTCCTCGATCCAGAACGCCATGTCGTCGGTTTCCTCGGGGTTCAGGCCCGAGGAGGGCTCATCGAGCAGCAGCAGCTTGGGCTCGGTGGCGAGCGCGCGACCCAGCTCCACCACCTTGCGCACGCCGTAGGGCAGCCCCGCCACGAGGCTGTCGCGGAACTTGGCCAGCTCCAGGAAATCGATCACCTTTTCCACCGCTTCGCGCTGCGCGATCTCGGCCTGGCGCACCGAGGCCGTGAAGAGCATCTCCTGCCACAGCGAGGTGCGGCGGTGCCGGTGGCGGCCGATGAGCAGGTTCTGCAGCACGGTGGCGTGCTCGAACAGCTCGATGTTCTGGAAGGTGCGCGCGATGCCAAGGTCCGCCACCGTGTGCGGCGCCAGACCGGTGAGGTCGCGCCCCTCGTACAGGATGCGGCCGCTGGTCGCCGGGTAGATCAGGCCGATCAGGTTGAAGATGGTCGTCTTGCCGGCGCCGTTGGGGCCGATGATGGTGAACACCTCGCCGCGCTTCACCTCGAAGCCGACCTTGTCCACCGCGACCACGCCACCGAAGCGGATGCCGAGGTTCTCGACCTTGAAGAAGCTCATGCTGGCAGGCACCCGCGCATCAGCGCAGCCTTTCCGACTTCATGTAGCTCTTCTGCCGCCGGAACATGCCCTTGCGGTAGAAGGGGAACAGCTCGAAGTAGGTGCGTATCTTGAGCCATCTTCCATACAGGCCGAGCGGCTCGAAGATGATCACCAGGATCAGGATCACGCCGAACACCACCGCCTGCATCCCGGCGGGCACCACGCCCTCCGGCAGCCAGCCCTTGGCGATGGAAATCAGCTGCGGCAGCACGATGATGAAGGTGGCGCCCAGCACGGCGCCGTGCAGGAAGCCGATGCCGCCCAGGATCACGATGGTGATCAGCTCGATGGACTGGAACAGCGTGAACTGCTCGGGCGAGATGAAGGCCAGCTTGTGCGCGTAGAGCGCGCCGCCAACGCCGGTGAGCGCCGCGGAGAAGGCGAAGGCGACGGTCTTGTACTTGGCCAGGTGCACGCCCATGCAGGAGGCCGAGACCTCGGAGTCGCGGATGGCGACGAAGGCGCGCCCGGTGGGCGAGCGCAGCAGGTTCACGCAGGCGAGGCAGCAGATCACCGTCAGCGCAAGGCACAGGTAGTAGAACTCCGCGTCCGATTCCAGCTCCCAGCCCAGGATCTGCACCGGCTTCAGGTGCTTGCCCTCGTTGCCGCCGGTAAGCGAGTGCCAGCGCGCGATGATCTCCTCGACGATGACGTTGAAGGCGAGCGTGGCGATGGTGAGGTAGATGCCCTTGAGGCGCAGCGCGGGCAGGCCGACGATGATGCCCACCACCGCGGCGAACAGCGCCGCGCAGCTGATCGAGATGAAGAACGGCACGCCCGCCGCCTGCAGCAGCGCCTCGGTGTAGGCCCCCACGGCCAGGAACGCCGCGTGGCCGAGGGACACCTGGCCGGTGAAGCCGGTGAGCATCATCAGGCCGAAACCGACGATGGAATAGATCAGGATGAAGTGCAGCTGCGACATGACGTACTCGCCGGCCCACCAGGGCGCGAGCAGCAGCGCCACGGCGAGCACGCCGTACCAGAAGCGCTGGCCGCCGTGCTTGAAGAGGCGGATGTCCTGCTCGTAGTCGGTCTTGAAGACGAAGCGCACGGGTTCGGGCCCCTATACTTTCTTCCGGGCGGTTTCGCCGAATATGCCCGAGGGCCTGACCATCAGCACGACGAGCACCACCACATAGGCGGCGACGTCCTTGAAGCCCTCCGGGAGGTAGTACCCGGCGAGCGCCTCGACCACGCCGATGATCAGGCCGCCGACGATGGCGCCCGGCACGCTGCCGAAGCCGCCCAGCACCGCCGCCGGGAAGGCCTTCAGGCCGATGAAGCCCATGTTGGAGTGGATGAAGGTGGCCGGCGCGAGCAGGATGCCTGCGAACGCGGCGACGCCCGCCGACAGGCCCCAGATCATCATGTTGACCCGGCGCACCGGGATTCCCATGTAGTAGGCGGCGAGCTGGTTCTGCGAGGTGGCCTGCATCGCCACGCCCAGCTTGGAGAAGCGGAAGAAGAGGTACAGCACCGCGCACAGCGCCGCGGTCATGGCGATGACGCCCAGCTGCTGCACCGGCAGCACCACGCCGCCCACCTTCCAGATCTCGTCGGCGAACGGCGTCACGATCTGGTGGGTGTCGGTGCCCCAGCCGGGCACCATGGTGACCACGCCACGCGTGACGTAGCCGATGCCGATGGTGATCATCACCACGGTGAAGGCCGGTTGCCCGAGCACCGGCCGCAGCACGATGCGCTCGGCGAGCATGCCTACCACGCCCATGACAGATACCGCGAACAGGATGGTGGCCCAGTACGGCCAGCCCAGGATGACGCTCGCGGTGAGCGCGAAGAACGCGCCCAGCATCATCAGGTCGCCCTGGGCGAAATTGACGGTCTCGGTGGCCTTGTAGATCAGCACGAAGCCCAGCGCGACCAGCGCGTAGACGCAGCCAAGCGAGACGCCCGCCACCAGCAGTTGCAGCAGATCGACCAAAGCCCCTCCTCCGGCGCGAATTGTACAATCAGGCCGTGACGAAACCCGAGGCGCCAGTGGTTCGCGGCGAGGAATTCCGGGACCAGGAGCGGCCGGCGCGCCGCCTGCCGGCCGCCGAACTCTCGCCGCTGACCGCCCTCGCACCAGCAAGGAGCGTGGCATCGCTGGCCTGGAGCTACGGCGGCCTGGCGCTGTGCATCGGCCTCGCCCTCGCCTTCTGGACACCCTGGGTGGTGATTCCCTGCGTGCTGGCCATTGCCTGTTTCCAGCACTCCCTGGCGATCATTTCCCACGAAGCCACGCATTACCGCCTGTTCGAGTCGCGCGCCGCCAACGACCTTGTCGGCCGGGTGAGCGGCATGCTCATTGGCGTCTCGACCTTCTCCTACCGCATCGTTCACCGGCTGCACCACAACCATCTCTACCAGTCCGCGGACCCGGACATCGCGCTCATGGCTGGGTACCCGCGCGGCAAGGCCTACCTGGCGAAAAAGCTCCTCAAGGACCTGGCCGGGCTGACGGCGCCGCTTAACTACGCCTACTTTTTCGGCGCCCCGGGCGCGAATCTGGAAACCGGCGTGGCGCAGCGGCCGCTGGATGACACCACCGCGCGCCTGCGCAATCTGGCGCTGTCAGATCGCTGGGTGGTGGTCGCCTTCCACGTCTTCGCGCTCGGTCTTGCGATCGCGACCGGGTGGTGGCTGGAGTACCTGGTGCTGTGGGTGCTGCCGCTGGTGACGTTGATGCAGGCGATCCTGAGGATGCGCGCGGTGATGGAGCATGGCGCGGTGTCCGACCTGTCCTCCCCGCTCACCGCGGCGCGCACCAACGTGGAGGTTCCCTGGTGGGGACGCTTCATCTTTTTCCCCCATCACGTCAACTTCCACATCGACCACCACCTCTACCCGGCGGTGCCGCACTACAAGCTGCCGGCGCTGCATGAAGCGCTGAAGCGACACGGCATCCTGGAAGGTGCAGAGGTGCGGTCGTTTCGCGACACGCTGAAGCGGGTGTTCGGGCCGCGGGGCAGCGTCACCATCACTCGCGCCGCAGACGCGGCTTGACGGTGGCAGCCGGGTGATTCCATAATGGATCCACCTGGATCTGTTCTGGAGCCACCATGGCCGTCAACCTTTCGATCAAGAACGTTCCCGAGGCGCTCGCGGCGAAGCTGCGGGCGCGCGCCGAGCGCAACCATCGGTCGCTGCAGGGCGAACTGATGGCGATCCTTGAGGAGGCCTCCAACGCGCCCGCCACTTTGCGATCCGGCATTGCGGGTGCCGGCTACGGGCCGGGCCAATCCGCGCCTGCAGCCAGTTTGCTGGAGCGTCTGGACGCCATCGCCCGGGGCCGCGGCATCGACACCACGAAGCGACTCACGAGGGAGCAGGTGCACGATCGCAAGCTGCTGCGCAAGTTGGGCATCTGAGGTGGCTGTTGCGCATTTCCTGGATTCCAATGTCCTGCTGTACGCGTACTCGAAGGCGCCCCGTGACGCTGAGAAGACCCGGGTCGCGCGCGAATGGCTGGCACGGGAGGATTGGGGCGTCTCGGTGCAGGTACTCCAGGAGTTCTATGTGAACGTCCTGCGCCCTCCTCACGGTCTTGGCCACGAGGATGCGGTTGCCATGGTCGACGAGATCGCGGACAGCCGGCCGGTGAGCACGGTCGACCTGCCGCTGTTGCGCCAGGCATTGCAGGTGAAGATGCGCTACGGCATTTCCTATTGGGACGCCGCCGTGATCGCGGCAGCCCGCAGGCTTGGCGCCACGCTGCTCGTCAGTGAGGACCTCTCTCACGGGCAGGACTACGGCGGTGTGCGCGTCGTCAACCCGTTCGTCCCATGAAATCCGTCCGCATCGGCGCCGGCCTGGGCTTCTACGGCGATTCCTGGCAGCCGGTGAAGGCCTCCATCGAGCGCGGCGGCGTGCAGTACATCGCCTCGGACCACCTGTCGGAACTGACGCTCGCCATCCTGCAGAAGGATCGGCAAAAGGATCCCGCGGCGGGCTATGCGCGCGATGGCGTGCCGATGCTCACGGAGCTCTGGCCGCTCGCCGCCAGGCACGGCGTCAAGTTCATCCTCAACGCCGGCGGGCTCAACCCGCAGGGCGCACGCGAAGCCATCGCCAGAGCGTTCCGCGCCAAAGGCTGGAAGGCGAACATCGCCACCGTCACCGGCGATTCGGTGCTGGAACGCATCGACGAGCTGCGCGGCGCCGGCGAGCCGATGGTTCACATGGACAGCGGTGCCGACATCTCCGGCGTGCGCGACCGGATGCTGTTCGCCAATGCCTACCTCGGCGCGCAGCCTATTGCCGAAGCGCTCGCGAAGGGCGCCGACATCGTCCTCACCGGCAGGGTCGCCGACGCCGCGCTCACGCTGGGGCCGCTCGCGCACGAGTTCGGCTGGCGCTGGGACGACTGGGACCGGCTCGCCGCCGGCCTGACGCTGGGCCACCTGCTCGAATGCTCCGGCCAGGGCTCGGGCGGCAATTTCGGCTCGGCCGGCGAGTGGGCGAAGATTCCCGACTACGCGCACCTTGGATACCCGATCGCCGAAGTGTCGGAAGACGGCCGCGCACTGTTCACCAAGGCGCCCGGCACCGGCGGGCGGGTGTCCTTCGACACGATCAGGCAACAGCTTCTCTACGAAGTGCACAACCCGCACGCCTATATCTCGCCCGACGTGGTGCTCGACATGGGCACGCTGAAGTTCGATGACGAGGGAGGCGATCGGGTCCGGGTCTCGGGCGCCTCCGGCGCGCCGCGGCCGCCGACGTTGAAAGTGGTCGCCGGTTACCACGACGGCTGGATGGGCTCAGGCATCATCGGCTTCGCCTGGCCCGAGGCCCATGCCAAGTGCGCGAAAAGCGCCGAGATCATCCAGGCCCTGGTGAAGGAGCGCGGCTGGACGGTGGAGGACAGCAACATCGAGTACATCGGCTACGACTCGCTGCTGGGGGCGAACGCCGACCCGAGGTACCGTGACGAGCTGAACGAATGCTTCCTGCGCATGACCATCCGCACGCAGGACAAGCGCGTCGCTGATGCGTTCGGGCGCCTGTTCCCGTGGCTGGGCCTGTCCGGCCCGCCCTACGTCGGCACCATGAAGGGCATCCAGCCGGCGAAGGAGCTGCTGGGCATCTGGCCGACGGTGGTCAAGCGCGAGCAGGTGGAATCCAGGGTGAACATCGAGCTGGAGCAGGTCGGATGAAGGTCGGATTGTGGAAAATCGCCCATGCGCGCTCCGGAGACAAGGCCGACCGCGCCGACATCGGCCTGTTCGCCTACGATGCCCGGACTTACGCCGTGCTCAAGCGCGAAGTGACCCGGGAGCGGCTGGCGGCGCATTTTGCGGCCATGGGTATCGGCGCGGTTGAACTCTGGCCGCTGGACAACATCCTGGCGCTGAAAATAGTCCTCAATGGCGCGTTGCAGGGCGGCGCGGCGCGCAGCCTGCGCATGGACAACCTGGGCAAGAACGTCGCCGCGCAGCTGCTGCGCATGGAGATCGAAGCGCCGGCCGACCTGCCGCGTCTGCGATAATTCGTCCATGAAGCTTGCCACGCTGCGGGACGGAACCCGCGATGGGACGCTGCTCGTCGTCTCGAAGGACCTGAAACGGGCGCTCAAGGCCGACCATGTCTCTCCAACGCTGCAGGCCGCGCTGGACGACTGGACCTACGCCGCGCCGATGCTGGCGCAGATGGCCGCCGACCTCGACGCCGACAAGCCCGCGCGCGCATTCGACTTCGACCCGGCGCAGTGCATGGCGCCGCTGCCGCGCGCGCCGCAGTTCCTCGACGGCTCAGCCTACCTCGTGCACGCCGAGCTCATCATGGCGTCGCGCAAGCAGAGGCTGCCCGACAACCTCAATTCGCGGCCCCTCATGTACCAGGGCTGCTCCGCGCCGCTGCTGGGGCCCTGCGAGGCCATCGCGGCGGCCAGCGAGGCGCAGGGCATCGACCTGGAGATGGAAATCGCGGTGGTGACCGGCGACCTCGCCATGGGCGCGAACCGGGAGGCCGCCGGCGAAGCGATCCGCCTGGTGATGCTGATGAACGACGTCAGCCTGCGCAAGCTGGTGACTGCGGACCTCGCCGCGGGCTTCGGCTTCCTGCACTCCAAGCCGCCCTCGTCCTTCTCCCCGGTGGCGGTGACGCCGGACGAGTTGGGCGAGGCCTGGGACGGCAAACGCCTGCAGGGCGCACTGCGCGCCATGGTCAACGGCGACCTGCTCGGCGAGCCCGACGCGGGAGATGACATGCAGTTCGACTTCCCGCACCTGGTCATGCACGCCGCGAAGACGCGCCCGCTCGCCGCCGGCACCATCGTCGGCTCGGGCACGGTCTCCAATCGCGACCGCAAGCGCGGCGCCGGCTGCCTGTTCGAGCGCCGCGCCGAGGAAATCCTGGCCGAGGGCAAGGCGAAGACGCCGTTCCTGAAATTCGGCGACCGCGTCCGAATCGAGATGAAGGACGCCGGAGGGCGCTCGATTTTCGGTGCCATCGAGCAGACGGTCGTCGAGGCGAAGTGAGGAAGCGCCTGTCGAGGATGCACTACGGCGCCCCGGCGCTCGCCTGCGCGGCGCTGCTGGGCTACGGTTATTTCCTGCAGTACTTCGACGGCCAGGATCCCTGCCCGCTATGCCTGATCCAGCGCGGGTTCTACCTCCTGATAGTGATCGTGTTCGCCGCCGCGGCGGTGCACGGCCCGGGTCGAGCGGGCGGCCTCGCCTATGCCGCCGCGGGCGGCGTGATGGCGCTGGGCGGACTGGGAACCGCGGGACGGCAGGTCTGGCTGCAGCACCTGCCGCCGGAGCATGTCCCGCCCTGCGGCCCGGACCTCTACTACATGATCGACAATTTCCCGCTGTCGCGCGTGTTCGAGAAGCTGTTCACCGGCTCCGGCGAGTGCGCCGAGGTCAAATGGCGGTTCCTCGGCCTGTCCATCGCGGAGTGGTCGCTGGCGTGGTTCCTCGCCCTGTTCCTGTACGCGGCCTGGCTGGGATTCAGCCCGCGATCGCGCTCGCGATAGCGGCGATCACCCCGGCCTGCTCGCCGATCGGCGGGTCGACGCGGACCGCGAGGTCCGGGTAGCGCGCGCGAAGTTCATCCACCATCCTCGGCAGGTCGGTCCGCAGGTGCCCGCCCGTACCGAGGAACACCGGCACCACCCTCAGTTCGCGCACGCCGTCGGCGTGAAGTGCCGCCGCGCAGTCCGGCAGCGAGGGCTGCATCAGCTCCAGGAACGCGAGCACGATGCGCTCGCCGGGCAGCTTCTCGCCCAGTTCTATCGCCAGGCGGCGGAACGGGTCCGCCCAGCCCGGATGGCGCGCGCCATGGGCGAAGAGGACAAGGGCTCGATTCGTTGACGCCACGCGTCGATTATCTGCGAGGCAAGCGCCTCGCGATAGACCTCGCCCATGAGTATCAGCACCGGACCGCCCGACGTTCCGGCGGCGACCGCCGCCAGGTTCCCGAGCGTGCCGCATCGCCTGCGCATCTCCGGCAGCGACGCGCTCCCCACGACCGCGACCGGCGTCGAAGCCGGCTTGCCGGCATCCTGCAGCGCGGCGGAGATCGCCGACGCCTCGCCCGCGCCCATGTAGATCACGGCGGTATCAGCCGCAAGCGCCGCCTTCACCCATTCGCTGTCACGCTGCCCCGCGCCGACGCGCGGCGTCACGAAGGCCACGCTACGCGCCTTTCCGCGACGCGTCAGCGACACGCCCAGTTCCGCGCTCGCGGCGAGGGCGGCGGTTACCCCAGGCACCACTTCGACGCGGACGCCTTCGGCGGCCAGCGCCTCCATTTCTTCATGCGCTCGCCCGAACAGCATCGGGTCGCCGCCTTTCAGGCGCACCACCACGGCGTGCCTGCGCGCCGCGTCCACGAGGCGCTTGTTGATGAACTTCTGCGCCGTGGAATGCTTGCCGCAGCGCTTGCCGACCGCGATTCTCTCCGCGCGCGTGGCGAGCGCGAGCGTATCCGGATGCACCAGCGCGTCGTGGAAGGCGACGTCCGCGCGCGCCAGCAGGCGCGCGGCGCGCAGCGTGAGGAGGTCCGGCGCGCCCGGTCCGGCGCCCACCAGGTACACGGTGCCGCTCATCCCGGAGCGCGCCTGCGGAACAGCGGCAGCGGCTGCGCCGCAGTCGCCTGGTAGGCGTCGCTGAAATCCTCGAACGCGGCCAGCGCGTCGGTGAGATCCTCGCCCTCGCGCAACTCGAACGCGTCGAAACCGCACTGCGCCAGCGACTGCAGGTGGTCGCGCGCCACCTCGCCCACGGCACGCAACTCGCCCTGGTAGCCATGGCGCTCGCGCAGCAGGCGGCCGATGGAGTAGCCGCGGCCGTCCGCGTACTTCGGGAAGCGCACCGCGACCACACGCAGTCCGGCCAGCCGGTCCGCGATCGCGGCAATGTCCTCCGCCGGCTCGAGCGTCAGCTCAGGCGGCGAGGGCTGATCGACGAGCCGTCGGTCTTTGATCAAGCGTGCCATAGACACCTTGTTTGAAGGGTTCGACGCCGACGCGATGCACCACGTCGACGAAACGTTCGTGTTCGCTGTCGCGCAGCGCGAGGTAGGTCTGGATCAGGCGCTCGATGACGTCGGGTACCTCGGCGCGCGCGACCGCTGGTCCGATCACCCGGCCCAGTGCGGCCGGCGCGCCGGAAATCGTGGTCTGTCCCTGATTTCCGCCGATCTCGACCTGGTACCACTCCTCGCCGTTCTTATCCACGCCGAGGATGCCGATGTGGCCGACGTGGTGGTGGCCGCAGGCGTTCATGCAGCCGGAGATGTTCAGGTCCAGCTCGCCGATGTCGTGCAGGTAGTCCAGGTCCTCGAACTGGCGCTGGATGTCCTCGGCCACCGGAATGGACTTCGCGTTCGCCAGCGCGCAGAAGTCCCCGCCCGGGCACGAGATGATGTTGGTGAGGAGTCCGATGTTGGGCGTCGCCAGCCCGAGTTCCCTCAGTTCCTGCCAGAGCCCGTGCAGCTCGGCCTGGCGCACGTCGGCGAACACCAGGTTCTGCTCGTGGGTGACCCGCAGTTCGCCGAAGGAGTAGCAATCCGCGAGGTCGGCGATGCGCTCCATCTGTTCCGAGGTGACGTCCCCCGGCGGCACGCCGGTCTTTTTCAGGGACACGGTCACCGCGGCGTAGCCCGGCTGGCGATGGGGATGCACGTTGCGACCGCGCCAGGCATTGAACGGCGTCTTCGACTTCGGGTAGGCGATGTCGCGCAAGGTCGCGTAGGCCGGGCGCGTGAACCGACCCTGGATCCGGCGCAGTTCGGCTTCGGTCACGGTCGCCGGGCCGTCCCTGAGGTTCGCCCACTCCGCGTCGACCTCCTTGCGAAACGCCTCGATGCCGCGCGTCCTGACCAGAGCCTTGATGCGCGCCTTGTGGATGTTGTCGCGCCGCCCGTGGCGGTTGTACACCCGCAGAATGGCGTCCAGGTAGGTCAGCAGGTGCGGCCAGGGCAGGAATTCGCGGATGACCTGGCCGACGATGGGCGTGCGGCCAAGCCCGCCGCCGACGATGACGCGAAAGCCGATCTCCCCCTCGGCATCGCGGACCGCGTGCAGCCCGATGTCGTGCACGAAGGTGGCGGCGCGGTCCGCCACCGCGCCGTTGACCGCGATCTTGAATTTACGCGGCAGGTAGTTGAATTCTGGATGGAAGGTGGACCACTGCCGGATCAGCTCGCACCAGGCGAAGGAATCCACGATCTCGTCCGGCGCCACGCCCGCGAAATGGTCCGTGGTGGTGTTGCGCACGCAGTTGCCCGAGGTCTGGATCGCGTGCAGCTGCACCGTGGCCAGCTCGGCGAGGATGTCCGGCACCTGCTCCAGCTTCGGCCAGTTGAGTTGCAGGTTCTGGCGCGTGGAGAAGTGGCCGTAGCCGCGGTCGTAGCGGCGCGCAATGTCGGCGAGCTTGCGCAACTGCTTTGCGGACAGCAGTCCGTAGGGAATGGCGATACGCAGCATCGGCGCGTAGCGCTGCACGTACAGGCCGTTCCTCAGGCGCAAGGCGCGGAAATCGTCCTCGGCGAGCTTGCCCTCCAGGAAGCGAAGGGTCTGGTCGCGGAACTGGGCCACGCGCTCGTCCACCAGGCGCTGGTCGATGTCGTCGTAGAGGTACACGGGCCCGGATGCTACGGGGAAGTGATATTCTTTCAAAGACTATTAAGTTAATCCTATATATCATTGTGGAATTATGAAGCTGCAACAACTCCGCTACCTCTCGGAGGTCGCCCGACGCGACCTCAATGTCTCGGCGGCGGCCGAGGCCCTGTTCACCTCCCAGCCCGGGGTCAGCAAGCAGATCAAGGCGCTGGAGGACGAGCTCGGGGTCGAAATTTTCGTGCGCAACGGCAAGCGGTTGGTCGCGGTGACCGAACCGGGCCGCGCGGTGATCGCCATTGCCGAGCGCATGCTGGCCGATGCCGCAAACATGAAGCGAGCCGGCGCGGACTTCGCCTCAGAGGGCGCGGGCACCCTCACCATCGCCACCACCCATACGCAGGCGCGCTACGCGCTGCCGCAGGCGGTAACCGCGTTCAAGCGCCGCTTTCCGAAGGTGCAACTGGTCATCCACCAGGGCAATCCGACGCAGATCTGCGAGCAGGTGGCGGCCGGCGAGGCCGACCTGTGCTTCGCCACCGAAGGCATCGACGAGCACCGCGCGCTGGTGTCGCTGCCCTGCTACCAGTGGAATCGCTGCGTGGTGGTGCCCCCGCGCCACCCGCTGCTGCGGGAGCGCAGCCTGACGCTGGAGGCCGTGGCGCGCCATCCCATCGTCACTTACGACTTCGCCTACGCCAACCGCTCGCTGGTGAATCGCGCCTTCGCGGCGCGCGGCCTCTCGCCGGAGGTGGTGCTCACCGCCTTCGATGCCGACGTCATCAAGACCTACGTCGGGCTCGGCCTGGGCGTGGGAATCCTGGCGGCCATGGCGTTCGACGCGCGCCGCGACCGGCCGTTGCGCGCGCTGGACGCGGCGCACCTGTTTCCGTCCTCGACTACGCGCCTGGGCATCAAGCGCGGCGCCTGGCTGCGGCGCTACACCTACGACTTCATCGAACTGTTCGCGCCCAGCCTGTCGCGCGACCTGGTGGAGAAGACCGTGCTGGAGAAGGCAAGCTCGAGCTACGAGCTGTGAAAAACAGGAAAATCAGGGACAGTCCACGATTTCCGGCAGTGGAAATCGTGGACTGTCCCTGATTCCCTGATTCCCTGATTTCCTGATTCCGGCCTAGGCGTGGCGGCGGATGAAGTCGGCCACGCGCGGGTAGATCGTCTGGCGCCAGCGGCGGCCGGAGAAGATGCCGTAGTGGCCCGCGCCCGGGGCGACGTAGTGCTCCCGCCGCTCGCGCGGGATATTGAGGCACAACTGGTGCGCGGCCTCGGTCTGGCCGTTGCCGGAAATGTCGTCCAGCTCGCCTTCGATGGTCAGCAGCGCGGTCTTGCGGATCGCCTGCGGGCGCACAAGCTCGTCGCGCACGAACATGCGGCCCTTGGGCAGCGCGAAATCCTGGAACACGGTCTTGATGGTGTCCAGGTAGTACTCCGCCGGCATGTCGAGCACCGCGTTGTACTCGTCGTAGAACTCGCGATGCCTTTCGGCCGAATCGTCGTCGCCCTGCAGCAGGTGGCCGAAGTAGTCCCAGTGCGCGTCCATGTGGCGCGACGGGTTCATGGCGACGAAACCCATGTGCTGCAGGAACCCCGGGTAGACGCGGCGCATGTAGCCCGGGTACTTGGACGGCACGCGATGGATGACGTGGCGCTCGAACCAGGAGTACGGCTTCTGCATTGCCAGATTGTTGACCGCGGTCGGGCTGCGGCGCGCGTCAATCGGACCGCCCATCATCACCATGGTGCGCGGCGCGGTCTCGTCGCGTTCGGCCATCAGCGACACCGCCGCCAGCACCGGCACCGTGGGCTGGCATACCGAAATCACGTTGATGTCGGGCGCCAGCTTGCCGATGAATTCGCGGATGTTGTCGACGTAGGTCGACAGGTGGAACGCGCCGTGGCTGAGCGGCACCATACGCGCGTCCAGCCAATCGGTGACCCAGACCTCGTGCGCGGGCAGCAGCGTACGCACGGTGTCGCGCAGCAGCGTGGCATGGTGCCCGGACAACGGCGTCACGAGCAAGACCTTCGGGTCATTGCGGGGCGCATCCAGCTCGCGCCGGAAGTGCAGCAAGTTGCAGAACGGCTTTGCCTCGGCGACCTCGACGTGCACCGGCACCTCGCGCTCGCCGGCGGAGGCAGACACGCGGGTCGAGGCGATGTCCCAGAGCGGTTTCTCGTAGCGTTGCGTGACGCGCAGGAACAGGTCGCTGGAGGCCGCCATGCGGCGCGCCATCGGGGTGTAGCTGAAGGGGCTGAACGGGTGGGCGAACCAGCCACGGGAAAGTTCGGCGGCATGCCGCCAGGGCCCGAGCATTGTGTGCTGCGCTTCGTACAGGCTGTAGAGCAACGAGCCTCCGAGAGCCGAAGGTAACCGGATGGTTATAGCAGATTTTTGACGCACCGCCGCATAACCACGGAGATCCGGGTTCTACCCCCGAAAGCGTATTCTTCCGCCATGAAGCTGCTCCTTCGCCTCCCGGTTTGGTCCGCCCTGGTGCTGGCCCTGCTCGCGGGCTTTGCATACGTTTACCTTCGGCAGTCCCTGCCCCAGACTTCAGGGGAAATTCGACTGCCGGGGCTGAGCGGCCCAGTCGAGGTCCTGCGTGACCGTTACGGCATCCCCCACATTCATGCCGCCAGCCCGGGCGATGCCAGTTTTGCGCTGGGCTTCGTGCACGCGCAGGACCGCCTCTGGCAGATGGAGATGAACCGGCGCATCGCCGCCGGGCGGCTCTCCGAAGTGGTTGGCAAGGGCGGTCTGGAAACGGACCGCTTCCTTCGGACGCTGGGCGTGCGCCGCTCGGCCGAAGCCAACCTCAAGGCACTCGACGCCGAGACGCGCGGGCTCCTGGAGGCCTACGCCGCGGGCGTCAACGCCTACCTCGCGACCAATCCGGTGCTGCCGATCGAGTTCTGGCTCACCGGCGCGCGCCCGGAGCCCTGGCACCCGGCGGATTCGGTCGGCTGGATCAAGATGATGGCCTGGGACCTGGGCGGCAATTGGCGCAATGAAGTGCTGCGCATGCAACTGTCGAAGACCGTGCCCCTCGCGCGCATCCACCAGTTCGTCGCGCCGTATCCGGGAGAAGCGCCCCCGGACATCGCCGACCTGAAGACGCTGTACAAGGCGCTGGAGCGGGACGGGGTCCAGCTCGCAGGCGAGTTCCATCGCGTGGCAGAGGACCTGTCGCGCCTTGTCGCCTCGGCGCCCGGCGTCCCGCCCGAAGGCCTGGGGTCGAACAACTGGGTGGTCTCGGGCGAACGCAGCGCCTCGGGCAAGCCCCTGCTCGCGAACGATCCGCACCTGGGACTGACTGCACCGCCGGTCTGGTATTTCGCGCGCCTGTCCGCTCCAGGCCTGAACGTGATCGGGGCCACCCTGCCCGGCGTGCCTGCGGTGGTGCTCGGCCGCAACGACTACATGGCCTGGGGCTTCACCAACACCGGCCCGGACGTGCAGGACCTGTACATCGAAAAGCTCGACGCCTCGGGCGGCTACCTTGCGCCGGAGGGACCGCGCCAGTTCCAGGTGATCGAGGAGATCATCAAGGTGAAGGGCGCCGAGCCCGAGCGGCTGCGGGTGCGCGTCTCGCGGCACGGCCCGGTGATCTCGGACGTCTCGCGCCTGGTCCAGGACCAGGCGCCGCGCGGGCACGTGGTGGCCTTTGCCTGGACCGCGCTCGCCGAAGACGACCTCACGCTGCAGGCGGCGCTCAAGTTCGCGCGCGCGCGCGACTGGGACGGTTTCCTCGCTGCGGCGCGCGACTTCCATTCACCGCAGCAGAACATGGTGTATGCCGACCTCGCGGGCAACATCGGCTTCGTTGCCGCGGGCCGGGTCCCGGTGCGCAGGCCCGAGAACGACCTCAAGGGTCTCGCGCCCGCGCCGGGGTGGCTGGCGAAGTACGACTGGGATGGCTACGTTCCGTTCGAGGAGCTGCCGCGCGCCTACAACCCGGCCAGCGGAATCCTGATGACCGCGAACCACAAGATCACGCCGCCCGGCTACCGGCACTTCCTCGGCGCGGAGTGGCATCCGCCCTACCGCGCCGACCGCATCCAGTCGCTGCTGGAGGCGACGCCAAAGCATGACGTGCGCAGTTTCGCCCGTGTGCAGGCCGACGTGGTGTCGCTGGCGATGCGCGAGCTGATGCCGAAGCTCGCCGCGACACGGCCGCGCAGCGACGAGGCGAAGCGCGCCCTCGCGATGCTCGGCAAGTGGGACGGCACCATGGCCGCGGACCGCGCCGAGCCGCTCATTGCGTGGGGCTGGTGGCGCGAGCTCGCCCGCAGCCTGTATGCCGACGAGTTGGGCGAGGCCTTCAAGTCCAACTGGCTGGCGCGCGCGCCTTTCGTCGCCAGCGTGCTCTCTGGCGAGGCCGCGGCCTGGTGCGACAACGTCACCACGCCGGCGGCTGAAACCTGCGAGGAAGTGCTCGCGGTTTCCCTGGAAGCCGCGCTCGCCGACCTGCGCCGCCGCTATGGCGCCGACATGGCCGCCTGGCGCTGGGGCACGGCGCACGCCGCGCGCAGCGAGCACCGGCCGCTCGGCCGCCAGCCGCTGCTCGCGCGCCTGTTCGACATCGATGTCGCATCGCCCGGTGACACCTATACCGTGAACGTCGGGCGCAACAACATGAACGACGAGGCGCGGCCATTCGCCAACCGGCACGCGGCGAGCCTGCGTGCGGTGTACGACCTCTCCGACCTGGAGAAGTCGCTCTACATCCACTCCGGGGGACAGTCGGGCAACATGCTCTCCAGGCACTATGCCGATTTCAGCGAAGCCTGGGCGAAGACCGAGTACATCCCGATGGTGGCCGCGCGCCAGGCGGTCGAAGCCGCGCCGCACAACCTGCTCCGGCTCCTGCCGCTCAAATAGTCCCGAGAAGCGCCGCGGCCTCGGCCAGGCTGTCGACCCTGGCATCGCATTGCAGGTCGCGCAGTTCGCGCCCTTCACGGTAACCGTAGCTGACGAGCACGAAACGGCAGCCCGCGGCGCGCGCCGCATCGCCGTCGTTGTCCGAGTCCCCGATCACGCAAGCCTGCGCCGGCTGCACGCCCAGCAGCTTGCAGGCGTGCAGGATCATCGCCGGATCCGGCTTGCGCGCACCCGCGGTGTCGCTGGTGGAAATGGCCTGGATGTGGCGCGCGATTCCCGCCTTCGCCAGCAGCGGCACCGTGAAGCGCATCAGCTTGTTGGTGATGCAGGCGATGGCGAGGCCCTGCGCGCGCATCGCCTCCAGGCCCTCGATCACGCCGGGAAACGGCTGCGAGGCGGTACCGCTCAGGCGCTCGTAGTGCTTGGAGAATCGCGTCTGGGCCCGCATCATCAGCCGCGGCTCGGGCGGCCCGCCCAGCGACGTCTCGAGGCAGCGGCGGACCAGGAACGCGACGCCCTTGCCGATGAAGTCGCGCGCCACCGCCGGGTCAACATGCGCCATCCCCAGGCTCTCCAGCATGGCGTTCGCCGCCGCAGCCAGGTCGGGCGCGGTGTCGAGCAGCGTGCCGTCGAGGTCGACGAGGACGGCGCGAACCGGGACCGATGCCCGGGTCATGGCGCCTGTCCGCCCTGGTGCCGCAGGAAGAGGTTATTCGCCACCAGCGCGCTGATCACGAGCGCGGCGCCGCCGATCTCGATGGCGCTGAAGCTGCGCCCCAGCCCGGCCTCGATGCCGAACACCAGCACCGGCACCAGGTTGAGCATCAGCATCGCGTTCAGCGCCCCCAGGCGCTTGACCCCGTTGTTGAAGCCGAGCACGCCCAGCACCACGGTGAAGATGATGAAGTAGCCGAGCTGCCACTTGACCGACAGCACCTGCTCCAGCGCGGGCCACTCGGTCCAGCCCATCGAGATGGTCAGGACGTTGATCGCGATCAGCCCGAAGGTTCCGGGGATTGCGGTCAGCACCGTCATGCGCAGCGGCGACCAGCCCGCGAACTGTGTCCCCGCCTGGGTGTAGATCACCCAGCTCACCGCGCCGAGGAACACCAGAAAATCGCCCCACAGCGTGGCGCCCGAATCGGCCACTCCGAGCACCAGCGCGAGCTCGCCCTTGGTCACCACCAGCAGCACCCCGCAGATGGCCGCCGCAACGCAGCCGATGGTGAACGGCGCCGGTCGTATTCCGCGCAGCAGCCACATCGCCATCGCCGTCATCGGTGTCTGCAGCGCCATGATGATGGAAGCATGCTCCGGGCGCGTGTAGGCGAGGCCCAGCCAGACCAGGATGTTGAAGCCGCAGAAGCCGATGAGGCCGAACACCGCGGCCGGGACGAAGCGGCCGCCGTAGGACAGCGCGAGTCGGCCTTCCGCGATCCACAGGATGGCGATGAACAGCAGCACGCCGAAGGCGTAGCGGATGGAGCCGAGGAAGAACGCATCCAGCACCGGCAGCGTGCGCTTGGCCACCGAGAACAGCGGCCCCCACGACAGGATCGCGATGCCCAGCCAGGCGAGGCCAGGCAGCAGGTTGGCGCGCGCGACCTGCCCGCCCCTCTCGCTCAGGCGGCCTTCTTCTCGTCCCGCAGCGCCCGGCGCAGGATCTTGCCGACGTTGGTCTTGGGCAGTTCGGCGCGAAACTCGACGTGCCTGGGCCGCTTGTAGCCGGTGAGCTGCTCCTTGCAGTGCTCGAGCACCATGGCTTCTGTCAACGCCGGGTCCTTCTTGACGATGAACACCTTGGGCACCTCGCCCGAATGCTCGTCGGGCACGCCGATCACCGCCACCTCGAGCACGCCCGGCATCATCGCCACCACCGCCTCGAGCTCGTTCGGGTAGACGTTGAAGCCCGAGACCAGGATCATGTCTTTCTTGCGGTCGACGATCTTCACGTAGCCGCGCTCGTCCATGATGCCGATGTCGCCGGTCTTGAAGGCGCCATCCTTCGCCATGACCTTGGCCGTTTCCTCGGGGCGCTGCCAGTAGCCCTTCATCACCTGCGGGCCGGCGATGCAGATCTCGCCCACCTGCCCGACCGGCAGGATGTTCTCGTCGTCGTCGCGGATGGTGATGATGGTGCTCGGGATCGGCAGGCCGATAGTGCCGCTGAACTCGGTCTGGTCCACCGGATTGGTGGTCGCCACGGGCGAGGTCTCGGTCAGGCCGTAGCCCTCGAGGATCGGCACCCCTGTCGCCTTCTGCCAGCGGTCGGCCACCGGCTGCTGCATCGCCATGCCGCCCGCCGAGGCGAGGCGCAGCTTCGAGAAATCGATGCTGGCGAAGTCCGGGTGATTGAGCAGCGCGTTGTAGAGCGTGTTCAGGCCGCTGATGGCGGTGAAGCGATTGTTCTTCAGCTCCTTGATGAAGCCCGGAATGTCACGCGGGTTCGGGATCAGCAGGTTGCAGCCGCCGTCGCGCAGCATGAACATGCAGTTACAGGTCAGCGCGTAGATGTGGTACAGCGGCAGCGGCGCGACCATCACCAGCGGGTCGTCCTCCTTGCGCGTCGGCGAGAACCAGGCCGAGACCTGCTCCATGTTCGCGATGATGTTCCGGTGCAGCAGGATCGCGCCCTTCGAGACCCCGGTGGTGCCGCCGGTGTACTGCAGGAAGGCGATGTCCTCGGGACCCACGTCCACTTTCTTCAGCGGGTGGCCGGCGCCCTCGGCGATGACGGCATTGAAGGGGATCGCGGCCGGAAGGCTGAACGCCGGGACCAGCTTCTTCACCTTGCGCACCACGAAATTGACGATCAGGCCCTTGAAGCCGAGCAGGTCTCCCATGCTGGCCATCACCACGTGCTTCACCGGCGTCTTCGCCAGCACCTGCTCCAGCGTCGCGGCGAAGTTCTCCAGGATCACGATCACCTCGGCGCCGGAGTCCTTGAGCTGGTGCTCCAGCTCGCGCGGCGTGTAGAGCGGGTTGACGTTCACCACGGTGCAGCCTGCGCGCAGGATGCCGAACACCGCCGCCGGGTACTGCAGCACATTGGGCATCATCACGGCCACGCGCGTGCCCTTGGACAATCCCTTGGACTGCAGCCACGCGCCGAAGGCGGTCGAGAGCCGGTCGACGTCGCCGAAAGTGATCGTCTTGCCCATGCAGATGTAGGCGGGGCGATCCCGGTACCTGCCGATGTTCTCGTCGAACAGGTGGGGAATCGACCGGTAGGCGTTGACGTCGATTTCCGCCGGCACGCCCTTCGGATAGCTCTTGAGCCAGATCTTCTCCATGGTCACTCCTCCTGCGGGGGATTCTAGCCTAGCCGCCCGCGGGGGCCTGCCGCACCACGCGCAAGAGCATTGACGCCGCGAGGCAGCCTGCGCCGATGGCGGCATAGCCCCAGGCCCAGGCGCCCGCCGAAGTCCCGCCCCCTGCCAGGTCCAGCGCGACGCCGAACAGCGAAGGCCCCAGCATGCCGCCTGCGAATCCGGCCAGCGAGTACAAGCCAAGCGCCGCGCCGCGGAGATCCGGCGGCGCCGCCGCGACCAGACCGGCGGTGAGGGTCGCTGATTCGGCCATCACCAGCATCGAATACAGCGTGAGGATCAGGACCACCACGCTCCAGTGTGCGGCGCCGCAGAACGCGAGCCCGATGCCGCAGGCGCCCGAACCCAGCATCGCGATCTCGATCCATCGCCGCCGGCCGATGCGCAGCGCAATCTCGTTGCCGACGATGGACGCCGGCACCGCCAGCAGGTTCACGATCGCCGCGATGGCGGCGAAATTCCAGGGATAGGACGATTCCGCCGCCTGCAGGCCGGCCGAATAGCCGAGAAAGGCGACCATCCACGCGCGCGAGCCGAACAACTCAATGCAATGCACCACGTAGCCCAGGGTGTAGCCGGCGGCGGCACGGATCGCCAGCACCCGCCGCCAGGCACTGACCGGGAACAGGCTCGCGGGCGTGATCGCGCCGGGAGCGCGATGGGCGTCGCGGTCGCGCTCCATCAGCAACGCCACCATCGCGCCCGCGACCAGCGGACCCGCCGCCGCTGCGATGAACGTCGCGCGCCAGCCAACAGCGGGCGCGAGCAAGCCGGTGAACCCCAGCGACAACGCCGTGCCGATGCCGAAGAACGAGGTGTAGAAGGCGATGTAGCGGCTCTGTGTGGCGCCGCTGGTACGGTCCGACAGCAGGCGCAGGCCCGGCATGTAGGTTCCGGCGACGCCGGCGCCGAGCAGGGCCTGGAACAGCGCGCCGCTCACCAGGCCTTCGGCTGCGCCGCCAAAGCCGGCGCAGCCGAGCGCGGTCGCAAGCGCGCCGCCCAGGTAGACGTGCCGCGCGTCGACGCGGTCGGTCAGTGCCGTCCAGCCGGACACGGTCGCGATGTAACCGGCGAAGAACGCGCTCGCGACCAGGCCCGCTTCTGCATTGCTCAGGCCCCACAGGTCGCGCAGCTCGGGCAGCAGACCGGCGAAGGTCGCATAGCCCAGCATGGACAGCACGTGGGCCGCGATCAGGACTGCCGCCGCGTTCAAGTCAGCGGTGGCGGAACTTCGGCTTGCGCTTCCCCGCGAAGGCCGCCATGCCTTCCTTCTGGTCTTCGAGCGCGAACGCGGAATGGAACAGGCGGCGCTCGAACAGGATTCCCTCGGTCAGGCCGGACTCCCAGGCGCGGGTGACCGCCTCCTTGGCCATCATCGCCACCGGCAGCGAGTATTCGCCGATTTTCTGCGCCGCCGCCAGTGCCTCCTCAAGCAGCTTGTCGTTCGGCACCACGCGGGACACCAGCCCGCAGCGCTCGGCCTCGGCGGCATCCATCATGCGCGCAGTGAGGATCAGGTCCATCGCCTTCGCCTTGCCCACCGCCCGCGGCAGGCGCTGGGTGCCGCCGGCGCCGGGGAAGATGCCGAGGTTGATCTCGGGCTGGCCGAACTTCGCCGACTCGGCGGCGATGACGATGTCGCAGGCCATCGCCAGCTCGCAGCCGCCGCCCAGTGCGTAGCCCGCCACCGCGGCGATGATCGGCTTGCGGATCTTCCGGATGTGCTCCCAGTCGCGCGTGATGTAGTCCGACTTGAAGGCCTGGATGAAGTCGAAGTCCTTCATGGCGACGATGTCGGCGCCGGCGGCGAAAGCCTTGTCATTGCCGGTGATGACCAGGCAGCCGACGCCGTCGTCGGCGTCGTAGCCGTACATCGCCGCGGCCAGCTCCTGCATCAGCGTCGCGTTGAGCGCGTTCATCTGTTTGGGGCGGTTGAGCGTGATCAGGCCGACGCGACCCTTTACCTCGGTGGTGATGAACTGGTAGCTCATGCGGATTTCGCTTTCATTTCAGAGAGTGGGATCGAATCCGGGATGTCGACGCGCCGGCGGCCGGGCTCGGGCGCGGTGCGTGCCTCGACGCGCTGCATGGTGCTGGCGCTGCGTTCCGCGAGCTGCTGGTAGAGCGCGGTGTTGTCGCGCTTCCACTTCACTTCTTCCGCCGACAGTTCGCGCAGCACTTTCGCCGGTATCCCGGCCGCAAGCCCGCGCGGCGGGATCTTCGCCTCGGCGCGCACGAAGGCGAGCGCGGCGACCATCGCGTCCTCGCCCACTTCGGCGTTGTCGTTCACGACCGCATTCATGCCCACCAGCGCCCCCGCCTTCACCACGCAGCCGTGCAACACCGCGCCATGTCCGATGGTGGCCCCGGCGCCGACCACGGTGTCCTTGCCCGGAAAGCCGTGCAGCATGCAGGTGTCCTGGATGTTGGCGCCTTCCTCGACCACGATGCGGCCAAAATCGCCGCGCAGGCAGGCGCAGGGCCCGATGTAGGCCTTCGCACCCACGATCACGTCGCCGATCAACACCGCGCTGTCGTGCACGTACGCGGTCGGGTGCACCACGGGAACGATCCCGTCCAGGGAATACACCTTGGGCATGGCGCTGATTTTAGCTAAGCTTTGCCCATGGAAACCGTTCTCCTGGCACTGGATTCGGGTGTGCTGCGCATCACCCTCAACCGTCCCGACCGGCTCAACGCCTTCAATTCGTCCCTGCACCAGGGACTCGCGGCGGCCATGGCGCGGGCAGAGTCGGACAGTTCGATACGCTGCCTGCTTGTCACGGGCGCGGGCCGCGGCTTCTGCGCCGGGCAGGACCTGACCGAGCGGGACATGAAGGCCGCCGGATCCATGGACCTGGGAGCCGGCCTCGAGACCTGGTACAACCCGCTCATCAAGCGCATGCGGGCACTCGAGAAGCCCATCGTCTGCGCCGTGAACGGCGTCGCCGCCGGCGCCGGCGCCAATTTCGCGCTCGCCTGCGATATCGTGCTCGCGGCGCGCTCCGCGTCCTTCATCCAGGCTTTCGTGAAGATCGGCCTGGTACCGGATTGCGGCGGCACGTATTTCCTGCCGCGCCTCGCCGGCACCCAGCGCGCCATGGCGCTGGCGATGACCGGCGACCGCCTTTTGGCGGAGGACGCCGAGCGCATGGGTCTGGTGTGGAAGGTGGTGGACGACGACCAACTCGTGCCCGAGGCGGCGCGGCTGGCGGCGTCGCTTGCCGACGGGCCGACGCGCAGCCTGGGCCTCATCAAGCGGGCGATCTACGCCTCCGCGGGCAATGCGCTCGCGTCGCAGCTCGACCTGGAGCGCGACCTGCAGCGCGAGATCGGCAGGGGGTCGGACTACCGCGAAGGCGTGAGCGCGTTCCTCGAGAAGCGCAAGCCAGTATTCAAGGGCATATGAAGAGCGTCCAGGCCAGGGAACGGTTTGCGCTGGAGCCGATCGAGAAGGCCTCGCGGAAGGCCCTGCGCGAGCTGCAGCTCACGCGCCTGCGCTGGTCGCTGAAGCGCGCCTACGACAAGGTGCCGCACTACCGGAAGAAGTTCGATGCCGCCGGGGTCAGGCCGAAGGACCTGAGAACGCTGGCGGACCTGGCGAAGTTCCCGTTCACCGCCAAGGCCGACCTGCGCGAAACCTATCCCTTTGGCATGTTCGCGGTGCCGATGGGCGAGGTGGTGCGCATCCACGCGTCCTCCGGAACCACCGGCAAGCCCACCGTGGTGGGCTATACGCGCAAGGACATCGACACCTGGAGCCACCTGATGGCCCGCTCGATCCGCGCCGCAGGCGCCCGTCCGGGCGACATCCTCCACAACGCCTATGGCTACGGCCTGTTCACCGGAGGCCTCGGCATCCACTACGGCGCCGAGCGGCTGGGTCTCGCCACCGTTCCCGTCTCCGGCGGCATGACCGAGCGCCAGGTGCAATTGATCCAGGACTTCAGGCCCGGGATCATCACGGTGACGCCCTCCTACATGCTGGCGATCGCCGACGAGATGGAGCGCCAGGGCCTCGACCCACGGAAGTCCTCGCTGCGCGTGGGCATCTTCGGCGCCGAACCCTGGACCGACCGCATGCGCGCGAACATCGAGGCGCGCACCTCCCTGCAGGCGATCGACATCTATGGCCTGTCCGAAGTCATGGGACCGGGTGTGGCGCAGGAATGCCTGGAGACCAAGGACGGCCTGACCATATGGGAAGACCATTTCTATCCGGAAGTCGTCGATCCGGACAGCGGCGAAGTGCTGCCCGACTGCGAGAAGGGGGAACTCGTGTTCACCTCGCTCACCAAGGAGGCGCTGCCGGTGATCCGCTACCGCACGCGCGACCTGACCCGCCTGCTGCCGGGAACGGCAAGGGTGATGAGACGCATGGAAAGGATCACGGGGCGCTCGGATGACATGATGATCATCCGCGGGGTGAATGTCTTTCCTTCGCAGATCGAGGAACTGATCCTGAAACAGAAGGAACTGGCGCCGCACTACGTGATGGAACTGAGCAAGGCAGGCCCGCTCGACCACCTGACGGTGCTGGTCGAGCTCGCGCCGGGGGCCGCTGACAAGCAATCGGCGGCCTCGCTGGCGCATGAGATCAAGTCCAGGATCGGGATCAGCGCGGATGTGAAGGTCGTGCCGCTTTCCACGATCGAGCGCTCCATCGGCAAGGCGAAGCGGGTGATCGACAAGCGCCCGAAATGAGGATCTTCCTCTCATCGCTGCTGTTACTCGCCTGCGCGGCGGCGCAGGCGTCGATGGGGCTGGTGGAGTTGCCGGGACGCGACGGCGATGGCGTGGTCACGGTCTTCTATCCCTCCGATGCCGAAGCCAAGCCGCTGCAGCGCGGTCCGTTCACCGTCAACCTGGCCGTCGAGGGCACGCCGAAGAGGGGTATCGGTCGCCTCGTCGTCATCTCCCACGGCTCCGGCGGCTCGGCCTGGACCTACACCGACCTCGCCGCGATGCTGGTGGCAGCCGGTTACGCGGTCGCCGCGCCGCTGCACCAGGGCGACAATTTCCGCGACCTGAGCAAGGTCGGCCCCTCGAGCTGGCGCCTGCGCCCGGCGGAAGTTTCCCGCGCCATCGACGCGGTCGGCAGGGATCCGCGCTTCGCCCAGCTGCTGCAACTCGACCGCGTAGGGGTGTTCGGCATGTCCGCCGGGGGCCACACCGCGCTCAGCATGGCCGGCGGCCGCTGGTCGCCAGCAGGCATGGCGCGGCATTGCAACGCGCACATCGGCGAGGATTTCCCGGCCTGCGTCGGCCTCGCCACCAGCCTGGACGGCGGCGCCTTCGATGGCCTCAAGAAGTCGACGGCGCGCTGGTTGCTGTCCTGGCGCTTCGCCGACGGGAACCCGGTCAGCCACGAGGACGCGCGCGTGAAGGCAGTTGTGGCGGCGGTGCCCTATGCCGCCGACTTCGACATGGCCTCGTTCGCCGCGCCTCGCGTGCCGCTCGGCCTCGCCCTCGCCGGTCAGGACAAGTGGCTCGCGCCCCGGTTCCACGGCGGCGCGGTACGCGCGGCGTGCAAGCCCTGCGAGGTGGTCGCCGACCTGCCCGCGGGCGGGCATGGCGCCTACCTCTCGCCGCTGCCGCCCGCGTTGACCGGTCGCGTGGCGGACCTGCTCAACGACCCCCCGGGCTTCGACCGCAAGTCGGTCGCGGAGGCGAACCGCAGGATCGTCGCCTTCTTCCACAGGCACCTCCTGCCCTGAGCATGGTTCTCGGCCTCGAGCGCAAGGCACTGGAGCAGGCGGCGGCGCTGGTGCACGCCAGCATGCCGCCGACGCCGCAGTTGTCCTGGCCGCTGCTGAACCAGCGAGCCGGTTGCGAGGTCTGGGTCAAGCACGAGAACCACACCGCCACCGGTGCGTTCAAGATCCGCGGCGGCATCGTGATGCTGGAGGCGCTCAAGCGCGCCCAGCCCAATCTGCCCGGCGTGGTGAGCGCGACGCGTGGCAACCACGGCCAGAGCCTGGCGTGGTCGGGCCGCCGCCACGGCGTGCGCACGGTCATCGTGGTTCCGCATGGCAACAGCCGCGACAAGAACGCGGCGATGAGGGCCTGGGGCGCGGAACTCATCGAGCACGGGCGCGATTTCGACGAAGCGAAGGAGCACTCGGTGAAGCTCGCGCGCGAGCAGGGGCTGGTGTCCATCGGGCCTTACCACGCGGAGCTGGTCGCCGGGGTCGGCAGCTACGCCTTCGAGCTGTTCTCCGCGGTGAAGGACATCGATGAGGTCTACGTGCCCATCGGCTGCGGATCGGGTATTTCCGGGCTGATCGCGTGGCGAGACGCGCTCGGGTTGAAGACCAGGATCGTCGGCGTGGTCTCGGACCAGGCCGACTGCTATGCGTTGTCGTTCGCTGCCGGCACGCCGGTCGAGACCGAATCCGCGAACACCTTCGCCGACGGCATGGCGGTGCGGGTGCCGGTGCCGGCGGCGCTGGAGGTGATCCGCGCCGGCGCCGACCGGATCCAGCGGGTGAGCGACGACGAAGTGAGGGCCGCGGTGCGCCACTACTACAGCGACACCCACAACCTTGTCGAGGGCGCGGGTGCGGCGCCGCTCGCCGCGCTGCTGAAGGACCAGGCGAGAACGGGAACGCGCTTCGCGGTCATCGCCTCCGGCGGCAACATCGACCGCGAGGCATACCTCTCGGCGCTGCGCGGCGCCCAGTGAAGCTGACACGGGAAAGCATTCTCGACGGAACATTCCACGCCGCGGTGCGCGCCAGCGTGGGACCCGGCGTGCGCGTGGTGACGGACGCCGAGCGGACGGCGCAGGTGAGTGCGATTCTCGCCTGCGCTCCGCGTCGGGGAAGGATCTGGATTTTCGGATTCGGCTCGCTGATCTGGAACCCGGCGTTCCGTTTCGTCGAACGCCGCACAGCCCGCATCCATGGTTTTCATCGCCAATTCTGCCTTTGGGCGCGCGCCGGCCGGGGCAGCCCCGAGCGCCCCGGCCTGATGCTGTCGCTGGAGCCCGGCGGCAGCTGCACCGGCGTCGCCTATCGCCTTGCCGCGCGCTCGGCGTCCACCGAGCTCGACGTCATCTGGCGGCGCGAGATGTTCACCATGGCCTATCGCCCGGTGTGGACGACCGCGTACACCTCGAGGGGTCCGGAACCGGCGATCGCATTCAGCGCCAATCGCCAGCATGAACGCTACGTTCCAGGGCTGGAGGACGCCGCGGTGGCGCGCCTGCTCGCAACCGGAGCCGGGCCGATGGGTCGATGCTGCGACTATCTGTTTGACACGGTGGAACACCTGCGCCAGCTGGGTATCCGCGACCGCTGGCTGGAAGCGCTGGAAGCACAAGTGAAGGCGTATGGCGTGACAAGGCGCGGGTAGCCTTGTCCGCATGCGGCGCATTCCCGGTGCGGCCGGCGCCTCAGGCGAGCAGTTCCCCGCTCAGCACGCCCTCCAGCGCGAGCAGCGCGCGCTTTTTCGAGAGGCCCCCGGCATAGCCGGTGAGCGAACCGTTCGAACCCATGATGCGGTGGCAGGGCACGACGATGCCGATCGGATTTCGCCCGGTGGCCGCCCCCGCAGCCCGTGCGCTGCCCGGGACGCCCGCGCGGCGCGCGAGCTCGCCATAGGTGATCGTCTCGCCGAACGGCACCCCGGAGATCACCGTCCACACCGCCTTCTGGAAATCCGTGCCGGCGGGATCGAGCGCGAGGTCGAACCGCTTCCGCTTCCCGGCGAAATACTCGGAGAGCTGCGCCTTCGCGCGCTTCAGGTGGCGGTTGGCCGGGTCCCGCTCCCAATCCCTGCCTTTCCCGGGATGGTGCTTCTGGTGGTCGAAGTACACGCCGGCCAAGCCGGCCTCGGTGGCGGCGAGCAGCATGCCGCCGATGGGGCTGTCGTAGGTGTCGTAGTAGCGCATGCGCGTTTCCATTGTCACTCCTTGGCCTGCAGGGATTGCCACAAATGCATCACGGCATACGCGCGCCAGGGCCGCCAGGCTTCGCCGGCGGCCAGCACGCGCTTCGGGTCTTTCTCGCCCAGCGCCTTCATCACGCCCAGGTCGGTATGCGGGAACGCGTCCGGCCAGGCGAGCGCGCGCATGGCGATGTACTGCGCGGTCCACTCGCCCACGCCGGGCAGCGCGCGCAGTTTGTCCAGGGTCGCCTCGATGTCGGCATTGGGCATCAGGACGAGGTCGCCGCCGGCCACCGCTTGCGCGAGCGCCAGCACCGTCTTCGCGCGCGCGCCGGGCATGCCCAGCCTCGCGATCCTTCCATAAGGCACGCCGGCCACCTTCTGCGCCGTCGGAAACGCCATCGTCAGCGCGGGGAACGGCGTCGCCACCGGATCGCCGAACGCGGCGGCAAAGCGTCCCGCCACCGTGCGCGCCGCGGCGACCGTGACCTGCTGCCCCAGGATCGCGCGCACCGCGACCTCAAAGCCGTCGAAGGCGCCGGGCACGCGCAGGCCGGGCCGGAAACCGCGCAGCTCCGCCGACGCTCCCAGCGCCTGCGCCACCTCGGCCGGCTGGCACGACAGGTCCATCAATGCCTTCACGCGCGACAGCACAGGCGGCAACGCCTTGGCGAGCGAGGCCGACACCGCGACGCGCAACGCGGGTTTCTTCTTCGACAACCCCACCTCGAGCCAGCCCAGCAGGTCCCTGCCGTCGACCGTGATGCGCGCGGTGCGGCGATACAGGCCGGCTTCGAACGACTCGACGCCGGCGACGGCGCGCGCGCCGAGGAACGCGCTCGCCGCGGCCCAGTCGTAGGGTGGACGGAAGCTCAACTCGAAATTGAGCGTGTCCCGTGCGCCGGCGGGCGCCGCAGCGCGCCGCAACTGCTGCGGCTGCAACCGGTAGCGCTGCTTGAAAAGGGCGTTGAAGCGCCGCACGCTGCCAAAGCCGCTGGCGAACGCGATCTCGGTGACCGGCAGCGCGGTGTCGGTGAGCAGGCGCTTGGCGAGCAGCAGGCGCTGCGTCTGCGCGAAGGCCACCGGCGAGACGCCGAACTCAGCGCCGAAGGCGCGCCGCAGGTGGCGGTCGGTGATGCCCAGGCGCCCGGCGATGGCTTCCAGGTTGTCCTCCTCCAGTGTGCGGTCCTCGATCAGGCTCGCCGCGGCCTGGGCCAGCCGCGTGGTCGCGTCCACGCTGGCGTTGCCCGGCGCGAGCTCGGGCCGGCAGCGCAGGCAGGGGCGGTAGCCGCCGGATTCGGCGGCGGCGGCGCTGGGATAGAAGCGGCAGTTCTCGCGCCGCGGCGGCTTCACCGTGCACACCGGCCGGCAGTAGATGCGCGTCGAGGAAACCGCGACGAAGAAGCGGCCATCGAAGCGCGCATCGCGCGCCCTCAGGGCGCGGTAGCAGGTGTGGGGGTCGAGAGTCATGGCCCCGAGTATGGGCCGGGGGCAAGGCATTTGCTAGCCGTTTTCGGACCTTGCGCCGCGAGGTCCGGAAACGGCCAGCAGCGTCCCGCGGCGGAGGCGAGAATGCGCCCGTGAAACCCGCCGACTACGGCCGCCTGGTCCTGCTTGCCGCGCTCTGGGGCGCATCCTTCATCTTCGTACGCGTCGCGGCGCCGGCCTTCGGCGCGGTCTGGACCGCGGAGGGCCGCCTGCTGCTGGGCGGCGTGGTGCTCGCGATCTGGTTCCGCCTCACCGGCTTCGACCCGCAATGGCGCCGGCACTGGAAGGCCTATGCCGCGATCGGCCTGGTGAACCTTGCCCTGCCCTCGCTGTTCTATGCCTTCGCGCTGCGGCACCTCCCGGCCTCGATTGGCGCGGTGCTCAATTCGACTTCGCCCATCTTCGGCGCGCTGTGCGCCGCGTGGTTCCTGGGCGAGCGCCTCACCGTGAAGATGGCCGTGGGCTGCGCCGCCGGGTTCGCCGGCGTCGCGCTGGTGGTGCGGCCCGATGCCCTGTCGCAGTCTCCAATGTTCGCCGCCGCGGTGCTTGCCTGCCTCGCCGCCTGCGCCTGCTACGGCTACAACGGGGTGCTCATGCGCCGCCACGCTGCGGGCGTCCCCAGCCGCGGCATTGCGGTGGGCGGGCAGATCGCCGCCGCGCTGATGGTGCTGCCCCTGATGCCCTTCGACCTGCCGGCGGCGCAGATCGGCGCGATCCCCGCGGCCAACCTGCTGGCGGTCGGCCTGCTCTCCAATGCTCTTGGCTTCGTCCTCTACTTCCGCCTCATCGCCGATGTCGGCGCCATGCGCGCCCTTACCGTCACCTACCTGATGCCGTTCTTCGGCCTGCTCTGGGGCATGCTGTTCCTGGGCGAATCGCTGCCCGCCAGCGCGCTCGCCGGCGGCATCCTGATCCTGGCCGGGACAGTCCTCGTCACCCGCGGCTAGAATAGGAAATCGGGGACGGACCACGATTTCCACCCGAAATCGTGGTCCGTCCCTGTTTTTCCCTGTTCTGGATTCACCACATGGCTGCCTATCCGAACCTCTTCCGACCGCTCGATCTTCCGGGTGGCGTCCGGCTTCCCAATCGCATCCTCATGGGCTCGATGCACACCGGGCTGGAAGCACGACCCGACGGGATGCCGCGGCTGGCGGCGTTCTATGCCGAGCGCGCGCGCGGCGGCGCAGCTCTGATCGTCACCGGCGGATTTTCGCCGAATGACGCGGGAGAATTGAGCCCGCATCGTGCCCAGATGAGCACGAAGGAGGACGCCGAGCGCCATAAGGTGATCCCGCAGGCGGTGCACGAGTCCGGCGGCCGCATCGTGCTGCAGGTGCTGCACTCCGGGCGCTACGGCTTCCACGAGCGCATCGTCGCGCCCTCGGCGATCAAGTCCGGGATCAATCCCAATCCCCCGCGCGAAATGGACGCCGCCGAGATCGAGCAGACCATCGGCGATTTCGTGCGCGCCGCGGTGCTGGCGCAAACCGCCGGCTACGACGGCGTCGAGATCATGGCCTCCGAGGGCTACCTCATCACCCAGTTCCTCGCCCTGCGCACCAACCAGCGCACGGACGACTGGGGCGGCTCGCTCGCGAACCGCATGCGCTTCGCCTGCGAGATCGTGCGCCAGACGCGCGTCGCCACCGGCCCGGCGTTCATCATCGTCTACCGCATCTCGGCGCTGGACCTGGTCGAGGGCGGGCTGACCGGCGAGGAGATCGTCACGGTCGCGAAGGCCATCGAGCAGGCGGGCGCAAGCCTCCTCAACACCGGCATCGGCTGGCACGAGGCGCGCATCCCGACCATCGCCCAAGCGGTGCCGCGGGGCGGATTCTCGTGGGCCACGCGGCGCATCAAGCAGGCGGTGAGCATCCCGACAATCGCCTCCAACCGCATCAATGCGCCCGAGATCGCGGAAGACCTGCTCGCGCGCGGCGACGCGGACATGGTGTCCCTCGCCCGCGCCATGCTCTCGGACGCCGAGTTCGCCAACAAGGCGAAGGCCGGCGACCGCGCCGGCATCAACATCTGCATCGCCTGTAACCAGGCCTGCCTGGACCATTACTTCATCGGCCAGCCGGCCAGTTGCGTGGTGAACCCGCGCGCCGGGCGCGAAAGCAAGCTGGTCTACACGAAGGTCGCCGCGAGAAAGCGTGTCGCGGTGGTGGGCGGCGGCCCCGCCGGCCTGTCCTGCGCCGCGGTCGCCGGCGAGCGCGGCCACGAGGTGGTGCTGTTCGAGAAGGCGGGCGAACTGGGCGGCCAGTTCAATCTCGCCAAACGCATCCCGGGCAAGCTGGAGTTCGCCGAGTCGGTGGCCTACTACGCCGAGCGCCTGCGCCGCGCGGGCGTGAAGGTGCTGCTCAACCACGCCGCGACGCAGGCCGAGCTCGATGGCTTCGACGAGGTGGTGCTCGCCTCGGGCATCGATCCGCGCAAGCCGGCCATTCCGGGCATCGATCATCCAAAGGTGATCGGCTATGTGGACGCGCTCACGGGCAAGTCGGCGGTGGGTGCAAACGTCGCCATCATCGGCGCCGGCGGCATCGGCTTCGACGTCGCCGTCTGGCTGCTGGAGCGCAATGAGCGCTCGACACTTGAAGCGAAGGCCTTTTCCCACCACTGGGGCATCGACGAATCGCTCGCCAACGCCGGAGGCCTGGATCCGCAGGGCCTGCCGGCAGCCAAGCCCACGCACCGCATCACCATGCTCAAGCGCTCCACCACCGCCTTCGGCAGCACGCTCGGCCGCACCACGGGCTGGGTGCACCGCGCCGAACTGGCGCGCAACGGCGTCAAGATGCTGAAGGGCATCGAATACCGCCGCATCGACGACGCGGGCTTGCACATCACCGTGGACGGCAAGGAGCAGGTGATCGCCGCCGACACCATCATCCTTTGCGCCGGTCAGGAACCCAAGCGCGACTTGAAAGCCGCGCACCTCATCGGCGGCGCGAAGGAAGCGGGCGAACTGGACGCCAAGCGCGCCATGCTCGAAGGCGCCGAGCTGGCGGCGAAGCTTTGAGCGTCACGCCGATCGCGTTGGTCGGCGGCGCCGGCGTGGGATTGGGCGCGGCGCTCGGCCGTCGCTTCGCCACTGCGGGCTATCGCACCTGCCTCGCCTCGCGCAGCCTCGACAAGCTGGAGAAACTGGTCCAGCCCTTCAACGGCCTCGCCGAACCCTGCGACCTGCGCGAGGAAAGCGACGTCGTCGCCCTGTTCGATCTCCTGGAGCAGCAGGGTCCGGTACAGGTGGCGGTGTTCAATGCCGGCGCCAACTGGCGCGGCTCGATCCTGGACACGCCCGCCGACCTGTTCGAGAAGGTCTGGCGCCTCGCCTGCTACGCCGGCTTCCTCTTCGGGCGCGAGGCCGCGCGTCGCATGGTTCCGCGCGGCCGCGGCACCATCCTGTTCACGGGCGCCACCGCTTCGGTGCGGGGCTCGGCGCAATTTGCTGCCTTCGCCGCCGCCAAGGGCGGCCTGCGCCAGGTGGCGCAGAGCATGGCGCGCGAACTGGGTCCCAAAGGCATCCATGTCGCGCACGTGGTCGTGGACGGCCTGATCGACAACCCGCATACCCGGGAACGCATGGGCGAGCGCGTGAAGCATCTGCCCGAGGACGGGATGATGGCCACCGACGCCCTGGCCGAGCTGTTCTTCCAGCTACATGCCCAGCCGCGCAACGCCTGGACCTTCGAGGCGGACGCGCGGCCCTGGGCGGAGAAGTTCTGAGCATGGGCGTGTCGCTCAAGATGAAGGCAAAGGTGCTGCTGCGCTCGCGCAGTCCCGCGTTCCTGCGCGATTGCCTCGCCCCCTACGCCGGCGGCCGCATGGGCACCATTTCCCGCGACGGGATGGACCTGCACTACCGCGTCGGCTCCAGCGACCCGTGGATGATCTACAACCACCTCATGAAGCCGCGCCACCGCGACGAGTACGCGCCGCCGGCGAACGCCGGCTTCGACCCCGGTGAGGTGCGCACGGTGCTGGACATCGGCGCCAACATCGGCGCCACCGCCCTGTACTTCGCGCAAATGTTACCGATCGGTAACATCTACGCCTTCGAACCGGTGCCGGAAAACTTCGCCGTGCTGCAGAAGAACATCGCCAATTGCCCGCGCATCCGTGGCCTCAACTACGGACTGGGCGCCGCCGACGCCGAGCTGGAGATGTTCGCCAGCGCCAATCCGCTCAATTTCGGCGGCTTCAGCCTGCACCCTTCGGGCAGCGACGCCTCGCGGAAAGTCCGCATCCGGGTGCGCAACGCCGCCGCCGCGCTCGCTGAACTGGGTATCACGCAGGTGGACGTGATCAAGATCGACACAGAGGGCGCGGAGTACGACATCCTCACTTCCCTGCCCGAAGGGATCCTGGCCGGCGCGAAGTACATCGTGGGCGAGCTGCACGGCAACCGCGACTTCGCGGTGCTGGACTACCTGTCGCGCTGGTTCGACGTCGGCCTCAGGAAGCGCCTCACGAACCGCCTGTTCAACTTCCAGGCGCTTCCGAAGCGCCGCTAGCGGCGCGCTACACTACGCCCATGGGAATCGTGGTTGCGCTCGCGGGTCAGGTGGGAGGCGCCAAACTCGCGGACGGCCTCGTCCGCCTGCGCGGCGCGGATTGCGCCATCGTCGTCAACACTGGCGATGACTACGAGCACCTGGGCCTCTCCTTCTGCCCGGACCTGGACACACTGCTCTACACGCTCTCGGGCGTCGGCAGCCCCTCCACGCCGTGGGAACCGGCGGGCGACACGCAGGCCCTGTACGGCATGCTGAAGCAACTGGGCGGCCCGGAGCGCCTCGCGCTGGGCGACAAGTCCCTCGCCGCCCCGCTGCTGCGCACCGCCTGGCAGGCGCAGGACCGGCGCCTGACCGAGATCACCGCGGATTTCTGCAAGCACCTGGGCATCCAGGCGCGGGTGCTGCCCATGAGCGATGACCAGGTGCGCACCCATGTGCTGACCGATGACGGCGCCGTGGCGTTCCAGGAATACTTCACCACGCTTGGCTGCGAGCCGGCCGTGCACGGCTTCCAGTACGCCGGCGCCGACGTGGCGCAGTTGACGCCCGAGATCGCGAACGTGCTCGATTCTCCGGAGCTGGAGGCGGTGGTAATCACGCCCGCCAATCCGTACCACACCATCGCCCCGATCCTCGCCATCCCGGGCATGCGCGAGCTGCTGCGCCAGCGCGGCGCGCCGGTGATCGCGGTCTCGCCCATCGTCGGCGGCCGGGCGCTGCGCGGCACCGCGGGCAAGATGATGGCCGAGCTGGGCCACGACGCCTCGGCGCTGCGCGCTTCCATGGAATACCTGCGCCTCGCCGACGGCTTCGTGCTCGACACCGAGGACGCCGCCCAGGCCGATGCGGTGCGCGCCAACGGCATGGAGGTGCTGGTGACGCAGACCATCATGCGCAGCGCGGAGGATCGCGTCGCGCTCGCCCAGGCGGTGCTCGGCTTCGCGCGGGCTATCCGCGACAGGAAGCAGTCCGAAGCGCAGGCCGCCTAGCCACGTGAGCAAATGACCGCGGCCGAGGCCGCCGCGCTGTTCGGGCGCATCGGCGGCAATATCGAGACTGTGATGCGCGGCAGCCGCGAGGCGGTGCGCAAGCTCCTCGCCGCCTTCGCCTCCGGCGGCCACGTGCTCATCGAGGACTACCCCGGCACCGGCAAGACCACGCTCGCCAAGGCGCTCGCCGCCTCCATCGGCGCGAAGTTCACGCGCGTCCAGTTCACCCCCGACCTGCTGCCTTCGGACATCCTCGGCGTCTCGGTGTTCAACCAGAAGGAGCAGACCTTCGAGTTCCGCGAGGGGCCGGTGTTCACCTCCATCCTGCTGGCCGACGAGATCAACCGCGCCTCGCCGCGCACCCAGTCCGCGCTGCTGGAGGTGATGGCCGAGGCCCAGGTCTCGGTGGAAGGCCGCACGCATCCGATGGACGATCTCTTTTTCGTCATTGCGACGCAGAACCCGGTCGAGTTCCGCGGCACCTATCCCCTGCCCGAGGCGCAGATGGACCGCTTCGCGATGTGCCTCGCGCTGGGCTACGTCGATGCCGAGGTCGAGGCCGAGGTGCTGGCGGCGCAGGACCTGGGACATCCGCTCGCGGCGCTCAAAGCCGTGGCCTCGCATGAAGAGGTGCTGGCGCTGAAGGCGCGCGTGCGCCAGGTTCGCGTCGCCGTTGAACTGCGCCGGTACATCGTGGAGCTGGTACGCCGCACCCGCGGTGCACCCCAGGTCCAGCTCGGTTGCGGCCCGCGCGCCTCGCTCGCGCTGGACCACGCCGCCAAGGCCCTGGCCCTCTACGATGGCGAGGAGTACGTCCGGCCCGAGCACGTGCAGGAACTGGCGGTGCCGGTGCTCGCGCACCGCATCGTGCTCGATCCGCAGGCGAAGTTCGCCGGCGCCTCGGGTGCGAGCCTGGTGGCCGAAATCGTGCGCGAGGTGCCGGTCCCGGCCTAGCGGGCGGCGCGGGGAGCCGAATGCGCCGGTTCACCTTCCTTGCCCTGCGCGCGATGAGCGCGCTCGACCATTGGCTGCGCGAGCGCCTCACGCTCGCAGGCTGGATCACGCTCGGGACGGCGGCCGCGGCCGCGGCGGCCGGCCTGGACACCAACCAGACGGTCACCTACCGCGCCTTCACCTTCCTTGCCGCGCTGCTCGCGCTTGCCTGGGGCGCGAGCCTCGCGCTGCGCCCGCGCCTGCGCGGACTGGGCGCGAGCCGCGACATGCCGCGCTACGCCACCGCGGGCGAGCCCTTCACCTATCGCGTGACGGTGCTCAACCGGGGCTCGCGCCCGGTGGCGGACGCCGCGGTCACCGAGCGCTTCCGCGATCCGCGGCCGGCGTTCGAGGAGTTCCGCCGCGTGCGCGAACCGGGCGAGGAACGGCGCAACTGGTGGGACCGCAACGTGGGCTACTTCCGCTGGCGCTGGCTGATCGAGCGCCGATTGCCGGGCGGCGTTGAGCCGGCCGAGGTCGGCGTGCTCGCGCCCGGGGAGCGCGTGAGCCTGAAGCAATCCTTCGTGCCGAGGCGGCGCGGACGCCTCGAACTCGCCGGGCTCACCTTCTCGCGCGGCGATCCGACGGGCCTGGTGAAGAGCCTGGCGCTGCTCAGCCTGCCGGCGCGGGTCATCGCGCTGCCCAGGCGCTACCGGCTGCCGGAACTGGTGCTGCCAGGCAAGCGCAAATACCAGCCCGGAGGCGTGTCGCAGGCCGCCTCGGTGGGCGATTCCGAGGAGTTCCTTGCCTTGCGCGACTACCGGCCTGGCGACCCGCTGCAGCAAGTGCACTGGAAGAGCTTTGCCCGCACCGGCAAGCCGGTGGTGAAGGAATACCAGGACGAGTTCTTCGAGCGCCATGCGCTGGTGCTGGACACCGGCGTGCGCACGCAGGACAGCGCCTGGGACGCGGCCTTCGAGGATGTGGTCGCGCTGGCGGCGTCCTTCGTCTACACCATCGATACCCACGAATGCCTGCTCGACCTCCTGTTCGTGGGAGGCGAGATCCGGACCTATACGGCGGGCCGCGGCCGGATGCAATCCGAGCACATGCTGGAGGTGCTGGCTGCCATCGGCCCGAGCGATCCGGCGCAGTTCCCCGCGCTGGCGCAGGCGGTGTTGTCGCGGCGCGCGAGCCTGTCCAGCGTCATCGTGATCCTGTCGGCATGGGACGAGCCCCGGCGCGCGTTCATCGCCGGCCTGCGCGCCGCCGGCGGCGAAGTGCGCGCGATGCTGGTCTGCCGCGCCGAAGACAAGCCCGCCGGGCTGCCGCACGGCGTGACCGCGCTGCACCCGGGCGAGATCGAGCGCGGACTGGCGGCGATGGCGTGAACGCTCCCTCCGTCCTGATCGGCGCCGGGCTGCTGTTCTGGGGCTGGCAGACCGGGCACCCCGCCGTCGGCGCGGTGCTGGCGCTGCTGGTCGCGCTGGCGGCGCGCGCGCGCCTGCGCTTCGACCTCGGACCCGAGCAGCACGCCACCATCGCCGACCTGTCCACCATCGGCTTCATCCTCCTGGCCGCGATCCTGGCGGCGAACCGCGGCATCGCGCACGGCATCCTGCAGGCCTTTGTCTGGCTGCCGGCGGCGCTCTCGCCCATCCTCGCCGCGCAGTTGCTGTCGCGCGAAGGCCGCATCCCGCTCTCGGCGTTGTTCCGGCACATGAGGAAGCTGAAGCGCGTTCGCCCGGACACCGTGGACCCGATGGTGGACGTCGCCGCGGTCTACCTCGTGCTCACGCTGCTCGCCGCCGGGGTCGCCAACGACCGCGGCCCCTGGTACTACGCCGGCATCGTGCTCGCCACCGCGCTGCTGCTCCATCCGCTGCGGCCCCGGCACGGCAGCCTCGCGGCCGGCGCGGCGATGCTGGTCGCCGCCGCCGGCATCGGGCACGCCGGCCACCTCGGGCTCGCGCAACTTCAGGCGAACATCGAGGACTGGATCCTCGACCTCAACCTGCGGGTCATGGACTCCGATCCCTACCGCAGCCGCACCGAGATCGGATCGGTGGGCCGCCTGAAGCAGTACGACGCCATCGTACTGCGCGTCTTCGTGCCGCCGGAGGAATCCGGCCGGGTGCGCCTGCTGCATCGTTCCAGCTACAACGCCATGGCGGGCAACGTCTGGATCGCCCGCGGCGCGCCGATGGAAGAGGTCCGCTCGGAGGCCGACAACCTCACCTGGAACCTCGAACCGGGCGTGCCGCAATGGAAACTGCGCATCGCCACGCGCATGGATTCTGGCCGCGCGCTGCTGGCGTTGCCGCCGGGCACCACGCGTCTCGCCGAGCTGCCCGCCAACGCCATGCGCCGGAACGTTCTTGGCAGCGTCCACATCCAGTTGCCGGTGGACTGGACCAGCTACGAAGCGCAGGGCGGTGGCGCCATCGCCGGCTACGCGGCGCCGGACGAGGACGACGTCCTCGTGCCGACCACCGAGCGCCAGCTGTTCGAGCGCGCCGCGGCCGACCTTGGATTGAGGGGATTGCCCGCGGCGGAAGCCATGCGCCGCGTCGAGCGCTTCCTCGGCGGCTTCTCCTACTCCACCTTCCGTGAGCGCGCCGTGCCGGCCGGCGAATCCGCGCTCGGCGATTTCCTGAACCGCTCACGCAGCGGCCACTGCGAATACTTCGCCGCCGCCTCCACCCTGCTGCTTCGCGCCGCCGGCGTCCCGGCGCGCTACGCCACCGGCTTCTCGGTGCAGGAATACAGCCGCCTGGAAGCAGCCTACGTCGTACGGGCGCGGCATGCGCATGCGTGGACGCGAGTGTGGGACGGCTTGGCGTGGGTGGATCTCGACACCACCCCCGCGGCGTGGTTCGAGGAAGAAGCGAAAGACGCGCCGCTATGGCAGGGCATCTCGGACCTGCTGCGCTGGGCGGGCTTCCGCTGGTCGCAGCGCGGGGAATTCAAGGCGGGGGATGCGTGGTACGGGGTGCTGGTGGTGCTGGCGATCTACCTCGCGTGGAGCGTGTTCAGGGGGCGGAGGCGGGTGCGGGAGGAAGCGTCGTCCGCGGCAGTGTGGCGGCGCTATCCGGGGGAGGATTCGGAGTTCTACGCGGTGGAGAAGGCGTTGCCGGCGCGGGAGGCGAGCGAGGCACAAGCGCGGTGGGTGGAGCGGGTCGGGAAGGCTGTTCCACCGGAGAAACGGGAGGCATTGCGCGACGCCTTGCGGCTGCACAGCCGGTACCGGTTTGATCCGGAGGGGATCAGTGCGGCGGAACGAACGCGATTGCGGGAACTCTGCGCCGCGCTGTCTGCCACAACGACATGAGGTCCGCGCTCCTCCTTCTGCTCGTTGCGCCCGTCGTGCTGGCGCAGGATCAGGCCATCCAGCGCGAGTTGATCCAACGCCAGCAGCAGTCGGAGCAGTTCAATTTGCAGCTGCGGCAGTCGATCGAGGCGTCGAAAGTGCCGCCGTCGGATACGAAGCGGCGGGTGGAACTGGAGTCACGCCAGCTCGGCGAGCGGCAGCGGCTGGAGAACGTGAGCGAGCGGCAGCTGCGGGAGGTGAAGCCGGATGCGCCTCAAGGAATTAGGCCACACGAAAGATCGAATACATCTCGGGAGTTACAAAACTCCAACACACCAAGATCAAGCTCCCGCTAGTTTCCCTGCAAATGCGCCTCAAGGTTCTCAAGCCATTGCGAATACGTCCAAATCCCAAGCTTGAAACTCCTAGCGGGATCCAAACTTCCTTTGACGACCGGGACCAAAAAGATCTGTGACATTCGACTCCATTGGAGAATGGCCACGGGGATTGGATTCCAACTCCCTGCGCTTACTATCTATCAACACTCGAATATCGTCGAACGCAATCTCGTAAGCGTCTACCATCACATCCGGAATACTAGAAATAGTGTAATAGGTTGATGATCTCGGGTCTAACCAAGTTCTTGAGACCTGTTTTGTGTACACAACTGATTCACTAACCAACACCAATTGCGAAATATCTTTTGGTGCAGACTGAATCTCACTATTCTGACGAACTATCGCCCTCTCCAGTCGGGATATAGCAATTTGATCAACTCTGCGTGCTACGTCTTCAATTCGACTCGCAAGCAACACCGCACGCGTTCGTAACTTACGACGCCGATTCTCGGAAAACGCCGTGGCAACAATCCAAACCAGAACTATCAGCACCAAGAACGATGTGTACATCATGTTTGGGCTAGATACGGCGTACGAATTGCTCAATTGAATCCGCAATTCTCAATGTATTTCTCTCGACGCGCTCGAGGACATTTAGAACTGTCTTTTCCACCAGATCGAGCGAGCGATCGAGCACTCGGTCATCTCTCACTCGACTAAAGATTGAGTATCCGACTAGGATCACCGCCAACATTACAACAACGAATCCATGAGTAGATTGATATATGGATAGCAGGAAGTTGAGAAGTGAGTCACTCGGATCAATCTTCACCTTTCCCTCCGCACACGAATCATGCTCAGCTCACGCTCGAGATGTTAAGAGTTCGTCCAAAGGCATGCATACGAACGGAATAAACCTATTTCGCGCGAATTCGAGAGCAATCTCCAGATGACGCGTCATTGCGTCGGAAAGGCGAGTTGAAGCACTAAAGCCATTTACAAGCCCAAATGCAAGCAACACTTTCAGTCTGGAGTTGTCGTACTTCGCGTCAGCAATCTCATCCACCGTTAAGTCACTTGCGACTGCAAGGACAGCAATTCGTTCGTCGTCAATACGACCACGAATATCAATCCCCAGATCAATTACCCGACCTGGATCAAAGAGTTGACGCAGCGGCGAACCAGCGTAATACGTGTCGAGTATCGCTTGATAGTGCTGCCCCTTCCACTCCGAGTACAGATGGACACGAAAGTCCAGACTTTCGATAGCAAAGGGATGAATCGAAAAGCCGTCTTGAATACAGTTCAAAGCCCTAGAAACATCGACTGAAGAATCAAACGACGCACCTTTTCCCCACGTAAGATCAAGAAAGTTGAAACTCTTGAGCCGAAGAAATGCGCCGTCCAGCGCTCCGGATCCTTTCGTATTTACAGCAATCTCATCCCCTTCGTTTCGCATTTTGCTTGACTGAAATGACGGGAAGTCAGACTGGAAACTAGCGAACCCTCGAAGCGCTGCGTCTCGGTCAATCGGCAACTTCATCCGAATCGTCACCGAATATCCCGCAAGTTTCAGTGATTTAAATTTTGCAATTTCTTCATCAAGAAGCATGATAGCGATTACCCCTGAGCTTCCCTCATCGGAAGCGAAACTCCAATCGCGTTAGAAGTCGGCGAATCGCCACTTCTAGAACCATTCGCGCGCTCGAATCTAGAATCCGTTGAAGTTTACGCTTGTTTGATTGTTGTGAAGTAGACGCCGGTTCAATTTGGATTTCTGAAAATATAGCCTATCTATCTGAATTTGAGATCCATTCTCTGGTGCCGGCTGCAGGAATCGAACCCGCGACCTTCGGTTTACAAAACCGCTGCTCTACCAACTGAGCTAAGCCGGCCGGACTGCGTGCAGCGAGGTGCCGCCGCGCGCGGATTATGCGCCTACTTGATGCGCCTCAGCTGAGGCTTGCCGCCGGTGGGCTTCGTGGGCTCCGGCGCGGGCGCCGGCACCGAAGGTGTCGCGTCCCTGGAGGGCACCAGCACCGCCGGCGCGGTGAGCACCGGCACGGAAGGCTCCGCCTCGGCCGCGGCCTGCACCAGGGGCTTGGGCGTATCCACCTCGAAGGTCATGCCCTGCCCGGTCTCGCGCGCATAGAGCGCGAACACGCTGGGCACCGGCGCCACGATCTGCCGCGCGACGCCGCCGAAGCGGGCCGAGAACTCGATCAGCTCGTTGCCCATCTGCAGCTTGTGCACCGCCGAGGGCGCGATGTTGAGGGTGATCTCGCCGTCCTTCACGTACTCCGAGGGCACCTGCGCCTGCGAATCCACCTTCACCCCGAGGTGCGGGGTGTAGCCGTTGTCCACGCACCACTCGTACAGGGCGCGCAGCAGGTAGGGCTTGGTGGGGATCTCGGCGTTGGACATTGCAATAAACGTGGACTGTCCCTGTTTTACTTCCGCATCACTTTCTCGGACGGGGTCAGGGCTTCGATGAAGGCGGGGCGCGAGAAGATACGCTCGGCGTACTTCATCAGCGCCGCCGCGGGCTTGCCCAGCTTGATGCCGAAGTGGTCCAGGCGCCAGAGCAGCGGCGCGATGGCGACATCGAGCATGGTGAAGTCGTCGCCCAGCATGTACTTGGTCTTGGTGAACACGGGCGCCAACTCGACCAGGCGGTCCTGGACCTGCTGCTTGGCGCGCTCGACCTGCTTTTCCTTGCCCGACTCCAGCGCCTCGATCTGGGAGAACAGCTCGACTTCCATGTTGAACAGCATCAGGCGCGCGCGGGCGCGCATCACCGGGTCGGCGGGCATCAGCTGCGGGTGCGGAAAGCGCTCGTCGATGTACTCGTTGATGATGTTCGACTCGTAGAGGACGAGGTCCCGCTCGACCAGCACCGGCAGGCGGTTGTACGGGTTCATCACCGCCAGGTCCTCGGGCTTGTTGTACATGTCGACGTCGATGACCTGGAAGTCCATGCCCTTCTCGTAGAGCACGAAGCGGCAGCGGTGGCTGAAGGGGCAGGTGGTTCCGGAATACAGTTGCATCATGATGCGGGTCTTTCAGATGACAGAGAAAAAAGCCGGGCGGCGCCCGGCTTTTGTGGCGTCGGAGAGGCGGCTACTTGACGTCTTTCCAGTATTCCTTCTTCAGCGCGTAGGCGAAGATGAACAGGATGCCGAGGATGAACAGGACCACGATGCCGATGCTCTTCCTCTTGCCGGCCACCGGCTCGCCCACGTAGACGAGGAAGTTCACCAGGTCGCGCGTCAGCACGTCGTACTGCACCGTGTCCAGCGTGCCGGGGGAGAGCTGGTTCCACTTGTACTCGACGGTCTCGTGGCCGGACTTGTCCTTGGACTTGACGATCTCCAATCCGCGCTCTCCCTGCAGGGTCCACAGCGCGTGCGGCATCGCCACCTGCGGGAACGCGGCGTTGTTCCAGCCGGTCACCGTCTTGGGATCGCGGTAGAAGGTGCGCAGGTAGGTGTAGAGCCAGTCGGCGCCGCGCGAGCGGCCGATCACCGACAGGTCGGGCGGCGGCACGCCGAACCAGGCCTTGCCGTCCTTCGCCGTCATCGCCACCTTCATGGTGTCGCCGATCTTGTCGCCGGTGAAGATGAAGTTGTCACGGATCTGCGCTTCCGTCAGGCCGATGTCGGTGAGCCGGTTGTAGCGCATGTACTGCGCGCCGTGGCAGTTCATGCAGTAGTTGACGAAAGTGCGCGCCCCCGACTGCAGGCTCACCAGGTCGTTGGGGTCGATCGGCGCATGGTCGAGGCGGTAGCCGCCGCCAGCGCCCCAGGCAAGCAGCGGCGCGAACAGAAGGGCGAGGAGCAGCTTTTTCATCACGTCACCCTCTCAGGTTCCGGCTTGCACTGGTCGATGGCGGTGTACCAGGGCATGAGGAAGAAAAAGCCGAAGTACAGCACCGTGCACACCCGCGCCGCCCAGGTGGCGATGTCCTTGGTGTCGAGGAAGAAGGCATCGAAGCCGAACTGGCCCCACACCGTGGTCGGCTTGACCCCGAGGTAGCCCAGCACCAGGAACACGACCACGAACATCGCCAGCGCGCTCTTGTAGTACACGCCGCGGTAGCGGATCGAGCGCACCGGGCTGCGGTCCAGCCAGGGCAGGAAGAACAGGATCATGGTGGCGAGCCCCATCGCCATCACCCCCGGGAACTGCGAATTGAACAGGGGCGGCACCGCGCGCAGGATGGAGTAGTAGGGCGTGAAGTACCACACCGGCGCGATGTGCTCGGGCGTCTTCAGCGGATCGGCGGGAATGAAGTTGTTGTACTCGAGGAAGTAGCCCCCCATCTCCGGCGCGAAGAACAGGATCGAGCAGAACACCGCGAGGAACACCACCGCGCCGGCGATGTCCTTGACCGTGTAGTAGGGATGGAAGGGCACCCCGTCCAGCGGATGGCCGTTGGCGTCCTTCTTTTTCTTGATGTCGATCCCATCGGGGTTGTTGGAGCCGACGTCGTGCAGCGCCAGGATGTGCGCCGCCACCAGGCCCAGCAGCGCCAGCGGCAGCGCGATCACGTGCAGGGCGAAGAAGCGGTTCAGCGTCGCGTCGCCGACCACGTAGTCGCCGCGGATCCAGATGGCGAGGTCCGGGCCGATGAACGGGATGGTGCCGAACAGGTTCACGATCACCTGCGCGCCCCAGTAGGACATCTGGCCCCAGGGCAGGAGGTAGCCGAAGAAGGCCTCGCCCATCAGCGTGAGGTAGATCAGGACGCCGAAGATCCACACCAGTTCCCTCGGCTGCTTGTAGGAGCCGTAGAGCATGCCGCGGAACATGTGCAGGTAGACCACGACGAAGAACGCCGAGGCTCCGGTGGAGTGGATGTAGCGGATCAGCCAGCCGCCCGGCACGTCGCGCATGATGTACTCGACCGAGCCGAAGGCGAGCCCGGCGTCGGGTTTGTAGCTCATGGTGAGGTAGATGCCCGAGACGATCTGGATCGCGAGCACCAGCATCGACAGGGCGCCGAAGTAGTACCAGAAGTTGAAGTTCTTCGGCGCGTAGTACTCGGAGGCGTGCTTGCGGAACTCCTCGCCGACCGAGGGCATCCTCGCGTCGAACCAGTCCCAGGCGGCAGTCAGCAGGCGGTTCATGCGTCTACGCCCCCTTCCTGTCGTCGCCGATGAGAATGGTGCCCTCGGACAGGTAGGTGTGCGGCGGCACCGGCAGGTTGAGCGGCGCAGGCGCCCCCTTGAACACGCGGCCGGCGTAGTCGAACTTGGAACCGTGGCAGGGGCAGTAGAAACCGCCGGCCCAATCCCCGCCCATCTCGCCCTTGGCGTCGACGCCCTTCAGCTGCGGCGAGCAGCCCAAGTGCGTGCACACGCCCTCCATCACCATGTACTCGGGCTTGAGCGCGCGGGTCTCGTTCTTCGCGTATTCGGGCTGCGCGGAAGCGGACGAGGACGGATCGGTGAGATTGGCGGCCACCGCCTTGAGGGAGTCCAGCATTTCCCTGGTACGGCGGACCACCCACACAGGCTTGCCGCGCCACTCGATGACCTTCAGTTCGCCCGGCTCCATGCGAGAGACATCCACCTCCACCGGCGCGCCTGCGGCCTTCGCGCGCTCGGAGGGCCACCAGCTCCAGACGAAGGGCACGGCGGCACCGGCGCCGGCAGCGGCACCCACGGCGGCGGTGGCGGCAATCAGGTTGCGCCGCGATTTGTCCATCTTGGCTTCGCTCATGTCGGGGGCTCTGGGGGCTTGTTTTCAGAAGAGAACGCGGATTTTAGCGAGCCGCTGCGGGAAAGTCCACGATTTCGCGCCTAAGTGCCTAAAATGAAAGGTGATTCATGCTAGATTGGCATCTCCTCCCATGACCTCGCCATGACCTCGCCATGACCCGCCTCTGGCTGATCTTCGCGCAGACCGCGACCGTGTGCCTCGCGGCCCTGTTCGTCGTCGCGACGCTGAAGCCGGAGTGGCTGCCCGCCAAGGGCGTGGGCGAGATCGTGCCCATCCTGCAGACGCCGCCGGCGGCGGACCCCGCCGCCGTGCCCGCACCGGGTGCGCGCGCCGACTCCTACCATGACGCGGTGATCAAAGCGATGCCCTCCGTGGTCGGCATCGTCACCTCCAAGGAAGTGCGCTCGCGCAACCCGTTGCTCATCGATCCGACGCTGCGGCGCTTCTTCGGCGACCGCTTCGCCGACGAGGCGCAGAAGGCGACCAGCCTCGGATCGGGCGTGATCGTCAGTCCGGCGGGCTACATCCTCACCAACAACCATGTGGTGGAAACCGCCGACGAAATCGAGGTGGCGCTGCCCGACGGCAAGAAGCTGCTCGCCAAGGTGGTCGGCAATGACCCGGACACCGACCTTGCGGTGCTTCGCGTCCAGGGCGAGAACCTGCGCGCCGTTTCCTTCGGCTCGTCGGACACGCTGCGCGTGGGCGACGTCGTGCTCGCCATCGGCAACCCTTTTGGCTTCGGCCAGACAGTGACCTCGGGCATCGTCTCGGCGCTGGGGCGCTCGGGACTCGGGATCAACACTTTCGAGAACTTCATCCAGACCGACGCCGCGATCAACCCCGGGAACTCCGGCGGCGCGCTGGTCGATTCGCGCGGCAACCTCGTCGGAATCAACGCCGCCATCTACTCGCAGACCGGGGGGTCCATGGGGATTGGCTTCGCCATCCCCGTGTCGACCGCGAAGATGGTGTTGGAGCAGATCATCAAGAGCGGCGCGGTGACGCGCGGCTGGATCGGGGTCGAGCTGCAACCGCTTACCCCTGCGCTCGCCGAGTCGTTCAAGCTCGCCACGCCCGAGGGCGCCATCATCGGCGGCGTGGTGCGCAGCAGCCCCGCGGACAAGGCAGGGGCAAAGCCCGGGGACGTCCTGCTCGCCATTGACGGCCGCAAAGTCGCCGATCCGCAGGGCGTGCTGGACGTGGTGGCCGGGATCGAGCCTGGGCGCAGCGCCATGCTCCGGGTGAGCCGGCGCGGCGAGATGGTGGAACTCCCGATCACCATCGGGCGGCGCCCCAAGCCGCAGAGCCGGGTGGAATGAAAAAGTCCGAACTCCCTAAAGACGCCGCGAGCGTCCTAAAGCTGGCGGCGCGCTCCATGTTCGATCTCTTCTCCAGCATGAGCGAGGGCATGATGCTGGTGGACCGCGCCGGGCGCGTGGTCTGGGTCAACGACCAGTACAAGCGCTTCCTGCCGGCCCTGGGCTTCGCGCGCGAGGAGGATTTCGTCGGCCGCCCGGTCGAGGAAGTGGTGCCCAACACGCTGATGCGCCACGTGCTGGAGACCGGCAAGCCGATCCTGATCGATCTCCTCACCAACAAGGCGGGCACTTTCGTGGTCTCGCGCATTCCGCTGCGCGACGAGGCCGGCGGCATCATCGGCGTGCTGGGCATGGTGCTGTTCGACCACCCGGAGACCACGCTGCAGCCGCTGATCGCCAAGTTCGCGCGCCTGCAGACGGACCTCGACGACGCCCGGCGCCAGCTGGCGGCGCAGCGGCGCACCAAGTACACCTTCGCCAGCTTCATCGGCTCAAGCCCCTCGGCGCTGGAAGTGAAGCGCCAGGCGCGCCGCGCCGCGCAGACCGGCTCCACGGTGCTGCTGCTCGGCGAAACCGGCACCGGCAAGGAGTTGCTCGCGCACGCCATCCACGCCAGTTCGGCGCGCGCCGCGAATCCGTTCGTCGGGGTCAACCTGGCGGCAGTGCCCGAGACGCTGCTGGAGGCGGAGTTCTTCGGCGTCGCGCCCGGCGCCTATACCGGGGCCGACCGCAAGGGCCGCGAAGGCAAGTTCAAGCTCGCCGACGGCGGTACGCTGTTCCTGGACGAGGTGGGCGACATGCCGCCATCGCTGCAGGCGAAGCTCCTGCGCGCGCTGCAGGAGCAGGAGATCGAGCCCCTGGGCTCGAACAAGGTGACCAAGGTTGACGTGCGCGTGCTCGCCGCCACCAGCCGCGACCTTAAGGCGATGGTCGCCGAGGGCCGCTTTCGCGAGGATCTTTACTACCGGCTCAACGTGCTGCCGGTGCGGGTGCCGCCGCTGCGCGAGCGGCTTGCCGACCTGGAGGCCCTCGCCGAAAGCCTGCTGGAATCCATCGCCGAGCGCACCGGAATGCCGCAGCGCGAGCTTGCCCCCTCGGCGCTGGCGGTACTCGCCGCACACGCCTGGCCGGGGAACATCCGCGAACTGCGCAACGTGCTGGAGCAGGCGGCGATGCTCACCGACAATGCGCGCCTTGGCGCCGAGGACTTCGCCCGGGTGCTCCCGGTCGCGCAAGCCAGGGCAGAGCCTGTCCAGGTGGCGCAAATGCGCCCGCTGCCGCAGTTGATTGCGGAGTTGGAGCGCAGCACCATCCAGTCGGCGCTCGCCGCCACCAAGGGCAACAAGGTCTCGGCGGCAAAAATGCTGGGCATCTCGCGCGCCACGCTTTACGAGAAGCTGGCTGTAGACAAGCAAATGTCCGGAAATTAGGCACGATGTATGACTTTCATACACTCGTTCGTCCAGATATCAGACACTAAATGACTGAAGTAGTCGCTCACATTAAATAATTCCTTTTGTTTTCAAACCTCCGACCAGGTGGCACAGGGGTTGCGTAGTGCTTCTTCAGCTTTCTCATTCCTAGGAGGGAACATGAAACGCCTGACCAACCTGCTCGCCGCGGCCACGCTCGCGGGCGCCACCAGCCTGGCTTTTGCCCAGGACATCAAGCTCGCCCACGTCTACGACAAGACCGGCCCCCTTGAGGCCTACGCCAAGCAGACCCACGCCGGCCTGATGCTGGGCTTGGAGTACGCGACCGGCGGTTCGATGACGGTGCTGGGCCGCAAGATCGTGGTGATCGAGAGGGACAGCCAGTTCAAGCCCGACGCGGGCAAGTCGCAGCTCGCGGCCGCGTTCGGCGACGACAAGGCCGACCTCGCCATCGGTCCCACCGGCTCGGGCGTCGCCCTCGCCATGCTGCCGGTGGCCGAGGAGTACAAGAAAGTGTTGCTGGTGGAGCCCGCGGTGGCCGACACCATCACCGGCGCCAACTGGAACCGCTACATCTTCCGCACCGGGCGCAGCTCGACCCAGGACGCGGTCGCCGGCGCGGTGTCGCTGCCGGCTGATGCGCAGATCGCGATGCTGGCGCAGGACTATGCGTTCGGCCGCGACGGCGTGAAGGCCTTCAAGGATACGCTCGCGGCGGTCGGCAGCAAGGCGCAGATCGTGCATGAGGAGTACGTGCCGCAGGCCACCACGGACTTCACCGCGCCCTCGCAGCGCATCTTCGACGTGCTGAAGGACAAGAAGGGCACCCGCATCCTCGCCATCATCTGGGCGGGCGCGAACCCGGCGACCAAGATCCACGACCTCAAGCCCGAGCGCTTCGGCATCAAGCTCGCCCCCGGCGGCAACATCCTGCCGGTGATGAAGGGCTGGAAGGACCTCGCGGGCGCAGAGGGCGCGATCTACTACTACTACGGCTTCCCGAAGAACAAGGTGAACGAGTGGCTGGTCGCCGAGCACCGCAAGCGCTACGGCGGCGCGCTGCCCGACTTCTTCACCGCCGGCGGCATGGCGGCGGGGATCGCGGTGGTCGAGGGCATCAAGAAGGCCGGCGGCACCGATACCGAGAAGCTGATCGCGGCCATGGCGGGCATGAGCTTCGAGTCGCCCAAGGGCACCATGACCTTCCGCAAGGAAGACCACCAGGCGATGCAGAACATGTACCACTTCCGCATCAAGAAGGCGCAGGCGAGCGAGTGGGACCTGCTGGAGCTGGTGCGCGAAATTCCGGCCAGGGAAATTCCGGTCCCGGTCAGAAACAAGCGCTAAACGGGCTCGGAATGGGGGAACCCTACGGTTCCCCCATGGCCCCCTCCCCAACCGCAAACCGGGAAGCGCCATGGCTGGGCAGCACCCTGTCCTGGAAACGCGCGGGCTGACGATCCGCTTCGGCGGCCATGTCGCCGTGGATGCGGTGAGCTGCCGCTTCGAGCCGGGCACGCTCACCGCCATCGTCGGTCCCAACGGCGCGGGCAAGACCACCTACTTCAACCTCATCTCCGGGCAGCTGCCCGCGAGCGACGGCCAGGTGCTGCTCTATGGCGAGGACGTCACCCGCGATCCGGCGCCGGTGCGCACCCGCAAGGGCATGGGGCGGGCCTTCCAGCTCACCAACCTTTTTCCCAACCTCACCGTGCTGGAGAACGTGCGCCTCGCGGTGCAGGCGCGCACCGGCACCGGCCTCAACCTGGTGTCCATGTGGGGCAGCCACGTCGAACTGGTGGAGCGCGCCGAGAACTGCCTCGCGCGCGTCGCGCTCGCCGAGCGCCGCCACACGCTCGCCTCGGCGCTGTCGCACGGCGACCAGAGGAAGCTCGAGGTCGCGATCCTGCTTGCGCTCGAGCCCGAAATCTTCATGTTCGACGAGCCCACCGCGGGCATGAGCGTGGACGAGGTGCCGGTGATCCTGGACCTGATCCACGAGATCAAGGCGGGCAAGGACAAGACGGTGCTGCTGGTGGAGCACAAGATGGACGTGGTGCGGTCCCTGGCCGACCGCATCATCGTCCTGCACCAGGGCCAGTTGGTCGCCGACGGCGAGCCGGCCGAGGTGATCGCCTCGCCAGTGGTGCAGGAAGCCTACCTTGGGATCCCCGCCGGTGGCTGACGCGCTCCTCGAGCTGTCCGGCGTGCATACGCACATCGCCCAGTACCACATCCTGCAGGGCGTGGACTTTGCGGTGCCGCGCGGCGAACTGACCATGCTGCTGGGACGCAATGGCGCGGGCAAGACCACCACGCTGCGCACCATCCTCGGCCTGTGGCGCGCCTCGGCGGGATCGATCCGCCTCGAGTCCGCCGACATCACGCGGCGCGAGACGCCGGACATCGCGAACCTCGGCATCGCCTACGTGCCCGAGTCCATGGGCATCTTCGCCGGCCTCACGGTGCAGGAGAACCTGGTGCTGGCGGCGCGCAACGGGCCGCCCGCCGGGGAGCGGCTGGAGCGGATCTTCCGCTTCTTCCCGCCGATGAAGACATTCTGGCACCTGCCCGCGGGCCTGCTCTCGGGCGGGCAGAAGCAGATGCTGGCGATTTCGCGCGCCATCGTGGAGCCAAGGAAGCTCATCCTGATCGATGAGCCGACCAAGGGCCTCGCGCCGGCGATCATCAACAACCTGATCGAGGCTTTCGCCGAGCTGAAGCAGACCGACACCACCATCCTGATGGTGGAGCAGAATTTCCATGCCGCCCGGTCGCTGGGCGATTCCGTGGCGGTGATGGACGCCGGGCGCATCGTGCACACCGGGCGCATGGCCGAGCTGGCGGCGGACGAAGCCCTGCAGACGAAGCTGCTCGGATTGTCGCTGGAGGCGCATCAGTGAGCCGGGAAGCCCAGCAATGAAGGCTATCGAAGGCCAGCGCATTGACTGGATCCCGCTCGCGCTGCTGGCAGCGGTGGCGCTGGGGGCGCTGGCGATGATCGGCAGCCCCTCCACCTGGGTCACGCTGACCATCGCGGGCCTCGCCATGGGCCTGCTCATCTTCATCATGGCCTCGGGCCTGACGCTCGTCTTCGGCCTGATGGACGTGATGAACTTCGCCCACGGCCTGTTCATCGCCATCGGCGCCTACATGGCGATGTCGACGATCCGGCTGTTCTCCGCGGCCGCCGGCGCCGATTCCTTCCTGGCCAACCTCGCCGCGGTGCTGCCGGCGATGCTGGCGGCGATGGTGGTCGCCGGGCTGCTGGGCTGGTTCTTCGAGCGCGTCATCATCCGCCCGGTCTACGGCCAGCACCTGAAGCAGATCCTGATCACCACCGGTGGCATGATCGTGGCCGAGCAGTTGATCCACGTCTTCTGGGGACCGGACCTGCAGCCACTGGCGCGACCGGCATCCCTGCGCGGCGCCTTCATCGTCGGCGACATGGCTATCGAGAAATACCGCCTGATCGCGGTCGCGATCGGCCTGGTGGTGTTCGCCGCCATGATGCTGGTGCTGAACCGCACCAAGATCGGCTTGCTGATCCGCGCCGGGGTCGAGAACAAGGAGATGGTGGAGGCAATGGGCTACCGCATCCGGCGCCTGTTCGTCGGCGTGTTCGTCGCCGGCTCCGCCCTCGCCGGCCTGGGCGGCGCGCTCTGGGGGATGTACCAGGAAAGCGTCACGGTCCACATCGGCGCCAACATGATGGTGCTCATCTTCATCGTCATCATCATCGGCGGCCTGGGCTCCATCGGCGGCTGCGTCGCCGGCGCGCTGCTGGTCGGGCTGGTGGCCAACTACGTGGGCTACCTCGCGCCCAAGGTCGCGCTCGGCTCCAACATCCTGTTGATGGTGCTGATCCTGCTGTGGCGTCCGCAGGGCCTGTATCCGGTTTCGAAGCAATGATTCGCTCCCTCATTTCCGCCGACTTCCCGCGCAGCCGCGTCCTCGGCATCGCGCTGCTCGCGATCCTCGCCGGCCTCGCGCTGGCGCCGTTCCTGTTCCCCGGCACGCGGCCGCTGGACGTCGCGGCCAAGGTCTGCGTGTTCATCCTGCTGGTGGCCAGCTACGACCTGCTGCTGGGCTACACCGGCATCGTGTCCTTCGCGCACACCATGTTCTTCGGCATCGGCGGCTACGGCGTGGCCATCGCCCTGTCGCGCATGGAAGCCGGCTGGAGCGCGATCGCGGTGGGCACGGCGGTAGCGCTGCTGTTGTCGCTGGCGCTTTCGTTCCTGATCGGCCTGTTCTCGCTGCGCGTGAAGGCCATCTTCTTCGCCATGATCACGCTGGCGGTGGCCTCGTTTTTCGCCATCCTCGCCTCGCAACTGTCGAACGTCACCGGCGGGGAGGACGGCATCACCTTCCGCGTGCCCGAACTGCTGCGCCCGGCCTGGCGCCTGCTGGAGCAGCCCTTCCTCGGGGTCACGCTGGGCGGGCGCGTGCTCACCTATTACCTGGTATTCGGGGTGTCGCTGGCCCTCTTCCTCGCCCTGCTGCGGGTGGTGAACTCGCCCTTCGGCCGCGTGCTGCAGGCGATCCGCGAGAACGAGTTCCGCGCCGAGGCGCTGGGCTACCGCATCGTGGTCTACCGGACGCTGGCCAACTGCCTGGGCGCGCTGGTGGCCACGCTCGCCGGCGTGCTCTACGCGCTGTGGCTGCGCTACACCGGGCCCAACACCACGCTCGACTTCGCGATCATGATCGACATCCTGCTGATGGTGGTGATCGGCGGCATGGGCACGATGTATGGCGCGGTCATCGGCGCCACGATCTTCGTCGTGGCGCAGAACTACCTGCAGGAGGCGATGAAGGCGCTCTCCGGCGCCCTGAAGGGCGTGCCGCTCCTGCCGGACCTGTTCCACCCTGACCGGTGGCTGCTGTGGTTCGGCGTGCTGTTCGTCTTGTCGGTGTACTACTTCCCTGCCGGCATCGTCGGCCAGCTGCGTGCCAGGGCGGCGCTGAGGAAATGAACCCCGCATCGCGCTACCTCGTTTGCGAAGGCCGCGAGATCCACTACATGGAGTGGGGCGCGGGCCACGCCGAGACCGTGATCGCCTGGCACGGCCTGGCGCGCACCGGGCGCGACATGGACGAGATCGCCGCGCAACTCGCCTCGCGCTTTCGCGTCATCTGCCCTGACACCATCGGCCGCGGCCTGTCGCAATGGAGCCCGCAACCGGAGAAGGAATACTGCCTCGCGTTCTATGGCCGCCTGGCGGTCGCGCTGATGGACCAGCTGGGCGTTGGCGAGGCGCACTGGCTCGGGACCTCGATGGGCGGCGCCATCGGCATCCACCTCGCGGCGGGCCCGCTGAAGGGGCGCATCCGCCGCCTGGTGCTGAACGACATCGGCCCGAAGCTGGGCGAGGCTGCGGTGGAGCGCATCCGGACCTATGCCGGCAGCCCGGCGCAGTTCGACCGCGTCGGGGAGCTGGAGCAGTACTTCCGCAGCATCTACAAGCCCTACGGCTGGCTCTCGGACGAACAGTGGCGCAACCTGACCGAAACCTCGGTCAGGCGCACGGCTGACGGCAAGGTGACGCCGCACTACGACCCAGCCATGGCGCTGCAGTTCACCCACCACCCCCATGACTACGACCAGTGGGAAGCCTGGGACGCGATTGCCATCCCGACGCTGTGCCTGCGCGGGGAAAGCTCGGACCTGCTGCTGCCGGAAGTGGCCGACGAGATGCGCTCGCGCGGACCCAAGGCGGTGGTGGTGACCATACCCGGCTGCGGACACGCGCCCGCGCTCAATGTGCCGGACCAGTTTGCGCTGGTGGGGCGCTTCCTCAACGGGCGTTAGGGGCCTTGGTCAGACTTCAATGTAACCGATCGGTTACATTTTTCCCGCTCAGGCGCCGGTCGCCGCCTTGTCCTCCGCGGACGCCTCCGCCCGCTTGTCGATGAAGCGCGCCAGGAACAACCCCGCCTCGTAGAGCAGGCACATCGGCACCGCCAGCATGAACTGCGACAGCACGTCGGGCGGGGTCACCACCGCGGCGATGACGAAGGCGCCCACGATCACGTAGGGCCGCGCCTCGCGCAGCTTCTCCAGGCCCACCACCCCCGAGCGCACCAGCACGATCACCACGATCGGGATCTCGAAGGTGACGCCAAAGGCGAGGAACATGGTGATGACGAAGGAGAAATAGGCCTCGATGTCCGGCGCCGGCGTGATGGACTTGGGTGCGAAGCCGTGGATGAACGAGAACACCTGCCCGAACACGAAGTAATAGCAGAACGCGACGCCGAGCAGGAACAGCACTGTGCTCGCGAACACGATCGGCACCGCCAGCTTCTTCTCGTGCTCGTAAAGCCCCGGCGCGACAAAGGCCCAGGCCTGGTACAGGATCCAGGGCAGCGAAAGCATGAACGCCACCAGCGCCGCCACCTTCACCGGCACCATGAACGGCGTGATCACCCCGGTTGCGATCATCTTGGTGCCCTCGGGCAGCGCGTACATCAGCGGCGCGGCAAGGAAGTCGTATACCGCGGCAGCCCCCGGCCAGATGAAGCCCACCGCGACGAAGAACACCAGGAACACGGACATCGCCCGCACCAGCCGCTGGCGCAACTCCACCAGATGAGAGACGAAGGTGTCCTGGGTACTCATGCCACCTTTGGCTTTTCATCGATCGACTGCGCCGGCTGTATCGGCGCAGTCGAAATCTCGGGCGCCGGAACCTGCGCCGCGTCCAACTTCGGCGCATCCCCCGCCGCCGTCTCAACCGCCTGGTTGAGATCCGTCTCGGTCTTGCTCAATTCAGACTGCACCGTGCTTTCAAACCCCGAAGCCGCCTGCTGCACCGAATCCCGCATCTTGCGCAGCTCGTCGAGCTCGACCTCGCGGTTGATGTCGGCCTTGACGTCGTTGACATAGCGCTGCAGGCGCCCGGCGAGGTGGCCCAGGGTGCGCGCCACGCGCGGCAGGCGCTCGGGCCCGATCACGATCAGCGCGACCAGCCCTATGACCATCAGTTCGGAGAAGCCGATGTCGAACACGCAGTGGCCCTAGAGAACAAAAAGGCGCCCGGCGGGCGCCTGTGAGCGGAAGGCGGCGGCGATCAGGCCCGGGTCTCGGACTTCGCCTTGACCTCGCCCTCGACCGTCTTGCCGCTGATCTGCGCGCCGGATGCGCCTTCCGCGGCCTTGTCACCGCCCTCGCGGATGCCGTCCTTGAAGCCGCGGACCGCGCCGCCAAGGTCCGTGCCGATGTTGCGCAGCTTCTTGGTGCCGAACACCAGCATCACGATGACGAGGACGATGAGCCAGTGCCAGATGCTGAACGAGCCCATATGGATCTCCTGTGTACGACCACTAACGCTGCCTCGACAGCATCGAGCCGAGCGGCTCGGGCCCGCCGAGGACATGCATATGAACATGATACACCTCCTGATGCCCCACCCTGCCGGTGTTGACGATGGTGCGGAAGCCGTCCGCCAGACCCTCTTTCCGGGCCAGCTCGCCGGCCATCGCGAGCATTTTTCCCAGCGCCCGGTGTTGCGCCATGCCGGCCTCGTACAGGGTCGGCACATGCTCCTTGGGAATAATCAGGAAATGCACCGGCGCCTGCGGCCGCACGTCGTGGAAGGCGAGAATGTCCTCGTCCTCGTGGACATTCTTCGCCGGAATCTCGCCGCGGACGATCCTGCAGAAAATGCAGTCAGGAGAACTGCGGGGAACCGTCATCGCTCTTTCCGCGCCGCTTTCTCGTCGAGCCCCGCGATGCCTTCACGCCGGTGGAGCTCCGCCAGCACGTCGCCCGGCCCAAGGCCCTTGTGCGAGAGCAGGACCAGGCTGTGGAACCAGAGGTCCGCGATTTCGCGCACCAGGTGAAGGCGGTCCTCGCCCTTGCCCGCCAGGACGGTCTCTGTGGCCTCCTCGCCGATCTTCTTCAGGATGGCGTCATCGCCGCCCGCCAGCAACTGCGACACATAGGACGCCTTCGGATCGCCACCCTTGCGGCTCTCGATCGTGGCGGCGATGCGCTCCAGCGTTTCGGTGATGCCCGGTTTCATGTCGAACCGCCTTTCCCGTCGCTTTTCGTCCCATAGATGGCCGCCGGATCCTTCAGCACCGCATCGGTCTCCACCCACTTGCCGGCGTCCAGCTTGCGGTAGAAGCAGCTCTCGCGCCCGGTGTGGCAGGCGATGCCGCCCACCTGCTCCACCTGCAGCAGGACGGTGTCGGCGTCGCAGTCCATCCGGATCTCGCGCACCTTCTGCGTGAAGCCGGATTCCTCGCCCTTGTGCCACAGCTTCGAGCGCGAGCGGGACCAGTAGACCGCTTCGCCGGTCTCCACGGTCTGCGCCAGCGCCTCCCGGTTCATCCAGGCGAGCGTCAGGACGCGACCGCTGGCGGCGTCCTGGGTCACCACCGGGACCAGGCCCTGCTCGTTCCAGGGGACCTCGTCCAGCCAGTCCACGCTCACAGCCTCACCTCGATGCCCCGGTCCCGCATGTGCTCCTTCGCATCCCGCACCGTGAAGTCGCCGAAATGGAACACGCTTGCGGCCAGTACCGCGTCGGCGCCGCCCTCAATGACGCCCGCTGCGAGGTGTTCGCGCGAGCCAACGCCGCCGGAGGCGATTACGGGCACGCTTACCGCGTCGGCCACCGCGCGCGTGAGCGCGAGGTCGAATCCGTCGCGCGTGCCGTCGCGGTCCATGCTGGTGAGCAGGATTTCGCCCGCGCCCGCCTCCACCATGCGTCGCGCCCAGGCCACCGCGTCCAGGCCGGTGGGCTTGCGCCCGCCGTGGGTGAAGACCTCCCAGCCGCCGCCGGATTTCTTTGCATCGATGGCGACCACGATGCACTGGTTGCCGACGATGGAGGACGCCTCGCGCACCAGATCCGGGTCCTGCACCGCGGCGGTATTGATGGAAACCTTGTCGGCCCCGGCATTGAGCAGGCGTCGCACGTCGGCCACCTTGCGCACGCCGCCGCCGACGGTGAGCGGAATGAACACCTGGGCCGCCACCGCCTCGATGACATGCAGCAGGATGTCGCGGTCATCCGAACTCGCGGTGATATCCAGGAACGTGAGCTCGTCCGCGCCCTCGGCGTCGTAGCGCGCGGCAATCTCCACCGGATCGCCGGCGTCGCGCAGCTGGACGAAATTGACGCCCTTCACCACCCGGCCGGCGGTGACGTCCAGGCACGGAATGACCCGCTTAGCGAGTCCCACGCGCGCCTTCCGCAAGGCCCACGTCAGGCCTTCCCGACTGCTTTGTCGGCGGCCGCCTGCGCCTTCCTGAAGTCGAGCGTGCCCTCGTAGAGCGCGCGCCCGGTGATGGCGCCGACGACGCCCTCCGGCGCGAGCCTGGCGCAGATGGCCTGCACGTCCTTGATGCTGTTCAGGCCGCCGCTGGCGATGACCGGGATGCGCGTCTGCTGCGCCAGCTTGTAGGTGGCCTCGATGTTGACCCCGTTCATCATGCCGTCGCTGCCGATGTCGGTGTAGATCAGGGCCTCGGCACCGTAGTCCTCGAACTTCTTCGCCAGGTCCGCGACCTCGTGCCCGGTCAACTTCGACCAGCCCTCGACCGCCACCTTGCCGTCCCTGGCGTCCAGGCCGACGATGATGTGCCCCGGAAACGCAGTACAGGCGTCCTGCAGGAAGCCGGGGTTCTTCACCGCGGCGGTGCCGATGATGACGTAGGCGACGCCGGCGTCGATGTAGCCCTCGACGGTGTCCAGGTCGCGGATGCCGCCGCCCAGCTGGATCGGCGTTTTCTCGCCCACCGCCGCGATCATGTCGCGGATCACCTTCTCGTTCCTTGGCTTGCCCGCCACCGCGCCGTCGAGATCCACGATGTGCAGGCGCCGCGCGCCCAGCCCGGACCACTGCCGGGCCATGGCGACCGGATCCTCGGAGAACACCGTGGCCGAATCCATGCGTCCCTGCACCAGGCGCACGCAGTGGCCGTTCTTCAGGTCAATGGCAGGGATGATGAGCACGAATGGGTCGGGAAATCAGGGACGCCATTGAACGAAATTCGCCAGCATCCGCAAGCCGGAGTTCTGGCTCTTCTCGGGGTGGAACTGCACGGCGAAGATGTTATCCCGCGCCACTGCGCAGGTAAAGCGCCCGCCATACTCGCAACTCGCCGCGACGAGGCCCGCGTCCGAAGGCGACGGATAGTAGCTGTGCACGAAATAGAAGCGGCTGCGGTCCTCGATGCCCTGCCAGATGGCGTGCGGGCGATCCTGGAACACCTCGTTCCACCCCATGTGGGGGATCTTCAGCCCGCTGTTCTGCCCGCCGGCATGGAAGCGCGGCACGCACCCGGGGAGCAACCCCAGGCCCGCGGTGTCCCCTTCCTCGCCGCGCTCGAACAGCATCTGCAGGCCGATGCAAATGCCCAGGAACGGCTTGGACCGGGTGGCCTCGATCACCGCCTCGCGTGCGCCGCTCGCCGCCAGCTGGCGCATGCAGTCGGGCATCGCGCCCTGGCCGGGAACGACGACGCGCTCGGCGGCGAGGATCGCCTCCGGGTCCGAAGTCACCAGCACCTGGTCGCGCGGCGCCACGCGCTCCAGTGCCTTGGAGACCGAGCGCAGGTTGCCCATACCGTAGTCCACCACTGCGATTCTCACCACCAGCTCCCGGCTAGAGCACGCCCTTGGTGGAGGGGATCGCGCCCGCGGCGCGCGGATCGGGTTCCGCCGCCATGCGCAGCGCGCGCGCGAAGGCCTTGAACATGGTCTCGCACTGGTGGTGGGCATTGTCGCCGCGCAGGTTGTCGATGTGCAACGTCACCTGCGCGTGGTTGACGAAGCCCTGGAAGAACTCGCGCGCGAGGTCGGCGTCGAATTCGCCGATCAGGGCGCGCGTGAACTCGACCTTGTAGATGAGGCCGGGGCGGCCGGAGAAGTCGATCACCACCCGCGACAGCGCTTCGTCCAGCGGCACGTAGGCGTGGCCGTAGCGGCGAACGCCCGCCTTGTCGCCGATCGCCCTGGCGAAGGCCTGGCCCAGCGTGATGCCAATGTCCTCGACGGTATGATGGGCATCGATGTGCAAGTCGCCCTTGGCCTCGATGTCCAGGTCGAGCATGCCGTGGCGCGCCACCTGGTCGAGCATGTGCTCCAGGAACGGGATACCGGTGGCGAGCGTCGCCTTGCCGGTCCCGTCCAGGTTCACGCGAACGCGAATCTGCGTCTCCTTGGTATTGCGCTGGATCTCGGCGGTTCTCATCTCAGTGCCTCTTTCAGTGCGGCGAGCAGTATACGATTCTCATCCGGCGCGCCGACGGTGAGGCGCAGGCAGTTCTCCATCAGCGGATGGCCGCCGGAGAAGTCCTTCACCAGCACCCCCTGCGCCTTCAGGCTCTCGAATACCCGGGACCCGGCGCCGGCGCCGCCCTTCACGCGCGCAAGGAAGAAGTTGGCGGCGGTCGGGTAGACCGTCAGGCCCGGCATTGCCTCCAGCAGCGGTCGCACACGCTCCCGTTCCGCGAGCACTTTCGCCGCCTGGGCATCGAGCACGGACTTGTTCTCGAGCAGCTTGATCGCCACCGCCTCGGTGACGACGTTGATGTTGAAGGGCGAACGCGTCTTGTTGAAGGCCTCGATCCACTCCGGCCGGCCGCAGACGTAGCCCAGACGCAGGCCCGCCATGCCGATCTTGGAGACGGTGCGCATCACCACCATGTTGTCGAACTCGGCCAGGCGCGGCATGAAGGTCGCGCCGGCGAACGGCTGGTAGGCCTCGTCGATCACCACCAGGCCGGGCGCGGCGCGGATGATGCGCTCGACGTCCGCGACCGGGAACGCGTTGCCGGTGGGATTGTTCGGGTAGGCGAGCCAGATCACCGCCGGCTTCTCCTTCGCCATGGCGGCGAGGAATGCGTCGGCGTCGAGCGAGAAATCCTCGCGCAGCGGCACGCCGGCGAAGCGCAGCCGGAACAGCATCGCGTAGATCGAGAACATGGCGAACGACGGCGCCGGGGCCATCACGACCGCGCCTTCGCCCGCGACCGCCGCGGTGATGTACTGGATGCATTCGTCCGAGCCGTTGCCCAGCAGCACGTCGCAGCCCGCGGGCACCTGCATCACGTCCCGGATCAGGCCGCGCAACCTGTGCGCGGTGGGCACCGGGTAGCGATTGAGCGATAGCCCGGCCACGATGCGGCCGACCTCGTCGGCGAGTTCCCGCGGCAGGCCGTAGGGGCTCTCCATGACATCCAGCTTGACCAGCCCGGTGGCGTCGGACACGGGGTAGGCGTGCATGGCCTGGACCTCCGGCCGGATCACCCTGGATGCGCGGCTCATCGTCGCGCTTGCCTGCGCATCTCCGCCGACCGGGCGTGCGCCTCAAGCCCCTCGCCGCGCGCAAGGGTCGCCGCCAGCCGGCCGAGCGTACGCGCGCCGCGCCGGGACACCTCGATCAGGCTGCTGCGCTTCTGGAAATCGTAGACCCCTAGCGGCGAGGAAAAGCGTGCGGTGCCGGAGGTGGGCAGGACGTGGTTCGGCCCGGCGCAATAGTCGCCGATGGCCTCGGAACTCCAGCGCCCGAGGAAGATCGCGCCGGCGTGGCGCAGCTTCGGCAGCAGCGCCCGCGGCTTCGCCACCGCGAGCTCCAGGTGCTCCGGCGCGATGCTGTTGGCGACCGAGCAGGCTTCCGCCAGGCTGCGCGTCTGGATCAGCGCGCCGCGCGCGGCGAGCGAAGCCGCGATCACCCGGCGGCGCGCCATGCCGCCGATCAGGCGCCCGATGGCGGCTTCGACCCGGTCGAGGTAGGCGTGGCTGGGCGAGAGCAGGATCGCCTGCGCCACCTCGTCGTGCTCGGCCTGCGAGAACAGGTCCATTGCCACCCACTCCGCCGGCGCGGCGCCGTCGCCGATCACCAGGATCTCGGAGGGCCCGGCGATCATGTCGATCCCGACCTCGCCGAAGACCTGGCGCTTGGCCTCGGCGACGAACGCGTTGCCCGGGCCGACGATCTTGTCCACCTTGGGCACGCTGCGCGTGCCGTAGGCGAGCGCCGCGACTGCCTGCGCGCCACCCAGTTCGATGACGCGGTCGACCCCGGCGATCGCCGCGGCGGCCAGCACCATGGGGTCGAAGTTCGGGCTCACCATCACCACCTCGCGCACCCCCGCCACCTTCGCGGGAATGGCATTCATCAGCACCGAGGACGGGTAGGCCGCCTTGCCGCCAGGCACGTACAGGCCGACGCGGTCGAGCGGGCTCACGATCTGGCCCAGGCGCGTGCCATCGCGCTCGACGACTGTCCAGGAGCGCGACAGCTGCCGCGCGTGGAAGCGCCGCACGCGCGCCGCCGCCTGTCGCAGCGCCGCCGCCTGCGCCCGGGGCAGCCCGGCCAGCGCTGCCCGCAGCCGAGCCTGCGGCACTTCGAGCTGCGCCACCGAGCGCGCCTTGACGCGGTCGAAGCGGCGCGCATAGGCGAGCACCGCGGCATCGCCTCGGCGGCGGACGTCGGCAAGGATGGCTCGCACCACGCGCGCCACGGAGGCATCGGCGGAGGCCTCGTAGCGGGTCAGGGACTCGAGCTTCGCGCCGAACCCCGGGTCGCGGGTGGTCAGTCGGCGCAGCTTCACCGGCTTGCCTTCGAGAACGCCTCGATCAGCGGCTGCAGCTCGCCGCGCCGCGTCTTCAGCGCCGCCTGGTTGACGATCAGCCGCGCCGAGACCGGCATGATCTCCTCCACCGCCTCCAGCCGGTTCGCCTTCAGCGTCGCGCCGGTGGACACCAGGTCCACGATGGCGTCGGCGAGGTTCAGCAACGGGGCCAGTTCCATGGAACCGTAGAGCCGGATCAGGTCCACGTGCACGCCCTTGGCGGCGAAGTGCTCGCGGGTGGTCTGGATGTACTTGGTGGCCACGCGCAGGCGCGCGCCCTGGCGCACCGCCGCGGCGTAGTCGAAGCCGCGGCGCACCGCCACCATCATGCGGCAGCGGGCGATGCCCAGGTCCAGGGGCTGGTACAGCCCGGCGCCGCCATGTTCGTGCAGCACGTCCTTGCCGGCGATGCCGATCTCGGCGGCGCCATGCTGCACGTAGGTCGGCACGTCGGAGGCGCGCACCACGATAAGCCGGATGTCGCGGCGCGCCGTGGGCAGGATGAGCTTGCGCGACGCGTCCGGGTCCTGCGCGGGCGTGGCGCCGACGCGCGCGAGCAGCGGCCCGGTCTCCTCGAGGATGCGGCCTTTCGACAACGCGATGCTGATGACGCCCATGATGGTCAGTTTACCCGCTGGACCCGTGCGCCAAGGGCCACCAGCTTGGTCTCCAGCGCTTCGTAGCCGCGGTCAAGGTGGTAGATGCGGTCGATCACGGTCTCGCCCTCGGCGGCGAGCGCGGCGATCACCAGGCTCGCGGAGGCGCGCAGGTCGGTCGCCATCACCGGCGCGCCTGACAGGCGCTCCACGCCCCTGACGACCGCGACGTTGCCCTTCAGTTCGATGTTCGCGCCCAGGCGTGCCAGTTCCGGCACGTGGGTAAAGCGGTCGAGGTAGATCGTGTCCTCGATCACGCTGGTGCCGGCGGCCACGGCGCACACCGCGATCATCTGCGCCTGCATGTCGGTGGGAAACCCGGGGAAGGGTTGCGTCACCACGTCCACGGCCTTTGGTCGCCGCGGGCCTTCCACGCTGACCGAGTCCGCGCAGCGGCGGATCGCGCAGCCCGTTTCCTCCAGCTTGCGCAAGGCGGCCTCGAAATGCTCCGGCAACACGCCTTCGAGGCTAACGCTGCCGCCAGTCATCGCGGCGGCGGCGGCGAAGGTCGCCGCCTCGATGCGGTCCGGGATGATGGTGGCGTCGATCGGGCGCAGGCTCGAGACGCCGCGGATCGTCAGGCGGCGCGAGCCCAGGCCCTCCAAGCTCGCGCCGCAGGCCGCCAGCACTTCGCCCAACGCAGTGACATCGGGTTCGACGGCTGCGTTCTCCAGCACCGTCGTGCCTTCGGCGAGGACGGCGGCCAGCATCAACTGCACCGTGGCGCCGACGGAAACCACGTCGAAGCTGAAGGTCGCGCCCTTCAGCTTCACGTCGCGGCCGACGATGTAGCCGTGTTCGATCGCCAGCCCTGCGCCCATCGCCTGCAGTCCGGACAGGTGCAGGTTCACCGGGCGCGGACCCCAGGCGCAGCCGCCCGGCAGCGACACCCGGGCACGGCCGAAGCGGGCGAGCAGCGGCGCCAGCACGTAGATGCTGGCGCGCATGGTCTTCACCAGGTCATAGGGCGCTTCGACCGAATTCACGCTGCTGCTGTCGATCGTCAGCAGGTTGCCGTCGAAGTCGACCTTCGCGCCAAGCATCTCCAGCACGCGCGCAAAAGTCTGCGTGTCGCGCAGCCTGGGCACGTTGCGCAGGCGATGAACGCCGGGGGCGAGCAGCGTCGCCGCCATCACCGGCAGGGCGGCGTTCTTCGCCCCCGAGATGCGCACCGAGCCGGCAAGCGGGCGCCCGCCCGTGATCCTGAGCTTATCCACCGGGCTTCCATTCCGCGGGGGTCAGGGTCTGCATCGACAGGGCGTGGATTTCCTCGCGCATGCGGTCGCCCAGCGCGCGGTACACCAGCTGGTGGCGCTGGACCCGGTTCCGGCCCTCGAACTCGGTCGATACGATGACCGCCTGGAAATGCTGGCCGTCGCCGATCACCTCCAGGTGCTCGCAGGCGAGTCCCGCCGCGATGCCTTGCCTGACGCTTTCGTTGGTCACCATGGTTTGCCTCAGCCGCGTAGCTTGTAGCCGGATTTGAGAAGCGCGAGCGCGATCGCCGACAGGACCGCGAAGCTTACCCCGCCCACCGCGAGGCTCGCGAGCGGCGCGAAATCGGAGGCGCCGAGGAAGCCATGGCGGAAGCCGTCGATCAGGTAGAAGAACGGGTTCAGGTGGGAGGCGCCCTGCCAGAACTCCGGCAGCGCACGGATCGAATAGAACACCCCGGAGAGGAATGTGAGCGGCAGGATGATGAAGTTCTGGAATGCCGCGATCTGGTCGAATTTGTCCGCCCAGATGCCCGCCAGCAGGCCAAGCGCGCCCAGCAGCGCGGAGCCGAGCAGCGCGAAGGCGAACGCCCACAGCGGTGCGGCGAAGTGCAGGTCGACGAACAGCGCGGTCGCCGCGAGCACGCCGGCGCCGACTGCCAGGCCGCGCACCATCGACGCAAGGACGTAGGCGGCGTAGAGCTCCAGGTGCGAGATCGGCGGCAACAGCACGAACACCATGTTGCCGGTAACCTTGGACTGGATCAGGCTGGAGGAGCTGTTGGCGAAGGCGTTCTGCAGGATGCTCATCATCACCAGCCCGGGCGCGAGGAACGCGGCATAGCTGGCGCCGCCGAGCGTCCCGACGCGGTCCTCCAGCGCCTGGGCGAACACCACCAGGTACAGCAGCGAGGTGAGCACCGGCGCGGCCACGGTCTGGACGCCCACCTTCCAGAAGCGCAGGGTCTCCTTGTAGAACAGGGTCGGAAAGCCGCCCATGTCAGTGCTTTTCCACAGGGGGCCCGGGGGATACCGACGTCTCCCCCGATCCCGTCACCCGGAGGAACACTTCCTCCAGGTCCGGCGGCTGCAGTTCGAACTCGGCGATGCCGACGCCGGATTCGCGCAGCCGGTGCAGCACCGACTCCAGTTCGGCGGTGTCGCGCAGGCGCAGGTTGAACACGCTGCCGTCCTGCGACAGCACCGGCGCCGCGAGGCCCTCGGGCAGCTGCTCGCGGTCCAGGCGCAGGCGCAGGACGAAGCCGGAGAAGGTCTGCAGCAGGTTGCGGGTGGAGTCCAGCGCCACCACGCGCCCGGCCTTGAGCAGCGCGATGCGGTCGCACAACTCTTCGGCCTCGTCCAGGTAATGGGTGGTGAGGACGATGGTGTGCCCGTCGCGGTTCAGGCGCCGGATGAAGCGCCACAGGCCCTGGCGCAGCTCGACGTCCACACCCGCGGTCGGCTCGTCCAGCACGATGACCGGCGGCTTGTGCACCAGCGCCTGCGCCACCAGCACGCGGCGCTTCATGCCGCCGGAGAGCGTGCGCATGTTGGCGTCGGCTTTCGCTTCCAGATCGAGGTGGTGGATCACCTCGTCGATCCAGGCATCGTTGCGCCGCAGGCCGAAGTAGCCCGACTGCAGGCGCAGCGTCTCGCGCACGGTGAAGAACGGGTCGAACACCAGTTCCTGCGGCACCACGCCGAGCATGCGGCGCGCGCTGCGGTAATCGGCCACCACGTCCGCGCCCATGACCCGCGCCGCGCCCGCGCTGGCGCGCACCAGGCCGGCGACGACGCTGATCAACGTCGTCTTGCCCGCGCCGTTGGGTCCTAGCAGGCCGAAGAACTCCCCTTGCCGCACCTGCAGGCTGACGCCGTCGAGCGCGCGCAGGCTGCCGTAGCGCTTCTCGACGTTCAGGGTTTCGATGGCGAAGGTCATGTGCGCGGCGGCGGCTGGGAGCGTGCCGTGGTGCCGCGCAGCCCTCCCGCAGACCGCCAAGTCCTCAGTGGTGGGTGGCGGCTTGCGGCCGGGCGACGGCGAGCAGCCCGTCGACGCCGTACAGGCGCGCGATCGCGGTCAGGCCATCGGGAAGGCCCGTGAAAGCGAGTTCCCGGTTGCGGGACCTGGCATCGCGCAGCCAGGCGAGCAGCATGGCGAGCGCCGAGGAATCCAGTTCGGTGACCCCGCCAAGATCCACGACACGCGCGCCGCCGAGAATCTGCTCCCGGCCCTGCTCGAGCAGCGCCGCGACGCCCGACAGTGTGACCGGACCGGAGACGAGCATGCGGTCACCTTCGCGCGTGATCATTTCTTGGCGGCCCCGGCCACCGTCGCCTTCTCGAGCGACTGGTTCTTGTTGCGCAGGGTCTTGATCAGGCCGTCGATGCCGGCATCGCGGATCTGGTTGTCGAACTCGGTGCGGTAGTTCGCGACCAGGCTGATGCCGGCGACGCGCACGTCCCAGACCTTCCAGCCGCCGGGGCGCTTCTCCATGTCGTACTCCAGCTGCACCGGCTGGGCGCCGGACTGCGCCACGCGCACGATGACCGTGACGTCAGTGTCGGTAGGCTTGGCGCGGAGCGGGCGGAAGTCGAAGCGCTGGTCCTTGTAGGCGGCGATCGAACTCGCGTAGGTGCGCACCAGCAGCGTACGAAACTCGTCGATGAGCCGCGCCTTCTGGTCGGCGCTCGCCTTTTCCCAGTGCCGCGCCACCGCGCTAGCGGTCATGGCGTTGAAATTGAAGTGCGGCAGGACCTTCGCTTCGATGAGCGCCACCACCTTGCGGCGATCACCGGCCTGGATGTCCTTGTCGCTGCGGACGATGTCCACCACTTCGAGGGTGACGTTCTTTACCAGCACGTCGGGGGCCACGTCCTGCGCCTGAGCCATGCCGGCGACCGAAATCGCCGCCATCGCGGCAATCCACGACGCCGACTTCGCGGCGGCGGCCACGAAACGGGCAATCACCGGGAACATCCTAGCCTCCGTGGGGCGAGACGGCGGCGGCCGCGTCCTGGAATGCTGGCTCCTCGATCAGCCGCAACGCGGAATGCGGCTCGCCGCGGCGCTGCACGCTCCCTGCGCGCGGCTCATCGGCTTCCGCGCGCGGCGCCTGCTCGCGCTGGGCACGCGGCGGCGAGCCGTCGTGCACCAGGTTGCGGCGACGCTGCAGGTAGGCATCGCGCTGGAACACATACTTGTCCAGCGCCGCCTCCTCGAGGATGCGGCTCGCGTCGAGCAGGTCGGCGCGCTTGCCGATGGCGCGCGTCACGACCATGAAGCTGCGTGCATCCTTGGGGCGATGGTCAACCACCGGATCCACGGCATAGTCGAAGATCAGGCCGCCGGTGTCGCGCACCGAGCTTGAGCCGATGAACGGCCAGACGATGTAGGCGCCGTCGGGCAGGCCCCAGCGACCGAAGGTCTGGCCGAAATCCTCGTCGTGCTTCTCCAGGCCGATGTCGCTCGCGACGTCGTTGATGCCGAACACGCCGAGGGTGCTGTTGAACGCGAATCGAGCCCAGTCGGTGATCGCGTCGGCCGGCTTGCCCTGGATCAGGTTGTTCAGGCCGATGAACAGGTCGGCGATGTTGGCGAAGAAATTGCGCACGTAGCCGCGAACCGGGTCGGGCAGCACGTCGCGGTAGACGGTCGCGACCGGCTTGCCGATGGCCTGGTCAAAGCCGTCGTTGAACGCGTACATGGCGCGGTTGAAGCCCTCGATCGGGTCACGCGGGTCGCCGCCGTTGTTGGTGGCGCAGCCCGCGGCCAGCGCCACAAGGGCCGCCAGCGCCAGTCGCCGCAGCCCCGCCATCCAGCCCCGCCCTTCGGTTGCAGCCATCACTTCTTCGCGTCCTTTTCGTCCTTGCCGTCAGCCGCCTTGTTGAACAGGAACTGGCTGATCAGGTTCTCCAGCACCACCGCCGACTGCGTCAGCCGCAGGCGGTCTCCATTCTTCAGCATTACGCCGTCACCGCCGGCTTCCAGCCCGATGTACTGCTCGCCAAGCAGGCCCGAAGTCAGGATCTTGGCCGACGTATCCCTGGGGAACTGGTACTGAGCCCCGACATTGACCGTGACAATGGCTTCGTAACTCTCTGTGTCGAAACGGATATCTGCCACCCGCCCGACCACCACACCGGCGCTTTTCACCGGCGCCCGGACCTTGAGACCTCCGATGTTAGCAAACTTGGCCAGCACCTGATATGTCTGGTCGGTCGAAAAGGAGGCGAGGTTGCCGACCTTGAGGGCCAGAAACAACAGTCCGGCCAGGCCCAGGGCGACAAAAGCGCCGACCCAGGCGTCTATGGTGGAGCGTTTCATCAGGCGTTACCTCCGGTGAACATGAGCGCAGTCAGCACGAAATCCAGGGCCAGGATGGCCAGCGAGGAGGTCACCACCGTGCGCGTGGTGGCCCCGGAGACCCCCTCCGCCGTGGGGGGGGCGTCGTAGCCCTCGAAGACCGCGATCCAGCTCACCGCGATCCCGAAAACAATGCTCTTGATGACGCCGTTCAGGATGTCCTCGCGGACATCCACCGAGGCCTGCATCTGCGACCAGAAGGCGCCCTCGTCGACCCCGATCAACTGCACCGCGACCAGGTAGCCGCCGAAGATGCCCATGGCCGAGAACAGCGCGGCAAGCAGGGGCATCGAGATCACCCCGGCCCAGAACCGGGGCGCGACCACCCGGGCGATCGGGTCGACCGCCATCATCTCCATGGCCGCGATCTGCTCGGTGGCCTTCATGAGACCGATCTCCGCGGTGATCGCCGAGCCGGCGCGACTGGCGAACAGCAGGCCGGCCACCACCGGCCCCAGCTCGCGTACCAGGGACAGGGCGACCAGGATGCCGAGGGCCTCCGACGAACCGTAGCGCTGCAGGGTCTCGTAGCCCTGGAGTCCCAGCACCATGCCGACAAACAGTCCGGACACTAGGATGATGATGAGCGACAGCACCCCGGCGAAATAGATCTCGCGGATGGTCAGGCCAAAGCGGCGGAACGCCACGCCCGAGTGCAGCACCAGGTAGAACAGGAAACGCGCCGCGAAGCCCAGCCGCAGGATCTTCGCGGTGACGACCTGGCCGAGGCGCTCCAGGGCCTGCACCGGCCGCGGGCTGCCGTCAGCCATGGGCACCCTCCAGCGCGAGATCAACCCCGTAGCCGGGCGCGGGGTAGTGGAACGGGATCGGGCCATCGGGCTCGCCCTGGACAAACTGGTGCACGAACGGATGGCCGGACTTGCGCAGGTCCGCGGGCGTACCGTGGGCGACAATGCGGCCGGCGGACACGAAATAGACGTAGTCGACGATGTCGAAGCACTCGGCAACATCGTGGCTGACCACGATCGAGGTCTGCCCCAGAGAATCGTTCAGGCGCCGGATCAGGCGCGCGATCACGCCAAGCGCGATCGGGTCGAGTCCGGTGAAGGGCTCGTCGTAGAGCATCAGCTGCGGGTCGAGCGCGATGGCACGCGCCAGGGCCACGCGCCGAGCCATGCCGCCGGACAGCGCGGAGGGCATCAGCTGCGCGGCACCGCGCAGGCCGACCGCCTCCAGCTTGAGCATCGCCAGGTCCTGGATCAGTTCCTCGGGCAGGTCGGTGTGCTCGCGCATCTGGAAGGCGACGTTGTCGACCGCGCTCATGTCCGTGAACAGCGCGCCGAACTGGAACAGCATGCCCATCTTCCGGCGCAGTTCGAAGATGCGTGCGTCGTCCAGGTCGTTAAGGTTCTCGCCCAGCACCCGGGCGCCGCCGGCGCTCGCCTTCAGCCAGCCGGCGATGATCCGCAGCAGCGTGGTCTTGCCGCAGCCCGACTGGCCCATGATGCCGACCACGCTGCCGCGCTCGATCCTCAGGTCGATGCCGTGCAGTACCGGCCGCGCGACGTCGTAGCCGAACGAAACCTGGTCGATCTCGACGATGCTGGAAGGGCTGGACGCCACGAATGAAGCCGGGAAAGCGGAAGGCCGCATTCTACTCGACCGTCCCGCGCCGGCGGTGCACCGAGAGTCAAATCCAATATAGTTGCGGCATGGACATCGCCGCGCAGACCATCCCCGCCCTGCTCGCGCAGGGACTGGTGAAGCGCTACGGCGCGCGGCGCGCGCTCGACGGTGTCGACCTCCGCATCCCGGCAGGTGCGGCCTTCGGCCTGGTCGGCGCCAATGGCGCGGGCAAGACCACGTTCATCAAGTGCGCGCTCGATCATTGCGCGCCCGAGGCCGGCAGCGTAGCGCTGTTCGGCACGCCCAGTGGCGAGCCGATGGCGCGCGCGCGGCTCGCCTACCTCCCGGAACGGTTCTCCCCGCCGCATTACCTGCGCGGCGCCGAGTTCCTCGAGATGGCCGCAGGGCTGGCCGGCACGGGCTATTCCGGGGCACGCGCCGAGCGCGTCGCCGCCGAGCTGGAGCTGGACCCGGCCGCGCTCGGGCGCCCGGTGCGCGAGCTCTCGAAGGGCATGACCCAGAAGCTGGGACTCGCCGCCTGCCTCCTTCCGGACAAGGACTTCTACCTGCTCGACGAGCCAATGAGCGGGCTCGACCCTGCCAGCCGCATCGCGGTGAAGGCAATCCTCGCACGCCTGAACCGGGAGGGACGGACGCTTTTCTTCACCTCCCACGTGCTGGCAGATGTCGACGAGCTGTGCAGCGCGATCGCCGTGCTCGACGGCGGACAGATCCGCTTCCAGGGCGAGCCGCGCGAGTTGCGCGCGCGCCACGGCGAGGCCAGCCTAGAGCGCGCCTTCCTGAAATGCATTCGCGGCGAGACCGCGGCAGCGGTGGCCTGAGATGGCGCAGGCCGAGCTGCCCCTCGCGCCGCGGCGCCCGACGCTGCTGATCGTCGACGACGATGCGCTGATCACGGAAACGCTGTCCTTCGCACTTGCCGCCGATTTCGAGGTGCTTGCCTGCGATTCGCGGCCGCACGCGATCGAGCTGCTGCGCCAGCTGGGCGAGGCGCCACAGCTGGCGCTGGTGGACCTCGGCCTGCCGCCGACGCCGCACTCTCCGGAACAGGGCTTCCAGCTCATCGCGGACCTGCTGGCGCACTCGCCGCGGATGCGGATCGTGGTGCTGTCCGGGCAGAACGACGCGCAGCATGCGCGCCACGCACGCGCGCTGGGAGCCGCGGAGTTCATCGCCAAGCCCTGCGACCCCGAGGCGCTGCGCCGGCTGCTCGCCCGCGCGCTCGCGTTCCGGGAAGCGGAGCTGCTCGCCGAGCAGCGCCGCAGCCGCGAGGCCGAGGACCTCATCGGCCAGAGCCCGCCGCTGATGAAGCTGAAGAGCCAGGTCTCGCAGTTCGCGGACTCGCCGTTCCCGGTGCTGATCGAGGGCGAATCCGGCAGCGGCAAGGAGCTGGTCGCGAAGAGCCTGCACCGGCTGTCGGCGCGCGCCGGCAAGCCCTATCTCGCGCTAAATTGCGCCGCGATCGCGCCCACCCTGGTGGAACCGACGCTGTTCGGCTACGTCAAGGGCGCCTTCACCGGTGCCGGCGCCAACAAGGCCGGGTATTTCGAGGACGCGCACGACGGCACCCTGTTCCTGGACGAGATCGGCGAGCTGCCGCTGGAGATGCAGGCCAAGCTGCTGCGCGTGCTGGAGAACGGGGAATTCCAGCGCGTCGGCGAAACCCAGCCCCGCGTGTCCCGGGCCCGCGTGGTGGCCGCGACCAACCGCGACTTGCGCCAGGAGGTGCGCCGCGGCGCGTTCCGTGCCGACCTGTACCACCGCCTGTCGGTCTTCACGCTCGCGGTGCCGCCATTGCGCGAGCTCGAGGGCGACAAGTTGCTGCTGCTCGAGCATTTCCGCCGCTTCTACGCCGAGCAGGCGGGCGTGCAGCCGTTCTCGCTCGACCCCGCGGCCGAGGCGCGTTGGGTGGCGTACGCGTTCCCGGGCAACGTGCGCGAGCTGCGCAATATCGCCATCCGGCTGACGACGCGCTACGCCGGCCAGCGGCTCGCGGTCGGCGACCTGGAACCGGAACTCGACCTCGCAGGCGAAGGCGGCGAGCCGGATGCCGCCTCCGGCGCGGTCGACGACGTCGACCAGGCGCTGCGCCACCTTGAGCGCAGCCGTGGCGTGCGCCTGGACGAGATCCTCGGGCGCATGGAGCGCGCCTACATCGAGGCCGCGCTGCGGCTCACCCGCGGCAACGTCAGCCAGGCGGCGAAGATGCTGGGCGTCAACCGCACCACGCTGTACTCCCGCATGGGGTCCGACGCCGGGGGCGATCCGGCCGCCGCGCCGCCGGAACAGAAGGCGAAGTAGCGCATGGCCCTCTACCTGGACCATTTCGGCCTCGCCGAGCCGCCGTTCCGCATCACCCCGCATCCGGAGTTCTTTTTCGACGGCGCGGATCGCGGCGCGACGCTGGAGGCGCTGGTCTACGCCATCCTGCACGACGAGGGCATCGTCAAGGTGAGCGGCGAAATTGGCAGCGGCAAGACCATGCTGTGCCGCGTACTGATGGAGCGCCTGCCGGCCAAAGTGCAGACGTTGTTCCTCGCCAACCCGTCGTATTCCCGCGCCGAGATCCTGAGCGCCATCGCCGAGGAACTGGGCGCGCGGCCGCCCGCAGGCCAGGACACGCTCGCCATACGCGACCTTCAGATGCACCTGATCGAGCAGTATGCCAGCGGCCGCCGCGTGGTGATCCTGATCGACGAGGCGCACGCAATGCCGCAGGACGCGCTGGAACAGGTCCGCCTTCTGTCGAACCTGGAGTCCAGCCACCACAAGCTGCTCCAGATCGTGCTGTTCGGCCAGCCGGAACTGGACGCCGCGCTGGACGCCTCCTCGATGCGCCAGCTGAAGGACCGCATCACCCACAGCTTCCGCATGCGCCCGTTGCTGGCTGCAGAGATCGCGAAATACCTGTCGTTCCGCATGCGCGCCGCCGGCTACCGCGGCCCCGACGCTTTCGACGCCGACGCCACCGCTGCGATCTCGCGCGCCTCCAGCGGCCTCACGCGCCGGGTCAACGTGCTTGCCGACAAGTCGCTGCTCGCGGCGTTCGCCGCCGGGGCAAACTCGGTGACCCTGCAGCACGCGCGCGCTGCGATCGCCGACTCCGAATTCGCGCCGATCCGCAAGCCCGGCGACGCCGGGCGCGGCCGGCGCCTCGCCATCGGCGCCGCGCTGATCGCCTGCGGCGCGCTCGCCGGCGCGGGCCTGTATGCGTTGCTGCTGGAACAACCCGTGCCCGCTGCAATGGCGCCGGCTCCTGCCGCGCCCCGCGCACCTGTTGCGGAGGCGCCCAGGCCCGAGCCGGTTGCAGTTGAACCCAAGCCCGAACCCGTCGCGGTCAAGCCTGAGCCTGAGCCAGCACCAACCGTCGCGACAGTGCCATTGCTTGCCGAAGCGCAGGTGCAGCGCCTGCTGGCCTACGCCACCGGTGGCAAGCAGCTGCTCGCGGAGCGGGTTGCGGCGTCGCGACAAGCGCTGGAGCGCACGCCCGACGCGAGCTATAGCCTGGAGTTGTTCACCGCGGAGAACAGCGACCCGGCGCGCATGGAGCGCTTCCTGGTCCGCGCACGCGACCTGGTGGCACTGGACGAACTCCATGTCGTGCCGGTCCTCGCCGGCCGCCGCTATCAAGTTCGCGTGCTTTACGGGACTTTCGAGAGCATTGAACGGGCGCAGGAGGCGGCACGCAGGCTGCCGCCCAAGTACCAGCGAGCGTTCCAGATCGAACCGCGCAGCTTCCTCGAGTTGCGCAACGCGGTCTAGTTGCAAGAATTAAAAATTACTCTTTTATATCATGTAGATATTAAATATTCCTAAGACGAAGTGGGCATCCGGTTAAATTCGAAAATCTCCGTGACAACAGATGGTTAGGCGGGTTTCTTCAGGCACGAAGCGTGCTATGCTAGGCAAATGGGAGATGGCGTCAGCATAGTGGAGTCGCTGCGTGCGTTCGGCTTAGCGGTGGCCACCGGCCTGTTGCTGGCCGGTTGCGCGCAACCTCCAACCAAACCGGCAGCCACCCACATCGGTGCCGAGCCGCAACGCACAGAGGGCACGATTCCGGCGCCAGTGCAGCTCGCTCCGGTGCTGCCCGTGCCGAAACCGGCAGCCCGCCCGGAAACCTATAGCGTTGTGGTCAATGAGGTCCGCGTGCAGGACCTGTTGTTCGCACTCGCGCGCGACGCGCGGCTGAACGTCGACATCCATCCCGGTGTCACCGGGACCGTGACCCTCAATGCCATCGACCAGACGCTGCCGCAACTGTTGACGCGGATCGCCCGGCAGGTGGACATGCGCTACGAGATCATCGCCGAGAATCTGGTCATCATGCGCGACGCGCCGTTCCTGCGCTCGTACAAGATCGACTACCTCAGCGCCTCGCGCAACGTGAAAATGCAGTCCTCGGCGTCGACGCAGTTTGGTGCAGCCGGCGCCACGAGCGGTGGCGGCGGGGCGGGCACCGGCACCACCGGCGGCACCGCCACCATCGACGTCAATTCCGAGAACAAGCTGTGGGAATCCATCGTGCAGAACGTCAAGGACATCCTGCGCGAAACGGACAAGGTGGTTCCGGGCACGATCAAGCCCGCCGCGGCAGCCGCGCCGGCGCCCGCGCAAGCACCTCCCGGCGCAGGCCAGGCGGCGCCGGCTGCCCCGCGGCCTGCCGCAACCTCAGAGGCCGGCAACACGTTCATCGAGGCCGGGTCCGTGATCGCCAACCGGGAAAGCGGCGTGCTCTACGTCAGGGCGGACTCCAAGCAGCACGAGAAGGTGCAGGAGTTCCTCGATCAGGTCATGGCCGGCGCCCGGCGCCAGGTGTTGATCGAAGCCACTGTCGCCGAGGTGCAGCTGCGCAACGAATACCAGCGCGGCATCGAGTGGCAGCGGCTGCGAACCGGCATCAGCGGGCTCCAGTTCCTGCAGCCCGCCATCGCGCCGGCAACGTCTTCGACTCCGGGATTCAACGCCAATCCATTCGTGATCGGCTACGCCTCGGGCGGCAACAATTTCAACGCCACGCTGCGGCTGCTGGAGCAGTTCGGCGACGTGCGCGTGCTGTCCAGCCCGAAGCTCAGCGTGCTCAACAATCAGTCGGCGATCCTGCGCGTCACCCGGGACATTATCTATTTCACGATGACGCCCTCCAGCACGCCGGTTACGGTAGCGGGAGGTGCGGGCGCGGTCGTGGTCCCGGTTTCCTTCTCCACCACGCCGAACATCGCCGCCGAGGGCTTCCTGATGACGGTGCTGCCGCAGATCAACGACACCGACGCCATCGTGCTCAACGTGCGCCCGACGATCCGGCGCCAGGTCGGCTCGGTGCGCGATCCCAATCCCGCGCTGCAGGGCCTCGCGACGCAGAACGACATCCCGCTGTTCGAGACGCGGGAATTCGATTCCATCCTGCGCCTGCGCAGCAGCGAGGTCGCGGTGCTCGCCGGGTTGATGCAGGACACGGTCGAGAACACCGTCACCGGAATCCCGGGCCTGCGCAGCATCCCGCTCCTGGGCGACCTGACCTCGCAGCGCACGGACCTCACGCGTAAAACGGAACTGGTGATCTTCCTGCGCGCCACGGTCATCCGGGATCCGACCATCGAGGGCGATTTCAGCCGCTTCCGCGACCAGCTTCCCCGCGAGAACTTCTTCCAGAAGCCGAACCCGGGCCTTGCCGCACCACCGGTCGGGCCCGCAGGCACTTCGCCGCAATAGCATGAGCCTTCTGCTCGAGGCTCTGAAAAAGGCCGAGAAGGCCAAGGAAGAGGCCCAGCGCCGCGCCGGCGGCGAGGCCGAGCCCGCGGCGTCCTCGTTCGATCTCGAGGCCACAGTGGTCGACCCGACAAAGCACATCACCACGCGCGACGAATTGCCCGACATACACGCGCCGCTGGAGATCCTGAGCGAGGACCTGCACACGGCACGGCAGAAGGGCCGCCCGCTGGAACTCTCGATCGAGGAGGTCGCGCCGCCATCCCCGGCGCCCGCCCCGCGGCCAGCAGCCCCGGCCCCGCCACCGCATGAGCCGGCATCGCGCGCAAACGCGCCGACCCAGGACCAGAACGCGGACCGCGCCGCGGCGCAGAAGGTGTTCGAGGCGAAATTCAAGGAACCCAATCCGAGGCTGCCCTTTTACATCACCATCGGCGTGCTGAGCGCGTTTGCCGTCGGCACCGTCGGCTATTTCTGGTACCAGTTGCGGCCGCCGCCCGCGCTGGTCAACGCCAACCCGCCGCGACCCGCCGGTGAGCTGCCGCCGGCGGCGGTTGACGCGAAACCGGCGGCCGGCGCGCCCGCGGCCGACGCGAAACCGGCCATCCAGGCTGCCATACCCGGCCTGCCGGGCACGCCTTCGCCGACGGCGCCTGCGGCCGCACCTGCGGCGACCGCTCCCTCTGTCGCACCGGCACCAGCCCCGATCGCCGCGCCAGCGCCAACCCCGATGTCCAAGCCTGCGCCGACGGCACCCGCGCAATCCGCCGCGCCCTCGACTGCGCCTGCTGCCAGCGCACGCGCCCCCCGTACCGCCTCGCCGCGCGCGAAGGCGCCGGGCGCGGACGAGCGTGCGCTCACGGTCAGCCGCGCAGGCGCGCAAGTGCATCCGCGCGTCGCATCCGGTTACGCGGCCTACCAGGCCGGCGATCTCACGCTGGCGCGTACCGATTACGAACAAGCGCTGCGCGAGGACGCCACCAACCGCGATGCGGCGCTGGGACTCGCCGCGGTTGAAATGCGCGCGCAGCGCTACGAGCAGGCGGACGCGATCTACCAGCGCCTTCTGCAGGCGAATCCGCGCGATCCCCACGCCCAGGCCGGAATGCTCGCGCTACGCGGCCAGGCGCTCGACCCGGTGCAGGCCGAAAGCCGGGTCAAGTCGCTGCTGGCGGCGGACCCCGAGGCAAACGTGCTGCACTTCACGCTCGGCAACCAGTACGCGCAGCAGGGCCGCTGGGCGGAGGCGCAGCAGGCCTACTTCAAGGCCTACGCGGGCGACCCCGAGAATCCGGATTACGCGTTCAATCTCGCGGTGAGCCTTGACCAGTTGCGCCAGCCGGCCCTGGCGCTGGAGTATTACCGGCGCGCGCTCGCGCTGGCCGCGAAACGCAGCGCGAATTTCGCGCCCGACGCCGCGCGAACCCGCGCGCAGCAGCTCTCCCGCTAGCGCCCCGCGGGGGCGCGCCGCCCTTTTCCTGCCAACAAGCTTTTGCAATGCGGCAGGACGCCGCCGCGGGTATCATGGAGGCTGGATGAATTCGCCCACGAATCCGCAGGCAAAGCGCCACATCGGCCAGATCCTGATCGACCAGGGCATCCTGACCGAGGACCAGCTGCGTATCGCCCTGCTGGAGCAGACCAAGTCGCACGTGCCGGTGGGTCGCCTGCTGGTGCAGCTTGGTTTCGTGTCGGAAGCAACGCTGCGCGACGCGCTGTCGGAGAAGCTCGGCCTGCAGTCGGTCGATCTGGCGCACATCATCGTTGACCCCACGGCGCTGAAGATGCTGCCGCGCGAGCTGGCGCGGCGCTACCGCATGTTCCCGATCGCGCTCGACCGCCAGGCACGAAAATTCATCGTCGCGCTGGCCGACACCAACAATATCGTCGCGGTCGACCAGCTGCGCGCGCACCTGAGGACAGACTTCGAGATCGAGCTGCGCCTGGCCGGCGACTCCGAGATCGAGCGCGCAATCGAGCACTACTACGGCCACGAGTTCTCGATTGACGGCATCCTGCGCGAGATTGAGACCGGCGAGGTGGACTACACCTCGGTGGCCGACGGCGACGAGTACTCGCAACCGGTGGTGCGCCTGATCTCGGCGCTGCTCGCCGACGCGGTCGAGCGCGGCGCCTCGGACATCCACTTCGAGCCGGAACAGAACTTCCTGCGCATCCGCTACCGCATCGACGGCGTGCTGCGGCAGATCCGCAGCCTGCACAAGACCTACTGGCCGGCGATGGCGGTGCGCCTGAAGGTGATGTCGAAAATGAACATCGCCGAGACGCGCGCGCCGCAGGACGGGCGCATCTCTGCCACCATGTCCGGGCGCGTGGTGGACTTCCGCGTCTCGGCACTGCCAACCACGCACGGCGAGAACGTGGTGCTGCGGATCCTGGACCGGCAAAAGGGCATCGTGCCGCTGGAACGCCTCGGCCTGGACGAGGGCATCCTCGAGATGCTAAAGCGCATGCTGGCGCGCCCGGAGGGCATCATCCTCGTCACCGGGCCGACCGGCAGCGGCAAGACCACCACGCTGTACTCGATCCTGAATCACATCAATTCCGACGGCGTCAACATCATGACGCTGGAGGATCCGGTCGAGTACCCGATGACCTTGATCCGCCAGACCTCGGTGGCGGATTCGGCCAAGCTCGACTTCGCCAACGGCATCCGCGCCCTGATGCGCCAGGACCCGGACGCGATCCTGGTGGGCGAGATCCGCGACGAGGACACCGCCGAGATGGCGTTCCGCGCAGCGATGACCGGCCACCAGGTGTTCTCCACGCTGCACACCAATTCCGCGGTCGGCGCCATTCCGCGCCTGCTCGACATCGGCATCGTGCCCGACATCATGGCGGGCAACATCATCGGCATCATCGCGCAGCGCCAGGTGCGCAAGCTCTGCCGCACCTGCCGCCAGTCCTACGACCCGGACGTAAAGGAACGCCGGCTGCTCGGCCTGTCTCCCACCGAGCCCGCGGCGCTGTTCCGCGCCGTCGGCTGCGAGCAATGCGACTACCAGGGCTACCGCGGCCGCGTGTCGATCCTCGAGATCCTGAAGATGGACCCCGCGATCGACGAGCTGATCGCGCGCCGCGCCACCGCGCGCGAGATCCTCACCGCGGCGCGCACCAAGGGCTTCAAGACGCTCGCCGAGGACGGCATCCGCATCGTGCGCTCGGGCGTTACCGGGCTGGACGAGCTGATGCGCGTCGCCGACCTCACTGACCGCATGGCGTAGGAGGAAGCGGGGTCATGCCCCTGTACACCTACAAGGCGATAGACGGCGACGGCAAGTCGGTGCTTGGCCGCACCGATGCGGTCAACCTGTTCGACCTCGAGCAGCGCCTGTCGCGCATGGGCCTGGACCTGATAACCGGGGCACCCAGCGCCCAGAAGAGCCGCCTGATCGGCGGCGGCAACGTCAAGCGTGCCGACCTGATCAACTTCTGCTACCACATGGAGCAGCTGGCGAGCGCCGGGGTGCCCATCGTCGAGGGCCTGGTGGATCTGCGCGATAGCACCGACAACCTGCGCTTCAAGGAAGTGGTCTCCGGTCTGGTAGAGACCATCGAGGGCGGCAAGAGCCTGTCGCAGGCGCTGGCCGATTTCCCCGAGGTATTCAGCAAGGTGTTCGTCAGCCTGGTGCGTTCCGGCGAGCAGACCGGCCGCCTCGCCGAAGTGCTCAAGGCCCTGACCGAGTCGCTGAAATGGGAGGACGAACTCGCCGCCCAGACCAAGAAGCTGATGATGTACCCCGCCTTCGTCGGCAGCGCGGTGCTGCTGGTGACCTTTTTCCTGATGATCTACCTGGTGCCGCAGATGACCGGCTTCATCAAGAACATGGGCCAGGAGATCCCGCTGCAGACCCGCATCCTGATCGTGGTCTCGGCCTTCTTCGTCGACTTCTGGTGGGCGATCCTCGCCGCGCCCTTCGTCCTCTTCTTCGGCCTCAAGGCGCTCATCGCCTCCGATCCCAGGGCCGCATTCCTGTTCGACCACATCAAGCTGCGGGTGCCGATGATCGGACCGATCCTGCGCAAGATCATCCTGTCGCGCTTTGCTTCCAGCTTCGCGCTGATGTATTCCTCCGGCATCACGGTGCTGGATGCGATCCGCTCCACCGAGGAGATCGTCGGCAACAAGCCGATGGAAAACGCGCTGCACACGGTGGGCCAGCAGATCGCCGAGGGCAAGAACATGACCCTCGCCTTCCAGGAAATCGGCCTGTTCCCGCCGCTGGTGATCCGCATGCTGCGGATCGGCGAGAATACCGGGGCGCTGGACCGGGCGCTCCTCAACGTGAGCTATTTCTACAACCGGGAAGTCAAGGAATCGATCGACAAGGTGCAGGCCCTGATCGAACCGGTGATGACGCTGGTGCTGGGCGCGATCCTGGGCTGGGTGATGCTCTCGGTGCTGGGCCCGGTGTACGACACCATCTCGAAGATGAAATTCTAGGTCGATGTCGCAGAAGCTCGTCCTCTATTTCACCGCCGGCTCGCGCGCGCTCTACCGCCTCTCGGGCGGGCGCCTCGAGCTCGCCGCCAGCTTCGGCGCCGACGACCAGGGGCTGGAGGAGCTGCGCGGGTTCCTGAAGGGCCGCAGGGGCGCCCTGGTGACCGTGCTCGCCGACATCGCGGGCGAGGATTTCCACGAGGACCAGATCCCGTACCTGCGCGGCAGCGACCGCGCCACGGTGGTGCAGCGCCGCCTGGCGCAGCGCTACCGCGACACGCGATTGTCGGCTGCGGTGTCGCTTGGCAGCGCCGGCGGCGAGCGCCGCGGCGAGCGCCTGTTGCTCGCCTCGTTCACCAACACGCAGCAGTTCACGCCCTGGCTGGACGCCATCGCCGAGGCCGGGACGCGGCTCTCCGGCGTGTACTCGGCGCCGCTGCTCGCGCCCGTGCTCGCCGCGCGCCTGGGCGCGCGCGCGGGGCGCGCCTTCGTCATCACCCCCAACGCGGCCGGCCTGCGCCAGTGCTACATCGACGACGGCCGGCTGCGCTTCGCGCGCCTGGAGCGCACCACGGACCTCGCGCCCGAAGCGCTGGCGATGTTCGTGCGCTCGGAGACCGCGCGACTGGCGCAGTACCTGTCGACGCTGCGCACGCTGCCCCGGGACGGGCCGCCGGTGCAGGTCATCGTGGTCGCCCCCGACGGCCAGCGCGCCACATTCGAGCAGGCGCTCGTGTCGGACGCGCGCCTTGCCTACCACACGGTGGAGCTGGGGGAAGCGGCGCGCAAGGCGGGCATCAAGCGCCTCGATCCCGGCGCGACCAGCGAGCAGCTTTACCTTCACCTGGCGGTCACGCGCGCGCCAAAGGAGCAATTCGCGCGCGTCGAGGACCGGCGCGCCTTCTTCCTCTGGAAGCTGCACCGCGGCATCCTTGCCGCGGGCGCCGCCGGGCTCGCGGCCTGCGTGCTCTATGCCGGCGCATTGTGGCTGGACGTGCTCGGCACGCGCGACCAGGTCGCGGCGCAGAAGCAGGAGGCGCAGAGCGCCACGCGCGAGTACCAGCGCATCACCTCGACCTTCCCGGTGACCCAGACCTCGAGCGACAACCTGAAGGCGGCGGTAGTGGAGTTCCGCGTCATCGCCTCCCGCACCGCGTCGCCCGAGGGCGCGATGGCACATCTGTCGAAGGTGCTGGAGCAGTTCCCGCAGGTCGAGCTGGAGTCCCTTACCTGGAGCGTGGACATACCCAAGGAAGGCGCCGCGGCAAAGGCGCCGGCCGGCGCGGCGCCGGCGCCAGCGCCGCAGCCGGGTGCGCAGCCCGCTGCCGCCGCAAGCGACCTGTCGCAGATACTCGAGATTTCCGGCCGCGTGGAGGCGACGCAGCGCTCGGATTACCGCGCCATCACCCAGCAAGTGCAGCGATTTGCCGCCGCGCTCACTGCGGACGGCGCCTACCGCACCGTGCGCACGCAGTTGCCCTTCGACGTCACGCCCGACGCCACGCTCTCGGGCGACATCGGCGAAACTGCAGACCGCGGCGAGGCGCCGCGCTTCACCATCATCGTCGCGCGCCGCATCCAGCCCTGAGGCCATGAACTTCACCGCCCAGGAATGGAAGAAGCTGGCCGCCCCGGTGGCGCTGGCGCTGGCGCTGCTTGCGGCCGGCGCCGGCCTGATCTGGCATGCGCAGATGGTTCTGAGGAAGGACAGCCAGAACCTCGTCGCCGCGCGCACCGAGCGTGTGCAGGCGCGCGAGCGCCTTTCCAAGATCGCGGAAGAAGAGCGCGAGGTGAAGGCGAACATCGAGGTCTACCAGCAGCTCAAGAGCCTCGGCATCCTCGGCGAGGAACGTCGCCTGGAGTGGGTGGACGCGATGGCGCGCATCCGCGCCAGCCGCGAACTGCTCGACCTCAAGTACTCCGTGGAGCGCCAGAAACTGTCGCATTCCGTCGCCGGCAAGCCCGCCAACGTCGACTTCTACTCCAGCACCATGAAGGTGGATCTCGCGTTGCTCCACGAAGGCGACCTGCTGGGGTTCCTGGCGGACCTGCGCGCCTCGGGCAACGCCTATTTCTCGGTGCAGAAATGCACCATCACCCGCACCGGGCAGTCCGCCAGCGGCGCCAACCTGGTGCCGCGCCTGCGCGCCAGTTGCGCCGTCGACCTGATCACCATCCTCGACCGGGCGGCGAAGGCATGAAGCGGACCCGCAATATCCTGATCCTGTCGGGCCTCGCCTCCCTGGCGCCCCTGCCGCTGCAGGCGCAGGAGCTGGGGCGGCTGTTCCTGACCCCCGAGCAGCGCGCTGCGCTGGATGCGCGGCGTAAGGCGCGCATTCCGGACAAGCCGACCGCCGTGCCGGTGGTCGAATCCCCGACCACGAGCGTGGACGGCTACGTTCGCCGCCAGAGCGGGCGCTCGACAGTGTGGGTCAACCGCCAACCCAACCCCGAGGGCGTGCAATCCGACGGCGCGCGGGTCGCACCCGGGCGTGCCGGTGCGCCCACAGTGTCAATCTTCGTAGGCGAAGGCGAACGCCGGTTCGAGCTCAAGCCGGGGCAGCGGATCGACCGTGGCACCGGCGAGATCAGCGATGTGCTGGGGGATGGATCAGTTCGGGTAGGACCGGCGCGCAAGCCGGGGGGGAAATGATGCTTGCGGCAGCACGGAAGCGGCAAATGGGCGCCGCGCTGCTGGTGATGCTTGCGATTGTAGGGCTTGCCGGCTCCTGGTTACTGCTGAGCCAGCTCAATGCTGAATCCGGCGGCATCGAGGCGGTGCGCAAGAAGCGGAACGCCGAGATTCTGAATCGAGCCAAGCAGGCGCTGATCGGTTACGTCGCCGCGCAGGCGGCGAAGTCGTTTGAGGATCGCCCTGGTGCGCTGCCTTGTCCCGAGGCGCCCGGCAGCTACGGCGACAGCGCCAACGAGGGCACGGTTTCATACCCCTGCACCCTGCCGATTACCGGGCGCCTTCCCTGGAAGACGCTAGGCCTGGACAAGCTGGTGGATGCCTCCGGCGAGCCACTTTGGTACGCGGTCGCCTCGGGCTGGGCAGGCTCCGGCACGGTCATCAATTCCAACTGCACCAGCTACGACGCGAGTTCCACCCAAGCCTGCCGCGCCGGCCGTCTCTCGGTGGATGGCACCACTAGTGACGTGATTGCCTTGATTATCGCGCCCGGCCCCGCGATCAATGTTGTCGCCGCTTCCGGCTGCACGGCGCACAGCCAGTCGCGGCCGACCAGCGGCACGCCGAACATCCTCAACTACCTTGAATGCGAAAACGCTACCTCTCCGGGTAATACCTTTGTCACTGTCAGCCAAAGCGCCTCCTTTAACGACCAGGTAATAGCCATTACGGCAGCAGATCTACTACCTGGGGTTGAGGCCGCGATCGCGGATCGGATCGCGCGCGAAATAGTCCCGTTGATGAAGTCTGCATATACGTCGAGCACTTGGCATTCCGCCCTTAGCGCAACGAGGCCGCTCTTGCCTTACCCGGCCCCCTTTGGCAACCCCAGCACATCCGACTACGGCGGCATCAAGGGAACGGCGGCCCCTTTCTACGGCGGCCTGCTGCCGGTGAATCTCACGCAAAGTTGTTCCCCCGCCACGGAGCCAAGATGCGTCACTCCGACCACGGGATCGAGCACGTTGCTCACCTTTTCCAAAAGTGGAGCGGACACCTACGTCTCCAGCATTCTGCCGCCGATCGGCTCGATTCGTACTCAGTCCACCTGCAACTGGCAGACCGACAACTACGTGTGCACAGGCGAGTACCTCTTGGCCGGCATCATGGTCACAGTCAGGCTCCGAGTCGCCAATGTCGCAGGTGGGTTTCGAACATATGATCTGGCGGGAATCACCTGCACTGCGGTGGATGATGCCGGCGGCGGGCTTCCGCAGCAGAACATCGGCTGCGTGTCGAGTAGCCTTGAGTTGCAACCCGATGGATCGGCGTTGATCACGGTGACGACCAACTGGACACCGCTCATCACGCTCATGGGCTGGGGCACCTATGCGAACTACGTCGTCACCTTCCCGCGGTCAATCTTTGGTGACCATTCTTTCGTGGCCAACACTTCTGATCCGGTAACCAGATGGTTTTGGACCAACGAATGGTACCGCTTGCTTTATTACGTGGTGGCTTCTGGAAACTCCGCCGATGCGCTACCCGCCGCGCCTTCGTGCGTCACCGCCGGGCTCTGCCTGACCGTGGCGAACGCCAGCACGTCCCAGAATGGCGCGCTGCTAATTCTTGCCGGCCGGAGCATCAATGGATCGGCGCGCCCCAGCACGACCCTCGCGGACTACCTAGAGTTTGGCAATGCCATGGGGACGTTTGAAAAGCAACCGATCAGCAAGGCAATCAACACTCTGCTCAGATCCCCCTTCAACGATCGCCTTATTGCTGTGGATTCGAATTGATGACACCGAGCAACTGCCGCGGCTTCAGCTTGGTCGAGCTCGCCGTGGTGCTGGCGATCGTGACGCTGCTGATGAGTAGCCTGATGTACACGCTCTCGGCGCAGACGGAGCAGCGCAGTTTCGAGGACACGCGCCGAAGGCTGGACCAGGCGCGCGAGCTGGTTCTAACCCACGCTATCGTGACGGGTCGCCTGCCTTGCCCAGCGCGTTTCGCGAGCGCTGCCAGTCACAGCAACGGGCTTGAGAGCTTCTGCACCTCTGCGGCCACCGGGCACACCACCACGTGCGCGGGCAGCGAGACCACCGCCGAGCAGACTCACGGCACCTGTTCGAATCACTACGATGGCTACCTCCCCGCGGCAAGCATCGGCTACCAGCAGACCGACACCGATGGCTTCGCGATCGACGCCTGGGGCAACCGGATTCGCTACGCGGTCGCCCGCTCGATCGCCACGGGCACCTGTTCGGGCTTGACCTCGCCTCCGAACCTGTACACCACAATGTTCACGAGCAAGAACTTGCTAAAGACCTATGGCATCACCTGCCAAACGGACCGGATCATCGTGTGCAAATCCGGCACCGGAATCAGCGCGACCAGCTGCGGCAGCGCGGCCAATCAGATCATGACCCTAGGCACGGCGGTCGCCATCGTGTACTCCATCGGCAAGAACGGCTCAGCAGGCGGCGGCGCGGACACCGACGAGATGGCGAATTTGAATTCGCCTGCCGATGGCGTCTACGTCTGGCACACCCCCACACCCAGCACCGCTACCAACGGCGAATTCGACGATCAGATGACCTGGATCACCGTGGGCGAACTCTACGGCCGGCTGATCTCCGCCGGCACGCTGCCCTAGCCCCTCGCCCAGTTCTCCAAATTCAAGCTGGACTCACGCTTGAAATCCCGTTCATTGTTCGTGACCAGCACCAGCCCCGCAGCGCGCGCATGCGCCGCGATCCAGAGATCGTTCGGTCCGATCGGCAAGCACTTCTTCTGCAGTTCGGCGCGAATCTCACCGTAACGCTCCGCGGCGGGGCCGGCCTGTCGTTCAAAAATGTAGATGCAGGGTTGGTGTCGAGGTGGAAACGCAATCTCAGCGCTTCAGCTTGGCGTGCTTCTCCAATGGAAAGCGGTCCGCGCGCCCGGCGGAAAAGAAATCCTCCGACATCCCGGACAAGAGGTCGAAGGCGCTCTCGAGCGTCGCCGGGCTTTCACGCAACACGACCTCCGACCCTCGGCGGAAGATCTCGACCGATGACGAGCGAAAACGGAACGCCTTCTTCAGACGCACCGCCTGACTGTTGCCGGACTTGAAAACACGCGCTCTTTTGATGGCCGGCATGGCCGCCTCTCCGTCGGACATACAACAAGTATCATTTACGTCCGGCAATCAACGCTCAAGCCGCCGGCTTCAGCTCGAAACACACCTCCCCGTCCCGGTTCTCCGCCAGCCTGAGCGCATAGCCATTCGCCTCCGCCAGCCGCGCGGCCTGGAACAGCCCGATCCCCAGTCCCGTGGCTGAACGCACCGGCGCGCGCAGCAGCGTCGCCGTCGCCTCGGCAGCCACGGCGCGACCGTTGTCGCATACCCGCAGGCCGCCGCCGGGAAGCATCGCGACGCGGATGCGCAGCGCCGGGTCCTGCAGGCGCTTGGCGAGCGCGTTCTGCAGCAGGTTCTCCGCGACGCTGTCGAACACGCCTCGCGGCACGGTTCCCGCGGGAATCGCCTCGGTGGCGACGAAATCCACTTCCTGCGCCTGATACTGGCGCTGTAGCGCCGACCACCACTCCTGCAGCTTCACCATCCCCGCGGCCTCGACACCCGGGCGCTGCAGCTTCTGCAGCGCCGAGTTCAACCGCTGCGCGATCGCCGGCAGCTGGCGCCGGATCAGCGCCTGCGCCTGCGGCGAATCCTCCTGGCCCGCCACCGAGCACAAAACGTTCAGCGATTGCAGCAGGTTCTTGACGTCGTGCGTCAGACGGGCGCCGGTTTCGTGGACCGCCTGCAGGTAGCTGGCCTCCTGCAGCTTCTGCTCGCGCAGTTTCGCGGCGTAGAACTCCCCCAGCAGCTGGCCGAGCAGCTGCAGGTGCCAGTGCAGCGCAGGACTGGTGCGATAACGCGAATGCAGCGTCAGGCTCAGTTGCGCGCTGGAGTACAGCACCGGGTGATCGCTGCGCGTGCCGATTTCGCCACTGTGCCCGCCCGCCTCCCAGGTCGCGCCGGAAATCCAGGGCATGCGCACCAGGCCCGACACGCCCTCGGCAAGGAAGCGTTCGGGCCGGGTTTCCACCTGGGACAGCTCGGCGAGGAAGAACAGCCAGCGCTCCATCGGCATGCCGATGGAGAACAGGTACCTGGAGAAGAACATGCTCAGGCCGGCGGACCCGGTGCGCGGACTCCAGGCGAGGCCGACGATGAAGATGGTGCCGGCGATCAGGAACACGGTATAGGTCAGCGCCTGCAGGTACGGGATCCGGCCGAGCGTCATGAAGGTGAAGCTGCCGAGAATCACCATGCCCAGCACCAGCATCAGGAAGATGCTGTAGAAGAAGTCGATCATCTGGGGCGCCTCGGGCGCCTCGGGCTCGGCGGGCATCGCCAGCATCACGGCAAGCAGCGCGGGCAGCCCGTACTCCGCGATGGTCCGGATCTCCGGCGCGACTTCGCGGCGCGGCGCGATCTCGGGCAGGACGACGATCGCGAGCAGCGCGATCAGGTACACCATCACCAGCAGGTAGCAGCGCCGCTGCCAGCGCGCCTGGTGCAGGAACACCTTGCCGCCCACCAGACCGGCCAGCACCACGATCCAGAACGCGAGCAGCCACCAGTGCAGCCACAGCATCACCACGACCGCGCCAACAGCGATGAACAGGCCCTGCAGCACGCTGATCTGCTGCTCGCTGCTCAGGAACGGCTGCCAGAGCAGCAGCAGGCCCAGGTGTGCGAGCAGCAGCGCGCGCGCCCAGCCGTCCGCAGTGCCCCGCAGCACCGCGAAATGCAGCAGGACGAGCATCGCGATGACGACGAAACGCCAGTGCCGTCGGCTGAGGGCGCGGATGGCGCCCGCGACGCGCGAGGACGCAGGATGGGCGAGGCTCGCCGCTGGCATGTCGGCTATGCTAACGCACCGCAACGCGCAGGGTACCGTCCCCCGGACACGCCACCGCCGCCATGCATGCCGCGCTGATCATCGCCCGCACCACGCTGCTCGAAACCCGGCGCAGCGGCCTGCCCTGGCTCGCCCTGGCCGCGCTCGCCGCCGCGATCGGCCTGGCGCTGTTCCTGTCCCCTGTGGCGCTCACCGAAAGCGCGCAGCTGCAGGCCTCGGTGACCGCAGCGCTGCTGCGCGCCGCTGCCGCGTTCCTGATCGCGGCGCATATCGTTGCCGCTACCGGCCGCGACGCGAGCGACAAGGTCCTGGAGTTCACGCTCGCCTTCCCGCTGTCGCGCACGGCTTACTACCTGGGCAGGCTCGCCGGATTCGGCCTCGCCGGCCTCGTGCTCGCCACCGTGTTCACGGCGCCAATGCTGGTGTGGTCGGGTGCCGCCGGGGCCGGCGCATGGTGGCTGTCACTTGCCATGGAGACTCTGCTGGTGGCGGCAGCAGCGCTGTTCTTCGCGATGGCGTTGCCGCAGCCCGCTGCGGCGATCTCGGCGACAGCCGGGTTGTACCTGCTTGGCCGGTCCATCGGCGCCATCCAGGCCATCGCAGCGGGACCTCATGCCCAGGACTTCGCGCTGGCCGGCGCGGCGCGCTGGGCGCTCGATGGCGTCGCCCTGCTGCTGCCGCGGCTTGACCTCGCGACGCGGTCGGATTGGCTGCTCTACGGCGCACCGGGCGGCGCCGAGTTCGCACGCGTGCTGGGCGCGATGCTGATCTACGCCATCCTGCTGGCGGCCGCAGGCCTGTTTGACCTCGGCCGCCGCAACCTGTGAGCGCCGGCGAACGACCGATATCGGCACTTCCGGCCTGGCTGCGCCTTGGTTTCGCGCTCACGCTCCTGGCGCAGGTCCTCGTCGCCCTTGCCACCGGCGGGCCGTCGCGCTTCGCCTCCGACCTTCCGCCCGCGCCGTCGTCCGCGCTGTTGCGGGCGGCATCCTTTGGCGAACCCGCGGCGCTGTCCCGGCTGGCCATGCTGTGGCTGCAGGCCTTCGATTCCGGCGGCACCAATGAAACGCCCTTCCGCGACCTCGACTACGGCCGTCTCACAGGATGGCTGGGAGCGGTCCAGGACACCGATCCGCGCAGCCACTACCCCCTGTTCGCGGCATCGCGCATCTACGCGGAGGTTCCCGACCCCGTGCGGGCGCGGCAAGTGCTCGAGTTTGTGTACGGGGAGTATCTGAAGGCGCCGCAGCTGCGCTGGCCGGCCCTCGCACATGGCGCCCTGCTCGCCAAGCACCGCCTGAAGGACCTGCCGCTCGCGCGCCGCTACGCGACCGCCATGAAGGCCGTCGCGCAGGATCCGTCAGTGCCCCTGTGGGCAAAGCAGATGGAGGTCTTCATCCTCGAGGACATGAACGAACTGGAAGCGGCCCGGATCATGCTCGGGGGACTGCTTGCCGCCGGACAGGTTTCTGACCCCGGTGAACGCCGCTTCCTCCAGGGGCGGCTGGAGGAGCTGGATCGCCGGCTCGCGGGTACCCCGCCGCCCGTTCATCGTTGAGCGTCAGTCAAAGGTGTCGGCATCCCGACAGTTTCCTGGTGGTTTCCAGTCAAAAACCTCACAAAACAGGGGGGTACGGGGATGGCATGAGGATTGCAGTAACATCCGTACCGAGTTTGTCTTAGGCGGAGCAAATCCATGAAACAGCAGCAAAAAGGCTTTACCCTGGTCGAGATCGCGATTGTTCTCGTGATCATCGGTCTCCTTCTGGGCGGCATCCTGAAGGGTCAGGAAATGATCGTCCAGGCCAAGATCAAGAACGTCATCGCCGACTTCTCCGGGGTGTCGGCCGCCTACCACGGCTACCAGGACCGCTATCGGAAGATCCCGGGCGACGACGGAGACGCAAACGCGCGCTGGACCCTGGGCATTGCGGCCCCGGCGAGCGGCGCCTACAACAACGGCGTCATCAGCGGCGGCTACGCCACGGGCACCGCCAACGAGGAATCGCGCCTGTTCTGGCTGCACCTGCGCCGCGCCGGCTTCGTGTCCGGCAGCGACCAGGAACAGCCGTTCAACGCGGTCACCGGCCGCCTGGGCGTGCAGACCGGCGACACTGCGGGCGCCGCAATCTTCGGCGGCTTCAGCGGACTGATCATCTGCTCGGCCAACCTGCCGGACAAGATCGCCATTGCCACCGACGTCCAGATGGATGACGGCGTGCCCAACACCGGCACAGTCCGCGCCATGCTCCAGGCGGCACCGAACCCGGCATTGGGCGCGGGCGCCGCGGCCACCGCGACCTACGCCGAAACCGGCACCAACGTCTACGTGGCTTGCCGCACGCTGTAAGCAGGTTCCGAGCAGTCGAGAAAGCCGGCCCCGGGCCGGCTTTTCTTTTTGCGGTTCAGCCTTGCAATAGCAGGATTTCAGCGGCCGCGAGCATTTCGGGCACGCCCAGCAGCACCACCACGTCCCCCGGCTGCAGCACACCCGCGTCCTGCGGCGACAGGCGTTGCCGGGTGCCCGGTCGGCGCACTGCCCTCACCTGGACGCCAATCTCCTCCAGCGCCGCGACGTCCAGCGGTCCGCCCAGCGCGCGCGCATTTCCCGCGATCGTGACCGCGTGCAGGCGCGGCTGCGCCTCCTCCGAAACGTCCGCATCCTCACCCGTGCCGCGGAACAGCCCGCGCAACAGGCCGTACTGCTCGTCGCGCACCGCGCGCACGCGCCGCACGACGCGGCTGAGCGGCACGCCGACCCACACCAGGGTGTGCGAGGCGAGCATCAGCCCGGACTCCAGCGCCTCGGGCACGATCTCCGAGGCGCCGGCCGCGGTCAGGCGCGCGATGTCCGCTTCCTCCCGCGCGCGCGCGATCACAGGGACCGACGGGTTCAGCGAAAGCACGTGCGCCACGGCGCGGACCGCCTCGGCGGACTCGGCGAAAGTGACCACCACCGCCGCCGCGCGCAGCACGCCTGCGGCGATCAGCGCTTCGCGTCGCGAACTGTCGGCGAACACGACGGTGTCGCCGGCGAGCGCCGCTTCGCGCACCCGCTCCGGATCCAGGTCGAGCGCGACATAGCGCACGCCCTCCGACTCCAGCAGGCGCGCGATGTGCTGCCCGTTGCGCCCATAGCCGAGGATGATGACGTGGCGCTCGGTTTCCAGCGTCTGCACCGCGACGCGGTGCATCTCCAGGGACCGCAGCATCCACTCGGAAGTCGCGAATCTCAGCACGATCCGGTTGCTGGCGTTGATCAGGAACGGCGTCGCGATCATGGACAGCACCATCGCCGCCAGCAGCGGTTGGCCGAGCGCGTCGCCAATCACGCCTAGGCCGCCTGCCTGCGCCAGCAGCACGAAGCCAAACTCGCCGCCCTGCGCCAGCGCCAGCGCCGTGCGCAGCGCACTCCCGGGGGTCGAACCGAAGGCGCGCGCCAGCAGGCCGATGAGCGCGAACTTGAGGCCGACCAGCAGCGCGAGAAGCGCGAGTACCTGCCAGGCGCCGTCGAGCACCTGCAACGGGTCCAGCATCATGCCGACGGTGACGAAGAACAGGCCCAGCAGCACGTCGCGGAAGGGCTTGATCTCATCCTCGACGCGATAGCGGTACTCGGTCTCGGAGATCAGCATGCCGGCGAGGAACGCGCCCAACGCGAGCGACAGGCCGGCAAGGCTGGTGAGGAAGGCCATGGCCAGGATCACCAGCAGCACGTTGAGCATGAACAGTTCCGTCGACTTGCGCCGCGCGACGAGGCCGAACCACGCGCGCATCAGGCGCGGTCCGGCAAACAGCAGCACGGCGAGCACGATCGCGGCCTTGGCGAGGCCGATCGCGATCGCGGCGCCGATTCCCGCGGCCGGCTGCGACAGCACCGGCACCAGGATCAGCAGCGGCACCACGGCCAGGTCCTGGAACAGGAGCACGCCGATGATGGAGCGGCCGTGCGGCGTGTCCAGTTCCATGCGATCGGCGAGCATCTTGCTCACCACGGCAGTCGAGGACATCGCCACCACTCCGCCGATCGCGAGGCCCGCCTGCCAGTCCCCGCCGCCGGCGACGAACGAGAGCGCGACGCAGGCGGCGATGGTCAGCGAAACCTGCGCCAGGCCGAGGCCGAACACCTCGCGCCGCATCACGCGAAGCTTGGAAAGGCTGAACTCCAGGCCGATGGAGAACATCAGGAACACCACGCCGATCTCGGCCAGGTGCTGCGTCATGGCGTCGCTGCTCACCGCGCCGAGCGCCCTCGGCCCGAGCGCGAGGCCGACGGCGAGGTAGCCGATGATCGGCGGCAGCGCGGCGAGGCGACAGGCGACCACCGCCAGCACCGCCGCGGCCAGCAGGATCAGGATCGGTTGCAGCGAGGCGGCGGCGGGATCCAGGATGGCGTCAGGTCGGGGTTAAATGGACGAGGAAAATGAAGGGCTTGGGCTATACTCTGGCGGCCATGATACCGAAGGACGCAACCGCTTCCGCGCTCGAGCTTGCGCGCCGGGTCCTCGACATCGAAGCCGACGCGGTCCGCGCCCTGGGCGCACGCCTGGACGAGCGCTTCCTCGCCGCGTTGTCGCTGATCCTCGACTGCAGGGGCCGCCTCATCGTCAGCGGCATCGGCAAGTCCGGCCACATCGCGCGCAAGATCGCCTCGACCCTGTCGAGCACCGGCACCGCCGCGTACTTCGTGCACCCGGCCGAGGCGAGCCATGGCGACCTCGGCATGATCCAGCGCGATGACATCTTCATCGCCATCTCCTACTCCGGCGAGAGCGACGAGCTGCTGCGGATCGTGCCGCTGGTGAAGCGCCAGGGCGCCAAGCTGGTGGTCATCAGCGGCAGGCAGGACTCGTCGCTCGCCCGCGAAGCCGACGTCTATCTCGACGCGGCGGTGGAACAGGAGGCCTGCCCGCACAACCTGGCGCCTACCGCGAGCACCACCGCGGCGCTCGCGCTGGGCGATGCGCTCGCGGTGGCGCTGCTCGACGCGCGCGGCTTTTCCGCGGACGACTTCGCGCGCTCGCACCCCGGCGGCGCGCTCGGCCGCAAGCTGCTGACCCACGTCGTCGACGTGATGCGCACCGGCGAGGCGGTGCCGGCGGTGCTGGCCGGCACCACGCTGGCCGAAGCCATCCTCGAGATCTCGAAAAAGGGCATGGGCATGACCACGGTGGTGGACGCGCAGCGGCGCCTGGTCGGACTGTTCACCGATGGCGACCTGCGGCGGGCGCTCGCGCGCGAGTCCGACCCGCGCGGCCTGCGTATCGACGCGGTGATGACGCGCGATCCGCGCACCGTCCGCCCCGAGGCGCTCGCGGTCGAGGCGGTGGAGGTCATGGAGCGGCGCAAAAGCACCCAGATGCCGGTGGTGGACGCCGCCGGGCGCCTGGTCGGCGCGCTCAACATCCACGACCTGTTCCAGGCCAAGATCCTCTAGCAACGATGCACGCCGGGACTGCCGACGCGCCGGAAAGAGCGAAGCGCGTCCGAATCATGCTGTTCGACGTCGATGGCGTGCTGACCGATGGCCGCCTCTGGTATGGGCCGGCGGGCGAGGTCTTCAAGGCGTTCAGCGTGCTCGATGGCCACGGCATGAAGATGCTGATGGCGAGCGGCATCGAGGTCGCGCTGCTCTCGGGCCGCAGTTCGCCCGCGGTGGCGGCGCGCGCCGCCGAGCTCGGCATTCGCCACGCCCTGCTGGGCATCGAGGACAAGGCGGCGGCCTTCGCGCGCCTGCTCGCCGAACTCGGCTTCGCCCCCGGACAGGCGGGCTTCATGGGTGATGAGCTGGTGGACCTGCCGGTGATGCGCCGCTGCGCCTTCGCCTGCGCCCCCGGCGGGGCACGCGCACAGGTGCTGCGGCATGCCCATTACGTCGCCGCGGCCGCTGCCGGCGCCGGCGCCGCGCGGGAAGTTTGCGAATTCGTGATGCAGTCGCAGGGATCCCTGGACGCGGCGCTGGCGAAGTACCTGGCGTGAGGCGGTCGACGTGAAGTTGCCGACGTGAAGTTGCCAACGACGCGCCTGTTCCCGCTGCTGCTGATGCTGGCGCTGGCGCTGCTCACCTTCTGGCTTGAGCAGATGGTGCGGGAAGACTCTGGCGTGCACCCGTCGCTGCAGCGGCACGACCCCGACTACATCGTGGACCGGATGAACCTGATCCGTTATGGCGTCGATGGCCGCGTCGAATCCACGCTCGCCGCGACGAAAATGATACATTACCCGGACGACGACTCGACCGAACTGATCGCGCCGCGCATGGTGCAGACCAAGCCGAACGAGCCGCGCGTCACGGTCACTGCAATGCGCGGCAAGCTGTCGCAGGACGGCGAGGAAGTGTTCCTCTACGACGACGTGCTGCTGGTGCGGGACGGCGCGGCCGGCAGCCCCGAGACGCGGATGCGCACCAGTTTCCTGCATGTGGTGCGCGCCCGCTCGCTGGTGCGCACCGACCGCGACATCGTGGTCACCGAGGGAGGGCGCATGCTTTCCGGGCGCGGCATGGAGTATTACAACGATTCCCGGCTGCTCCACCTGCGCGACCGGGTGCGCGGGCGGTTCGAACCGAGGAAAAAGGCCCAGGCAGCAAAGTGACGAACCTCCACCACCTCCTCCTCGCTGCCGCGTGGCTGGCCTCGCCGCCCGCGCTTGCGGAGAAAGCCGACCGGGAGAAGCCGACGCACATCGAATCCAACCGCATGAGCTCGGATGACGCGCGCCGCATGAGCACCTTCGAGGGCAGCGTGGTGCTCACCAAGGGCACCGTGCGGATACTCGCCGATCGCATCGTCGTGCGCCAGGACGCCGACGGCTACCAGTTCGCCACCGCCACCGGAAACCCGGTGCGCTTCCGCCAGCTGGGCGATCCCAGGGCCGACCGCGCCGCGGTGTGGACCGAGGGCGAGGCGCAGCGGCTGGAGGTCGACGACCGCAACGAAAGGATCGAGCTGTTCGAGCGCGCACGCGTCAAGCGCGACCAGGACGAGGTGCGCGGCGAGTACATCTTCCTCGACCAGCGCACCGAGTACTTCTCGGTCAGTTCGGGAAGAAATGCGGCGGGCCGGGACGGCGCCATCCCCGGCGCGGCGCCCGCTGCGGAAACCCGCGTCCGCGCGGTCATCCAGCCCAAGCTCAAGCCCGCGGCGCCTCCCGCCGCCCCCAACGTCCCCGCCGCCCCTTCCGCCGGGTCGAAATGAGCACCCTGCGCGCGGAGAAGCTGCGCAAGCGCTTCAAGTCGCGCGTCGTCGTCCAGGAGGTATCGCTCGAGGTCGCCAGCGGCGAGGTCGTGGGCCTGCTGGGCCCCAACGGTGCGGGCAAGACCACCTGCTTCTACATGATCGTCGGCCTGATCCCGGCGGACGCGGGCGACATCTACCTCGACGGCGGCGAGCTCACGCACCTGCCGATACATCGCCGCGCGCGCCTGGGCATCTCCTACCTGCCGCAGGAAAACTCGGTGTTCCGCAAGCTGACGGTGGAAGACAATATCCGCGCCGTGCTGGAATTGCAGGATCTGGATCTCATCGATCTGGAAACGCGGCTGGAGGAACTGCTCGAAGAGCTGCATATCACCCATATCCGCAAGAACGTCGCCATTTCCCTTTCGGGCGGCGAGCGGCGGCGTGTGGAAATCGCGCGCGCGCTCGCCACGCGGCCCAGCTTCATCCTGCTCGATGAACCTTTCGCCGGCGTCGATCCGATCACGGTCCTTGATATCCAGAAAATCATCCGCTTTCTCAAGGAGCGCGACATCGGCGTCCTGATCACCGATCATAACGTGCGC
>JBQTJX010000031.1:0-63432 GCA_052386675.1 Betaproteobacteria bacterium
GTTCACGCGCTTCGACTGGAGCTCGGAGCGCTATCTCGCGACCGGTGCCTACATGCCGGAGGATGCGCTCGCGCAACTCGCCCGGTTCGATGCGATTCTCTTCGGCGCGGTGGTATCGACTCGCGTGCCCGACCACTTCTCGCTCTGGGTGCTGCGGCTGCCGATCTGCCAGGGCTTCGACCAATATGCGAACGTCCGGCCGGCGCGCGTCCTGCCCGGTATCGTCTCCCCCTTGAGGAACGGCAACGAGATCGACTGGGTGATCGTGCGCGAGAACACCGAAGGCGAGTATTCGGGCTCCGGCGGACGGGTGCACCGGGGACTGCCCGAGGAGGTGGCGACCGAAACCTCGGTCTTCACCCGCAGGGGCGTGGAGCACGTGCATCGTTATGCGTTCGGCCTCGCGCAGCGCCGCCCCCGCAAGCAACTCACGCTCGTCACCAAGTCGAATGCCCAGCGCCACGGCATGGTGCTGTGGGACGAGGTGTTCTACGAAGTGGCGAAGGGTTTCCCCGAGGTCGCCACCAACCGGGTGCTGGTGGATGCCGTGACCACGGTCATGGTGCTCAAGCCCGCGTCGCTGGACACCATCGTCGCCACGAACCTGCACGCCGACATCCTGTCCGACCTCGCCGCGGCGCTGTCCGGGTCGCTTGGCATCGCGCCGACGGCGAACCTGAATCCGTCGCGCAGGTTCCCCTCCATGTTCGAGCCGATCCACGGCTCGGCCTTCGACATCACCGGCAAGGGGATCGCGAACCCGATCGCGACTTTCTGGACCGCCTCCATGATGCTGGAACACCTGGGCGAGGCCAGGGCGGCGGCGCGGCTCATGAAGGCCATCGAGCGCACCACCGAGGAGCAGGTGTTCACGCCCGATCTGGGCGGCGTGCACGACACGAAGGCGGTGACCAACGCCGTGATCCGGGCCCTGAAGTAACCGCGTGCGGCCGGACAACGCCGGGAACCGCCTCCTCGGCATCGGCCTGATCTCCATCACCTTCTTCTGCTTCGCGGTGCTGGACGCCGGCGCGAAGTGGCTGGTGCGCTCGCTCCCGGTGATGGAAGTGGTGTTCCTGCGCTTCTTCATGCATTTCGTGTTCACCACCGCCCTGCTCGCGCCGCGCCACGGCCTGGCGCTCGTGCGCACGCGCCATCCCTGGCTGCAGATCGCGCGCGGCTGCTTCCTGCCGGTGATGACCGGGATGAACTTCTGGGCGCTGCAGTACCTGCAGCTGGCCGAAACGGGCGCGATCCAGTTCACGGTCCCCATCCTGATCGCGATCTTCGCCGCGCCGCTGCTGGGCGAGCGACTGGACCGGGCGCGCTGGATCGCAGTGCTGGTGGGCTTCATCGGCGTGCTGGTGATCGTGCGCCCCGGCACAGAGGGCTTCCATCCGGCACTGCTGATCGCACTGGGCAATGCGGTGCTCTATGCGCTGTTCAACCTCTTCACGCGCCACCTCGCGGCCTACGATTCGGCAGAGACCACGCAGTTCATCGCCGGCGCCGTGGCGGTGGTGACGCTTGCGCCGTTCGCACTCGTGGTTTGGCAGTCGCCGGAGGGCTGGCTGCCATGGGCGGTCGCGGTGATCATCGGCATCGCGGGCGGCATGGGCCATTACCTGCTGGCACTGGCACACCGCTACGCGCCCGCATCGGTGCTGGGGCCCTTCCTCTACCAGCAGATCATCTGGATGGTGCTGCTGGGTTACCTGGTGTTCGGCGACCTGCCAGAGGCGTCGGTAGTCGTGGGCTGCGCGATCGTGGTCGCGAGCGGGGGCTACCTGTTGTGGCGCGAGCGGGTTGGCGGAAAGCGACCCCGGGACCCGGGACCCAGGGACTAGCGCCCCGCCTGCTTGGCTCGGTACATCGCCGAATCGGCGCGGTCGAGAAGCACTTCCGGGTCCGCGCCGTCGTCCGGATAGACGCTGGAGCCGATGCTGCAACTGACCTCCAGCTCCCTGCCTTCGACCCTGGCTGGTCCGCGAACCGCCACCTGCACCCGCTGCCTGGCCAGTTCCACGGCCTCCACGCTGAGCACCGCGGGCAGCAGCAGCACGAACTCGTCGCCGCCGAAGCGCGCCACGGTGTCCCCGTCGCGCAGGCAGCCGCGCAGCCGCATCGCCACGACCTTGATGACTTCGTCGCCGGCGTGGTGGCCGAGCGTGTCGTTGACGTGCTTCAAGCGGTCCAGGTCGATGAACAGCATGCCGACGCGCGTCTTGTCGCGCATCGCCTGGCGGATGGCCTGCTCGATGCGGTCCTGCAGCAGGTAGCGGTTGGGCAGCCCGGTGAGCCGGTCGTGGGTCGCCTGGTGCGCGATCTGGCGCTCGTAGGTCTTGCGCTCGGTGATGTCCTCGACCGTCCCCTCGAAGTAGCGGATGCGGCCGTCGCCCCCGCGCACCGCGCGCGCGTTCTCGGAGATCCAGACCACGTTGCCATCGCGGCGATAGACCTGCGACTCGAAGCCGATCACCTGGCCGTGGATGTGCATCTGGCGCAGGAACTCCTGGCGCCGGCCGCCTTCCACGTACAGCTGGTGCTCGATGTCCTGCAGCGCGGCCATCATGGCCTCTGGCGAGTCATAGCCATAGATCCGCGCCAGCGCCGGGTTGGCGGCGATGTAGCGCCCCTCGGGCTCGCTCTGGAACATGCCTTCGATGGAGTTCTCGAAAATGCTGCGATAGCGCGCCTCGGCCTCGCGCAGCGCCTGCTCGTCCTCGCGCTGGCGCGTGATGTCGGAGATGTAGCCCTGGATGGCCTGCAGCTTGCCGTCCGCGCCGTAGATGCCGGTGCCCCGCTCCGAGACCCAGCGCACCTCTCCATCGGCGCGGGTGATGCGGTAGGCGACGTCGAAGCGCCGGCCGGCGGTGAGCGCTTCGCGCATGCTCAGGCGCACGCGGCCGCGGTCCTCCGGATGGGTCACCTGCTCCCAGGAGATGCCGCCGTTGAACAGCAGGGCCTCGGGCTTGTAGCCGGTGAGCGCGCGGCAGCCTTCGCTGACGAACTCCATGGTCCAGAACTCGTCGTCGCGGCAGCGGTAGGCCATGCCGTCGAGCTGGCTGAGCAAGGTCTTGAGCAGGCGCTCCTGGTCCCCCCGCGCGGGGGCTTCGGAAAGGGACCGGACCTTGCCTCGCGCCATGGGCGCTCAGTATAGACTTGCCCGCAGGAGAGGGAGGAGTTTTTGATCCAGGTACCTGTCTGGCTGGCGGTGATTGCCGGGGCGCTCGCGGCCTGGGCGGCCTATGACAAGCTGCTCATGCCGGGGCTGCGCTGGTTCGTGGCCGGGCGCGCCAACCGGGTCCTCGAGGAAGTCTCGACGCGGCTGCGCATCGGCGTGCGTCCGTTCCAGCGCACCCGGCGACAGGTCCTGATCCACCGCCTGCTGGGCGACCCGAAGGTGCAGGCCGCGGCGGAGAATTTCGCCAGGGAAAACAAGGTGCCGGTGCAGATCGGCCTGGCGATCGTCGAGCGATACGCCCGGGAAATCGTCCCCGCCTTCAATGCTTACCTGTACTTCCGCATCGGCTACTGGATCGGGCGCAAGGTGGCGCAGGGCCTGTACCGGGTCCGGCTGGGCTACGTCGACGCCGAGAACCTGGCCCGCGTACCGGAGAACGCCACGGTGGTGTTCGTCATGAACCACCGCTCCAACATGGACTACATCCTCGCCGGCTACCTCGCCGCGGACCAGGCCGCCCTGTCCTACGCGGTGGGCGAATGGGCTCGCATCTGGCCGCTCGCGGGCCTGATCCGCTCCATGGGCGCGTACTTCGTGCGCCGCAACTCCAAGGACGACCTCTACCGCCGCGTGCTCGAGCGCTACATCGTCATGGCCACGCAGGCCGGCGTGCCGCAGGCGGTGTTTCCCGAGGGCGGCCTGACGCGCGACGGGCTGATGCGCGAGCCCCGCCTGGGCGTGGTGGACTACATGCTGCGCGGATTCTGGCTGGACGGCGAGCGCGACCTGGTGTTCATCCCGCTGGGCCTCAACTACGACCGCGTGCTGGAGGACCGCACCCTGCTCCTCGCCGCGGATCCGGAAGCGCGCAAGCCCGGGCGCTTCTGGGCGGCGTGGAACACCCTCGGCTTCGCGGTCCACAACCTGCGCCTGATGCTGAACAGCGACTGGCACCGCTTCGGCTATGCCTGCGTCAATTTCGGCGCCCCGGTTTCCATGCGCGAGTATTGCCGCGCCCGCGGGCTCGACTTCCAGAAATTGTCCGGGGAGGCGCGCAAGTCCGCGATCAGCGAACTGGGCCGGCACCTGATGGGCGCGGTCGGGCGCATCGTGCCGGTGGTGCCGGTGCCGCTCATGGCCGGCGTGTTCGCGCGCGATCCGGAACGGGACTGGACCGAGCTGGAACTGAAGGCCGAGGCGAAGCGGATGCTGGACGCGCTCGATGCCGCCGGGGCCCACGTCTATATCCCGCGCAAGGATTTCGACTACGCCATGCACGTCGGCCTGCGCATGCTGGTCTCGCGCCACCTGGTGAGCGAGAAGGACGGCGTGTTCCGCGCCATCGGACGCGAGCTGCCCGTGCTGCGCTACTACGCCAACTCCATTGCGCACCTGCTGCGCGGAGGCGCCGCCTAGCGCTTGTGCAGGTTGCGGTTGGCCTCGTGGATGTCGCGCCGCAGCTGCTCGCGTTCCTCGTGCGACAGTCGGCGACGCTCGTGGTGCTGCCGCTCCGGGAAACGTTCGCGGTATTGCCGCACCGCCTCGTCGCGCGGCATGCGGCCCTCGCGGACTTCCTCGCGCAGGCGCCTTCTTTCCTCCCCGCGCTCGCGCCCGCCCGGCGGCGGCATGTGGCTCGGGCTGCCCTGGACCTGCGCCATGAACGGCAGCGCACCCCAGCCTCCGGCGAGGACCGGACCAGCAGCAAACAGCAACGCCACGACGATGAGGGCTTTTCTCACGCCAGCATGGTACGAAGGATCGGGCGTGACTGCGGGGAACCCGGGAACCAAGATGTAACAAATCGTGTCCACCGGACCGGGGCGTAACACGTTGTTTCGCCATGCGCCCGCCGGCTTGCTACCCTGCCCGCCATGGATGAACCCAGGAAACGCCTCAAGACCCGCGTCCTCGTGGTGGACGACGACCCGCGCCTGAGAGACCTGCTGGTGCGCTACCTCGCCGAGCAGGGCCTGGAGGTGAAAGCCGTCCACGATGGCGCCGGCATGGACAAGCAGCTCGCGCGCGAGCGCTACGACCTGGTGGTGCTCGACCTGATGCTGCCGGGCGAGGATGGACTCGCCATCTGCCGGCGGCTGCGCGCCGGGGGCAATGCCCCCGCCATCCTCATGCTCACCGCCAAGGGCGACGAGGTGGAGCGCATCGTCGGCCTGGAAATGGGCGCCGATGACTACCTGCCCAAGCCCTTCAACCCGCGCGAGCTGGTGGCGCGCATCCACGCCGTGCTGCGCCGCCGCCCGGCCGGCGGGCCGCCCGGGGCGCCGGACACGGACACCGAACTGCACCGCTTCGGCGCCTTCGAGTTCAACCTCGCGACGCGCTCGCTCAGCCGCGGCGGCAAAGCGGTGGCGCTCACCACGGGCGAGTACTCGGTGCTGAAGGTGCTGGTGCAGCACCCGCGCACCCCGTTGTCGCGCGACAAGCTGATGGAACTGGCGCGTGGCCGCGAGTACGAGGTGTTCGATCGCGCCATCGACGTCCAGATCTCGCGCCTGCGCAAGATCGTCGAGGCCGACCCGTCGCAGCCGCGCCACATCCAGACCGTGTGGGGCTTCGGCTACGTGTTTGTTCCAGAGGCGGATTGAGCCTTTTCTCCCGCAGCTTCCTGCTCATCGCGCTGCTGCTGGTGGTCAGCGCGCTGGCCTCTTTCCAGATCTACCGCATCCACGAGCGCGAGCCGCGCGCGCGCGAACTGGCGCAGCAGACCGTGAGCACGGTGAACCTGACGCGCGCGGCGCTGCTCAATGCCGACCCGTTCCTGCGCCGCGAACTGCTGCTGGAGCTGAACGAGCGCGAAGGCATCCGCATCACGCCGGTGACCGCCACCGAGCGGCTCGAGCCGCTGCCGCCCGAGCCGCTGTTCGGGATGGTGGCGGGCCGGGTGCGCGCCGCGCTGGGGCCTGCCACGCGCTTCGCCTTCGCGCGCGACGAGATCGAGGGCTTCTGGGTCAGCTTCAACATGGACGAGGACGAGTACTGGGTGATGCTGCCGCGCGAGCGCTTCGAGCCCGATTTCGGCCTGGGCCTGCTCGGATGGGGCCTCGCCCTGCTTGCACTGGCGCTCGCCGGTGCCACCTTCATCGCCTCGCTCATCGCGCGCCCCCTGGCGGAGGTGACGCGCGCCGCCGGGCGCCTGGGGCGCGGCGAAGCGCACCAGCCCCTGGCCGAGAGCGGCCCGCGCGAGCTGCGCACCGTGGCCGCCGCGTTCAATCGCATGGCGACCAGCCTGGACGAGCTCGAGCGCGAGCGCGCGACCGTGCTGGCCGGCATCTCACACGACCTGCGCACGCCCCTGTCGCGCCTGCGCCTGGGCCTGGAGATGAGCGGCGCGCCGCGCGACCTCGCCGAAGGCATGGGTGCGGACATCGAGGAGATGGACCGTGTCATCGGCCAGTTCCTGGACTACGCCCGGGGCGAGGACGAGACACGCGTCGAGGGCGACCTGGACGCGCTCGCGGCCGACGTCGCCGCGGCCGCGGCGCGGCGCGGCGAGCCCGTGGCCTTTCGCGCTGGCGAGGTGCCGCGGTTTGCGTTCGCCCCGCTCGCCCTGCGCCGGGCCCTCGGCAACCTCGTCAACAACGCGCTGCGCCACGCCGGCGGACAAATCGAGATCGGCACCCGCGTGGAAGGCGGCCTGGCGGTCATTGAAGTGCAGGACCGCGGCCCCGGCATTCCGGCAGTGGAAATCGAGCGCCTCAAGCGCCCGTTCACCCGGCTGGACGACGCCCGCGGCAGCGGCGGCGGTTCCGGACTGGGCCTGGCGATCGTGGAGCGGGTCGCGCGCGCGCACGGCGGGCGGCTGGAACTGGCGCCGCGCGAGGGCGGTGGACTCTGCGCCCGCCTAAGCCTTGCCCTTGGCTGAGGCGGCCGCCTCCTCCAATATCCAGCCGCGGAACGCGGCCACGTCGGGCCGCTTGAAGGACGCTTCGGCGCACACCAGCCAGTAGGCGAAGCCGATCGGCAGTTCCAGATCGAAAGGCTTGGCGAGCCTGCCCGCGGCAATGTCCGCCCCCGCCAGTACCGGCATGCCGAGCGCGACGCCAAGGCCGTCGGCCGCCGCCTCCAGCGCCAGCGCCGAATGGTTGAAGCGCATGCCGCGCGCGGTATCCACGCCTTCGATGCCCGCCGCATCCAGCCAGGCATCCCAGAGCGGCCGGCCGTCGTCCGCGCTCAGGTTGTCGTGGATCAGCACCTGGCGGCGCAGGTCCTTCGCGTTCTTCAGCTTCGGGCTGCACACCGGCGTGACGGTAACGGTGAACAGCTTGTCCACACGGTAGCCGGGGTAGCTGCCGGTGCCGAAGCGGATGCCGATGTCGGCGTCGTCCAGTGTCGACAGGCTGTGCTCGCCCGCGGCGGCAGCGTCGTTGCGGCTCAGGTCCACCAGTCGCGTGCTGGCGTTGATGCGCACGTCCAGACCGGGATGCGCGGATGCAAAGCGGTGCAACCGCGGCGCGAGCCACTTGGTGGCGAAGGACGGCGCGGCGCTGACGTTCAGGGAATCCGCGGCGCCATCGGCGCGCAGGCGCTCCACCGCCTCCGCGATGCGGTCGAAGCCCTCGGACAGGCGCGGCAGGCAGGCGCGCGCCGCCGGCGTGAGCTCCAGGCCGCGGTTGCGGCGCCGGAACAGCTCGACGCCGAGGTATTCCTCCAGGCCCTTGATCTGGTGGCTCACGGCGGCCGGCGTCACATGCAGTTCCCGCGCTGCGATCGCGAAGCTGAGGTGGCGCGCGGCAGCCTCGAAGGCCCTGAGGGCATTCAGAGGCGGCAGGCGCCGGCCGGCTTCCAGGTAATCATTAGCTTTTCTATTCATCTGTCGTAGAAAACATACGTTGCTGCATTGCAACTTAACGCACTATAAACGTTCTCACAAGAGCCATACAAGACAATGCATTAAGTGAGGATTATTTCACAGTTCTGTAATGGTGCTAAGCAACAATTCCGCCGACATGGCTTTCGACACAGGAGCGTGCAAATGAATTCTTCGATTAGCAAATCTAACCCGGATGGGATCACTCCGCGGGATCGCCTGCAACAGATCCGCATGGGCGCCTACGACCGCGTCGTCGCCGAGGCCCACCTCGCGCGCGCCGAAGTTATCGCCGAGCTGCTCGTGCGCGCGGTCGCGCTGGTGAGCACCGGCCTGCGCGCCGTGGTGGTGCGTCCCTTCCAGCGCGTCACCGCGGCGTTCAGCTGAATCCGGACCGCATGGGGCAGGCGATCGCAGTCCAGAAGCTGGGCCTGCGGCACCGCGGCGACATCGTGCACCACCTGGTCTGCCTGCCTGCGGAGGACCGCCGGCTGCGCTTCGGCCGGCAGATGAGCGACGGCGCCATCGAGGCCTACGCCGGGGGAATCGATTTCGCTCGCGATCGCGTGTTCGCCATTTACGCCCCTGACCTGGCGCTGGCCGGCATGGCGCACCTTGCACTCGACGGCCACGAGCAGCATGCCGAGCTGGGCCTGAGCGTGGACACCGCGTTCCGCGGACGTGGCTACGGCGCGGCGCTCCTCCAGCGCGGCGTGCTGCACGCCGCCAACCGCGGCTACCGCGCGCTGTACATGCATTGCCTGGCCGAGAACGCGGTGATGATGCGCCTCGCGGCGAAGGCGGGCCTGAAGACCGTGGTCGGCGCCGGCGAGGCCGACGCGCGCCTGAGCCTGAACCGCGGCGAGCACGGCGGCGCGATCCGCGAGGCCATGGAGGAGCAGTTCGCCCTGGTGGACTACCTCCTCAAGCGGCAGGCATCGATCCTGTCGCGCCCCGCCCGGCTACCCGTCGACCAGATGCGCGCGGGTTAGCGCGGCCAACGCCCGTTCCACGCTGTCGCCGGACCGGTCCAGCTGCGCGGCGATCAGTTCCATCTCGCCGCGGCCGCGGTTCTGCGACAGTTTCCAGCGCGTGTCCAGGCGGGTCACCTCGATATCGAAGGTGACGATCCCCTCCAGCATCTGCTCGACATATTCCGGCTGCAAGGCATCGAACTGCGGCAGCCACTGCGGGTCCATCTCCGCCACCAGTCGCCGCTGCGAGGCGTGCTTGGCCTCGCGTCCCTCCACCAGCGTCACTTTGCCGTAGGCGTGCACCGCGGCGTAGTTCCAGGTGGGCACGCGCTGCTTCTCCTCGTACCAGCGCGGAGAGACGTAGGCATGCGGCCCCGCGAAGACCACCAGGATGTCATCGTCGAAGAATTCCTTCCACTGGGGGTTGCTCCTGGCCATGTGCGAGTTGATGAAGAGCCTGCTGTCGCGCTCCTCCAGCGTTACCGGCAGGTGCGAGGCATGCAGCGTGCCGCCGGTGCCGGTCACCAGCACGGCGAAGCTGTTGGCGCGCAGGAACGCGAGCAGCTCGGCCCGGTCCTCCACCTGGTTGTAGGGCGGCGAATACATGTCAGCTGATCCGCTTCGAGGGGTCGTCCTCGATGAGCGCCACCGCCAGCGCCGCGATGCCCTCCTCGCGGCCGATGAAGCCCAGTTCCTCGGTGGTGGTCGCCTTGACGTTGATCGCCGCCGGCAGCAGCCCGAGGTCCGCGGCGATGTTGCCGACCATGCGCGGGACGTGCGGCGCCATGCGCGGCGCCTGGGCGATGATGGTGGCATCCACGTTGACGACGCGATAGTTTGCGGCGTAGAGCTTGGCCGCGGTCTGGCGCAGGAGTTCCCGGCTGTCGATGCCGGAGAGGCCCGGGTCGGTGTCCGGATAGTGCCGCCCGATGTCGCCCAGCGCGGCGGCGCCCAGCAGCGCGTCGCAGATGGCGTGCAGCAGCACGTCGGCGTCCGAATGCCCTTGCAGCCCCTTCGCGTGCGGGATCTCGACCCCGCCGATGACGAGCTTTCGCCCCGCCACCAGCGCGTGCACGTCGTAGCCTTGTCCGATCCTCATGCAGCGATCCTCATGCAACGCTCCTCATGCCATTCATGTCTCGTTCCTTTCCAGAAGCGCCTGCGCGATTCGCATGTCTTCAGGATACGTGAGCTTGAAATTGTCCCGGCTCCCGGTCACCAGCCGGGGCTTCAAGCCCAGGCGCTCGACGGCGCTCGCCTCGTCGGTGAGGGTGTTCCGATCCCCGTCATGCAGTGCCTGGGCGAGCAGCCCGGCGCGGAACATCTGCGGCGTCTGCGCGAGCCACAGCTGCGAGCGGTCGGCGGTCGCCTCGGCACGGATCGCACCCGCTTCGTCCTTCATCGCGCGCTTCACAGTGTCGGCCACGGGCATCGCGAGCAACCCGCCCACGGCGTCGCCCGAACATTCGGCGATCAGCCTCTCCAGGTCCGCGCGCGGCAGGCAGGGGCGCGCGGCATCGTGCACCAGCATCCAGTCATCCGCGTCAACCGCCGCCATCGCCGCGACCAGGCCGTTGTGCACCGACTCGGCGCGGCTTGCACCGCCGCAGTAGAGGGGCTCAAGTTGCCCCGCGAAGGCGCTCCAGTCGAAGCGCGCGAACGCCTGGTCCCCGGGGGCAAGCACCACGAACACGGTTTCCACGGGCGGCACGCAAACACCCCGCACCGCGTGCCACAGCACGGGCTTGCCCGCGAGCGGCAGGTACTGTTTCGGCACCGCATCGGTCCCGCCGCGCGCCATCCGCGTCCCGGTTCCGGCCGCCGCAATCAGCGCAAACGTGGCCAATCCGAAATCCTCGTGCTTTCAGCAAGTTAAAATTATAGGGCTGGTATGCATCGCGACGCACTTCCCGCACGAACAAGGTACGGCCGTCTCGCCGGTTCGGGGGATGCGCTTGCCCTCTCGCGGCTCGCGAAAGCATCGTCCCCCGTCGCGGTAATCGCCGCCTCGGCCGCCGACGCGCAGCGCCTCGCCGAGGAAATCGGCTGGTTCGACCCGAAGCTGCGCGTGTTCCTGCTGCCGGACTGGGAAACACTGCCCTACGACAGCTTCTCGCCGCACCACGACCTGGTGTCCGAGCGCCTGGCCACGCTCTACAGCATCCAGCGCGGCGAATTCGACGTTGCCATCGTGCCCGCCTCCACCGCGCTGGTGCGCCTGTGCCCGCCGGGCTACCTCGCCGCCTATACCTTCTTCCTGAAGCAGGGCGAGCGCCTCGACGCGGACAAGCTGCGCGCGCAGCTCGCGCTCGCCGGCTACAGCTTCGTCACGCAGGTGGTGGCGCCCGGCGAGTTCTGCTTTCGCGGCGGCATCGTGGACCTGTTCCCCATGGGCAGTGCGCTGCCCTACCGCCTCGACCTCGACGACGACCTCGTGGACAGCATCCGTACCTTCGACGTGGATTCGCAGCGAACGTTGTACCCGGTGAACGAAGTGCGCCTGCTGCCGGCGCGCGAGTTCCCGCTGGACGACGCCGGCCGCGCCGGATTCCGCAGCCGCTTCCGCGAGGTCTTCGAGGGCGACCCCTCCAGGCGCCGTCTCTACAAGGACATCTCCGGCGGCGTGCCCTCGGCGGGCGTCGAGTACTACCTGCCCCTGTTCTTCGATGCCGTCTCGACACTGTTCGACTACCTGCCGCAGGACGCCGTGCTGGCGCTGCACCACGACGTGTCCGGCGCCATCCAGTCGTTCTGGCGGGACGCCGAGTCGCGCTTCCGACTGCTGGGCGGCGATCCTGACCGTCCGCTGCTGCCCCCGAAGACCATCTTCGTGCCCGCCGAGGAGTTCTACCTGCGCGCCAAGGCCTGGCCGCGCGTGGACCTCGCCGCCGGCGAAGCCCTGGACCTGGCTGAGCCGGGCGTGCCCGAGGACCCCGTGGTCGCGACACGCCTGCCGCAGGTGGCGGTGGATCGGCGCGCGCACGACCCGCTGGCCGCGCTGAAAGCCTTCCTCGCGGGCAACGCACCGCGCGTGCTCGTGGCCGCCGATTCTCCCGGCCGCCGCGAAACCATGCTTGCCTACTTCGCCGAGTACGGCCTGAAGCCCGCGCCCTGCGCGGACTTCGCCGCCTTCCTCGCCGCGAGCGAGTCGCTGTGCATCACCGTGGCGCCGGTCGCCACCGGATTCCAGGTGCCCGGGGAAGGCTGGTGCGTCGTCACCGAAGCCGAGCTCTACGCCGGTGTCGCGCGCCGGCGCGGCCGCGCCAAGGAGAAGTCCTCCGTAGAGGGCATGCTGCGCGACCTCTCGGAGCTGCGTCCCGGCGACCCGGTGGTCCACGGCCAGCACGGCATCGGCCGCTACCTGGGCCTGGTGAACATCGACCTGGGCGATGGTGCCAATGAATTCCTGCACCTGGAATACGCGGGCGGCGACAAGCTCTACGTGCCGGTCGCGCAGCTCTCAGCGATTTCCCGCTACTCCGGCGCGCAGCCCGAAGCGGCGCCCTTGCACAAGCTGGGCAGCGACCAGTGGGACAAGGCGCGCACCCGCGCCGCGAAGCAGGTGCGCGACACCGCCGCGGAGCTGCTCTCGCTCTACGCCCTGCGCGCGGCGCGCAAAGGCCACGCCTTCACGGTGAAGGCGCACGACCTGGACGCCTTCGCAGAGGGCTTTGGCTTCGAGGAAACCGCGGACCAGCAGGCGGCGATCGACGCCGTGGTGCAGGACATGACCTCGGGCAAGCCCATGGACCGCCTGATCTGCGGCGACGTCGGCTTCGGCAAGACCGAGGTCGCACTGCGCGCCGCGTTTGTCGCGGTGGCCGACGGCAAGCAGGTGGTCATCCTGTGTCCCACCACGCTGCTGGTGGAGCAGCACTTCCAGACCTTCACCGACCGCTTCGCCGACTTCCCGGTGCGGATCGGGGAGCTGTCGCGCTTCAGGAGCGGCAAGCAGGCCGCCGAAGTGGTGGCGAAACTCGCCGCCGGGGACCTGGACATCGTCATCGGCACCCACAAGCTGCTCTCCTCGGGCATGAAGTTCGCCAACCTGGGCCTGGTGATCATCGACGAGGAGCACCGTTTCGGCGTGCGCCAGAAGGACGCGCTGAAGGCGTTGCGCGCCGAGGTGGACGTGCTCACGCTCACCGCGACGCCCATTCCGCGCACCCTGGCGCTGTCCCTCGAAGGCCTGCGCGAGTTCTCGGTCATCGCCACCGCGCCGCAGAAGCGCCTGGCCATCAAGACCTTCGTCGCCCAGGCCGGCGACGGCCTGGTGCGGGAGGCGGTGCTGCGCGAACTGCGCCGCGGCGGCCAGGTGTACTACCTGCACAACGAAGTCGAGACCATCGAGCACGCGCACGACCGGCTCGCCAGGCTGCTGCCGGAGGCGCGCATCGCGGTGGCGCACGGCCAGATGCGCGAGCGGGAGCTCGAGCGCGTGATGCGCGACTTCACCCAGCAGCGCAGCAACCTGCTGCTGTGTTCGACGATCATCGAGACCGGGATCGACATCCCGACCGCCAACACGATCGTCATCCACCGCGCCGACAAGTTCGGCCTGGCGCAGCTGCACCAGCTGCGCGGCCGCGTCGGGCGCTCGCACCACCAGGCCTATGCCTACCTGCTCACGCCCCCGGAGGACGCGCTGGGCGCGCAGGCGAAGAAGCGCCTCGAAGCCATCCAGATGATGGAGGAGCTGGGCGCGGGCTTCTACCTGGCGATGCACGACCTGGAGATCCGCGGCGCGGGCGAAGTGCTGGGCGAATCGCAGTCGGGCGAGATCCAGGAAGTCGGCTTCGACCTATACACCCGGATGCTCGAGCGCGCGGTGCGCGCGCTCAAGAAAGGCAAGGCCATCGACCTCGACCAGCCCCTGGACATCGGCACCGAGATCAACCTGCACGCCCCCGCGCTGCTGCCGGCGGACTACTGCAGCGACGTCAACGAACGCCTGACCCTGTACAAGCGCCTGGCCAACTGCGAGAACGCCGAACAGCTGGAGCGGATGCACGAGGAACTCATCGACCGCTTCGGCCTGGCCCCGGAGCCGGCGCAGGCGCTGCTGGAAGTCCATGGCCTGCGCATCCTTTGCAAACCGGTCGGGGTGGCGCGGCTGGACGCCACCCACGAGACGGTGCAGCTGCAATTCATGAAGGACCCGCCCATCGGCGCGGGGAAAATCGTGGACTTCGTCAGCCGCCGGCGCGACGCGCGCATGTCCGGGCCCGAGAAGCTGCGCCTGGCGGTCAAGGCGCCCAGCTGGCAGGAGCGCGCCAAGGCCGCGCGCGTGCTGCTGCTGGAACTCGAGGCGTGAATGGCGTGAGGTGGCTCGCCGCGGCCCTCGCGTTCACCTGCGCCGCCGCGCTGGCGCAGAACGAGCAGCTCGTCCCGGCCTACGGCGCCATCGATCGCGGCGACTACGCGCAGGCCATCGACGTCCTCAAGCCGCTTGCCGCAAACGGCGACACCGAGGCGCAGCACCTGCTGGCGACGGCGCTCGAGCGCGCCAAGCCGCCGCTGGGCGACATTGCCGCCGCGCTGGCCTGGTATCAACGCGCCGCGGAAGCCGGCTTTCCCGCCTCGCAGGTGAACCTGGGCGCCATGCACTACGACGGCCGCGGCGTGGAGCGCAATCCGAAGGAAGCCCTGCGCTGGTACCGGGCGGCGGCGGAGCAGAACCATCCGGTTGCGCGCACCAACCTGGGCCTGATGTACCTGGAGGGCCTGGGCGTGCCGCGCGACCCGATCGAGGCCGAGAAATGGATCCGGCTGGCCGCCGATTCCGGCTTCCCCCGCGCGCAGGCGCAGATGGGGCGCATGTACCTGGACGGCGAAGGCGTCGCCGCCAACGCGGTCGAGGCGCTCAAGTGGTTCGAGCGCGCCGCGCTGCAGAACCACGAGGGCGCCCAGTTCTTCCTCGCCATCCTCTACCAGAAGGGCATCGGCACGCAGCGCGACCTCACCAAGGCGCTCGCGTGGATGCAGCGCGCCGCCACGCGCGGCCACAAGCTGGCGATGCTGGAAATGGCCCGCGCCTTTGAACTCGGGCTGGGCACGCCCGCGGACCTGGAGCGGGCGCGCGAGTGGCGCAAGCGCGCCGCGACGGTGAAATGAACCTCGTGTTGCAGGGCCGCGCCCTGCCCCACGCCGAGTTGCGGCAGATCGTGCAGATGGTGTCCGGCGGCGGCGTCACGCCGCTGGGACCGGTCGCGGTGCGCATCTCCGGCGCCGAGGAGTCGCCCCTGGTCGCCACCTACTGCGAAGAGAACGAACTGGACTTTGCGTGGGTGCCCGAATCGCGCCGCTTGTCCGACCTGCGGCTCATCGCCATGGACATGGATTCGACGCTCGTCACCATCGAGAGCATCGACGAAATGGGCGGCCTGCTGGGCATCAAGGACCGGATTGCGGAGGTCACCGCCCAGGCCATGCGTGGCGAGATCGACTACCGGGAATCGCTGCGCCAGCGCGTCGCGCTGCTGGCGGGGCTGGAGGAATCGGCGCTGGAGCGGATCTGCGAGGAGCGCATGGCGCTTTCCCCCGGTGCCGAGGCGCTCATTGATCGTTGCCATGAACTGGGCATCCGCACCCTGCTCGTCTCCGGCGGCTTTTCTTTCTTTACTTCCTGGCTGAAGGACCGCCTCGGGCTGGACGCCATCTGGTCCAACCAGCTCGAGATTGTTGGCGGGAAGCTTACGGGCCGCGTGGTCGGGGACATCGTGGACGGAGAAGGGAAAGCTGCGCGGCTGGTTCAGGAGATTGCTTCGATGGGGATTTCGGCTACGCAGGTGGTTGCGGTGGGCGATGGGGCGAACGACATTCCGATGATGGGGATCGCGGGGGTGTCGGTGGCGTACCGGGCGAAGACGGTGGTGAAGGATGCGGCGACGCATGCGCTGGATTACCGCGGGTTGGATGGGGTGCTGAACCTGTACGTTTGAGCGGTCAACCCCGGTCTCTTCGAGGCGTTCAAAAGGGATGGAAACGCGCCTGACCCTCCGGCCCGGCCAGAACGGGACCCGCAAGCTCGTCGAACGCTTCGGCAAACGCCTCGTCTGTGTCCGCTACCGCTACGACGAAGAGAACGCCAGGCGCTACACCACCGTCGAACTCGTCGTCGCCGAAGCCGAATGGAAGCCCCGTTCCCGCAAGCCGCGCGCCTCGCGGTCGCCCGAAGACATGGTTTACGTCAGAATCGGCTACGCCGAGGCGGCACTGCGGGTGAAGATGAAGGCGCTTGGGGCAATCTGGCGGCCGAAGCTGAAGCTCTGGGAGCTACCCTGGGGCGTGGTCAGGGGGTTGGAGCTGGAGGGACGAGTGGTGGAGGAATCTCTGAATGAGAACGGAGGATAGATATATGCCGGCAGATGCAGATGTATAGGGTTGGATACTTGCATCTAGCGGTATATGCTTTTCTTGGCAGCGGCTTGCTGCAGAAATCAGGTTAGGTTGCATGCATGTTCACTTGGCTCAACAAGCAAGGGGTACGGAGCAGCGAGGGGTTTGAAGTGCAGTCCGTCGACCGCTACACGATTGAGTACCGTGAAGGCGGAAAAACGATCTCCGTGCCCGTCGAAATGGGGGCACGCACCGTCACGGACGAAGAAGCCTTTGGCAGGTGGGATCCGCCTTTTAATACTGTTTCGATTTCGGACGAAAAGCGACAGCAGATCTTTCGGAACTTCAACGCTGCAATGAAGGTGCTCTACTCTGTATAAGTCTCTGCAACCTAACACCGCAGCGCAGAGCGACACTTTTCGCCCGGCGCTTGTCGCGCCTGCGCACAGCGCGCCTGGCTGCGAACGTTAGGGCACGCGTGACCTTCCTCTCCCTCGTCAAGCGATATGGATTGAGCGCAATATTCCTAGTAGTCGTGATCGGTGGCGCAGTCATTGCATTTCCCATGCTCCAGGTCGCGTGGAACATGTCATCGCTGAGCCGGCTATATCACCCTGACCCCGTTCGCGATATTCAACACCCGCGATTCTCATCAGATGAATCCAAGTTGGTATTCAGCATCAGCAATCCGAGCAAAGTCACGATCTGCTCTTTGGGCGATCAGAAAGCGACGATACTGAGCCCACCCAAAGGCTCCACCGTATCCAATGCGACTTTCGATCCCAAATCTCCCAGAATTGCATTTGTTCTATCGCGAAAGCTTTCCAACGGCGATTGGGACCATCAAATTGCGACAAGTCATTTTGACGGGACTGGACTAAAGGTACTCACGTCGTCCGATACTCAAAAACGATTTCCGAACTACGCGTTTGACGGCAGCAAGATCCTTTTCGAGAGCAAAGAAAGATGTCCGGGCGAGCATCGCGCGAAGTATTGCAGGGCTGATATTCATGAGTTCAATCTAGTTACCAGCCAGGAAAGGCGCCTTACCGACCTGCAGGCGCTCCAAGTGTCACCGGCTTCGTTCCTGCCCGGAAATGACAAGATTGCGTTGACCGCATACGGGAGCACGTACTCCAGAGTCCGGGGATACGCATCGCGCACGAATCTTGAAGAGATTGGCGACAAGCGACGTGTATTCGTGGTTGCCTTAGACAAACCGGACCAACTGATTGCAGCGGACACTGATACACCAACGGCAACCTCACCTATGGCTTTGCCATCAGGAGAGATTGCATTCGTATCCAGGGTGAATGCGTACGACAACGTTAAGGCGGGCTATGTCTATGACATTTTCATCTATGGCCCCGCAGGTACTCGAAGGCACACGAGGATAAGTCGCTATATACGCGGCTACGGGATTTCAAACTCTTCCCGATTAGTTGCCATTGTCGCCGAGACACGCGAAAAGCCAGCAAAGGCTGAACTCCTGATCTGGAATGCAGGAACTGAACGAACCGAGAGCCTTCAATGCAACAAGTTTGTAGAGGAGCGACAACTTGCGCCCTAACCACCGGTTGGCGAGCGACGCGTTCCGTGCGCCACAACCGGAACGTTAGGTTGCTTCAATGAAGGCTCTACGCATCCTTCTGCAGCTTGCAATTCTTGGCGCTGGCGGAATTGCGCTTGCAGCGCTAATTACTCGGCCGGCCCCGGATGTCACGAGCATTCCCGTTTTCCTTGGCTTTTTGGCGTTTCTTCTTGCATTAACACTGGCGCTCAAGGAGCACACCGAAAAGCGCTTATTGCCAGGGCATAAACTCAGTTTCAAACCTATGGGCATCGTCTTACTTTTGTTGGGAGCGTTCGGCATTTTCTACGGGGCAAGCTATCTCATCGGGAGTCAACCACTGCCAAATGGCAGCGGCGGCACATGCCGTGCCGTATGCGGCCTTATACTCTTGGCATCGCAGTCTCTCGGCGAAACAGTCGCAAGGTTTTTTGCTTTTGGCCTGTGGACGAGCATTGGCTTATTCCTCTGCTTTGTCGGCTACAAAGTTCGGGGCGTGAAAGCAACCTAACATGGCGCTCAACCTCGCTCCCTTCGGTCGCTGGACGCTGCGCGATAAAGTCGCGCAGCGCCGGTTAGCTCTACGTTGGGCTGGGGTCATCGCCGGATTGATGCTGGGCGCTGTGACGTATTGGATGGGTCCGCTTGCGATCACCAAGGTGAGGGAAATTGAACGCGGCGGGTGATTTTCGCCCAACCATCCACTCCAGCTGATCGCCACGAAGAACCGGCGGCGGCCTATCGGCGGCGTTCGGCCGCTTAGGCGCTGCTCTAGTCGTCACTGGAGCAGCGCTGGCATCATAACTTTTTTGTATGTACAATGCGCAATGTGCGCATCTCCTACGATCCCGCGAAAAATCAACGAAACATCCGCGATCGCGGTCTCTCGTTCGAATCCGCCGCGGAGTTCGACTTCGAGAACGCCCTGTATGCCGTCGACAAACGGCGGGACTACGGCGAAACACGCTATATCGCCGTAGGCATGCTGGAGGGTCGACTGCATGTCCTATGTTTCACCGAGACGCCGGAAGGGATCCGCGTCATCAGTTTCCGCAAGGCCAACGCACGTGAGGTGAATCGCCATGCCAAAGCAAAAGCCGCTGATTGACGCCAAAGGCAATGTCAGGGAACTTACCGCCGATGATCTGGCCGCATTTCGCCCGGCGCGAAAGGCGTTGCCGGCGTCCCTCAGGCGCAAGGTCGGGGTCCGTGGTCCACAGAAGTCTCCGACCAAGGAGCGAATCACGATTCGACTGTCGCAAGACGTAGTGCAGCGCTTTCGCGCTACCGGCGATGGCTGGCAGACACGCGTCGATGTCGCGCTTCAGAATTGGTTGAAAAAGCACAACCCGGCCGCCTGACTCTTCAGACGGCCAGCACCAGCTCGAAGGCGCAACCCTGTCCGCCCTGGTCGTCGGCGACGATGAAGACGAAGCTGGGCCGCATCAATCCAGCTTGAGGTCGATGCGCTTGACCACCAGCGCCCATTTGCGCGCCGTTGCCTCGAGGGTCGCGCGCGCCTCCTGCGGCGAACCGCCGAGGGTGACGATGTCCATCGCGCCGGCGCGCTGCCTGACCTCGGGTTCCATGAGCGCCTTCGCCACCTCGGCATTCATGCGCGCGATGATCGCCGGAGGCGTGTCCCTGGGCGCGAACAGCACCAGGTAGAACGGCGCGTCGAACCCGGCCACGCCGGCCTCCTCGGCGGTCGGCACATCCGGGGCCAGCGGCGAGCGCGCCCGGGTCGAGACCGCGAGGGCGCGAAGCTTGCCGGACTTGACGTGCGGCAGCACGGTCGGCGCCGCCAGGAACCCGCAGGGAACCTGGCCCGCCACCACATCCATGGTCGCGGGGGCCGGCCCCTTGTACGGCACATGCAGCATGCTCACCCCGGTCATGGACAGCAGCAGCTCGGAGGCGAGATGACCGGGAACGCCGGCGCCGCCCGAAGCGTAGGCAAGCTTGTCCTGCTTCGCGAGCGCGATCAGGTCGCGCAGGGTCTTCACCGGGACGGCCGGGTTGCACACCATCATCTGCGAGAAGTTGCCGAGCAGGATCACCGGCGCCAGGTCGGCCCAGGGATCGAAGTTCATCTTCCGATACACGAGCGGGTTGACGGTGTACAGCGTGTCGGGCGTGACCCCGAAGGTGTAGCCGTCCGCGCCGGCCTTGGCCACCGCGTCGGCGCCGATGTTCCCGCTCGCCCCGGGCCGGTTCTCCAGCACCAGCGGCTGGCCCATTGCAGGCAGCAGGCGCGTGCCCACCAGCCGCATCAGGATCTCGGAGGGTCCACCCGGCGGGAAGTTGATGACCACGCGGATCGGCTTGGCGGGCCAGTCCTGCGCGAGCGCGCCGGCGGGCAGGCAAAGGCCGAGGACCAGCGACAGCAGCCCCAGGCCGGCGATCATTCTCTTGTTGGCGTTCATGATTCCTCCTGGCGGCGACCATACGCGGCGCGCCAGTGCATGGATAGATGCAACGCCGTGGCATCGTGATAACTTGTGGCTATCCCATGCGCCTGAACCAGATCCGCGATTTCCTCGCCACCGTGGATGCCGGCAGCGTCCGCGCCGCGGCGCGCCGGCTGGAGGTCAGCCAGCCGGCCCTGTCCAAGAGCCTGCGCCAGCTCGAGAAAGAGCTCGGCGCGGTCCTGCTTACCCGCGGCGTGCGCGGCGCGCGGCCCACCGAGCTGGGACAGGCCTTCCTCGCCCGCGCGCGCGCCGTGAGCGCCGACCTGCGCCGCGCGCGTGAAGAACTCGACCAGCTGCGCGGATCGATGGCCGGCAGCCTGTCCATCGGCGCCGCGCCCGGCCCGGCGCTGGGCCTGCTCCCCGCGACGCTGGCGCGGATCCGCGCGCGCTGGCCCGAGGCGGCAATCCGGGTCGCCGACGTTTCGCCGACCGGGGTCCTGCCCGCGCTGCGCGAGGGCGCGCTCGATTTCGCCGTGTGCGCGAGCGTGGGCCCGCTGGCCGCACCCGGCGCGGAGTACGCCGTCGAGCCCCTGTACCTCAACGACGCCGCGATCGTGGCGCGCCCCGGCCATCGCTGCGCCCGCGCGCGCAGCGTTGCCGCGCTGGCCGGGACGGAGTGGGTCCGCAGCGGCTATCCCGGTGATTCGTCCCCGCTGCCCGAACTGTTCCGCTCAGGCGGCCTGCCGCCGCCCGAATACCGGGTCGATTGCCCGTCGTTCCTCATGGTGCCGGAACTGGTCGCGCGCACCGACCTGCTCGCGGTCGTGCCCTGGCAGATCGCCGCGCGCGAGAAACGCGCCGGGCGCCTCGCCCGCGTGCCGCTGCTCGAAAAGCTGCCGCCGCGCCAGATCAGCCTTTACCGGCGCGCGGACATCCCGCTGACCCCCATCGCCGGCGAGTGCGCCCAGGTCCTGCGCGAGGAAGCGCGGCGCCAGCGGCGTCCGGCCTGGGCCCGGGATTTTCACCGGTAGGCAGCGATGCAGGAACTCGCCCAGCTGAACATCGGCGTCATCCGGGCGCCGATGGATTCCCCGGTGATGGCGGCGTTCGCGGACAACCTGGACCGGATCAACGCGCTTGCCGAGGCAAGCCCGGGATTCCTCTGGCGCCTGCAGACGGAAGAAGGCAACGCCACCGCCATCCGCCCGTTCGAGAACGAGAACCTGCTGGTGAACCTGTCGGTGTGGCGCGACGTGGAATCGCTGAAGGCCTATGTCTACGACTCCGCGCACGTGGGCTTCATGCGCCGGCGGCGCGAGTGGTTCGAACTCATGAAGGAGGCTTACCTGGTGCTGTGGTGGGTGCCCGGGGGCCACCGCCCTGATGTCGCCGAGGCGATCGCGAGGCTGGAGCAGTTGAAGGCGAAGGGTCCTGGGCCGGAGGCGTTCACCTTCCGGGACCCGTTCCCGGCTCCGCGGGCCTGACGATGTAACCGATCGGTTACATTGCGGCCCTCCCAAGCCCCATGATCATCCGCCCCGACGACCTGCGCGGCCCCGAGATGACGCGCCTCATCCGCGAGCACCTGCAAAGCATGCACCTGCACTCCCCGCCGGAGAGCGTCCACGCCCTGGGGCTTGCGGCGCTGCGCCAGCCCGGGATCTCGGTGTGGAGCGCCTGGGACGGGCCCGAACTGCTCGGCTGCGGCGCGCTGAAGGCGCTGGGCGCCGTGCACGGCGAGGTGAAGTCCATGCGCACCGCGACCCCGCACCTGAGGAAGGGCGTCGCCGCGGCTATGCTCACGCACATCATGGACGAGGCGCGCCGTCGGAAGTACACGCGCCTGAGCCTCGAGACCGGCTCAGGCGAGGCTTTTGCTCCGGCGCGCGCGCTCTACACGCGCTTTGGCTTCGAGACCTGCGGCCCGTTCGCGGACTACATAGCGGATCCATTCAGTTTCTTCATGACGCGCGCGCTGTAAACTCCGCCGCACCATGACGACCCCTTCCTTCCACGGCGTTTTTCCCTACCTCGTCTCCCCCATACGCCCCAACGGCGAAGTGGACGACGAGGTCCTGTCGCGCCTGTGCGACGACCTCATCAAGGCCGGCGTGCACGGCCTGACCCCGCTGGGTTCCACCGGCGAGTTCGCCTACCTTTCCGCCTCGCAGCGCAGGCGCGTGGTCGAAGTGACCATCAAGGCAGCGGCGAAGCGCGTGCCGGTGGTCGCGGGCGTCGCCGCGACCACCACTGCGGACGCGGTCGCGCAGGCGAAGGAGTACGAGCACATGGGCGCCGACGGCATCCTCGCGATCCTCGAGGCGTACTTCCCGATTGCCGACGCGGGCGTGGTGGCCTACTTCAAGGCCATCGCAGAGGCGGTGTCGATCCCGGTGGTGCTCTACACCAACCCGAATTTCCAGCGCTCCGACCTGTCGCTGCCGGCGATCGACCAGCTCTCGCAGGTGCCCAACATCCTCTACATCAAGGATGCGTCCTTCAACACCGGCCGGCTGCTGTCCATCCTGAACAAGGTGCAGGGCCGCATGCAGGTGTTCGCGGCTTCGGCGCACATCCCGGCCTGCGTGATGCTCATCGGCGGCGTGGGCTGGATGGCGGGCCCGGCCTGCGTGGCGCCGCGCCAGAGCGTGGAGCTGTACGAGATCTGCAGGCGCGGCGACTGGAAGCTGGCCATGGAGCGCCAGCGTCCGCTGTGGGCGCTCAACCAGGCCTTCGCGAAATACAACCTCGCCGCCTGCATCAAGGGTGGCCTCGCGCTGCAGGGCTACGCCGTTGGCAACCCGCTGCCGCCGCAGGCGCCGCTGTCCGCCGAAGGCGTGGCCGACGTGCGCGCGGCGCTGCAGGCGATCGGGGCGCTCTAGCGCCCGGCCCCGCTACTTCGCCGCCACCACCATCACCTCGACCAGCGCGTCGGGCGAGGCGAGCGCCGCCTCGACGCAGGCGCGCGGCGGCTTGTTGTTCGGATCCACCCAGGCGTTCCACACCGTGTTCATCGGCTCGCGGTTGCGGATGTCGGTCACCCAGATCTGCGCCTGCAGGATCTTCGACTTCGAACTCCCGCACTTCGCCAGCAGCCGATCGATCTCGGCCAGGATCTCCTGCGTCTGGCCCTTGACGTCGGCCTTCAGGTTCTTGGCGACGATGCCGGCGAGGTAGACGGTACTGCCGTGCTCGGTGGCCAGGCTGAGGATGGGACCGGGGTCGTGGCGGACAATGCTCATGGATCAACTCCTCCGTGTGATGAACAGCAGAAAACAGGGACGGACCACGATATTCCGCTATGCGAAAAAACGTGGACTGTCCCTGATTATCGGGGGTCTAGCCTACCCAGGACCTGGCATTTCGAAACATGCGCATCCAGGGCGAATCTTCGCCCGCGCCGTCGGGGGTCCAGGACATCTGGATGCTGCGGAACACGCGCTCCGGGTGCGGCATGACGATGGTGAAGCGGCCGTCGGCGGTGGTTAACCCGGCAATGCCCTCGGGGGAGCCGTTGGGGTTGAGCGGATACACCTGGGTCACGCCGCCGCGGTGGTCCACGAAGCGCATCGTGACCACGGCCTTCGCCCGGTCCCCCGGTGCGGCGAACACCGCCCGGCCCTCGCCGTGCGCGGTGGCGATGGGCATGCGGCTCCCTGCCATGCCGCGCATCAGGATCGAGGGATTCTCGGGAATCTCCACCATCACGAAGCGCGCCTCGAACTGCTCGCTGCGGTTCTGCGAGAACACCGGCCAGTGCGCCGCGCCCGGGATGATCTCCTTCAGCGCCGCCATCATCTGGCAGCCGTTGCAGGAGCCCAGCGCAAAGGTATCGCGGCGGGCGAAGAAGGCCTCGAACTCGCCGCGCGCGCGGGCGTTGAACAGGATGGACTTCGCCCAGCCCTGGCCGCCGCCCAGCACGTCACCGTAGGAAAAGCCGCCGCAGGCGGCGAGGCCGCGGAAGCCTTCGAGCGTGATGCGCCCGGCGATCACGTCCGACATGTGCACGTCCACCGCCTCGAAGCCGGCGCGGTGGAAGCCGGCGGCCATCTCCACCTGGCTGTTGACGCCCTGCTCGCGCAGGATCGCCACCTGCGGCCGAACACCGCGGGCGATGAACGGAGCGGCAATGTCCTCGGCCGGATCGTAGGTGAGGGCAAAGGACATCCCTGGATCCTCGGCGTCCAGCGCGCGCGCGTATTCCTCCTGCGCGCAATCCGGGTTGTCGCGCAGCTGCTGCATGCGAAAGCTGGTCTCGGACCACGCGTGCCGCAGCACGCCACGCTTTTCCGCGAACACGGTTTTCGCGTTGTGGGAGAACGCGATCTCGTCGCGCGGATTGAGGAAACCCGCCAGATGCGCGCAGCCGTGCACGCCCTCCTCGCGCAGCACCGCCAGGACGCGCTCGCGATCGCGCGCGCGGACCTGCACCACCGCGCCCAGCTCCTCGGCGAACAACGCCTCCAGCATGCGTTCGCGCAGCCGGCCGGCGAGCTGCTGCTCGCCGCCTTGCGTGCCGCCACGCCTGAAGCCGTCCACGTCGTCGGTCCAGGCGTCGAACGCAAGCGCATCCAGGTTGAGCGTCACCCCGCAGCGCCCGGCGAAGGCCATTTCGCAGATGGTGGCGAACAGCCCGCCATCGGCGCGGTCGTGGTAGGCGAGCAGCAGCCCCTCGTCGGCGAGGCGCTGCACCGCGTTGAAGAAGCCTTTCAGCAACACCGGGTCGTCCACGTCCGGGCAGCGGTCGCCCAGCTGCGAGTACACCTGCGCCAGGATGGATCCACCCAGCCGGTTGCGGCCGGCGCCGAGATCGAGCAGCCACAGCTCGGTATCCCCCTCATCGGTGCGCAGTCGCGGCGTGAGCACCTTGCGCGCATCCGGCAGCGGCGCGAAGGCCGAGACGATGAGCGACAGTGGCGCCACCACTTCCTTCGCCATGCCGCCGTCCTGCCACGCGGTGCGCATGGACAGCGAATCCTTGCCCACCGGGATGGAAACGCCCAGCGCCGGGCACAGTTCCAGCGCCACCGCGCGCACGGTGTCGTAGAGCGCGGCGTCCTCGCCCGGATGGCCGGCCGCGGCCATCCAGTTCGCCGACAGCTTCACGCGGTCCAGCGCCTCCACACGCGCCGCGGCAAGGTTGGTCAGCGCCTCGCCCACCGCCATGCGACCGGAAGCCGGCGCATCGATGAGCGCAAGCGGGGTGCGCTCGCCGATGGCATAGGCCTCCCCGCCGTAGCCGTCGAAATCGAGCAGCGTCGCCGCGCAGTCGGCCACCGGCACCTGCCAGGGGCCGACGAACGGGTCGCGCGAGCACAGGCCGCCCACGGTGCGGTCGCCGATGGCGATGAGGAAGGTCTTGTCGGCCACCGCCGGATGGCGCAGGACGCGGTAAGCCGCCTCCTTCAGGTCGATGCCGTCGAGGGACAACGGCTTCAGCGCGGGTTTCCGGCGCTTTACGTCGCGCAGCATCCTGGGGGGCTTGCCCAGCAGCGTGTCCATGCGCATGTCCACGGCACGCCCCCCCAGTTTCGGGTCATCGACCACCAGTTGGCCTTCGGCAGTCGCGGTTCCGAGCACGGCGAACGGGCAGCGTTCGCGCGCGCATAGCGCGGCGAATCGCTCCAGGGAGGCAGGCGCGATGGCGAGCACGTAACGCTCCTGCGCCTCGTTGCACCAGATCTCGCGCGGCGACAGGCCGCTGTCCTCGGAGGGGATTTTCCTGAGATCCAGCGCGGCGCCCCGCCCCGCGCCATGGGCGAGCTCCGGCAGCGCGTTCGACAGGCCTCCCGCGCCGACGTCGTGGATGGACAGGATCGGGTTGTCGGCTCCGAGCTGCCAGCAGCGGTCGATGACTTCCTGCGCGCGGCGCTGGATCTCGGCATTGCCGCGCTGCACCGAGTCGAAATCCAGGTCCTCGGTGTTCGCGCCGGCGCCCAGCGACGAGGCGGCGCCGCCGCCCATGCCGATCAGCATGGACGGCCCACCAATCTGGATCATCAGGCTCCCGGGAGGCAGCGCCGCCTTTTCCCTATGGGCATCGGCGATGTTGCCGATGCCGCCCGCCAGCATGATGGGCTTGTGGTAACCGCGCACGACGCCGGCGACCTCCGCCTCCAGCGTCCGGAAATAGCCCGCGAGGTTGGGCCGCCCGAACTCGTTGTTGAACGAGGCGGCGCCGATCGGGCCTTCGATCATGATCTCCAGCGCCGACACGATGCGCGCCGGCTTGCCCGGATCCTTCGCTTCCCAGGGTTGCTCCGCGCCCGGAATGCGCAGGTGCGACACCGAATAGCCGACCAGCCCCGCCTTGGGCTTGGCGCCGCGCCCGGTGGCGCCCTCGTCGCGGATCTCTCCGCCGGCGCCGGTGGCCGCGCCCGGGAATGGCGAGATGGCGGTCGGGTGATTGTGGGTCTCGCACTTCAGCACTGAGTGCGTGAGTTCGTCATGCGCCGCGTAGACGCCGTCCGCGCCGGGGTGGAAGCGCGACGCCGGACGGCCCTGCATGATAGCCGCGTTGTCCGAATAGGCGAGGACGGTGCCCTGCGGATTGGCCGCGTGCGTGTGGCGGATCATTCCGAACAGGGAATGCGGCGCCTTCAGCCCATCCACGATCCACTCGGCGTTGAAGATCTTGTGCCGGCAGTGCTCCGAGTTCGCCTGCGCGAACATGGTGAGCTCGGCGTCGGTCGGGTCGCGCCCGAGCGCATCATAGGCATCGCGCAGGTAGGCGATCTCGTCCTCCGACAGCGCCAGTCCGAGGCGCAGATTGGCCTCCGCCAGCGCGGAGCGCGAGACCTGCGCCAGCGGCCTGGGGGCGACGTGGCGAAAGAGGCCGTCGGCCTGTTCCGGCGCCTCCAGCACCGTCTCGGTCATGCGGTCGTGCAGCAGCGCGGCAACCGCCGCCCGTTGCGGCTGGGAAAGCCTGGCGGCGCAGTCGATGCGGTACACGGTACCGCGCTCGATGCGCAGCACGCCCGCCAGCCCGCAGTTGCGCGCGATGTCGGTGGCCTTGGAGGACCAGGGCGAAATGGTGCCCAGGCGCGGGGCGACGAGGAACAACTCGCCCGCGGCGTCTAGCGCCGGTTCGCCGTAGCGCAGCAGGCGCTCCAGCAGCGCGTATTCGCCGGAAGACGGAGCGGAGGCGGATTCGACGAAGTGCCAGTACTCGGCCGCGACGGCCCGCGCACCGGGATGCACGGCCTTGATGCGGGACAGCAGCTTCGCCAACCGGAACTCCGACAGCGCCCGGGCGCCGCGGAATCGTGAGACGGTGGAGGACAGATTATTTCCTGATGACCGGATCCTGCAGTTTGCCGCTGATGCTCAGCGCCGCGCGCTGTGTCTGCGCCGGGGTCTTCACCTCGGCGGCCAGGCGGCCGTTCAGCGTCCCGCCGGCGTCGATGTCCAGGCTGGCGCTGGCGGTCATCGCGCCGGCGGAAATCGTGACGTTGCGCAGCTGGGTGGCGCCCTTGTCGTACACCGCCTGCCCGTTCAGCTCGCCGAAAATCGTGCGCCCGCCGGACTGCGCGCCGCCCGTTTGCAGTGCGCGGGACAGATCGAAGCTGCCCAGCACGCCCTTCTCGATCTTGAAATTGCCCTCCAGGCGCGCGCCTTCGTAGAGCTTGGCGGGCGCCGGGCCGGACATGCTGTAGACGCCGCGGCCTTCAACCTTGCCTTCGGAGACCAGCGTCGGCGCGAACACCGCCGCGTTCACCCCGCGCACGCGCACTTCACCCTCGGCTGTCCAGTTCGCGCCCCAGCGAATCCGCCCGGTGCCGGTAAACACGCCATCGTAGGCACGGCCGTCGAACTCCGACACCGTCAGTCCCTGGCGGGTCGCCGTACCCTTGAGCCCGAAATCCGCCAGGTTGAACGCGGGCACGAAGGGAATTGCCAGCGAACCGGCGCTGATCTCGACGCCGACCTCGGATCCACGCGGCGTCAGCACGATCGCGAGCTTGTCCGCGCCGCGCAGCGTCACCGTCTGCAGCGTACCGCCGCCGCCGATCACCGCCTCGATGTCGAGCGCCGGAAGCGCCAGCGGGCCGTCGAGCTTCACCTGTTTCGCGGACACGCGCGCGACGCTGAAGTCGCCGCTGCCCGCCTTGCCGAACAGGCCCGCGCCCAGGCTCCCCTGGGACACCGAGACGCCTTCCAGCTCGATCCGGCTGAACGTCTTCCTGGGCCCGAACAGCGATCCCAGGTCCGGGCTGCCCCGCACCACCGACGCGGTCAGCGCATCGCCGATGGCGACACGCTCGAACTTCAATTCCACGCCGGCCAGCAGCGACATCCGGCCGGAGCCGATCTTTACCGGAACGCCGAGCGCCTCGGATGCGGCCTTCTCGTAGTCACCCGTCGCGATCGGCATCACGTTCAGCAGGCCGATGCCGCCCACCAGCGCCACGAACAGGCCGATCGCCAGCGGCTTGCCCCACTTGACCGGCTTGCGCGCCCTGGGCGGAATGGTCGCGGAGGCGGTGCCATCCCGGCGACCCTCGTCACGCGCACGCTCCCGCGCCGCCTTGCGCGCATCCTCGGACAGCGCGTTCTCGTCCCGCTTGACGTCCTCCATGTCGAGGTCGTCGTCGGTGACCACGATATCGTCAGGATCCCCGGCGGGCGCCGCCTTCGCCTGAGCGGCCTTCCGGGCCGCCGCCTTCGCGTCCCTGGCTTCCTGGGCCTTCTGCTTGCGCTCGGCCGCTTCGCGTTCCTTGCGCTCGGCTTCGTCGCGCTCGCGCTGCTCGGCCTCCTCCCGCTCGCGCCGCGCCTCGTCTTCCTTGCGCCGGCGCTCGTCCTCCTCGCGCTGGCGCGCCTCCTGTTCCTCGCGCTCGCGTCGCTCCTCGGCCTCGCGCGCCTTGCGGGCAGCCTCTTCCTTGGCCTTCTTCTCGGCATCTGCCTTGGCCTTGGCGTCCTCCTCCTCGCGCATGGAGAACGCGTCCAGGTCGGCGAGCAGGTCGTCGACCGGCGGCTTGGCGGCTTCGGCAGGCGCCGGCGCCTCGCTCGCCTTGCCCGCGGATTCTTCCTTCTCGCGCCGTGCTTCCTCGTCCCTGCGCCGGCGCTCATCTTCTTCGCGCGACTCGCGCTCGGCCCGGTCCTTTGCCTCGCGCTCGGCTTCTTCCTTCGCCCGCCGCTCGGCCTCGTCCTTCGCCTTCTTCTCGGATTCCTCCGTCGCGCGACGCGCTTCTTCTTCCTTGCGCCGGCGCTCGTCCTCCTCGCGCGCCTTGCGCTCGGCTTCCTCCCGATCCCGCCGCTCGGCCTCGTCCTTCGCCTTGCGCTCGGCTTCGTCCTTTGCCTTCTTCTCGGCCTCGTCCTTTGCCCGCCGCGCCTCCTCTTCCTTGCGCCGGCGCTCGTCGTCCTCGCGCGCCTTGCGCTCGGCTTCTTCCTTCGCCTTGCGCTCGGCTTCTTCCTTCGCCTTGCGCTCGCCTTCTTCCTTCGCCTTGCGCTCGGCTTCTTCCTTCGCGCGCCGCTCCTCTTCCTCCTTGCGGCGACGCTCCTCTTCCTCGCGGCGCTTGCGTTCCTCTTCCTCGCGCGCCTTCCTTTCGGCCTCTTCCTTCGCCCGGCGCTCTTCCTCCTCCTTGCGGCGACGCTCCTCTTCCTCGCGGCGCTTGCGTTCCTCTTCCTCGCGCGCCTTCCGCTCGGCCTCTTCCTTCGCCCGGCGCTCTTCCTCCTCCTTGCGCCGGCGCGCCTCCTCTTCCTCGCGGCGCTTGCGTTCCTCTTCCTCGCGCGCCTTCCTCTCGGCCTCTTCCTTTGCCCGGCGCTCCTCTTCTTCCTTGCGCCGGCGCGCCTCCTCTTCCTCGCGGCGCTTGCGATCTTCCTCCTCACGCGCCTTTCTCTCGGCCTCGGCCTTGGCGCGCTCTTCCTCCAACCTCGCGCGCATTTCGGCTTCCAGCTTCTGGCGCAACTCCTCGGCGTCGCGCTTCGCCTTTTCTTCCATTTCGCGCCGCGCGGTCTCCGCCGCCTCGGCGGCCTTGCGCTCGGCTTCTTCGCGCGCCTTGCGCTCGGCGTCCAGCTTCGCGTTCAGCTCCGCCTCGAGGCGCGCCTTATCTTCGGATTCCTTGCGCGCGCGCTCCTCCGCCGCGTCGGACTTCGCCTTGGCGTCGGCTTCGGCCTTTGCCTTCGCCTCAGCGGCCATGCGCACTGCCGCGTCGCGCGCGGCCTTGATCTTCAGTTCGGCTTCCGCCTGGGTCCTGGCCTGCGCGTCAGCGGCTGCCTTCACCTGCGCTTCGGCGGCAGCCTTGGCATTCGCCGCGGCCTCCGCCGCGGCGCGGGCCTTCGCCTCGGCCTCCACCTTCGCCTTTGCCGCCGCATCAGCCTTGGCCTTCGCCTCCGCCTGCTCGCGGGCGCGATAGTCGAACTGTTCCTGTTCCTTGGCTTTCTTCTCCGACCCCGCGCGCGCGGCGGCAGCGAGATCCAGCGCCGGCTTGGGCGCGGGTGCCGCCGGCTTGGGCGGAGGCGCGACGGCAGTGAAATCCCAGTCTTCCTCGGCACCCGCAGCGGGCGCCGCGGGCTTGGGCGGGGGCGTCGCCGCGCGCGCCGCGGGACGGGGCGCCGCAGCCGCGCCGGAAGACACCTCACGGATGAAGCCGTCCTTGTCCAGCTGCGAGATCAGCGCGCCGAACTTGTCCGGCGTGATCTTCTCGAACTTCTTCGCCACCTCGCCCATCTGCGTCTTGCCATCGATCGCGGCAAGCACCGCGCGATCGGCGCGCGACAGGAGGCTGGTTTTTCCGCCAGCTTCCTGCACGCCCTTGCCGGTCTTGGAAAAGATCGCGGACGGATTCAAGTGTGGAACGGTCCCGGTGGGAAGAGGAAGACGCGCTTTTGCACGTATTATAAGCGCGCCGCGTCGGTAGAATCCGCCGGTGTCCGTCCCGCCCGCTGAACGCGCTCCCCACGATGCCCCGGCCTCCGCCCCGCTCGGCCTGACGCTGCTGCTGGGCCTGCTGATCGGCCTCACCGCTTTCGGCATGGACATGTACCTGCCCTCGCTGCCGGGAATGGCCCGCGACCTGGCGGCCGGTCCCGGCGCCGCCCAGCTCACGGTCACCACCTACCTGCTGGGCCTCGCCGCGGGGCAGTTCGCATGGGGACCGGTTTCGGACCGCTACGGCAGAAAGCCCGTGCTGGTATTCGGCCTGGCGCTGTTCTTCGCCGCCAGCCTGGCCTGCTCGACGGCGCAGTCCATGCAGGAAGTCGCCGTCTGGCGACTGGCGCAGGGCATCGGCATGTCCAGCGGCCCGGTGATCGCCCGTTCCATTACCCGCGACCTGTATGCCCGAGAGCAGGCTGCCCAACTGCTCGGCCGGATGACGGCGGTGTTCGGCCTCGTTCCGGTATTCGGGCCGCTGATCGGCGCGCAGGCGATCGCCTGGCAGGGCTGGCCGGCGGTGTTCTGGGTGTATACCGCTGCCGCCGGCGCGCTGCTCGCCGCGGTGGTGCTGCGCCTGCCCGAAACCGCGCCGGCCGAGCGCGCTTCCCTGGCCCCCGGGCGCCTCGCGTCCAATTTCGCGCTGCTGCTGGGGGATCGCCGCTTCCTCGCCGCGCTCGCCCCCATGCTGAGCGCGCAGATGGCCATCATCGCGTTCGTGTCGAGTTCCTCGCTGGTGGCGGTGGACGCGCTCGGCCTGACCCCGACGCAGTTCAGCCTGATGTTCGCAACCGTGATGCTGGGACAGCTCTCGGGCGGCTACGCCGGCAGCCGGCTGGTCGGGCGCAAGGGCATCGGCGCGATGGTCCGCCTGGGCGCGACGCTGACGCTGGCCTGCGGCCTTCTGCTCGCCGCGCTGGCGGCGGCGGGCGTGGCGCACTGGGCCGCGATCTGCCTGCCCATGCTCGGCTTCCTGCTGGGCAGCGCGTTCGTGATTCCCAACGCCACGGCGGCGGCGCTGGCGCCGTTCCCGAAGATGGCGGGCGCGGCCTCTTCGCTGCTGGGCATGCTGCCCTTCGCCCTGGGCGCGCTGGTGAGCGCCGCGCTGGGGATCGCCTTCGATGGCAGCGCAGTCCCGATGGCCTGCACCATCGCGCTGTTCGGAGCGCTGGCATTCGCCGCCGAGCGCCTGCTGTTCCGCAGGTTCGCGCTCAGGTAACGGACGGAGCGGGAAAGCAATGGATTCCATCGAGTGCGTCGTAGTCGGTGCCGGTGTCGTGGGACTCGCGATCGCGCGCGCCCTGGCGCTGCAGGGCCGCGAGGTGGTGATCCTGGAGTCCGGGGACGCCATCGGCACCCACACCAGCTCGCGCAACTCCGAGGTCATCCACGCCGGCATCTACTATCCGCAGGGCTCGCTCAAGGCGCGCGCCTGCGTGGACGGCCGGGAACGCCTGTACCGCTACTGCGTCGAGCGCGGCATCCCGCACCGGCGCAGCGGCAAGCTGATCGTCGCCACCGACCAGGCGCAGGTCGCGGAACTCGAGGGCATCCAGGCGAAGGCGCACGCGAACGGCGTCACCGACGTCGTCTGGATGAGCCGCGAGCAGGCGGTCGCGCTGGAGCCCGAGCTGCGCTGCGCCGCGGCGCTGTACTCGCCTTCGACGGGCATCGTGGACAGCCACGCCCTGATGCTCGCGTACCTGGGCGACGCGGAATCGGCCGGCGCCATGCTGGCGCTCAAGAGTCCGCTGGAGCGTGCCGTGGTGAGCGGCGAGGGCTTCGAGCTCAGCGTCGCCGGCGCCGACCCGATTCGCTGCCGCGTGCTGGTGAACTCCGCCGGCCTTACCGCGCCCTCGGTGGCGCGGCGCATCGAGGGCTACCCCGCGGCACTGGCGCCGGGGGAGTTCTACGCCAAGGGCAACTACTACTCGCTGTCGCGGCGCGCGCCGTTCTCGCGCCTCATCTACCCGGTGCCCGAGCCCGGCGGGCTGGGCGTACACATCACGCTCGATCTTGCCGGCCAGGCGCGGTTCGGACCGGACGTGGAATGGATCGACCGCATCGACTACAGCGTGGACCCCGGCCGCTCGGCGCGCTTCTACGCCGCGATCCGGCGCTACTGGCCCGGCCTGCCCGAGGGCGCATTGTCGCCGGGCTACGCCGGTATCCGGCCCAAAACAGCCGGACCGTCGGATCCGGCGCCTGATTTCCTCATCCAGGGGCATGACACGCACGGCATCCCGGGCCTGGTGCACCTGTTCGGCATCGAGTCGCCCGGATTGACAGCGTCGCTCGCGTTGGCCGACACTGTCGCGGCTTTCCTACAGAATTGAACCCGGAGAACACATGACACAGCGCAGAACCTTCCTCGCCGCGGCCGTCGCCGCCGCCCTGTCCGTCGCCGCTGGCGCGGCGCAAGCCCAGGTGAAGTGGGACATGCCCACGCCCTATTCCGATGGGGAGTTCCACACCATCAACGTACGCCAGTTCGCCGAGGCGGTTGCCAAGGGCAGCGGCGGACAGCTGAACATCAACGTGCATTCCAACGGCTCGCTCATCAAGCATCCGGACATGCTGCGCGCGGTCTCGACCGGCCAGGTGAACGTCGCCGAGTTCCTGCTGGGCCAGTTCGGCAACGAGGAGCCGGTGTTCAATGCCGACAACGTGCCCTTCCTCGCCGCCGGCTACGACAACGCATGGAAGCTCTACCAGGCGCAGAAGCCGATCCTCGAGAAGAAACTCCAGGGCCGCGGCCTGGTCCTGCTGTACGCGGTGGCCTGGCCGGGCCAGGGCATCTACTCCAAGGAGCCGCTGAAGGCCGTCACCGACCTGAAGGGCACCAAGTTCCGCACCTACAGCCCGCTCACCGCGCGCTTCGCCGAACTGGTCGGCGCGAGCCCGACTGTGATCCAGGTGCCCGAGCTGCCGCAGGCCTTCGCCACCGGTACCGTGAACGCGATGATCACCTCGTCGGCCACCGGCACTTCGACCAAGGCCTGGGAATTCGTCAAGAACTACTACACGACGAACGCCATGCACCCGAAGAACGCGGTGGTCGTGAACAACCGCGCGTTCCAGGGCCTGCCCGCCGCGACCAAGAAAGCGCTCACCGACGCGGCCGCCGAGGCCGAGAAGCGCGGCTGGGACCTGTCCCGCGCGCGCGAGCAGGCGGCCAACAAGATGCTGGCCGACAACGGCATGACGGTGCGCGCGCCCGACGCCGCCATGGTTTCCGGCTTCAACAAGATCGGCGAGCAGATGGCCGCCGAGTGGCTGAAGTCCGCCGGCGCCGACGGCGACGCCATCGTCAAGGCCTACCGGAAGTAATGGGTTGAGGCGGTTCCTCGACCGCCTCTACGCGGCCAGCGGGGCGTTCGCGGCAGTCTGCCTCGCCAGCATCGCGGTGGTGATGCTGGCGCAGGCGGGCATGCGCGAGTTCGGCCTGCTGCTGCGCGGGGCCGACGACATCGTGGCCTGGCTCTGCGCCGCCGCGGCGTTCCTCGCGCTGGGCCACACCTTCCGCCGGGGCGAGCTGGTGCGGGTCGGGCTGCTGCTGGAGCACCTGCCGCCGCGGCCGCGCCGCGCGCTGGAGATCGCGGCGCTGGGCCTCACGCTGCTGTTCGTCGGCTACATGGCCTACGCCATCCTCAGCTTCGTCCATGACAGCTGGAAGTTTAACGAGGTCGCGCAGGGCTTGATCCGGATCCCGATCTGGATCCCGCAATTGAGCGCGGTGGTCGGCGTGCTCATCCTGTTCGTCGCCGTGCTGGACGATTTCCTGCGCCTCCTGCGCGGCGGCACGCCGGCCTACCAGGCCGCCGAGGACGAGCGCCGCGTCAGCAAGGATTTCTCGGAGTCGCTGTGAGCACCATCGTCATCGCCGCCGTCGTGTTCTCGATCCTGGTGCTGCTGCTCGCCGGCGGGGTCTGGATCGCGATCTCGATGGGCATCGCGGCCTGGTTCGGGCTGCAGTTCTTCAGTTCCAGCCCGCCCGCGGTCAACCTGTTCCAGTCGTTCTGGGGTTCGAACGCCTCCTGGACCATCGCCGCGCTGCCCCTCTTCGTCTGGATGGGCGAGATCCTGTACCGCACCCGGCTCTCGGACGAGATGTTCGAGGGCCTGTCGCCCTGGCTGGGCTGGCTGCCCGGGCGCCTGATGCACGTCAACATCCTGGGCTGCGGCATCTTCGCGGCGGTGTCCGGCTCCTCGTCGGCGACCTGCGCCACCATTGCCAAGGTCGCGCTGCCAGAGCTGAAGCGCCGCGGCTACGACGAGAAGATGTGCCTGGGCTCGCTGTGCGGCGCAGGCACGCTCGGCCTGCTGATCCCGCCCTCGATCATCATGATCGTGTACGCGGTGGCGGCCGAGGTCTCGATCCTGAAGATGTTCATCGCCGGAATCCTGCCCGGGATCCTGCTGATTTCGCTGTTCTCCGGCTACATCATCGTCTGGGCCCTGCTCAACCCGGACAAGACGCCGGTGGAAACCGAGCGCATCCCGTTCCGGGAGCGGCTGCGCCGCGGCCGCAACCTGATCCCCTGCCTGATCCTGATCGCCTTCGTCATGGGCACCATGTTCACCGGCTACGCCACCGCCACGGAAGCGGCTTCCTTCGGCGTGCTGGGTGCGATCGCCATCGCCGGCTGGAGCGGCGCGCTCACCCGGGAGAATTTCTGGGCCAGCCTGATGGGCGCGACGCGCCTGTCATGCATGATCCTGTTCATTCTCGCCGGTGCCTCCTTCCTCAGCTCCAGCATGGCATTCACGGGAATTCCAAAGGCACTCGCGGAGTGGGTTGCCTCGCTGGGCGTCAGCCCGCTCGGCCTGATCGCGGTGCTGGCCTTCATCTATCTGCTGCTGGGCACCGCGCTGGACGGCATCTCGATGATCGTGCTCACCACTTCCATCGTGCTGCCGATGGTCGAGGCTGCGGGCTTCAACCTGATCTGGTTCGGCATCTTCATCGTGCTGCTGGTGGAGATCGCCGAGCTCACCCCGCCGCTCGGGTTCAATCTGTTCGTTCTGCAGACCATGAGCGGACGGGACTCGAACTACGTCGCGCTCGCCTCGATCCCGTTCTTCTGCATGATGGTGCTGGCCCTGGTGATCGTGGTCGCGTTCCCGCAGATCGCGACCTGGCTGCCGGATGTGCTGATCCAGAAGGCGAAGTAGCCGGACTCGTGTCCCGACCGGTCTATCTCACCGCCGGAGTTCGCGCCATCGAGGCAGCCGCGGGCGCAACCACGCCGCCCCTAATGGAGCGCGCCGGCGCGGCCGCGGCGGATCTCGCCCAGTCGCTGCTCGCGGAGAACCGCAAGGACGTCCTGGTCCTCGCCGGCCCCGGCAACAACGGCGGCGACGCGCGCATCGTCGCGCGCATCCTGGCGGAGAAATTCCTCCGCGTCGTGACCGTGGAAAAGCTCGCCGACATCCCCGCTGGCGTGCGCTGGGGCCTGGTCGTCGACGGCCTGTTCGGCATCGGCCTCGCGCGCCCGGTAGAGGGCGAGCACGCGAAACTGGTCCACTACGCCAATGCGCAGGACTGCCCGGTGCTCGCGCTGGACATCCCGAGCGGCATTGACTCGGACACCGGCCGCGTTCTGGGCACGGCGATCCGCGCAACCCATACCATCAGCTTCATTGCCCTCAAGCCGGGCCTGCTGACGCTGGACGGGCCGGACCACTGCGGCGAGCTCAGCGTTGCCACGCTCGGGCTGGACACGGCGAAACTGGTCGCGCCCCAAGGCTGGGTCGCGGAGCCGGGGTTATTCGGCCATGCGCTCAGGCCGCGGCCGATGAACTTCCACAAGGGCATGGCAGGTTCGGTCGCAGTCTTCGGCGGCGCCGAAGGCATGGCCGGCGCCGCGCTGCTCGCGGGACGCGCCGCGCTAAAACTGGGCGCGGGCAAGGTCCATGTCGGGATGCTCGAGGAACTGACCCTTGATCCCGTGGCACCGGAACTGATGCTGCGCCACCCCGACGATGCCCTCGGCCAGGACCTCGACGCCATCGTCATCGGCCCCGGGCTGGGCGAGGGCGAGCGCGCCGAGACGCTGCTGCGCGCGGTGCTGGCGAGCGACATTCCCTGCGTGCTCGACGCCGACGCGCTGAACATGATGTCGGCGAACGTGGAACTGCGCCTGGCCTGCGCGCGACGCTCGGCCGAGACGCTGATCACGCCCCACCCGGCCGAGGCCGCGCGCCTGCTGGGACTGGAGACCGCGCAGGTCCAGGCCGACCGCCTCGCGGCGGCGAAGGGCCTCGCGGAGGAGTTCAACGCCCACGCCCTCCTCAAGGGCGCGGGCAGCGTCATCGTGGCGCGCGACGGCCACTGGTTCATCAACGCTTCGGGCAACCCGGGCATGGCCTCGGCCGGCATGGGCGACGTGCTCTCGGGGATCCTGGGCGCGCTGCTCGCGCAGAAGCTGTCGGGAGAATCGGCGCTGGTGCTGGGGGTCCACCTGCATGGCTGCGCCGCCGACGAATGTGCACGATCGGTAACATTTGGCGGGCCCGTGGGCCTTACCGCGGGGGAGACCCTCGAGCCGGCGCGGGCGATCTGGAACCGGTGGCTGCGGTCCTCGCCTACTCGCAGCGGTAGAACGCCTGGCGCTGCTGCAGACTGATCGCCTCGAGGTCCTGCGGATCGCGCGCCTTGCCGCTGCCGTCCAGGATGCGGCTCTCGAGCTCGGCCAGGCGCTTTTCCAGCTTCGTGGTCTTGGGGTCCTTGTTCAGCGCGGCGAAACGCGCTTGCAGCCTTTTCATGTCCTCGCCGCGCTCCTCTACGCGCGCCATCGCCATGGCGCGGCGCAGCTGGCGCTTCTCGCACTGCACCGGCTCCAGGGTCTTCGAGATCTCGAGGAATTCCTGCGCCGAAGGGGTGAGCGCAAGCGCGGGGGCGCAGGCCAGCGCCAGCGCGAAGACGAGGAACCTCAAGCCGCGTTGTCCAAGGACGCGCCTCAAGCCGCGCGTACCCTCGCCTTGGGCTCGGGGTACGGATAGAGCATGTTGAGCGCGATGGACTGGTGGTTGGCCTGCACGATGCGCACGTGTTCGCGCCGCAGCTCGCGCGAGTGCCGCACGCCGCAGGAGTGCGCGATCATGTCGATCTCGCGGTTCATGTTCATGGCGTAGTTCGCCACCCGCAGGTACTTCTCCTCCACCACCAGCGCGCGCTGCAGGCGCTTCTTGTGGGTGGTGACCCCGGTCGGGCAGGTGTTCTGGTGGCAGCGCAGCGCCTGGATGCAGCCCAGCGAAAACATGAAGCCGCGCGCGGTATTGATGAAATCGGCGCCGGTGGCGAGCGCCCAGGCGGCGCGCGCCGAGGTGACGATCTTGCCCGAGGCGACCACCCGGATGCGCTGCTTGAGGCCCGATTCGATGAGCGCATCCACCACCCGCGGCAGCGCCTCGTCGATGGACAGGCTCATGTGGTCCGCCAGCGCCTGGGGCGCCGCGCCCGAGCCGCCCTCGCCGCCGTCGATCACGAGGAAGTCCGGCGCGTATTCCAGCCCCTTGCGGTGGACGTGGTCGGCAAGGTCGTTCATGAAGCGCCAGCCGCCGATCGCGGTCTTGATCCCCACCGGCCGGCCGGTGAGGTCGCGGATGCGCACGATCATGTCGCACAACTCGACCATGCTGGCGATGTCGCGATGCCGGTTCGGGCTGATGGAATCACGCCCTTGCGGGATGCCTCGGATCTGCGCGATCTCGGAAGTCACCTTCTTGCCTGGCAAAACGCCGCCCTTGCCAGGCTTTGCGCCCTGGGAGAGCTTGATCTCGAAGGCCTTGGCCACCCGCCCCAGCTCGGTCAGGCGGTCAGGGCTCAGCTGGCCCTGCGCGTCGCGCACGCCGTACTTGGCGGTGCCGATCTGCATGATGATGTCGCAGCCGCCCTCGAGGTGGTAGGGCGACAGGCCGCCCTCCCCGGTGTCCATCCAGCAGCCGGCGACCGCCGCGCCGCGCGACAGCGAGCGCACCGCCGGGGCCGAGATGGCGCCGAAGCTCATGCCGCTGATGTTGACCACGGAGCGGGCCTCGAAGGGCAGGCGCGCGTAGCCCTCGCCGAGGATCAGCGAGGGCGTGGGCAGGCGCTCCTCCTCCAGGACGGGAAACGGGTGGTTGACGAAGATCAGCGCGCCCGGCTGGTGCAGGTCGAAGGTGGAGCCAAAGCCGATGGTGCCGCCCTCGTTCTTGGCCAGGCGGTAGATCCAGGAGCGCGTCGAGCGGTTGAACGGCAGCTCGTCGCGGTCGCCGGCGAAGAAATACTGGCGGAAGTACTCGCCCATTTCCTCGAAGAAGTAGCGCAGCCGCCCGACCACCGGGTAGTTGCGCAGCACCGCGTGCTTCTTCTGGGTGATGTCGCGGATGAAGACGAACACGAACGCGGCGAGCAGCACGAACGCAAACAGCGTTCCGATGCCGTAGGACAGGACATCCATGATCATTGACGCACCCCCCTGGGCGCCAATGATAGGCGAAATCCCGGGCTATGACTTCTTCAGCTTGCGGACCACGTCGTAGATCTCCGCGGCGTGGTGGCGCGGGTTCACCGCGTAGACGGCGTGGCGGATGACGCCCTTCCTGTCGATGACGAAGGTGGAGCGCAGCACGCATTCGCGCCGCACGCCCTCGGTCTCCTTCTCCTCGATGACGCCGTACTGGCGGCAGACCTCGCCCTCCGGGTCCGACAGCAGGTTGATGGACAGGCCGTGCCGGTCGCGGAACTCGGCATGCGACAGGCAGTCGTCGCGCGAGACGCCGAGGATGACGCAGTTGCAGCGCCCGAACTCCGCTTCGTGGTCGGAGAACTCCGCGGCCTGCATGGTGCAGACCGGCGTGTTGTCGCGCGGATAGAAGTACAGCACCACGTTCTTCCTGCCGATGAAGGACGCCAGGTCGACCGTCTGCATGTCCGCATCCGGCAGGGAGAACTTTGGCGCCTGTTGGCCTGGCTGGAGCATGGTGTCCGTCGCGGACGATTCTAGTCCTGCGACCGGCTTTGACAAGTCCCGCATCGTGCCTTACGCGCCCGCACATATAATCATTCAATGGAAGAAACGCTCCTAGGTGGCTTGTCCGCACGCGCTTTTTTGCGGCGCCACTGGCAGAAGCGTCCCTTGCTCGTGCGCGCCGCGCTGCCCGGGTTCACGGGCGTCGTGGATGCGCGCGCGCTGTTCGCTCTTGCAACGCGAAATGACGTCGAGTCCCGCCTGGTGCGGCGGGTGAAGGCGCGCTGGGACGTCCGCGAGGGTCCCCTGCCCCGCGCGGCCCTCGCGCGTGCCGGCGCGCGCGACTGGACGCTGCTGGTCAACGGCGTCGACCAGCATGTCGCGGCGGCGGCGCGCCTGCTGCGGCGCTTCGCGTTCGTTTCCGAGTCCCGCCTGGACGACCTCATGGTGAGCTACGCCGCGCCCGGCGGCGGCGTCGGCCCGCATTTCGATTCCTACGACGTGTTCCTCATCCAGGCGCGCGGACGCCGCCGCTGGCGGCTGGCGCGGGCGCGCCCCTTTGACCTGGTGCCCGGCGCGCCCCTCAAGCTGATCGCGGACTTCCGCGCCGAGGTGGAACTGGTGGCCGAACCCGGCGACCTGCTCTACCTGCCGCCGGGCTGGGGCCACGACGGCGTCGCGCTGGATGAATGCGTCACCTGCTCGGTGGGCATGCGCGCGCCGCAGGGCGACGAGCTCGCCGCGGCTTTTCTCGACTACCTTCACGAGCGCGGCCTTCCGGGCGCGGGCTACCGCGATCCGGGCCTGGCCCCGGCCACTCGCCCGGCTCGCATCGATCCGGGCCTGCTCGCCCACGCGCAGCGCCAGCTCGCCCGCATCCGCTGGACGCGCCGCGAGGTCGAGGACTTCCTGGGGCGCCACCTGTCCCTGCCGCGTCCGCACACCGTGTTCGCCTCGCGGCGCGAGCCGCCTCCTGGACGCCTTGCCCGCAGCACCGTCGTGCTCGATCCGAAAACCCGCATGCTGTACCGTGGAAAGCGCGTGTTCCTGAACGGCGAGTCCTGGACCCCCGGCGCGATCGCGTTGCGCCATCTGGCCGCACTGGCAGACCGCCGCCATGCCGCCGGCGGACCACTTGCCCGCGCCGGGTTGCAGCGCCTGGTCTACGATTGGTATTGCGCCGGCGCGCTGGACCTGCGGCGCGCAGAGGGAGCCAGGCATGAGTAGCGGGGCGGGGGAAGCGCCGAAGACCGAGTACGCCGTGTTCAATACCGCGGGTGAGTTTCGCGCCGCGGTGGACCGCCTGCTCGAGCAGGACGGGCGCGAACTGCGCCTGTTCGATCCCGACCTCGCGTCGCTGCAGATGAACGACCCCGCGCGCGTCGAGCGCATCGAGCGGTTCCTGCGCGCCAGCCGCACGCGGCGCCTGTTCATCGCGGTGCACGACCCGGATCCCCTGGTCAAGCGCTGCCCGCGGATGATGTCCCTGTTCGCACGCTACGTGCACGCAATCCAGATCAATTGCACCCATGAGGAAATCCGGAGCATCCAGGATTCCTTCCTGGTACTCGACGCCGCGCACTACGTGCGCCGGCCCGTTGCCGCGCACTTTCGCGGCGCGGCCGGCATCCACGACGAGTCCGAAGCGCTGTCCATGCGCTCTCGCTTCCAGGAAATCTGGTCGGCGTCCTACCCCGGGGTCAGCGCCACGGCCACAGGCCTCTGATTTACAAGCGTTTAAAAGGCAGGATATAATGGTTTGTGCGTTGCCGCATCCACGGCAGGAAGGATTTGCACACGCAGTCAGGTTTTGCACACAGCAGTCCAACCCATCAAACAGAGGAACATCATGACCAAGTCGTTGCTCATCGCCGCTGTCGCGGCGGTGGCGCTTGCCGCCTGCGGCAAGGAAGAACCGAAGAAGGCCGAACCCGCGAAAGTGGAACCGCCGAAAGTCGAAGCACCCAAGGCACCCGAGGCCCCCAAGGCCGAGGAAAAGAAGGACGAGCCCAAGAAGGACGAGGCGCCCAAGGCTGAAGAGAAGAAAGACGAGCCCAAGGCCGACGCCGGCAAAATGGAGTCGATCGTCAAGGGCGCCGTCGCCGGCGCGAAGGAAGGTTCCAAGGATGGCGCCTCCGGCGCGGCCGCAGGTGCCGTGAAGGGTGGCATGGAAGCCGCGAAGAAGTAATCCCGAGGGCTTCATTGATACGGCGGCGCCCGCGAGGGCGGCCGCCGTTTTTCATTTCAGGGCAGGCCTAGGCCAGTTCGCGCCAGCCGAATCCGTCCTCCTGCGTCGCAAGGCCGACCCACGCCTCCGCGCAGCCCAGCGCGCCAGCGAGCGCCGCGCGCGCCAGCTCCGGGCGGTTGTTCTGCTGCGAAAGGTGCGCGCAGATGACGTGCTGCAGTTTCGAGCGGTCAAGCGCGCCAAGCAGCTTCGCGGCGGCGGCGTTGGACAGATGCCCGAATGGGCCGCCGATGCGCTCCTTGAGCCATTTCGGATAGTTGCCGCCGCGAAGCAGGTCGCTGTCGTGGTTGGTTTCCAGCACCAGCGCGTCGCATCCGGACAGGGTCGCTTCCACATGCGCGGTGGAAGTGCCCAGGTCGGTCAGCACCCCGAGGCGATGCTGGCCGTCGGACAGGATGAACTGCACCGGCTCGCGGGCATCATGCGGAACGGTGAACGGCTGCACCTGGATGGCGCCAATGGCGATGGCGCCGCGGCCCTCGATGATCCGGGTGTTGGCCGCGGCGCGCGCGCCCTCCGCGGGCTTGCGCGCCTCCTGCAGTGCCTGGCGCGTGCCGTGCGTCATCCAGACCAGGGCGCCGTGCTGCGCGGCGAAGGCGAAGGCGTGTCCCGCATGGTCGTCGTGCTCGTGGGTGACGAGGATGCTGTCAATGTCCCGCGGCGCGAGCCCGAGGCGCGCGAGGCGACGCTCGGATTCGCGGGGCGCGAGGCCGCAATCGATGAGAACCCGGGTGGTGCCGCCGCCATCGGCGGCTTCAGCCACCAGGCAGTTGCCCTTGCTGCCGCTGCCCAGCGAGGCGAAGCGCATCAGGTCGCGACGGGAACCGCGCGCCCCAAAGCCGGCAGGCGCGCCGCCCGGCTCACTTCAGCTGGTCGTGGAGCAGCGAGATGATGCGCCGCGAGGATTGCGAGCTGTCCGCGGCGCCGTCCTTGGCGAGCACCTGCACCACGCACTTGCCGGCGAACTGGCGCACGTGGACGCGGTACTGCTCTGCCTTCACCTTGGGATCGCTCGGCTTCCAGAACGCGAGCTTGGAGAGCAGGCCGGGCTTGTTGGCGTCCACCTTGGCCATGTCCAGCTCCGGATCGGCATAGCGCACGAAATACTGGCCCTTTTGCCGGTCGCGGTCCTCGACCGTGAAGCCGACGCGGTCCAGCGCCAGGCCGACGCGGCGCCAGGTGCGGTCGAAGGGCTCGAACACCTCGAGCGTCTCGAAGCCGCCGATGCCCTTGGACAGCGCGGCGCGGCTCGCCTTGGGCGCCACTGCAAGCTGGCGCTTGGCCTGTTCGTCCGCCGTGCCCAGCCGCACCATCAGCCGGCGCAGGAACTCGGCCTCGAGGTCCGCGTCGGGCTGCTTCGGCTGCCACACGGTGGCATTCTGGCTGCTGTCCTTGTAGACCTCCGCCATGCCGCGGTGGCTGATGAACAGCTCCGTGCCGCCCTCCTCGCCCCGCTCCAGCCGGGTGCGGAACTTGTCGCGCTCGGGCGTGGAATAGATCTGCTCGAGCAGCTTGCCCAGCGTCCGCCGCACGATGTCCTGCGGCAGCTTGGCGCGGTTCTCCGCCCAGTCGGTCTCCATCACGCCGGCCTCGGGCAACTCCAGCGACACCAGGAAACCGTTTTCCTGCCAGAAATCCTTCACCAGGCCCCAGACCTTCTCCGGCGGCTCGGAAATCACCAGCCAGCGCTGCGTGCCCGCGCGCTCGATGCGGACTTTTTCAATCGCCGGCAGGATCGACGTGCTGCCCGGCTTGGGCGCCTGCCCCTTGCCGGCCTGGAACTCCGACAGCGTCGCCGTTCCCTTGCCGGATTCCGGCACCACGTAGCGGTTGTCCGCGACCGGCGAGGTGAGATCGGGCGGAATTTCGAGCGGCGGCAGCTGGCCCGCCGACTTGTAGTCCACCTTCTTGCCCTCGAGCAGGTCGGTCGTGGTCTGGCAGCCGGCAAGCCATGCCGCGGCGGCCAGCGCGACCACGAACGACGGGACGCGGGTGGCGGTTCGCCTCATGCGCGCTTTTCCACCATGCGCAGCGGCAGCACGATGCCCGCCTCGGCGAGCGCCTCGCGCACGGTGTCGTGGCAGCGGTCCGACAGCGGCACCAGCGGCAGGCGCAGGCCGGGCTCGATCAGGCCCATTTCCGCCAGGGCCCACTTCACCGGCGAAGGATTGGTCTCGACGAACAGCTTCTGGTGCAGGCCGATCAGGCGCAGGTTCAGCTCGCGCGCCTTCTTGACGTCGCCCACCAGCGCGGCGGCGCACATCTCGTGCATCATTCGCGGCGCCACGTTCGCGGTCACCGAGATGACGCCGTGGCCGCCCAGCAGGATCAGCGCCAGCGCGCCGGCGTCCTCGCCGGAGTAGATGGCGAAATTTCGCGGCGCGCGCTTGATGAGGTCGGTGCCGCGCTCCATGTTGGCGGTGGCGTCCTTGATGCCGATGATGCCCGGCACCTGCGCCAGGCGGATCACGGTGTCGTTTTGCATGTCGGTGACGGTGCGCACCGGCACGTTGTAGAGGATCATCGGCAGGTCCACCGCTTCCGCAATCTTGCGGAAATGCTGGTACAGGCCTTCCTGGGTCGGCTTGTTGTAGTAGGGCACGACCGACAGGCAGGCGGTGGCGCCGTTCTGCTTCGCCGATTCGGTCAGCTCGATCGCTTCGGCGGTGGAATTGCCGCCGGTGCCGGCGATGATCGGGATGCGGCCCATGGCGTGCGCGACCGCGACCCGGATCAGTTCCTTGTGCTCGTCGAAGTCCACCGTGGGCGATTCGCCGGTGGTGCCGACGACGACGATGCCGTCGGTCCCCTCCGCGATGTGCCAGTCAATCAGCGCCTTGAAGCGCGCGAGGTCGAGCCGCCCGTCCTCCTGCATCGGGGTGACGATCGCTACCAGGCTGCCTGTGATCATGGGGTCCGTCCCAAGGTGTTCGCCAGCGTGTTCGAATAGCCCGGCATTTTAGCCCTTCGCCGCCGCGGCGGCGCAAAGTCTTTGAATCGTCGCGGGTTTCGGCAATGCGACCTCGCCCTCTTCGAATCCCAGGATCTCCAGCCCGCGGAATGCCCCGAGCAACTCCCCCGGCCTCAGCAGGAACTCCGGGTTGGACGGCCTGCCATGGCGTTCGTTCCCCAGCATGAACGTTTCGTAGATGAGGAGCCCGCCGGGGGCCAGCGCCTCGAGCAACCTGGGGAACAGCGGCCGATGCAGGTAGTTGGTGACCACGACGGCCCGGAAGCGCTCACCCGGAAGCGGCCATGGGCTGCCGTCCTCGAGGTCGGCCTGCACGAAGCGCGCGCCGGGGATGGACTGGGGATCGCGGTCCACGGCGACCACCTGCAGGCCCCGTTCGAGGAGCAGTCGCGAGTGCCGCCCGCTGCCGCAGGCCAGGTCCAGCGCCGTTCCGGCGGCGATGCGGGATGACCAGCTCCGGACCCAGGGCGACGGCGCCAGGCCTGCGTGCAGGCTCACATCAGCAACTGAGGTATGTCCCGCAGGAACACCGGCAGGTCTGTCGCCGGCGGTCGCGCCCGATGACGTGGTTGTGGTTGAGCGTGTGAACCATGTTGCAGAACACGTTCTGGCGGGGCTTCTCCGCCTCGCCCTCGGGCAGCGCCGCGACGGCGTCGAAGGTGAGCCGGTTCGCCCAGGCGTTGTAGCGCATCAGCATGCGCGCATTGCGCACCGGAGTCATGCAGCAGGGCTCAGCGTGGCGCCTTGCCCTTGCGTCCTTTCCACCAGTACAGCGGCAGGCCCGCGAGCATGATGGCCAGCCCGGCAAGGACCATGTTGCCGAACTTGGGGCCGTAGTCCGGGTTGCGCACGTAGTCGATGCTCGACCAGAGCATGTAGGCGCAGGTCGCGCAGAACACCAGCGGCACCACCGGGTACAGCGGCACCCGCACTTCCACTTTCCCGGTTTCGCCCAGCGTCTCGCGGATGCGGAAGCGGAACAGCGTGAGTCCGGTCAGCAGGAAGAAGGTCCAGAACACCGGCGAGGTGTAGGCCACCATGGCGCTGAAGCCGTCCGGGGTGAACGCGCTCGCCGCCACCAGCGCGAGCGTGATCACGCCCTGCAGGATGAGCGCGTTGGCCGGCGTGCTGCCCGCCTCCTTCCAGGTTCCCATCGGCCCGAACAGCGGGAAGTCGCGGCCGAAGGCCCAGGTGGTGCGCGCGCCGGTGAAGATCGCGGCGTTGATGGTGGTGAGCGCCGAGACGCAGACGAGCAGCACCAGCACCACCACGCCCTGTTCGCCCGCCACCAGGCGCATGACATCCGCCGCCACCGCCTTCGATTCGCGCATCCCGCCCAGGCCCAGGGCGACCAGGTAGCCGATGTTGACCACGAGGTACAGCAGCGTGACGACGATGATCCCGGAGACCAGGATCCGCAGCATGTTGCGCCTCGGCTCGCGCACCTCGCCACCCAGGTAGGCGGCCTCGTTCCAGCCGCCATAGGTGAGCAGCACGAAAATCATGGCGAGGCCGAATGCGCCCCCGGTACTGCCCGCGGCCGGCGCGGGCGCCGGCTTGTAGCCGCCCTCGGCGATCAGGCCGGCGACCGCGATCACCAGCAGGCCGGCGATCAGGATGGTCTCCATCACCCGCTGCAGCGACTTGGTCGGCATCGTGCCCGCGACGTTGAGCGCGGTGAGCGCGATCACGCACAGGCCGGCGTAGATGGCGGAACTGGCGGGTCCGAGCGGCAGCAACTGGCTGGCGTAGTCGCCGAAAACGAAGGCCACCGCCGCGATGGCACCGGTCTGGATCACCGTCATGCGCGACCAGGCGAACAGGAACGCCGCGCCCTGCCCCATGCCGCGCGAGAGGAAGCTGTATTCGCCGCCGGTCTCGGGATGCCGCGCCGAGAGCTCCGCATAGACCAGCGCGCCGCACAGGGACACCACGCCGCCCAGGACCCATGCAAGGATGAATTCCGTCGAGCTGGAGACATTGCCCGCGACGATGGAGGGCGCCTTGAAGATCCCCACGCCCAGGACCATGCCCACCATGAGGAACACACCGTCCGGCACCGTGAGCAGCGCCTTGGGCGCGGCCGCGGCATTCGCTTCAGATCCGGGCTCCGGCTTCGGGAGCGGCTTGACTACTGTCTCTTCGCTGTCCATGGGATCGTTCTCGAGATCTCTCCGTCGGATAGGCGCAGTTCGCCGTCGATGCGCGCGCCCGCCACGATACCGCGAAACAGGTGATTCCAAGGCTTGCCATTGAGCGTTCCCACGATGGCCAGCCGGATCTCCTCGCCGCGCAGCCGCGACCCGCGCACCGCCATGGCCCCCCCGGGCACGCTCGCATCCGCCTCGATTGCCTGGTACTGCTGCGAAATCGTGAAGGTCCAGCGTCCGCCATGGCCGGGGACTTCGCCCACCCAGGTGCCGCGCGCGTTGGCCGGCATGACCCAAAGGAAGATGCGCGAGCGCCCGGTCGGTCCGACCAGCTTCTCCGCGACCTTCAGTTCCACCATTTCATCGAACAGCCAGTTCGGGCCCATGTCGTAGTCGTGCGACACCACCCGCGCGCCGGGTTGCAACTGCTCGAACAGGCGCGGCACCAGCTGGCGGTTGACCTCGGGCAGCAGGTACATGGTCACCACGCGTGCCCCGCGCAGGTCGGTCTCGAACAGGTCGCGGACATCGAACTTCGCCAGCGACTCGACACCGGCCCTTCGCGCGTTCTCGCGCGCCAGTTCCACCAGCTTGGGATCGATGTCCACGCCAAGGCCCGGCGCGCCGAAGCGCTTCGCGGCCTCGATCACGATGCGACCGTCGCCGGACCCCAGGTCGATCAGGCGCTCGCCCTTCTTCGGCGCGGCGAGGTGCAGCATGCGGTCCACCACTTCTGGCGGGGAGACCACGAACGGCGTGGTGCCGTCGTCCCAGGCCCAGGCCTGCTGCGCGAGCGCGCCGCCGGCAGCGGCCAGCGCAAGGATCAATGTGGAGAGTGTTCTCATAGGGGTAAAATCGCGGCCGCAGCAACATTCGCGCCCCGGTAGCTCAGTGGATAGAGCAGCCCCCTCCTAAGGGGCAGGTCGGACGTTCGATTCGTCTCTGGGGCGCCACTTTCGCGGACAGTGTACCTAGAAATCCGCATCGCCTTCGGTGGCCCGCGTCCTGTTTTGCATCCGCCGGTGCTGCCACACGGCGGCGGCGAACGACAGCGCGGCCGCCAGCAGCAGCCCTCCCGAAATCGGCCGCGTCACGAACAGCCACGGGTCGGGGTCGCTCATGGTGGCGCGGATGAAGTTGACTTCGATCTGGTCGCCCAGGATCACCCCGAGGATGAAGGGCGCAAGCGGTATGCCCAGCTTGACCATGCCGTAGCCCAGCACGCCGAAGGCGAGCAGCACGTAGACGTTCGCCATGGTGTTGTTGAGCGCATAGGCGCCGACGACGCACAGCACCAGCACCACGGGGAACAGGGCGGCCTTGGGCACGGTGACCAGCCGCAGCATCGATCGCGCCATGAGCGCAAGCAGAAGCACCATCAGGACGTGCGCAACAAGGTATGCGGCGAACATGCCGTAGGCGAGCGCGGCGTTCTGCGAGATGAACAGGGGCCCCGACTGGATGCCATGGATGGTGAGCGCGCCCAGCATCACCGCGGTGACCGCGTCGCCCGGGATGCCGAAGGCCATGATGGTCACCAGCGAGCCGCCGACATTGGCGTTGTTGGAGGATTCCGATGCGATGATGCCTTCCGGGACCCCGCTGCCGAAGCGCTCCGGGCGGCGCGAGAACTTCTTCGCCTGGTCGTAGGCCATCACGCTGGCCGCGCTGCCGCCGATCGCGGGCAGGACCCCGATCAGCACGCCGATGAACGACGACCATACCAGCAAGACCGGGCGCGACAGGATCTCCCACAGCACCTTCAGGTGCGAGGCCGCGAGCGAATTCACCGTGGCGACGGCTTCGGCAAACCGGCGCCCGCCGCCCATGCGCTCGACCTCGCCCATGATCTGTGCAAAGGCGAAGACGCCGATCAGCACCGGCAGGAACGGGATGCCGCCCTCGAGGAACGGGATGCCGAGCGTGAGCCGGGCGTGGCCCAGCACCGGGTCGTTGCCCAGCACCGTCACCACCAGCCCGAGCGCGCCTGAGAGCAGCCCCTTCAGGAGCGAGGATTCCACCAGGCCGGCGACCATGGACAGCGCGAACACGAACAGCGAGAAGAACTCCCAGGCCCCGAACTGGAGCGCGATCCGCGCCAGCGGGCCGGTGGCGGCGATCAGGAACACGCCGCCGATGAGGCCGCCGAAAACAGACGCCCAGATGCCCAGCCAAAGCGCGCGCCCCGGCTCGCCGTTCTTCGCCATGGGGTGGCCGTCGAAGGTCGTCGCGATCGCCGAGGGCGTGCCGGGAATGCCCAGCAGCACGGCGGTCACCAGCCCGCCCGCCGAACCGCCGACATAGACGCCGGTCATCGCAGCGAGCCCCTGCAGGGGATCCAGCCCGAAGGTGAAGGGCAGCACCACGATGATGGTCATGGTGATGGTCACCCCCGGCAGCGCGCCTCCGACGATGCCCACCAGCGTGCCCATCGCCAGCGGCAGCAGGTACTTGAACTGCAGGATGCCCGCGAGCGCCGGCCAGAGCAGGTCGAACATCAGAAGTTGGTCCAGCGACCGCGTGGCAGCAGCACGCTCAACTGGCGTTCGAACACCAGCCAGATTGCGCCGGTTGCGATCAGCGCAAGCAGCACGACGCGCAGCCAGTCCCTGGCCGCGCCCTTGCCGCCGCGCGGCGGCTCCAGGATCGCGTTGCAGGCGCCGATGTAGAGCAGCGTCGAGAGCCTGAACCCGAGGTAACCGAGCGCGCCGCAGTACAGGCCGAACACCACGAACATCAGGCCCACCAGGCCGTAGTTGGGATGTTCGCTTGCCGGCGACGACTTGCGCGTCGCGCGCGCACGCCAGTCCGCCACAACCAGCGCGAGCGACAGCAGCGCCGTAAGGCCCAGCACCACCCGCGGGTAGAAACCCGGGCTGACCGGCACCAGCGGATTGTCCTTCAAGCCGAAGGTCAGCCCGAAAAGAAGAAGGCTCGCCGCGAGCACGGCGAGCCCTCCCCAGCCGTCTCTGGAGAGCATCAGCGCTTGAGCAGGCCGAGGTCCTTCGAGATGTTGCGGTTCAGGTCGTCGTTCTGCTTCAGCCAGGCGCCGTAGGCTGCGCGGTCCATCAGGCGCACCTCGGTGCCCTGCAGCTTCATCGCCGCGGCGAACGCCGGTTCCTTCGCCGCCGCGAGGCAGGCCGATTCCAGCTTCGCGATCGCCGCCGCCGGCGTGCCCTTGGGCACGAGCAGCCCGCGATTCACGTCATAGACCACGTTCACGCCCAGTTCCTTCAGCGTCGGCACGTTGGGCATCTCCGGGTTGCGCTTCTCCGCGGCGATGCCGAGGAACTTCAGCTGACCCGCCTCGACCTTGCCCTTCTGCGTCAGGTTGGAGTCGGTGAGGTCGATGTGCCCGCCCAGGATGGCGTTCATCCGTGGCGCGAGGCCATCGTAGGACACGTACTTGAACTTCACCCCCACGGCCTTCTCCACCAGCGCCGGGAAGAAATGGCTGGTCGAGCCCAGCGTCGCGCCGACGCTGATCTGGCCGGGCCGCGCCTTGGCGTCCGCCAGCAGGCCCTTCATGTCCGACCACGACGTCTTCGGGCTCGCGGTCAGCACCGAGGGCGTCGAGGCCACTAGGCAAATCGGCTCGAAGTCCGGGTAGTTCACGTCCGCGACGCCGGTGTAGTAGGTGGAATGGATGTAGTCGTGCACGCCCAGGACGGTGTAGCCGTCCGCGGGCGCGTCCTTCACTTCCTTGGCGCCCTTGGTGCCCGAGGCGCCGCCGACGTTGGCGATCACCACGGTCTGGCCGAAGTGCTTCTGCATCAGCGGCGCGAACGGGCGGAAGATGTTGTCGGTGTCGCCGCCAGCGGCCCACGGCACCACCAGCTTGAGCGGACGGTCGGGGTACTGAGCCAGCGCGGGGGTGGCGGCGATGGCGGCCAAGGCTGCGGCAATGGCGATGCGTTTCATGCTTGATCCTCCTCCAAGGGAAGCGGCATTCTAACTACAATCCCCCGCAGTTTGACATCCCGGGAGGAACGCATGGTTTTCCACGGCAAGTGGTACGACGAGGTCGCGGTGGGCGAGGAATTCGGCACCGCGCTGACGGTCACCGAGACCCACATCGTGCTGGGCAGCGGGATGTTCGGGGATTTCAACCCCTTGCACGTCAATGAGGAGTTCTCGAAGAAATCCGCCTTCGGCGGGCGCGTGCTGCACGGACCCTTCACCAGCGCGCTGGTCGCCTCGCCGGTGGGCATGTTCTTCGCGGGCACCGCGATCGCGTATCTCGAGCATACGTGCCGCTTCAGGACGCCGGTGCGGGCCGGCGATACCCTGACGACGCGCTGGACGGTGACCGGCAAGTCCGACAAACCCAGGCACAAGGGCGGCATCGTGGAGATGCGTTGCACGTCCACGAACCAGAAGGGCGAACGGGCGGTGGAGGCCGAGGGCAAGATCCTGGTGGCCAGCCGGCCGGGCTGAGGCAGGGCAAAATGTTACCGATCGGTAACATTCTGCGTCCTTGCCCTGCTCCCGGCATGCGCGTAACCTACGCGCATTGCTGATGCGGAGGCTGTTTCATGGGCGGACGTGATCCGGCTTCGGGCAAGCGCCCGGCCAACCTGACGGTCAATGCCGAACTCCTGGACAAGGCCAGGCGTCTGGGCATAAACCTGTCGCAGACGCTCGAGGAACGTCTCGTGCAACTGGTGCGCGAAGCCGAGGCGAAGGCCTGGCTGGCCGGCAACCGCAAGGCGATCGATGCCTTCAATGCCCGGATCGAGCGCGAAGGCGTCTGGAGCGACAAGCTCAGGGGTTTTTGATGGCGCGCTTCGACGTCCGGGCAAACCTGAATCGCGCCTCCAGCGCGCAGGTTCCCTTTCTGCTCGAGCTCCAATCCGACCTGCTCTCGGGCCTGGCGACGCGGGTCGTGGCGCCTCTGGTACCCGCCACCGCATTCGGGACGCCCGCCTCGCGACTCAACCCGGTGTTCAGAATCGGGAGCCGGACCTATGTGATGGACACGGCGCTCGTCGCCGGCGTGCCAGCCAGGGTCCTGGGCGACAAGGTCGCCGCGCTACCCGATCGCGCTGCGGAGGTTCTCGGCGCCGTGGACTTTCTCGTCTCCGGCATCTGAGCGCGCCGCCCGTCGAAACCGCGCGACCCGGCGCCGGTCCAGCCAGTCCTTCCCGCGCCAGGCCCTCTCCCGAGCAGGACCGGGCGGATCACTGTTCCTGCTTCGCCTGCTCGCGCTTGCGCAGTTCCTTCCTTTGCACCTTGCCGGTGGTGGTCATCGGCAGCGCCTCGAGGAACTCGATCTCCTTCGGGTACTCGTAGGGCGCAAGACGGCCGCGGACGTGAGCCTGGATCTCGTCCACCAGCGCCTTCGAGGCCACCTGCCCCGGCTGCAGCACGACGAAGGCCTTGACTATCTGGCCGCGCGCCGCGTCGTCCTTGCCGATCACCGCGGCATTCGCCACCGCCGGGTGCTTGACCAGGCAGGACTCGATCTCCGCCGGCCCGATGCGGTACCCGGCCGACTTGATGACATCGTCCGAGCGGCCCTGGTACCAGATGACGCCGTCCTCGTCCATGCGCCCCTGGTCGCCGGTGCAGCCCCAGTCGCCGATGTACTTGTCCCTGGTCGCCTGCGGATTCTTCCAGTACTCCAGGAAATGCACCGGGTCGGGCGCGCCGTTGCAGAACCGGTGGACCGCGATCTCGCCCAGCTCGCCGCGCGGCACCGCGTTGCCCTCGCCGTCGATGATCTCCACCCGATGGCCCGGGTAGGGGCGGCCGATGGCGCCGGGCTTGACCGGCCACGCCGCTTGGCAGTTGCCGACCACGTAGTTGATCTCGGTCTGGCCGAACATCTCGTTGATGGTGACCCCGAGGTGCTCGCGCGCCCACTCGATGACGGTGACGCCGACCGACTCGCCGGCGCTCATGATGGAGCGCAGGTCGAGCCGGTACTTCCCCTTCGGCTCGGGCACCGCCTTCATCATCAGCTTCAACGCGGTCGGGAACAGGAAGCTGTTGCGCACGCCGTACTTCTCCAGCAAGTGGTAGGCGCGCTCGGCGTCGAAGCGGCCGCGATAGCCCAGCAGCGGCATGCCGAAATACCAGCTGGGCAGCAGCGCGTCGAACAGCCCGCCCGCCCACGCCCAGTCCGCGGGCGACCAGAAGACGTCCCCGGGCTGCGGAAAGAAATCGTGCGAGTAGAGGAAACCCGGCAGGTTGCCGATGATGAGCCGGTGCGCTTCCAGCGCGCCTTTGGGCGGCCCGGTGGTGCCGCTGGTGTAGATGATGAGCGCCGGGTCGTTCGCCAGCGTGTCCGCGGCGGCGAAGGAGGCGCCGCCCTTCGCGACCAGCGCTTCGTAGGAATGGACGCCGGACTCCCGCGCCCCGCCCACGCCGATGACATGCTTCAGGCTGGGCAGCCTGTCCCGGATCGCCCACAGGTTCGCGATCGTGGTCGGCTCGACGAACACCACGCTCGCGCCGGCGAAGTCCATCCGGTACTCGAGCGCATCGGGGCCGAACAGGTGCGACAGCGGCAGCGCGATGGCGCCCATCTGGAAGATCGCCATGTAGGCAATCGCCATCTCCGGGCGCTGCGGCAGAATCAGGGCGACGCGGTCGCCGCGCTTCACACCCAGGCCCGCCAGCGCGTTGGACAGGCGGTTGGCTTCCTGCTGGATGTCCCAGAACGTGTACTTCGCCGTCGCGCCGGATTCGTCTTCCCAGTACAGCGCAAAGCGCGAGCGGTCGGCGGCCCAGCGGGTGCAGCAGGCGGTGGCGATGTTGAAGCGCGCCGGAACGTCCCAGCGCCAGCTGCGGTACAACTCGTCGTAGCGATCGGTGCCCACGCCGCCGGAGCTTATTTTTTCTTCGCGTCCTGCGCCAGCGGCGCGGTGATCGAGTCCGACAGCTTCAGCTTCTCGAGGTTGACCGGGGGTTCCTTGGCGACCGGTTCCGGCTTCCCGGCCTCAGCTTCGGCCTTCGGTGCCTCGGGTTCGGCCTTCGGTGCCTCCGCGCCGGGCTTCGGCACGATGACGCCGGCCGCATTCTGGTTGGCTCTCGCCTTGGCGGCCGCCTCGAACGCGGCCGTGGTCACCAGCATGGGTGGATTGAGCTGATAGGCGACCCACAGCACCCAGCCCACCGAAAACAACATCACCACGGCAAGGAAACGCCAGATCCACTCCCCCACCGCCTTGCGCGGTGCGGGCTCTTGCGTGGCGGTCTGGCTTGCGCTGCTCATCGGGCTTGCGGCGACCTTTGCCGAATGTCCTGCGATCAGTTTACCATCTAATGGAAATTCGCTCGAAAATCCAAAGGTTAACGGACTCCGAACACAGTGAAGTTCTGCTCCAACTGCGCCGCTCCGGTCGCGAAACGCGTGCCGCCCGGGGACTCCGTGCCGCGCTACGTCTGCGACCAGTGCGGCGACATCCACTACCAGAATCCCAAGCTCGTGGTGGGAACAGTCCCGGAATGGGACGGCCGCATCCTGCTCTGCCGGCGCGCCATCGAGCCCCGCTACGGCTACTGGACCCTACCGGCCGGGTTCCTGGAGAACGGCGAGAGCGCCGGCGCGGGCGCGGCCCGGGAAACGCTGGAGGAAGCGGGCGCCCGCGTCGAACTGACCGCTGCGTACTCCATGATCTCCGTGCCGACGGTCAACCAGGTACACCTGTTCTTCCGCGCCCGCCTGGTCGATCTCAAGTTCGACCCCGGGCCGGAGAGCCTGGAAGTGGCGCTGGTCGAGGAGGCGCAGGTTCCCTGGAAGGAGATCGCGTTCCGGACCGTGGGCCTCACCCTGCGCCACTGGTTCGCCGACCGGGGACGGGGCGCTTTCGGCTTCCACGCCGAAGACATCCAGTAGGACCATCGGGTATGCTCCGCCCCGGTGCAGCCATGCACCGGGGAAAACACTTCTAGGGGAGGGAGTTGCCCATGTTGATGCGCTCGCGCACCGCGATGTTGCCTTTGTTTCTGGGTTTGCTGCTGGTACACGCGCCGGTCGCAATCGGCGCCGAACCGCCGAAGCTGGACAGCGCCAATACCGCCTGGATGATCACGGCCTCCGTCCTCGTCCTGTTCATGACCCTGCCCGGCCTGGCGCTTTTCTACGCCGGCCTGGTGCGCTCGAAGAACGTGCTTTCGGTGCTGATGCAGTGCTTCGCCATCACCTGCATGGCGACGCTCGCCTGGGTGGTCGTGGGCTACAGCATTGCCTTCGGCGACGGCGGCACCCTCAACGCCTGGTATGGCGGCTGGGACAAGAGCTTCCTCTCCGGCATCGCCGTGGCGACACTCAAGGGCAGCATCCCCGAGACCGTGTTCGCGATGTTCCAGATGACCTTCGCCATCATCACGCCGGCGCTGGTCGTCGGCGCCTACGCCGAGCGCGTCAGGTTCTCCGGCATGCTGCTGTTCAGCCTGCTGTGGCTGATCCTCGTCTACTGTCCCATCGCCCACTGGGTCTGGGGCGACGGCTGGCTGCAGAAGATGGGCCTGATGGACTTTGCCGGCGGCACCGTAGTGCACCTGAACGCCGGCATGGCCGCGCTGGTGTGCGCGCTGGTGATCGGCCGCCGCAAGGGCTTCCCCGAAACGGCGATGCCGCCGCACAACATGACCATGACCGTCACCGGCGCCTGCATGCTGTGGGTGGGCTGGTTCGGTTTCAACGCCGGCAGCGCGCTCGCGGCGGACGGCGCAGCGGGCATGGCGATGCTGGTGACCCATATCGGCGCAGCCACCGGCGCGCTCGCCTGGCTGCTGTGTGAATGGCTGCGCTATGGCAAGCCCTCGGCGCTGGGCATCGTCACCGGCATGGTGGCGGGCCTGGGCACCATCACGCCGGCCTCGGGCTTCGTCGGGCCGATGGGCGCGATCGCCATCGGCGCCATCGCCGGCGTGGTGTGCTTCTTCGCCACCAGCTGGATGAAGCGCTCCCTCAAGATCGACGATTCGCTGGATGTCACGCCGGTTCACGGCGTGGGCGGCGTCATCGGCACGCTGCTCACCGGGATCTTCGTCTCCACCAGCTTCGGCGGCATCGGCTATCCGGAGGGCCAGACCATGGGCGGACAGGTGACCACCCAGGTCATTGGCATCCTCGCGGTCGGCGCCTGGTCGGGCGTCGTCACCTGGATCCTGCTCAAGCTCACCGGGTCGATGACCGGCCTGCGCGTCACGCCCGACGAGGAAACCGAGGGCCTGGACACGGTCGAGCACAACGAGAAAGGCTACAACCTCTGAGGTAGGATGGCGGCGCATGCAGCGCCGCGATTTCATCCGCATCTGCGCAGCCACCGCGACCGCGGCGGCCGCGCAGGGCCTTTCCGCCGCCGATGCCACCGCGCAGCTCTACACCCGTGTTCGCTTGGTGGACGCGGGCGGCAGGCCGCTGCGCGCCGCCTCGATCCCGGCGCAGCGCAACCTGATTTTCCACTATCCCTACGCCACCACCCCATGCTTCCTGCTCAACCTGGGCAAGCCGGCGAAGGCTTCGGCGCGCCTGAAGACCGCCGACCAGCGCGACTACGAATGGAAGGGCGGGGTCGGCCGCAACCGCGCCATCGTCGCCTACTCCGCGATCTGCGCCCACCAGCTCGCGTATCCGACGAAAGACATCAGCTTCATCAGTTTCCGCAGCGAGACCAGCGCGCGCAACCGGCTCGGCAACGTCATCCACTGCTGCGCCGAACACAGCCAGTACGACCCGGCCGACGGCGGCCGCGTGCTGGCCGGCCCAGCGCCGCAGCCGCTGGCGGCCATCCTGCTGGAGCACGATGCGGCAAGCGATGAAATCCTCGCCGTCGGCACGCTGGGGGGCGAGATGTTCAACCAGTTCTTCGCCAAGTACGAACTCAAGCTCGCGCTGGAGAATGGTGGCGCGGCGAAGCGCGGCGTATCCGGCTCGGCTGTGGTCACGGAACTCGAACAGTATTGCCGCCAGCAGGTGAAGTGCTAGCTTTCCTCAGCGCCTCGGATCCCTTTCCGCCGGTCGAACGCGCCTTGAAGGACCCGAACGGCCTCCTGTGCGCCGGCGCCGACCTGTCCGTGGCGCGCCTGCTCGCCGCATACCGCCGCGGCATCTTCCCCTGGTACTCCGGCGACGAGCCCATCCTGTGGTGGTCGCCCGACCCGCGCATGGTGCTGTTTACCGGTGAGCTGAGGGTTTCGCGGTCCCTTTCGAAGAGCATTCGCAACAAGGGCTACGAAGTCCGCATCGACACCGCGTTCGCTGGCGTGATCGACGCCTGCGCCGCCCTGCGCGAGGAAGACGGCACCTGGATCGGCGAGGACATGCGCCGCGCCTACAAGCGCCTGCACCGCGAAGGCCATGCCCATTCCTTCGAGACCTGGCTGGGCGGGCGCCTCGTCGGCGGACTCTACGGCATCGCCATCGGGCGCATGTTCTACGGCGAATCCATGTTCTCGGTCGCGACCGACGCCTCCAAGGTGGCGCTGGCGGCGCTGGCCGGAGAACTGGCCGGCCGCGGCTTTCCGCTCATCGACTGCCAGCAGCGTACGCCCCTGCTCGCCGCCATGGGCGGGCGGGAAATACCGCGCAGGGTGTTTTTGCGCCGCGTCGCGGCATTGGTAGACTACCCGGAACAACCGGGGAAGTGGACGGCCCAATCGCATGTCACGGCTTAACGACCTTCCGCACGCGGTACTGCAGTTCTACGTGACTGCGCCCTACCCGTGCAGCTACCTGCCCGAGCGCATGGCACGCTCCCAGGTCGCCACCCCGAGCCACCTCATCAACACGGAGCTTTATGGCGAACTGGTCAAGGCCGGCTTCCGGCGCAGCGGCATCTTCACCTACCGCCCGCATTGCGACAGCTGCCGAGCCTGCGTCCCGGTGCGCATCCCCGTGGCGGAGTTCGTCGCCCGGCGCTCGCAGCGGCGCGCCTGGAACCTGCACGCCGGCCTGAGTTCGCAGGCACAGCCGCTCAAGTTCCGGCTGGAGCACTACGCCCTCTACCTGCGTTACCAGTCGCGTCGCCATTCCGGCGGCGGCATGGACAACGACAGCCGGGACCAGTATTCGCACTTCCTGCTGCAGAGCCGGGTGGACACGCGCCTGATGGAGTTCCGCGACGACGGCCAGCTGGTGATGGTGTCCATCGTGGACTTCCTTCCCGACGGCCTGTCCTCGGTCTACACCTTCTTCGAACCTGACCGGCGCAGCGCGAGCTTCGGCACCTTCAACGTGATGTGGCAGATCGAGGCCTGCCGCGCGCTCGGCCTGCCCTACCTGTACCTCGGCTACTGGATCCGCGAGAGCCCGAAGATGGCCTACAAGTCGCGCTTCGCGCCCATCGAGGGCTTCATCGGCGGCGCCTGGCGCCGCCTTGGCGACCGGGACATGGACCCGCTTTCCGGCGCGGCGCGTTGAGCGCGTCGCAGGGACATTAGCGCCATGCTCTACGCGCTGGCGCGCCCGCTGCTGTTCGCCCTCGACCCGGAAACCGCGCATTCGCTGACGCTGGGCCTGGCCGATGCGCCGCTGCGCCTGGGCCTGCTCAATTTCCGCAAGCCGCCGCACCGGCCGGTGCACGCCATGGGCCTGGATTTCCGCAATCCGGTCGGTCTTGCCGCGGGCCTCGACAAGCAGGCCGAGCACGTGGACGCGCTGGCGGCGCTGGGCTTCGGCTTCGTCGAGCTGGGCGGGGTCACGCCGCAGCCGCAGCCGGGCAATCCGCGCCCGCGCATGTTCCGCATCCCGGAGGCGCAGGCCATCATCAACCGCTTCGGCCTCAACAGCGTGGGCGTCGAGGCCTTCGTCGAAAACCTGAAGCGCGCCGGCCGCCGCGCCATCATCGGCGTCAATATCGGCAAGAACAAGGACACGCCGAACGAACAGGCCGCCGAAGACTACGAGCGTTGCCTCGAGGTGCTTTACCCCCACGTGCATTACGTCTCCATCAACGTCTCGTCGCCGAACACCGCCGGCCTGCGCGACCTGCAGTCGGTCGAGGCCCTGGGCGCGCTGCTCGGGCGCCTGCGCGCGAAGCGCGACGCGCTGCGCGAGAAACACGGCCGTTCCGTGGCGCTGGCGCCCAAGATCGCGCCCGACCTCGAGGGCGACGCGGTGCGCGCCATCGCTGACGTGGTCCGCCGCAGCGGCATGGACGGGGTGATCGCAACCAACACCACGGTGTCGCGCGATGGGGTGAAGCAACTGCCGCATGGCGGCGAGGAAGGCGGATTGTCCGGCGCCCCGCTGCGCGAGCGTTCGCTCGGCGTGCTGCGGGAACTCGCCGCCGCGCTCAAGGGCGAGATGCCGATCATCGGGGTGGGGGGTATCCTGAGTGGCGCGGATGCGGCGGAACGCTTCGCCGCCGGCGCCAGCCTGGTGCAGGTCTACACCGGCCTCATCTACCGCGGCCCTCGCCTGGTATCCGAATGCGTATCGGCCTACCCCGGGAAGTAAAGGACGGCGAGTTCCGCGTTGCGCTGACCCCCGCTGAGGTGCAGGAGCTGGCCGGCGCGGGCCACACGATCGTGGTGGAACCCGGCGCCGGGTCCGGCATCGGCATCGCCGATGCGGAGTATGCCGGCGCGGGCGCCCTGCTCGGGGCGGCCTGGGACTGCGAACTCGTGGTCAAGGTCAAGGAATTGCAGGAACCGGAGTATCGCAAGCCGCGCACGGGCCAGACGCTGTTCTGCTTCCAGCACTTCGGGCCGGCGCCCGAACTGCTCGGCGCGGCCCTCGCCTCCGGAGCCACCTTCGTCGCTTTCGAGACCGTGGGCCAGTCCGACGGCACCCTGCCGATTCTGGCGCCGATGTCGGCGATCGCCGGCCGCCTCGCCGTACAGATGGGCGCGTGGTGCCTGATGAAGCAGAACGGCGGCTCGGGTGTCCTGCTGCCGGGCCTGGATGGCATAGCCGCAGGCCGGGTCGTCGTGCTCGGCGGCGGGAACGTGGGCGGAAACGCGCTTCACGTCGCCCACGGAATTGGCGCGCGGGTCACGGTGTTCCTGCGCTCCGACAGGCGGCGCACCAGCCTGCGGCGGCAGTATCCAGATGCCGAGGTCCGGGTCGGCACGGAATCGCTGGCGCAGGACGTCGCGCGCGCCGACCTCGTCATCGGCGGGGTGCTGGTGCCCGGCAGGATGTCGCCGACGCTGGTGACGCGCGCGATGCTGCGCTCCATGCGCCCGGGCTCCGTGCTGGTGGACGTGGGCATCGACCAGGGCGGCATCGCCGAGACCTCCCGTCCCACCAGCCACAGCGCGCCCACCTATGTCGAGGAAGGCGTGGTGCATTACTGCGTGCCGAACATGCCCGCCGCCTGCGCGCTCACCGCGAGCCACGCGCTGGCACGCGCCGCTCTGCCTTTCCTGCTGCAACTCGCGGCCGGCAAAGTGTCGCCCGCGCTCGCCACCGGCATCCAGGTCCGGGCGGGCAAGGTCACCCACGAGCACCTCGCCCGGGACACGGGGCGGGCGTTCCACCCCCTATGAAGCGCGCAGGCGTGGCACTGGTCGACGAGGCGCGCTGCATCGGCTGCGCCCGCTGCATCGCCGCCTGCCCGGTGGACGCCATCGCCGGCGCGGAGGGCTGGATGCACACGGTGATCGCCGCGTATTGCACCGGATGCGAACTTTGCGTCGCGCCCTGCCCGGTGGACTGCATCGCCATGGTCCCCACCCCCGCGGGACATTCCTGGAGCGAAGCCGACGCGCGGGCCGCGAAACAACGCCACGGCAAGCGCAGGCGCCGCGAGGCGTCGGCGCAATCCGCGTTGCACACGGCGGATCGCGCACGACGGCGCGCGGTGATTGCGGCAGCGCTCGATCACGCAAAGGCGAAGCGCCGGTGAATCCGGACAAGCGACGCGTCCTCTTCGAGCGCCTGCGGGCAGCGAACCCGGATCCGAAAACGGAGCTCGTCTACCGCTCGCCGTTCGAGTTGCTGGTCGCCGTGGTGCTCTCGGCGCAAGCGACCGACAAGTCGGTGAACCAGGCCACGGCAAAGCTGTTCCAGGTCGCGGACACGCCGCAGAAGATGGCGGCGCTGGGCGAAGACAAGCTCAGGGACTACATCAAGACCATCGGCCTGTACCGGACCAAGGCGAAGAACGTCGTCGCGCTGTCCGGGATGCTCCTTGAGCGGCATTGCGGCGCCGTCCCGCAGAACCGCGAAGCGCTGGAAAACCTCCCCGGGGTCGGCCGCAAGACCGCGAACGTGGTGCTGAACACCGCCTTCGGCCAGCCGACCATGGCGGTGGACACGCATATCTTCCGCGTCGCCAACCGCACCGGCCTGGGCCCCGGCGAGGACCCGCTGGAAGTGGAGCAGAAGCTGCTGAAGTTCACGCCTCCGGAGTTCCTGATGAACGCGCACCACTGGCTGATCCTCCACGGGCGCTATGTGTGCCTGGCGCGCAAGCCGAAGTGCCCGGACTGCGTTATCCGCGACCTGTGCGACTTCCGGGGCAAGACGAAGGCAGGCGATGTTTAATCCGTCCCGCGACCAGGTCCGCGACTTCTTCTTCGAGACCTGGCGCAAATACCGCGCAGGCGCGCCACTGGAGGGACTGGAAACGGTGGCACTGCAAGTCCTGCTGCTGCATCCCGAGTACCACAGCGTGCTGGAAGACCGGGAGCGCAGCGCGGCTCGGGCGTATTTTCCCGAGTCCGGCGAGACCAATCCCTTCCTGCACCTGAGCCTGCACCTCGCGCTGGAGGAGCAATTGTCCATCGACCAGCCGCCGGGCGTTGTGGAGCGATTCAACGCCCTGCTCGCCCGCGCCGGCTCGCGGCACGACGCGCTGCACGAGGCGATCGATTGCCTGGGAGAGATGGTATGGCGGTCCCAGAAAGACAAAGCCCCGCCGGACGCGGGGCTTTACCTGGACTGCCTGGGGAAAAAACTGGCCTAGGAGCGCACTCGTGCGCTAGCGCTTGAAGCTGAGCGAGGATTTCTGGCTGGCGAACCAGGCCGCGAGGTCCTCGATGTCCTTCTTCGACAGCGGCTCGGCGAAACCCTTCATGATCGGATTGGCGCGCTTGCCCGTCTTGTAGTCGAGCAGCGCCTTCACCAGGTAGTCGTAGTGCTGGCCGGCAAGGATGGGGTTCTCGGGCGCGATCGGCTTGGCGCCGTCCGCGCCGTGGCACGCGGCGCAGACCTGCGCCGCCTTGGCCTTGCCGGAATCGGCATTGCCCTTGGCCTGTGCCGCGCCCGCCAGGGCCAGCGCCGCCATTAAAAAGACCACGCGCGTCATTTCGCGCTCCCGGCGTAATAGGCGGCGAGGTCCGCGATGTCCTTTTCCGTCAGGCTGGCGGCCACGCCGCGCATGGACGGATGCCTGCGCTGCCCCGACTTGTAGGCATTCAGCGCATTCGCGATGTAGACGGCCGACTGGCCGCCCAGGAGCGGCACATGGTAGACGTCCGGGTACGCGGTCTTGTAGCCGGGGATGCCATGGCAGCCCTCGCACATGGCGATCTTGTTGTGCGCGGCCTTGGCGTCGCCCGCGGCAGGCTGCTGCGCGAAGGCCGGCGCCGCGCCGGCAAGCAAGGCCGACGCGAGCACGGCGAGGATTGGATAGTTGGAATGCGGCATTCTTGTTTCGCTCCGGAGCCGGGTCGGTTTTTGGTAACCGGGCGATTATAATGCGGTTTTCCAGAAAATTCCCGCGAAGGAACGAGATGCGCTTTTCCGGTTCCGCAGAGTACGTTTCCACCGAAGACCTGACCCTCGCCGTCAACGCCGCCATCACGCTGCAGCGGCCGCTGCTGGTCAAGGGCGAGCCCGGCACCGGCAAGACGATGCTCGCGGTGCAGGTCGCCAAGACCCTCGGCGTGCCGCTGCTGGAATGGCACATCAAGTCCACCACCAAGGCGCAGCAGGGCCTCTACGAGTACGACGCGGTCAGCCGCCTGCGCGACTCGCAGCTGGGCGACCCGAAGGTGCAGGACATCAACAACTACATCGTCAAGGGCACGCTGT
>JBQTJX010000032.1:0-29176 GCA_052386675.1 Betaproteobacteria bacterium
CCGCATCGAGCGGGTCGGTCACGTTGCGCACCTCTTTCGGCAGCTCGGCCATTTCGGCAATGCCGCCGGCATTGTCGGTAATCGGCCCGTAGGCATCGAGCGCGACGATGATGCCGGTCATCGAGAGCATCGAGGTTGCCGCGATCGCAACGCCATACAGTCCGGCGAGGCCGTAGGAGACGAGGATCGCGAGACAGACCGCGAGCACGGGCAGCGCCGTCGATTTCATCGACACGCCGAGCCCGGCGATGATGTTGGTCGCGTGCCCGGTCACCGAGGCCGAGGCCACATGCTGCACCGGCTTGAACTGCGTGCCGGTGTAGAACTCGGTGATCCAGACCAGGAACCCGGTGAGCGCGAGGCCGACTACGGCCGTTCCCCACAGGTGCCAGGCGGAAATCAGCTTCTTCGCGCCGGCGATCTCGAACGGCACTTCGCGCAACACGTCGCCCATCACCACCTGGGTGATGGGATAGAAGGCGACGAGCGCGAGGATGCCCGCAACCCACAGTCCCTTGTAGAGCGCCGGCATGACGTTCCTGTCCTCGGGCTGCGCCTTGACGAACCAGGTGCCGGCGATCGAGGCGATGATCGCGAAACCCCCGATCGCCAGCGGATAGACGAGCGCCGCGGGAGTGGCGGTTTTCACCATCAGCGCGCCAAGCAGCATGGTCGCGACGATCGTCACGGCGTAGGTTTCGAAGAGGTCCGCCGCCAGTCCCGCGCAGTCGCCCACGTTGTCGCCGACGTTGTCCGCGATCACCGCCGGATTGCGCGGATCGTCCTCGGGGATCCCGGCCTCGACCTTGCCGACCAGGTCGGCGCCGACGTCGGCGCCCTTGGTGAAGATGCCGCCGCCCAGGCGCGCGAAGATGGAGATCAGCGAGCCGCCGAAGCCAAGGCCGATCAGCGGGTGGATGATTTTCGCCAGGTCCGCCTTGTCGTGCGCGTTGGCGTAAAGGATGGCGAAATAGCCGGCCACGCCCAGCAGCGCCAGGCCCACCACCAGCATGCCGGTGATGGCGCCGCCTCGGAAGGCGACGTTGAGGGCCTCATTGAGGCCGGTGCGGGCGGCCTCGGCGGTGCGCACGTTCGCGCGCACCGAGACGTTCATGCCGATGTAGCCGGTGGCGCCCGAGAGCACCGCGCCGATGACGAAGCCGGCGGCGGTCGCCATGTCCAGGAAGATCACAATCAGGACCGTGAGAACCAGTCCGACCATGCCGATGGTCATGTACTGGCGGTTCAGGTAGGCGCTTGCGCCCTCGCGGATGGCGCCGGCGATCTCGCGCATGCGCTCGTTGCCCTCGGGCTGCGCCAGGATCCACTTGATGGAAACCGCGCCGTAGACAAGCGCGATGAGTGCGCAGACGAGCGCGAAGACGAGGCCACCGGACATTCAGAATCTCCCCTGGAAAGGGGCGGATTTTAGCAGAGGATCAGGGCGTTAGCGCCGCAATGGCGCGGTCGCGTACGGTCTCGACGCCGCCGACCCCGGAAATCCGGCGGTACTTCGGGGCGGCGGCCGCGCGCTTGCCCCACTCCTCATAGAACGCCACCAACGGCCGGGTCTGCGACTGGTACACGTCCAGGCGCTTGCGGACGGTCTGTTCCTGGTCGTCGTCGCGCTGCACCAGAGGCTCGCCGGTGACGTCGTCCCGGCCCTCTGCCCTGGGCGGGTTGAACTGCACGTGGTAGGTCCGCCCGGAAGCCAGGTGCACGCGACGGCCACCCATGCGGGTGATGATGTCCTCTGCGGGCACGTCGATCTCGAGCACAAAATCGATCGCCACTGCGGCATCGCGCATCGCCTCGGCCTGTGGAATGGTGCGCGGAAATCCGTCAAACAGGTAGCCCCTGGCGCAGTCGGGCGACTTCAAGCGTTCCTTCACCAGGCTGATGATGATGTCGTCCGAGACCAGCGACCCGGCGTCCATCACCTTCTTCGCCGCCATGCCGACCGGCGTGCCCGCCTTGACCGCGCCGCGCAGCATGTCGCCGGTGGAGATCTGGGGAATGCCGAAGTGCGTGGTGAGGAAACCGGCCTGGGTGCCTTTGCCGGCGCCCGGCGGGCCAAGAAGGATCAGTCTCACGGGATCAATCTCATGCGATGGATTTCCTCATGCGGCCATTCTACGCACGGCTTCGAGGTCCTGGGGCGTGTCCACGCCCGGGGGAATGTCCCCGGCATGGACCGCGACCGCGATGCGATGGCCGTGCCACAGCACGCGCAGTTGCTCCAGCGCTTCGGTCCTCTCCTGCGGGCTGGGCGCGAGCGACGGAAACCGCTGCAGGAATCCCATGCGATAGCCGTAGATGCCGGCATGCCGGTACCACGCGCCGCCCGCCTCGCGGGGATGGGGAATCCGCGCCCGCGAGAAATACAGGGCATAGCCACGCGCGTCCAGCACCACCTTGACTACGTTGGGGCTGGCTAGCGAGGCCTCGTCCTGGATCGGATGGCAGGCGGTGGACACCGCCGCGTCCGGATGGCTGTCCAGCATGGACGCCACGTCCCGCACCAGCTGCGGCGGACTCAGCGGCTCGTCGCCTTGCACGTTCACCACCACTTCGTCGGGACCCAGCCCGAGCGCGGCCGCGGCCTCGGCGACGCGGTCGGTGCCCGAAGGGTGGTCGGCGCGCGTCATGAGCGCGCGGAACCCGGCCTGCTCCACCGCCTTGAGGATGCGCGCATCGTCCGTCGCCACCGCCACCGCGGCCGCACCGCTCAGCGCCGCGCGCTCGCAGACCCGCACCACCATCGGCTTGCCGCCGATGTCGGCAAGCGGCTTGCCGGGAAACCGGCTGGAGGAAAAGCGCGCCGGTACGATGACGGTGAATCTCAGGCGACTTCCTCTTCGGGGGGCAGCTTGCGCGCCTCCTCCTCCAGCATCACCGGTATGCCGTCCTTCACCGGGTAGCCGAGGCGGTCGGCCCTGCAAACGAGCTCGCCCGCCTCCTTGCGATGCAGCAGCGGCCCCTTGCAGATCGGGCACACCAGGATTTCAAGCAGTCTTGGATCCACCGAGCTTCTCCAGGAGCCAGGGACCGAACGCGGCGTCCATCTGCGTGCGCACCGGGAACACCCAATGCTTCGGTCCGGCGAAGCGCTTGCATTTTACCGCGTCCTTTTCGGTCATCACGACCGGCGCCGCATCGCCGAACTCCAGGTCCGCGGCGACGAAGGCGTGGTGGTCGGGAAACGGGTGCGGCGTGATTTCGCAGCCGAGCGCGATCAGCTGCAGGAAGAACCGGTTCGGGTCGCCGATGCCGGCAACCGCGTGCAGGCGCTGGCCCTTGAAGTGCGCCACGCCGCGCTTGTCACTCGCGTCGGTGAGCCGGACGAGTTCGGCGCCCTCGAGCTGCATGGCGAATCCCTTCAAGTTCGCGCCATGGCTGACCACCGCGTCCACGGAGGCTAGGCGCGAGACCGGTTCGCGCAGCGGGCCCGCGGGCAGCAGCATGCCGTTGCCGAAGCCCCGCTTGTCCACCACGCAGATCTCGATGTCGCGCGCGAGCGCGTAATGCTGCAGGCCGTCGTCCAGGATGATGAGGTCGCAATCCGGGTGTTGCGCCCGCAGCGCGCGACAGGCGGCGATGCGCTCGGGCGCCACCCACACCGGGCAGCCGCTGCGGCGCGCGAGCAGCATCGGTTCGTCGCCCACCTCGGCCGGATCGGAGGCGATGGTCGCCTCGCGCGGGGCGCCGCCCTTCGCGGCCATGGCCCCGCCGTACCCCCTGGACACGATGCCGGGCCTGCGGCCGTTCTTCTTCAGGAACTCCGCGATCCACAGCACCAGCGGCGTCTTGCCGCTGCCGCCGGCGACCAGGTTGCCGACCACGATCACCGGGACGCCGGCCCGGTGGCGCGGCAGCAGCCGCAGGCGGTACAGGAGGCGGCGGACCGCGGCGACCGCGCCGTAGGCGAGGCTGGCCGGCCACAGCAGCCACTTCAGGGCGCCAGGGCGATACCAGTGCTTCACGCCGGAACGGGGGACTACTTCGTGGATTGCGTGGTGAAGGTGATCTGCGACAGCCCGGCTACCCGCGAAGCCTCCATGACACGCACCACGGACTGGTGCGTGGCGCTGGCGTCGGCGCTGATGATGACCACCGGCTCGCGCAGCCCGGCGCCGGCCTTGCGCAGTTCGCCGGCGAGCTGCTCGATGGAGGAGAACGCCACCGGGGAGCGATTGACCACGTACTGGCCCTGGGCATTCACCACCACCGAGACCTCGCCCGGGCGCTCGAGCTGCTTCTCGGCGTCGGCGGTGGGCAGGTTGATCTGCAGCTCGGTGTACTTTGAATAGGTGGTGGTGATCATGAGGAAGATCAGGATCACCAGCATGACGTCGATCATCGGAACCAGGTTGATCTCCGGCTCCTCGCGCGTGCGGCCGCGCTGGAAATTCATCGCACCCCGGGCGCCGAGCCCGCGTCATGGGCCCGGTCGCCGTGGATGATGTCCACCAGCTTGGCCGCGGCCTGCTCCATGTCCACCACCAGGCCGTCCACCTTGTTGCGGAAATGGCGATGGAAGATCAGCGCCGGAATGGCGATGGCAATGCCGAACGCCGTGTTGTAGAGCGCGATCGAGATGCCGTGCGCGAGCTGCTGCGGGTTGGTGCCGCCTGTAGGGCTCTGCGAGCCGAAGATCTCGATCATGCCGATCACCGTGCCGAACAGCCCCAGCAGCGGCGCGGCGGTGGCGATGGTGCCCAGCGTGGTGAGAAAGCGCTCCAGGTCGTGCGCCACCGCGCGGCCGGCCTCATCGATGGCCTCCTTCATCACTTGGCGGGGGCTGCCGTGGTTGCGCAGGCCGGCGGCGAGCACTTCGCCCAGCGGCGAGTCCTTTGCCAGCTTGTCCACCACGTCCGGCGAGACGCCCTGGCGGTGGTAGACGCTGACGACCTGGTCCAGCAGGGTCGGCGGAACGATCTTCACCGCGCGCAGGGAGATGGAGCGCTCGATAATCAGGGCAACGCCGATGATCGAAGCGAGGAGCAAAGGCCAGATGGGCCAGCCTGCGGCCTGGATGATGGCAAACAACTTGATTTCCCGGTCGTTTTCGGTGCGCGCACTTTAGCCCCTGTACCGCGCTGCGGCAAGTTTGGCCGCGTCGCTTCGCGGCGTCGCCCGGCGCCAGAAACGGCCGGACAAGACGATATCCACAAAAGCTGTGCGTAAGGTTGTGGATATCCTTCCGGCCGCGCTCCGTTGCAGGCATGGCAGGGACCGAAAGTCGGGTGCGATTAATTATTCAGCAATGATTTCCGCTTCCTCGTCAATACGTTACGGATAAGAATCGGGCTCCGCGAAGAGTCCCTCCGTTGCACGGGGACGACGCGACGCCTGTGTGGATTAGTAGTATCGTCCGCGCTGCCCATGGAGCCCGGGAATCCGCAGGAAAATCCGCCTGTCCTTAGCGTCTCGCAGCTCGTCCGCAGCGTGCGCGACGTCCTTGAGCACCGCTTTCCGCTCCGATGGATCGGGGGCGAAATCTCCAACCTGCGCCCGGCCGCCTCCGGGCACCTGTATTTCGTACTCAAGGACGAGCAGGCGCAGGTGGACTGCGTCATGTTCCGGGGCCGGGCCGCGTATCTGGGCTGGGAGCCGAAGGACGGCATGAAGGTCGAGGCACGCGCGCTGGTCACGATGTACGAACCGCGCGGCCGCTTCCAGCTGAACGTGGAGGCCATGCGCCGGGCCGGCCTCGGGCCACTGAACGAGCGATTCCTGAAGCTGAAGGCAAGACTGCAGGCCGAGGGCCTGTTCGACCGGGACGCCAAGCGCGACATCCCTTCTCATCCGAAGCGGATCGGTGTCGTGACTTCTCTCGCAGCCGCCGCGCTGCGGGACGTCCTCACCACGCTGCGGCGCCGCAATCCTTCCATTCCGGTCATCGTGTACCCGGTGCCGGTGCAGGGCGAAGGCGCCGCGGCGAAGATTGCGCAGATGCTGGCGACCGCGAGCGTCCGCGCCGAATGCGACGTGCTGCTGCTGGTGCGCGGCGGCGGCTCGATCGAGGACCTGTGTCAATTCACCGCGGACGCGGGGGCGCGCGCCATCCGTGCAGGCGCCACCCCGGTGGGGGCCGGCGCCGGCCACGAGACCGACTTCACCATCGCCGATTTCGCCGCCGACCAGCGCGCGCCCACGCCCACCGCCGCGGCCGAAATGGTGAGCCCGCCGCGCGCCGAACTGCTGTCCCGGGTGGCGGAGCTCGGCTGGCGCGCCTCGCGCGAGGCGCGGCGGCGCATCGACTACGCGGTACAGGCGGTGGATTCCCTGGCGCGGCGGCTGGTGCACCCGGCGGAGAAGCTGCGCGGCTCGCGCCTGCTGGTGGGGCAGCTCGCGGCGCGGCTCGCCTCGCTGATGGGGCACCAGATCGAGCTGCACCGCTTCCGGCTGCGAGAGGCGCCGCAGCGGCTGTCCTCGCTGATCGCGCGGCGCATGGAACTGTCCGTGTCGCAGCTGGCGCTGCTGCGCGCAGGCCTCGGCAGCCTGGACCCGGCCGCGGTGCTCGCGCGCGGTTACTCGATCACGCGCAGGGCCGACGGCTCGGTGGTGGGCGATGCGGCCGCGGTGCGCGAGGGCGACCGGCTGACGACGACGCTCGCCAAGGGCTGGATCGAGAGCGAGGTACGGGGCAAGGGCTGAGCCGGATGTAACCGATCGGTTACATCCGGGCCCGCCTATAATGGTCCGCAGCATGGGAAACCGCCTCTCCAGGATCACCACCCGCACCGGCGACCGGGGAGAAACCGGCCTGGGCGACGGCAGCCGCGTGGCCAAGGACGCCGCGCGCGTCCGGACCATGGGCGACATCGACGAACTCAATTCCGCGCTCGGCGTGCTGCTCGCGGAGAAAATACCGAAGGCCATCCGCGACGCATTGCTGCAGGTGCAGCACGACCTGTTCGACCTCGGCGGCGAGGTCTGCATCCCCGGACACCAGATGGTTGCCGAGCCGCACGTCGAACGCCTGGAAAAACTGACGCAGGCGAACAATGCCGGCCTCGCGCCGCTCAAGGAGTTCATCCTTCCCGGCGGCACGCGCGCCGCGGCGATGGCCCATCTCGCGCGCACGGTCTGCAGGCGCGCGGAACGCAGCCTCGTCGCGCTGGGCCGCACCGAAGGCGTGGGCGACCCGGCGCGCCGCTACCTCAATCGCCTGTCGGACCTGCTGTTCGTGCTCGGGCGCAAGCTCAACCAGTCCGCCGGCCGCGGCGACGTGCTCTGGCGCCACGAGCGTGGAAAGAGCGGCAGGCGGGGCAAGAAAAGCTGAGCGGCCCGCGCCGCGTTGGTTAGAATTCCGCAATGGCATCACGCAAGGCTCCGCGCCCGCCCGCCGTCAAGGCACTGGTGTTCGACGTGTTCGGCACTGTGGTGGACTGGCGCGGGTCCCTCATCCGGGAAGGCCGGCGCCTCGGCAACCGGAAAAAGCTTACGGTGGACTGGGCGGCCTTCGCGGATGCCTGGCGCGCCGGCTACAAGCCCGCGATGGCGCGCGTGCGCTCCGGCGCCCTGCCCTGGACCACGATCGACCGCCTGCACCGGATGATCCTCGACGACCTGCTGAAGCGATTCGGCATCCGCGGCCTGTCGGAGGCCGAGAAGTTCGAGTTCAACCGCGCCTGGCACCGGCTCGCGCCCTGGCCCGACGCGCGCGACGGACTCGCGCGCCTGAAGCGGCGCCACGTGATCGCCACGCTGTCCAACGGCAATGTCGCGCTGCTCGTGAACATGGCGAAGAACGCGGGCCTGCCCTGGGACACGGTGATCTCGGCCGAACTGTTCCACCACTACAAGCCGGATCCCGAGGCCTACCTCGGGACCGCCGCCCTGCTCGACCTCGCCCCGGCGGAGGTGATGCTGGTCGCGGCGCACAAGGACGACCTGCGCGCGGCGGCGGCCTGCGGCCTGAAGACCGGCTTCGTCCCGCGCCCGCTGGAGAAAGGGCCGGCCTCCGTGCCCGATGTGAAGCCCGAGCGCGAGTTCACCGTGAACGCCACGGACTTCGTCGACCTGGCGCGGAAGCTGGGCGCATGAGCGACGACGCAGAGGTCAGGAATCCGCCGACCCGCCACCGCGTCCTGATCGTGGATGACGAGGAGTCCATGCGCCTGCTGCTCGCGCACATCCTCAGCAACGACATGCAGGTGGACGTCACGCTGGCCGGCACCTGCGAGCAGGCCCTCAAATTGGCGGGCAACTTCGCATACGACGCCATCCTGCTCGACCTGCTGATGCCGGGCATCGGCGGCATCAAGGTGCTCGATGAGATCCGTACCTCCTCGCCCAACACCACCACGCCGGTGATCATCGTTTCGGTGATGGCGGACCCGGACACGAGGAACCGCTGCATCGCCGGCGGCGCCACTGCATACGTGGTGAAGCCGGTGGAACGCAAGTCGCTGGTGGCGACGGTGCGCTCGCAGATCGAATCGCGCCGGAAACCGAAATCGTCGGGAATGCAGGGACACTGAGGCAAGGAAAAGCACATGGCCGAGATCAGCATCGAGAACGTGGACGCCCTGGGCAAGCCGCTGGGCCAGTACTCTCACATGACGCGCGTGAAAAATGCGCAGGAAACGCTCTACATCGCGGGCATGCTGGCGCCCGGCGACACCTTCGACGCGCAGTGCAGCGGCTGCTTCGAGCAGGTGGGCAAGGCGCTCAAGGCGGCGGGCGGCGGCTGGGGCAACGTGGCGCAGTTCACCACCTACCTGGTGCACTCGCAGGACATCCCGAAGTTCATGGCCTGGCGGCTGCGGGAATTCCCGAGGATGTTCCCCGATGGCAAGTACCCGCCCAACACCCTGCTGGTGATCGACCGCCTCGTCCAGGAGCAGTTCCTGGTCGAGGTGCAGACCATCGCGGCACTGTAGGAGGCGCCCGGAGCGCTAGTCCGGCTTCGCGCCGGAGCGCTTCACCAGTTCAGCGTATGTCTTCTGCTCCGCCGCGACGAATGCGGTGAACTGGTCCGGCGTGCGGATCGAGGGGGTATCCGATCCCATGGCGCGCAGGCGATCACGAACGTCGGGCGCCGCCATCGCCTTGAGGATCTCCGCGTTGAGCCGCTCCACCACAGGCTGCGGCGTCCTGCCCGGGGCCATGATGCCCCACCAGGTGGTCATGTCGAAGCCCTTGAGGCCCGCCTCGTCCAGCGTCGGCAGGTCGGGCAGGAAGCCGGAACGCGCCTTGGTGGTGACCGCCAGTGCGCGCACCTTGCCCGAGCGCACGTTGGCGAGCGCGCTCGCCAGGTTGTCGAACATCAGGTGCACCCGGCCGGCCATCAGGTCGATCACCGCCGGCGCCGCACCCTTGTAGGGGATGTGGACCATGAAGGTGCCGGTCATGCCCTTGAACAGCTCGCCGGCGAGGTGGCCCGTGGAGCCGGTCGAGCCGGAGGCGAAATCGAGCCGCCCTGGGCGCGATTTCGCCAGCGCCACCAGGTCGGCCACGCTTTTCGCCGGCAGGTCCAGGTTCACGATCAGGACGTTGGGCACCTGCACCATCAGCGCGACGTGGCGGAAGTCGCGGATCGGGTCGTAGGGCACGCTGCCCATCAGGGTCGGGTTGATGGCGTGGGTGGCGATGGCCCCGACCACGACGGTGTAGCCGTCGGGCGCGCTCTTGGCGACGAAGTCCACGCCCAGGTTGCCGCCGGCGCCGGGCCGGTTCTCCACCACCACCGGCTGCCCCAGGGACTCCTGCAGCTTGGCCGCGATCAGGCGCGCCGAGATGTCGATCGGGCCGCCGGCCGCATAGGGCGCGACGATGCGGACCGGGCGCGAGGGCCAGGCCTGCGCCGCAGCGATGCCGCTTGCAAGGGCCAATGCCAGGAACAGTGCGAAACGCCGCATGACGATTCCTCCACAAATGACAAGGGCGCGCCGCGGCGCGCCCTCGAAAACGCGAACCAACCCTACTTCTGCTCGTCCCCGGCGAAGGCTTCGTCCCGCGACTTGCGCAATGCCGGCAGCGCGACGATCACCAGCAGCACGATCGAGATGACCAGGAACGTGGCGCTGATCGGCTTCTGGAAGAACACCAGCGGGTCGCCGCGTGAAAGCAGCATCGCCCGGCGCAGGTTTTCCTCCATCAAGGGTCCGAGGATGAAGCCCAGGATCATCGGCGCCGGCTCGCAGGCCAGCTTGGCGCAGATGTAGCCCAGCACGCCGAAGAACGCCATGATCAGGACGTCAAACGGGTTGTTCGACAGGCTGAACACGCCGATGCACATGAAGGTCAGGATCGCCGGGTACAGGATCCGGTAGGGCACCGTCAGCAGCTTGATCCAGATGCCGATCATGGGCAGGTTGAGCACCACCAGCATCAGGTTGCCGACCCACATCGAGGCGATCATTCCCCAGAACAGCTGCGGCCGCTCGGTCATCACCTGCGGCCCAGGGGCGATGCCCTGGATCATCATGGCGCCGATCATGAGCGCCATCACCGCGTTGCCGGGAATGCCCAGCGTGAGCAGCGGGATGAAAGAGGTCTGCGCGCCCGCGTTGTTGGCCGATTCCGGCCCGGCGACGCCCTCGATGGCGCCCTTGCCGAACTGGTCCGGGTACTTGGACATCTTCTTTTCCACGGTGTAGGCCGCGAAGGACGACAGCAGCGCACCGCCCCCCGGCAGGATGCCCAGCGCCGAGCCAAGGACGGTGCCACGCAGGATCGCGGGCGTCATTCGCTTGAAGTCCTCCCGGGTCGGCATCAGCCGGCCAACCTTGCTCGTGAACACCTCGCGGTGTTCCTTCTGCTCCAGGTTGACGATGATTTCTGCCAGGCCGAACATGCCCATCGCGACCACGACGAAGCCGATGCCGTCGGCCAGTTCAGAGACGCCGAAGGCGAAGCGCAGCACGCCGGAATTGACGTCGGTGCCCACCAGGCCGAGCAGCAGCCCGAGCAGCACCATGGCGATCGCCTTGATGAGCGAGCCGCTCGCCAGCACCGTCGCGGCTACCAGGCCCAGCACCATCAGCGAGAAGTACTCGGAGGGGCCGAACTTGAGCGCGACTTCCGCCAGCGGCGGCGCGAACAGCGCCACGACAACCGTCGCGAAGGTGCCCGCGAAGAACGATCCGATCGCCGCGGTGGCGAGCGCGGGCCCCGCCCTGCCCTGTCGCGCCATCTGGTAACCGTCCAGGCATGTCACCACCGATGAAGACTCGCCCGGCAGGTTGACCAGGATCGCCGTGGTGGAGCCGCCGTACTGGGCGCCGTAGTAGATCCCGGCAAGCATGATGAGCGCGCCGATGGGATCCAGGTTGAAGGTGATCGGCAGCAGCATGGCGATGGTCGCCACCGGGCCGACGCCGGGCAGCACCCCGATCAGCGTGCCCAGGACCACGCCGAGCAGGCACATCATCAGGTTGAACGGCGACAGCGCGACGCCGAAGCCGAGCGCGAGATTCGAGAAGATTTCCATTGTCGTCGCCTTGGCGCCTAGTAGTATGCCGCCGGCCAGATCTGGAACGGCAGCGTCAGGCCGTACACGAACACCACCACCGAGAAGATGGACAGAACCACCGCGAGAATCGCGACTTCCTTGAACTTGTATTCATGCCCGCCCAGCGCGGCGACGAACACCAGCAGGATGGTGGCCAGCACCAGCCCGAGGGGCTTGAGCAGGTAGGCGAACACCATGCCGCAGGCGAGGATTAGGATCAGCGGCTTGGTCTTCGGCCGGAACAGGAAGGACAGCACCGCAAGCAGGATCGAGGCGGCGAGCATCCCGTAGTCGCCGTTCTTGAACACCACCTTGCTGCCGTAGCCCAGGGCGCCGAACACGACCACGCCGAGTATGAACTCGGTTATGCCGAAGGACAGGTGGGCCTTCATCGTCTCGGGCGGCAGCTTCGAGAAGAAGCCGCGCAGGAACACGATGAAACCGAGGATGGCCAGCAGGCCGCCCAGCACGGTCGGGAAATACGCGGGCCCCATGCGGACCGCGGTACCCATCTGGTAGTTCAGCAACGCGATAATGACCGCGGCGAGGCCGAAGCCCATGAACATGATGCCGGCCCAGAAATCCTTCTCGTTCCTGATCTCCATCCCAGTCCTCCTTGACGCAGATTGCGCCCCGCCTCGCTGCAGAGCGGCGAAAGTGTAGCATGATGCCAAAGCGAGATAGCGCCATGGAACAGCCCGTTTCCCCTATGAATCGCCGGCACTTTTGCGGTGCGCTTGCCGCGCTGCTCCTGCCGCTCGCCGGCTGCGGCGACAAGCCGAAGCTGTCGCGGCTGGCGTCGGACGCGGTACTGCTCGCTTTCGGCGACAGCCTCACCTTCGGCACCGGCGCCCGCGAGGAGGAAAGCTACCCGGCCCAGCTGGCGGCGCTCATCGGCCGTACGGTGGTGCGCGCTGGCGTGCCTGGCGAAGTCAGTGCCACCGGGCTGGCGCGCCTGCCTGCGACACTCGATGAGCACCAGCCGCGCCTGCTTCTGCTGTGCCACGGCGGCAATGACTTCCTGCAGCGACGCTCGAAGTCGGCCGCCGCCGCGAACGTGCGCGCCATGATTCGCCTGGCGAAGGATCGCGGCGTGGACGTGCTGCTCATCGGCACCCCGGAACCCGGCATCACGGTGACGCCGCCGGAATTCTACGAGGAGATCGCGCAGGCGTTCAGCATCCCCTACGAAGGCGATGTGCTGGGCAGGGTGCTCAAGGACGGCAGCCTGAAGGCGGACCAGGTGCATCCGAACGCGCGCGGATACCGCCTCATCGCGGAGAAGATCGCGGAACTGCTCAGGAAGGCCGGCGCGGTCTGAAGTTTGAAGCTCACCGGATCTCGTCAGGTGAATGTCAGGTTCGCAGCGCGAATCTTCCGCAGGCGCCGCACGTCCTGTGGCCGGTCCACATCCCAGAGCGGGCGCAGTTCCTTCCATTTCCAGCCCAGCCGCCGCAACCGCGCGCGCGTCTGCTCCAGCACCGCCGCGGTGCTCCAGTCGATGCCCATGAACAGCTCCGCTGACGCGCGCCGCAGGCCGATGAGCGGATAACCGCCGTCCTCCGCGGGCGCGATGACCGCATCGGCACCCGCATGCAGCGCGGCGAATGCGGCGCGAATGTCCGCGGCACCCAGGACGGGACAGTCCGAGCCGATCAGGACGGCAACGCCGCCACCGCAAAGTCCCCGCTGCAAGGAACGGTGCATGCGCTCGCCGAGCCCGGCGCCCGACTGGCTCCGCAGGCGCAGTCGGTGTTGCCGCGAGAGCTGGCGCAACAGCGGATGGCCAGCCGGCGGCGCGCCGTGCAGCTCGACCGCGCCGCACCGGGCATGACGCGCGGTGGCGATGGTTCGTTCCAGCAACGCCGCATGCAGCCGCGCCGCGCCCGCCGCGCCCAGCGCCGGTATCAACCGGGTCTTGACGCGTCCGGGAACCGGCGCCTTGGCAAACACGATCAGCACGGCGTCAGGGCGCGCGCGCGTAGCGCCGCGCGAGTTCCTCCGGATTCGCCCCTAGCGCATAGGCGAGGCGCAGCCGCCACATGTGCACGATCGTGCACATCACCCCGTGCCGGTCCCAGCGCCGGCCAGAGGTCGTCGCGCGCTCGCGCAGGCAGGCCGGCGCGCCGCGGCGCTTCATCGCCTTGCTGAAGGCGATGTCTTCCATGAGCGCGATCTCGGGGAACCCTGCGAAGGCATCGCGGCGCACGAATATCGCCTGGTCCCCAGTGGCGATGCCGCTGAGGCGCGAGCGCCAGTTCATGAAGAACGCGACCATGCCCAGCAGGCGCGAGCGACCGCTGATGCGCACGTCGAAGCGCCCCCAGGGGCTTGCGCCGAGCGCGGCCGACACCAGCCGGTCCGCATCCGCGGGCAGCCGGGTGTCGGCGTGCAGGAACAGCAGCGCATCGCCGGAGGACAGGGCCGCCCCGGCGTTCATCTGCCGCGCACGGCCGCGCGGCGCCGCGATGACCTTGTCCGCGAGCGGCGCGGCGATCGCCGCGGTGCCATCCACGCTGCCGCCGTCGGCCACGATCACTTCGTGGCCACGCGCACGCAGCGGCGCCAGCGCGGCCAGTGTCGTGGCGATGCCGGTGGCCTCGTCCAGCGCCGGCACGATGATCGAGAGCCTCACCTGCCCGCGTCGTTGATGGACCAGTCGTAATCGAGGAACGAGATCGGCGCCCGGCCCTCGGCCACCAGCCTCTGCTGCGCCGGGTCGTCGCTCAGCAGCTTCGCGTACCTGGCGAAATACTGTTCCCTGGACTTGATGCCCTGGTAGCCGCTGGTCCAGTCTTCCTTGAACCAGTCGAAGATCTTCGAGACTTCCAGCCGGCCCTGGGCGCCGACACGGTTGCGCGAGCGGTCGGAGAGGAAGCGCAGCGCCTGCTCCTCCAGCTGCGCCTCGAGGCGCTCCGCGACAAACGCTTCCTCGCGCAGCATCGGGCAGCCGATGGAGGCGCAGTTGACCGCGAAATGCACCCGCGGCTCGTCGTAGCTGCCGGGCTTGCGCAGGATCTCGTGCTCGATCTGGTCCAGGTACGAATCGCGCCCCAGGAGCTTGAAGAACCTCTTCTTCCAGCGGTTGCTGAACAGGTCGCTGCCGATGTCCTTGATGGACTTCACCGGGTAGTGCTCGAGGATCAGCTCGACGGTGAACGCGTTGTAGGCATTGACCAGGAACGCCATCTGCCGCGCCCTGGGCCAGCCCTGGAATTCGGCCTCGGCCACCGCGGAAAGTGAGCCAAGGTAGGCCTTCAGCGCGCCGCGATCCTTCGCGAACTCGGCGTAGCGGACCTGCGAGGCGCTCTTCCCTGGCGACACGACGACGTGCTTCTTCAGCAACGCGTCCCAGGCCCCGTGCGCATGGTCAAAGCCCTGCGCGGCGGCGCTGCCGGCGCAGAACGCGAGCAGCGCCATGATCCATTTCATGTTCAGCCCCTCCTCCAGGCGTGGAACCTCTCGACCTGGCGCAGCAAGCCCTGCGGCGCGTGCGCCTTCTTCCAGACGCCCGCGGCGTACTTGTTGGCCTCCGCCAGCGTGGGGTAGATGTGGATGGTGCCCAGTACCTTGTTGAGGCCGAAACCGTGCCTCATCGCGGCGACGAACTCGGCGATCAGGTCGCCTGCGTGCTCGCCGGCAATGGTTACCCCGAGGATGCGGTCCTTGCCCGGCACCGTGAGCACCTTCACCAGCCCGTGCGCGGACTCGTCGGCGATGGCGCGATCAAGGTCGTCGATCCCGTAGACCGAGACTTCGTACGGGATGCCCTTTTCCCTTGCCTCGGTTTCGTTCAGGCCGACCCGCGCCACCTCGGGGTCGGTGAACGTCGCCCAGGGGATCACGGAATAGTCGGCGCGAAACATCTTGAAGCCGCCGAACAGGGGGTTCACCGCGGCGTACCAGGCCTGGTGCGCGGCGGTGTGCGTGAACTGGTATGGGCCGGCGACGTCGCCGCAGGCGTAGATGTTGGGATAGATGGTCTGAAGGTACTCGTTGGTCTCGATGGTCCGCGCCCGGGTGACCGGAATGCCCAGCTCCTGCAGTCCGAAGCCTTCGGTGCGCGCCACGCGCCCGACGGCGCAGAGCAGTTCATCGAACTCGACGCGCACTTCATGTCCCTGGTGCTCGCACACCAGCGTCTTCTGCCCGTTCTCGGCGAGGAACCGCGTCGCCTTGTGGTTGACCAGGACCTGGACGCCTTCGGCGCGGAACTTCGCCATCACCATCTCGGAGACCTCCGGATCTTCCCGGATAAGGAGGCGGGGCAGCATCTCGACCTGGGTGACGCTGGATCCGAGGCGCGCGAAGGCCTGCGTCAGTTCCGAACCGATCGGGCCGCCACCCAGCACCAGCAGCCGGCGCGGCAGCGCGCGCAACTCCCAGACGTTCTCGGAGGTCAGGCAGTTCATCTGCTCGATGCCGGGGATCGGAGGCACGAAGGGCCGCGCCCCGGTCGCAATGACGATCGCGCGGCTGGTCAGGCGCCGCGATTCACCCTCGTCCGTCCTGACCTCCACTTCCCAGGGCGTGACCAGCTTCGCCTCCCCTTGCAGGCACTCGACCCCGAGCCCGGTGAAGCGCTCGACTGAATCGTGCGGCGCGATGGTCTTCACCACCCGCTGCACGCGCGCCATCACATCGGCGAAATCGAATTCGATGGCGGCGCTGCGAATGCCCAGGTCCTTCGACTTCCTCGCCTGCGCGACGAACTTGGCCGAGCGGATCAGGGCTTTCGAGGGCACGCAGCCGGTATTCAGGCAATCGCCGCCCATCTGGTGCTTCTCGATCAGCGTCACTTTCGCCTTGACTGCCGCGGCGATGTAGGCGCTGACCAGGCCGGCCGATCCGGCGCCGATCACGATCAAATTGCGATCGAAGCGGCTTGGCCGCCGCGCCGCCCAGGGCGCGTAGACGCGACGCGCCTTGAACGCGTCCACGACGCGCTTGGCGAGCAGCGGGAACAACCCGAGCAGGACGAAGGCGCCGATCAGCCCGGGAGAAAGGATCCCCGAGGGCGACTGGATGGCGGCGAGTTGCGTGCCCGCGTTCACGTAGACCACGGTTCCGGCCAGCATCCCGACCTGGCTCACCCAGTAGAAGGTCCAGGTCCGGATCGGCGTCAGGCCCATGGCCAGGTTGACGGCGAAGAACGGCACCGCGGGAATGAGCCGCAATGTGAACAGGTACAGTCCGCCCTCGCGCGCGACGCCGGCGTTCAGCGCGGCCAGCTGCTGCCCGAAGCGGCCCTGCACCCAATCCCGCAGCAGGAAACGCGAGGCGAGGAAGGCGAGCGTGGCGCCCATGGACGAGGCAAACGAGACGAGCACGGTGCCCCAGACGAGGCCGAACACCGCGCCGCCCACCAGCGTCATCACCGCGGCCCCAGGGAGCGACAGGCCGGTCACGGCGACGTACACCGCGAAGTAGCCCAGGGCGGTCTGCCAGGGATGGCTGCCGTAGAAGGCGAGGATCGCGTCCTGCTGGGCCTTGACGTTCTGGAACGTGAGGTAGCGGTGCCCGCCGAAGGCGAAGAACACCGCGATCAGGGCGGCGAGCGCGGCAAGGACGAGGAGCCTGGAACGGTTCATGGTGCGCGGGCCGCCTTGGTCGGTGCCGGCGGCCCGGGCCTTACAGCAGGTTGGCGGCGCGGTGCGACTGCTCGTCCATCAGGGTGAGCAGGCGGCCGCTGGTGGCGCGCAGGCGCTGCGAGAGCATCAGCACCAGCTCCATCAGGATCTTCGCGCCCAGCATCGGCTGCTCGACGATGATGCGCGCCAGGTTCTCGCGATCGAGCACCGCCACCAGCGTGGGCTCCGCCGCGATGCAGGTGGCAAAGCGCGGCTCGCCGTCGATCATGGACATCTCGCCCAAGGTCTTGCCCGCCTCCACCACCGCGATCAGCTGCGGCGTGTTCCAGCGGTCCTGCTTCTGCACCTCGACCCTGCCCTCGATCAGCATCAGCATGAAATCGCCGCCCTCGCCCTCGTGGATGATCTCCACGCCCGCCGGCGCGCGGTACACGTCCATGAAGTGCGCCAGCAACCGCACTTCCGCGGTCGAAAAATTCTCCAGCAGGTCGCAGCGCGGGATCAGGGCGTGGATCTGCGCCGAGAACTGGGTCGCATCCCCGAGGTGCTCCAGTTGGGCCAGCTGCTTGGGTCGCTCGCTCATGCCGGCGGAATTCTAGCCGATCACCCAGAGCACGGTCGCGACCCAACCCAGCACCGAAGCCCCGAGCAGCGGGTCGCGCAGCAGTTCCTCGGTCGGATCGCCGCCGCCGCCCCTGAAATGCAGGCGGTAGAGGTAGCGCGCGGTGCCCAGCAGCACCCAGGGCAGGGTCAGGATCAGGTCGCCCGTACCGTGCAGGGCCGCCGTCCCGGCCGACAGGGTGTACAGCGCATAGGTCAGGGACATGCCCGAGGCGCAAATGCCGATGGCGCGATCGAGGAACGCGATCGTGTAGCGCCCGAGCACCGGCCGGTGCTGCGCCGCGTCGTCCGCCAGTTTCGACAATTCGGCGCGGCGCTTGGCGAAGCCGAGGAACAAGGTCAGCAGGAAACCACAGGCGAGCAACCACCTGGAGGGCTCGATGCCGATGCCGGCCGTTCCCGCCAGCAGGCGCAGCATGAAACCGGAGGCGATCAGGATCACGTCCAGAACCCGCACGCGCTTCAGCCCCAGCGTATAGGCGATGTTGAGCGTGAGATACGCGGCCAGGATCGCCGCGACGAGCCAGCCCGCCCAGGCCGCGAGCGCGAGGCCGGACGCGGCGCTCGCCGCGGCGAGCGCATACGCTTCCCGCGGCGCGACCGCGCCGCTCGCGACCGGGCGCAGGCGCTTGTCCGGATGCTCGCGGTCCCCCGCCGCGTCGCGGCAGTCGTTGAACGCGTAGACCGCGCCCGACCCGAGGCAGAACGCCGCGGTCGCGATCGCCGCGGCGAACGCGAGCTCCGGATCGCGCCAGCCGTGACCGAACAACAGTCCCGCCAGCACGAAGCTGTTCTTCACCCATTGCTGCGGGCGCAGCAGCGCGAGCCAGGCAAGCGCGCGGCTCATGGCAGCGCGTAGCGCTCGAAGAAGTAGCACCGGCCCTGGGGCAGCCAGCCGGGAATCCGGTAGTAGCGCTCGCGAACGGTCGACAGCACGCCTCCGCGGTAGGCCTCGTAGTCGAAACCGCGTCCGAGCACCGCGTAGAAGGTCGCGCCCCGCAGCCCGATGCGACGCACCTCGACCTCCCGGAAGTAAGGCCGGTAGGCGGACTCGGGCGGCAGCTCGCGGCGCAGGATGAGCAGGTCGCGTCCCTGGTACGTCCGCCAGTCGGTGAGGATGTCGTCGTGGCGCGCGTGCGAGGATCCGGCGCCGAACACCGGCACCCTGCGCCGCGCGTGATAGGCGAGAACGGCGGCGCTGGAATAGCTGTCTGAGGCGAGCGCCGCCTTGCCCGGCGCCGCGGCCGCGATCAGCTCGGTCGCCTGAGTCAGGAACACAAGGCGCGGGTACAGACGCGAGTCCTTCCAGGTTTCCAGCGGCAGCACGGTGAGCACGATCGATACCGCCACATGAAGCGCCGCGAACGCTGCAAGGAATCGCGCCGCGGACAGCAGCTTCGGCCGCTCCAGCGCCAGCGCGAGTGTAGCCACGATCGCCGGCAGAAAGGAAAGCAGCCAGTGCAGGCCGATGCGCTTCACGGGCGACAACAGCGCGAACACGGCCAGCGGCACCAGCCACGCCAGCAGCAGCGCGCGCTCCGCCGGTCGCGCCCACGCGGCGCGCAGCGCGCCGCGCCCGCGCCACGCGAACCAGAGCAACGGCGCCGCGAGGTAGGCGAGCGATGCGGCGTACAACGCCGGGGTCTGAAGCGACCAGCCGCCGTCGTCCTGGTGCCGGTTGATGGCGTTGAACATGACGTTGCACCAGCAGGCGTTCAGGTTCCACCAGAGGTTCAGCAGGCAGGCCGGCAGGGCGCCGGCGAACACCAGCAGGAAGGCCTTCGGATGTCGCGAGGCAATCGCCCACGCGAGGAAGCCGAGGGCCAGTAGCACGGCGAAGTACTTGGAGAGGAATGTGAGGCCGAGGAGAAACCCGGCGGCGAGGAACCCCGAGCCCGAATCGCGCGCGGCGGCCCGCGCGAACACCAGGAGGGAGGCCACCGAGAACACCATCAACGGCGCGTCGGTGGTCACCAGCACGTTCCAGACGTTCATCGGCACCAGCAGCACGCACAGCGCGGCGAGGTTCGCCGTCGCCTCGTCCTTCGCGAACCAGCGCAGCAGCGCGGTTCGCAGCAGCAGCGCCGCGAATACCGGCGCGAGCGTGGCCGGAAGCCGCGCCACCCAGTCCGCGTCCGACACCGACACCAGCGGCGCGAGCAGCCAGCCGATCATGGGCGGATGGTCGTAGTAGCCCAGGTCCGGGTACCGTCCCCAGAGCGCGAAATACGCCTCGTCGGCGGTGACCGGCAGCGCCGCCGACAGCCAGAAGCGGAACAGCAGCGTCGCGGCCAGGGCGAGCAGGAACCCCTGGCGGGAGGCGAGCCAGGCCATCTCAGGCGGCGCGGGCGATGAGCGAGAGTCCGGCGATCACCAGCAAAGCGTACACCGAGCGAACCACCGTCGCCGCGGGAACCCGGTCGTGCAGGCGGCTACCCGTCCAGAAGCCAAGGACCAGCGCGGGCAGCAGCGCCAGCGCGGCCGTGAGCAGGCCCTCCTGCGTCAACAGGCCGGCAAGGCCGAACAGCACCAGTCGCAGCAGCGACGACAGAAGGATCATCGCTGCGTTGGTGGCGCGCAACTCCGCCGCGCCGCGGATACGGCCTGCATTGTAGATCGCGAACAGCACGCCGCCAGTGCCGAACAGCGCGGAGAAAATGCCGCCCGCAAAACCGATCGGCGCGCTCCAGGCGCGCGCCAGGCGCGGTGGGCCGCCCCGGCGCAGCAGGCCCCAGGCGGCATAGGCGAGCACGAAGCCACCCAGCGTCAGCAGCAACGGCGCTTCCGGCGCGCGGATGAGCGCCGTGAGCCCGAGAAACATCCCGCCCAGCATGAACGGGACCAGCCAGCGGATCTCGTCCACGCGCACCTCGCGGCGCATGCGCGCGCCGAAGAACGCCGCGACCGCCAGGTCGAGCAGCATCAGCAGCGACACCGCGAACTTGAGCGGGAAGAGGAACACGAGCAGCGGCAGCGCGATCACGGTCGAGCCGAAGCCGGTGAGCCCGAACACGCAGTAGGCTGCGGCGACGATCAGCGCCGCGGCGGCCAGGGTTTCGAACGGAAAGCTCAGCGCTTGCCTTTCTTCCTGCGCGCCTTCACCGCCCCAGCCAGTATGTCCAGCACCTCGACCGAGTCCTCCCAGCCCAGGCAGGGATCGGTGATGCTCTGGCCGAAGGTCAGCTCGCCGGGCGGCTTGCCGGCGACGAGTTCCTGGCGGCCCTCCACCAGGTGCGATTCCACCATGGCGCCGATGATGCAGCGCGAGCCGCCGGCCACCTGCGCGCCGACCGCGCGTGCTACCTCCAGCTGCCGCTTGAACTGCTTGGCGGCATTGGCGTGCGACAGGTCGACCATCAGGCGGCAGTCGAGCTTCGACCTGGCCAGTTCCTCGCAGGCCGCCCTGACGCTCGCCTCGTCGTAGTTCGGCGCCTTGCCGCCGCGCAGGATGATGTGGCAGTCCTCGTTGCCGCGGGTCTGGACGATGGAGACCTGCCCGCTCTTGTGAACCGACAGGAAATGGTGCTTCTGGCGCGCGGCCAGGATCGCGTCCACCGCAATGCGCACGTTGCCGTCGGTGCCGTTCTTGAACCCGACCGGCGCCGACAGGCCCGACGCGAGCTCGCGATGCACCTGCGACTCGGTGGTGCGCGCCCCGATCGCGCCCCAGGACACCAGGTCGCCGATGTACTGCGGCGAGATGACGTCGAGGAACTCGCAGCCGGCGGGCAGGCCGGCCTGGTTGATCCGCACCAGCACGTCGCGCGCGATGCGCAGGCCTTCGTTGATGCGGAAACTGCCGTTCAGGTAGGGATCGTTGATCAGGCCCTTCCAGCCCACCGTGGTGCGCGGCTTCTCGAAGTACACCCGCATCACCACTTCGAGCTCGCCGGCATGTTTCTGGCGCTGCGCGAGCAGCTTCCCGGCATAGGCGACCGCGGCCTCGGGATCGTGGATCGAGCACGGCCCGATGATCACCAGCAGCCGGTCGGACTTGCCGCGCACGATCTCGCGCACGCGCTTTCTCGTGTCCGCGATCAGCTTCTCCACCGGCGTGCCCTGGATCGGGAAGAAGCGGATCAGGTGCTCCGGCGGCGGCAGCGGGACGACGTTCTCGATGCGTTCGTCGTCCGTGAGCGAGGTCTTGTCGGCGGGTACCTGGCCGAGGAAGGTATCGGTGGGGCTGGTCATTGCGCTCTCCGTGAAAGGGAACCCCAGAAACAAAAAACCGCCAGGCATCTCTGCGCTGGCGGTTTCAGGGGTGGGTCGGCTCTAGGTCTGAGTGCTATCCGTTCCCCTGCGCCAGCGGGCGCGGGTAAAAGAAGAAAAAGCCGTAGTGCCAACGTTTCATCGGCCCCATTCAAGCACGATCCCCGGGGAATTGTCCAATTGCGGTAAATTGGCGGAAGCCCATGCGAACCTATGCGACAGCAGCCCTTGCGCTGGCACTGGCCTCGGGCGTACCCGCGTCCCGTGCCCAGCCCGCCTCCGGTGAGCAGGTCTACAAGGACGTTTGCACCGCCTGCCACGCCACCGGCCTGGAGAAGGCGCCGAAGCTGGGCGACCGCAAGGCTTGGGCGCCGCTGATCAAGGAAGGCCAGTCCAAGCTGACGGCCGATGGCTGGATCGGCGTTCGCGCCATGCCCCCAAGGGGCGGAAAGGCCGAGCTTTCGCTGGAGGACTTTTCCCGGGCGGCGGCCTACATGGCGCGCGCGGCCGGCGCGAACTGGAAGGACCCGGACGCCGCGCTGCTGGACAACATCCGGAAGCGGATCAAGGCGCGGCAGGACGCCATCGAGGCGAAAGCCAAGGCTACGAAGTAGCCGCCCCCGGCCTGGGCCACAGGACCATCTGGGTGCAACGGAAGAGCGCAATCCTCTTTTCGGTGCCCTCGATGCTGACCTCGGCCTCCCACACCTGGGTGGTGCGACCGAGATGCGCGGGAACCGCGCGGCAGAAAATCGCGCCCTCCCGGGTCGTTCCCAGGAAATTGGCCTTCAGTTCCAGCGTAGTGAAGCCGCTCGCCCCTTCGGGCAGGTGAGCGACGCAGGCGTAGCCGCAGGAGGTGTCCGCGAGGGCGATCACGGTGGCCGCATGGAGGAACCCGTTCGGCGCCATGAGGTCTTTCCTCACGAGAAGCCGGCTCTCGAAGGTCCCGGGCGCGACCGACAGCACCTGCAGGCCGACCAGTCCCGGCAGGTGGCCCGGGCTGCGGCCGTTGAAGTAGTCCGCGGTCATCCCGGGAAGCAGCTTCGGCGTTCTTGTGTTCATGGCGAGAGCCAATGTACACGATCTGGCACTCGCCCCGCCCCAGTGCCAGCGCGACTGGCGCGCGACTTGCTAGATGAATCGCAACGTGTAAACTTTTCGCGACGGGTCAACAACAAGAAGACAGGAGATCGAACATGCCGACAGGCCAACTGATCCCTTCCACCCCGACGGCCATCCCCGTGGCCGGATTCCGGGACGTCTACGACCTGCCCGCGGTCGAGAAGGCGCTGCAGGAACTGTCGCCCACCGCCAACGAGGCCCTGCGCACGCTGTACGAGAAGATGCTGCGGCTGGGCGGCCAGCGCTTCACCGTCAAGCCCTCGGCGCTGCCGGAGATGCAGGCCCTGTTCGAGGACATGCCGAACTTCGCCGAGGTGCTGGAAGAGGTCCGCCGCCAGCTCGCGCTGTGCGTCGACTCGAGCGACGCGATCGAGCTGCCGCCGATCCTGCTGCTGGGCGACCCCGGGATCGGCAAGACGCATTTCGCGCAGCGCGTGTCGCAGCTGCTGGGCACCGGATTCGGCTTCGTGCCCATGAGTTCGCTCACCGCGGGCTGGATCCTGTCGGGCGCCTCCTCGCAATGGAAGAACGCCAAGCCCGGCAAGGTGTTCGACACCTTCCTCAACGGCGAGTACGCCAACCCGGTGATGGTGGTGGACGAGATCGACAAGGCGAGCGGCGACGGCCAGTACGATCCGCTGGGCGCGCTCTATTCGCTGCTGGAATCGAAGACCGCCGCGAAGTTCGTTGACGAGTTCGCGGAGATCCCGATCGACGCCTCGGGCGCGGTGTGGTTCGCCACTGCCAATGACGCCGCCCGCATCCCGGAGCCGATCCTCAACCGCATGAGCGTGTACGAGATCGACCCGCCCGACGAGGACGGGGCGGCACGCATCGCGCGCTCGATCTACCGCGAGATCCGCGAGTCCCACGACTGGGGCCGGCGCTTCCCGGAGGCGCCCGACGCGGCAGTGGTGGGGCGGCTCGCGGAACTCACCCCGCGGGAAATGCGCCGCGCGGTGCAAACCGCGTTTGGCAACGCCAAGATCGCGGGACGCGCCGAAATGCGGGCCGACGACGTGCCGGACCTGCGCGGCGGGCGGCGTCAGCGGATCGGGTTTTAGGTGTAGGCGAGCAAGCGCCCGCAGGCGATCACCGAGACCCAGAGCAGCAGGGACAGCGCCGCGCAAGCGCGCGCGGCAACGGGCGGAATGGCATCCACATCCCAGCCGCCGGCGCCGCGGAATACCGCGGCATGGAACACCGCGGCATTGGTCCCCGCGGCCAGGATCAGACAGATCTTGATCGCGAACACCGGGTTGCCGATCAGGTCCCCCGCATGGGCGATGAACAGCATCAGCCCGCTCGGGATGATGAGCGCGAAGCTGGCCGCGCTCAGCGGCAGCACATGCCCCGCGAGGCGGCGCACGGGAATCGCACGCCCCAGGCCGAGCAGCCTGAGGTCGAGCACCGCGATGGAACCGAACAGCAGGGCAATGCCCGCGAGGTGGACCACCTCCACCGCGGGGTACAGCCAGTACGACTGGCGCATCGCGACGCCGAGGGCGCTCATCTCGATGGCGCCCATGGGCGTCATGCGCTACCTCAACTCGATGGTCTTGCCGCCCACCGTGATGCGCTCGGCGCGCATCTCCTCGGGCTTGCTGCGGTTGGCGTAGCCCTCCACCGTGGCCGTAGCGCCCGCCTTGAGCGCGTCCTTGGGCAGGCCGCGAGAGTCCATGCGCGAAGGCGGCGCGAGCACGCACAGCCAGGTCTTGCCGGGCGTCTCCAGCCGGATGAAGCCGTGCGGGTGCTCGTATCCGGAGGTCACGACCTTGCCCGAGAGCTTGAGCAGTTTCGTGCTGTCGTACTCGCTCCAGCCATGGTGCGCCAGCGCGAGGGCGGGGACCAGGGCCAGCGCGCACAGTGCGATGCGTCGATTCATGATCTTGTTCTCCTTCTCCGTCAGAGCCGCTGCTCGACCCACGCCTTCACCGAATCCAGGGCGCCGGGCAGTTTTGCCGGTTCCGTGCCGCCCGCCTGGGCCATGTCCGGCCGTCCGCCGCCCTTGCCGCCCACCTGCTGGGCGACGTAGTTCACCAGCTCGCCGGCCTTCACCTTGCCGGTCAGGTCCGCGGTGACGCCGGCGATGAGCGACGCCTTGCCCTCGGCCACCGCACCGAGCACGATTACCGCGCTCTTGAGTCGCTCCTTCAGCTTGTCCAGCGTCTCGCGAAGCGTCTTCACGTCCGCGCCCTCCAGCGTCGCCACCAGGAGCTTCGCGCCCTTCACGTCCACCGACTGCGAGGCAAGGTCGCTGCCCTGGCCCATGGCGAGCTTCGAGCGCAGCCGGGCGAGTTCCTTCTCCAGGGCCTTCTTCTCCTCCATCAGCGCGACGACCGCCTTTTCCACCGCGCCCGCGCCGGGCTGGGCGCGCACCTGCTTCGCCACTTCGGAGAATTCCTGGAGCTGCGCGTCGATCATGGCGAGCGCATTGGTTCCGGTGGTCGCCTCGACGCGGCGGATGCCTGCGGCAACCCCGCCCTCCGAAACCAGCTTGAAGACGCCGATGTCGCCGGTGCGCTCGACGTGGGTGCCGCCGCAGAACTCGCGCGAGGAGCCGATGTCGAGCACGCGCACCTCGTCGCCGTACTTCTCGCCGAAGAGCATCACCGCGCCGGACTTCTTCGCCTCCTCGATCGGCATGACCTGGGCCCGGGTCGCCGAATTGCGCAGCACCTCGGCGTTCACCAGCGCCTCCACCCTGCGGATCTCCTCGTCGCTCATCGGCTTGTCGTGCGCGAAGTCGAAGCGCGTCTTGTCGGCGTCGACCAATGAACCCTTCTGCGCCACGTGCGGCCCCAGCACCTCGCGCAGCGCCTTGTGCATCAGGTGCGTCACCGAGTGGTTGCGCATGGTGCGCCGGCGCAGCTCGACGTCGACCTTCGCCTCCACCTTGTCGCCCAGCTTGAGCGCGCCGGTCTTCAGCGTGCCGTGGTGGCCGAACACTTCGGCCTGGATCTTCTGCGTGTCGGCGACCGCGAATGTGCCGCCGGAGCCGACCAGTTCGCCGCGGTCGCCGACCTGGCCGCCGGATTCGGCGTAGAACGGCGTGCGGTCCAGCACCACGACGCCGGCATCTCCCGCCTTCAGCGCCTCGACCTGCGTGCCGTCGCGATACAGCGCGACGACCTTCCCCGCTTCGGCCAGCGTGTCGTAGCCACGGAACTCGGTCTTGCCGCCCGAATAGTCCAGGCTGGCCGTCGAGGTGAACTTGCTCGCGGCCCGCGCGCGTTCGCGCTGGGCCTCCATCGCGGCCTCGAAACCCGCGAGGTCGATGCTCACGCCACGCTCGCGGCCGATGTCGGCGGTGAGGTCCACCGGGAAGCCGAAAGTGTCGTAGAGCTTGAACACGGTGTCGCCATCGAGCAGCTTGTCGCCGGAAGCGAATGCCCCTTCCAGCAGGCCCATGCCATGCTCGAGGGTCTCGGCGAAGCGCTCTTCCTCCTGCCTCAGTACGTCCGCCACCCGCTTCGCCGAGGCGCGCAGTTCCGGGTAAGCGTCGCCCATCGCCCGGTCCAGGTCGGGGACGATCCGGTGGAAGAAGGGCTTCTTTTGCCCCAGCTTGTAGCCGTGGCGGATGGCGCGGCGCACGATCCGGCGCAGCACGTAGCCCCGGCCCTCGTTGCCCGGGATGACGCCGTCCACGATCAGGAAGGCACAGGCGCGGATGTGGTCGGCAATGACATTGAGCGACGGGTTCTTCAGCTGCTTCTGGTTCGTCTCCCGAGCCGCGGCCTTGATCAGATCCTGGAACAGGTCGATCTCGTAGTTGGAGTGCACATGCTGCAGGACCGCGGCGATGCGCTCCAGGCCCATGCCGGTATCCACGCAGGGCTTCGGAAGCGGCGCGAGATTGCCCTTCGAATCCCTGTCGTACTGCATGAAGACGAGGTTCCAGATCTCGATGTAGCGGTCGCCGTCCGCGTCCGGGGATCCCGGCGGCCCGCCTTCGATGCCTTCGCCATGGTCGAAGAAAATCTCCGAGCAGGGGCCGCAGGGGCCGGTGTCGGCCATCTGCCAGAAGTTGTCCGACTGGTACTTCTGCCCGCCGGGCTTGTCGCCAATGCGCACGATGCGCCCGGGCGGCACCTTGATGTCATCCGCCCAGATGCCGTAGGCCTCGTCGTCGGTGTGGTAGACGGTGACCCAGAGCTTGTCCGCCGGCAGCTTGTAGACGCCGGTGAGCAGCTCCCAGGCGTAGGCGATGGCGTCCTTCTTGAAATAGTCGCCAAAGGAGAAATTCCCCAGCATCTCGAAGAAAGTGTGGTGGCGCGCGGTGTAGCCCACGTTCTCCAGGTCGTTGTGCTTGCCCCCGGCGCGCACGCTGCGCTGGGAAGTGGTGGCGCGCGTGTAGGCGCGCTTGTCCTTGCCCAGGAACACGTCCTTGAACTGCACCATGCCGGAGTTGACGAACAGCAGCGTCGGGTCGTTCGCGGGCACGAGCGAGCTGGAAGCCACGATGGCGTGGCCCTTGGACCTGAAGTACTCGAGGAAGCTGGAGCGGATTTCGGCGGATTTCATAGCCCGCCATTCTACGGGATGGGCCCACGGCGCCCGGACGCCGTGGGCCCTCCTCCGCCGGACTACGCCGCCAGCCGCCCGTACTTCACCAGCCTTGCCCGGACGCCGGTCTGCGTGCGCTCGTGCGCCGTCGCCAGCTCAGCGAGGCCGCGCCCGGCGTCGAAGGACGCGAGCAGCTTCCTGTCTTCGTCCTCGGACCACGGCGCGCCGGCTTTCGGCGGCAACTGCTGCTTGCGCCGCTCGAAGCTCTCGGCCTTCTCCAGCGCCTGCGTCGCCGCGAACAGCGCGCGCACCGTGTCGGCCCGCTGGTACGGGCTGTCGGCCGCGAACACTTCGCCGCTGGCCGGATCCACGCCGTTGGCGAGCGAGCGCACGATCGTCAATGCCTGTGTGTGTTCCATGATTTCACCTCCTTTCCGCCGATCCGTTCGCAAACCACGGTGGCAAGAAGATGAACGATCCGATCAGTCGCGCGATGACATCAATCTGAAAATAACATCAGAGGAAAAACCGCGCGACTGCAGGAAGCGCATGCGCTTGGCGCGCTCCTCGCGCGTCGCGGCTTCCGATCGGTATTTGCGATCGAGAATGGCGCGGGCGCGCTCGAGCTCGCCTTCAATCGAGACCTGCTCGACCAGGCCCTTGTCCACGCCGTTCGCCTTCAAGTCCTGGCGGATGCGCGCGGCGCCGTACTTGCGCGCGAGCTGGCGCGTGCGCGCCTCGGCGTAGCGCGCGTCCGACAACTGCTTCTTCTGCTCGAGGGAATCGAGCAGGGCCTCCAGCGCCTCGGGCGACTCCGCCCTCGGCGCCAGCTTCCGCTTCATTTCAGCCCGGGAGTGCTCCCGGCGCGCGAGCAGCCGCAACGCCCGCGCGCGGAGCTCTATCCCGGTGTCAGGCCCTTCCTTCACCACGCTTGCGCGTCGGCAGCTTCTCGACGTTGTTGTCGCCCTCGACGGCTTCCGCAACCTCCGCCGCCGGCGCGAGCACGCCCGCCTTCTCGCGGATCTTCTGCTCGATCTCCTTGGCCATCGCCGGGTTCTCCTTGAGGAAGTCGCGGCAATTGTCCTTGCCCTGGCCGAGCCGATCGCCGTTGTAGATGTACCAGGCGCCCGACTTCTCGACCACGCCGTGGAGCACGCCCAGCTCGAGCAGCTCGCCGTTGCGCGAGATGCCCTCGCCGTACAGGATGTCGAATTCGGCATTGCGGAAGGGCGGCGCGACCTTGTTCTTCACGACCTTGACGCGCGTCTCGGAACCGATGACCTCATCGCCTTTCTTGATCGAGCCGATGCGGCGGATGTCCATGCGCACCGAGGCGTAGAACTTGAGCGCGTTGCCCCCGGTCGTCGTCTCCGGGCTGCCGTAGAGCACGCCGATCTTCATGCGCATCTGGTTGATGAAGATCACCAGCGTATGCGACTTGGCGATCGTCGCGGTGAGCTTGCGCAGCGCCTGCGACATCAGCCGCGCCTGCAGCCCCGGCTGCACGTCGCCCATCTCACCCTCCAGCTCGGCGCGCGGGACGAGGGCGGCGACGGAATCCACCACGACCGTGTCCACGGCGTTGGAGCGGACGAGCGCCTCGGCGATCTCCAGGGCTTGCTCGCCCGTGTCGGGCTGGGAGATGAGCAGCTCGTCGGTGTTC
>JBQTJX010000033.1:0-21411 GCA_052386675.1 Betaproteobacteria bacterium
ATGCAACCTGCCCGGCGGCCCGTTTTATTGCCATGAAGGCACAGTACAGCCAGGCGATGGAGTGGCTGTATCTCTCCTGCGTCGTCCTCTCCTGGACGGCGCTGGTGGCGAGTACGCTGATCATTCCGCTTGGCGTGTTCATGCGCTACATCATGAACAACCCCATGTCCTGGCCCGAGCCTGCCGCGGTGGTGATGATGGTGATGTTCTCCTTCATTGGCGGCGCAGCGGTCTATCGCGCCAACGTGCACGTCGCGGTGGAGGCGCTGTTGAACGCCGCCGCCCCTGCCGTACGCCGCGTCATGCTTTGGGGCGTGGATGCCTGCATGGGATTGACCGCCTTGTTCATGCTCGGCTACGGCGCGCACCTGTGCGTGGTTACCCGCTACCAGACGATGGCGGAGTTCCCCGGCCTCTCGGTGGCGTTCGTCTATATGCCGATCCCGGTGGCGGGCCTGCTGACGCTCCTGTTCCTGATCGAACGCCTCTGGCTTGGCGCGGCGCCGAAGGATTCGATCATGCACAGCGACGCGCTTACCGAGCTGGAGTAGGCGATGGACATCCTGATCCTGCTCGGTTCCTTCGCACTGCTCTGTGCCCTGGGCGTCCCGGTTGCCTATGCTCTGGGCCTGGCGGCGATCGTGGCGGCGCTCTGGGTGGACATTCCGCTCGAGGCGGTGATGCTGAAAATCTCCGACGGCACCGACGACTTCGCGCTGCTCGCGATTCCGTTCTTCGTCCTCGCCGGCGGCATCATGGCCGAGGGCGGCATGGCCGCGCGCCTGGTGAATCTCGCCAAGGTGTTCGTCGGCTTCATCCGCGGCGGGCTGGCGCTCGTCAATGTCCTGGCGAGCACGCTGTTTGGCTGCATCTCGGGCTCGTCGGTCGCCGACACCGCTTCGATCGGCTCGGTGATGATTCCGCAGATGGTGAAGCAGGGCTACCCGCGCGTGTTCGCCACAAATGTCACCATCTGCGGCTCGGTGCAGGCGCTGATGATCCCGCCCTCGCACAACGCAGTGATCTATTCGCTCGCCGCGGGCGGCACGATTTCGGTGGCGCACCTGTTCCTCGCCGGGGTCTTTCCCGGCCTGCTGCTCGGCCTGTGCCTCGTCGGCCTCATCCTGTGGACCGCGCACAAGCGCGACATGCCCAGATCGGAGCCGATTCCGCTCTCGCAAATGCCGAGGATCGTGCTCGAAGCGCTCTGGGGCATGGTGACGGTGGTGATCATCATCGGCGGCATCCTGTCGGGCATCTTCACGCCCACGGAATCCGCGGCGGTCGCCTGTGTCTACGCCTTCCTTGTCACCTTTTTCGTCTACCGCGACTACAAGTGGCGCGACCTGCCGCACCTCGTGCACCGCGTCGTGAAGACGGTCGCGATGGTGATGATGCTGATCGGCTTTTCGGTGGCCTTCGGCTACATGATGGCGATCCTGCAGATTCCGGCCAAGGTGACCGCGTTCTTCCTCTGCATCTCGGAAAACAAGTACGTCTTCCTGCTGCTGGTGAACATCCTGCTGCTCCTGCTCGGCACCTTTATGGACCTGGCGCCGATGCTGCTCATCTGCACGCCGATCTTCATGCCGGTTATCGCCAAGCTGGGCATCGACCCGGTGCACTTCGGCATGATCATGATCCTCAACCTGGGAATCGGACTGATCACGCCGCCGGTGGGGCCGACGCTGTTCGTCGGCTGCGCCGTGGGCAAGGTCACCATGGAGCAGGTATCCAGGGAACTGTGGCCGTTCTACGGCGCCATGTGCCTGGCGCTGCTGCTGGTGACCTACATCCCGGCGATTTCGCTGTGGCTGCCCGGCTTGATGAAATAATACGGCCATGAACACCATCCAGTGGCAACCCAGCCAGCGCGTGCCCGACCCCGCCATCGTCGTCATTGACGAAGCCTTCAACCGCTACCGCATGCCCCTGGTGAAGGTCGAGCGCCTCGCCACCGGCTTTCGCTGGGCCGAGGGCCCGGTCTGGCTGGGCGATTCGCGCAGTCTGGTGTGGAGCGACGTGCCGGGGAACACGATGTACCGCTGGGACGAGGAATCCGGCGCGACCACTGTGTACAGGGGTCCCTCCGGCCACGCCAATGGCAACACCCGCGACCGCCGCGGACGCCTGCTCACCTGCGAGCATGGAGGGCGGCGGGTGTCGCGCACCGAGTACGACGGCCGCGTCACCACGCTGATGGATCGCTTCCAGGGCAAGCGCCTGAACTCGCCCAACGACATCGTCTGCAAGTCCGATCGCTCCATCTGGTTCACCGACCCCAGCTTCGGCATTCTCGGCAATTACGAGGGCGCGAAAGCCGAGCCGGAACTGCCGACGAACGTGTACCGGCTGGATACCTCGGGCAAGGCGAGCGTGGTCGCCGAGGACATCAACCAGCCCAACGGCCTCGCCTTCTCGCCCGACGAATCCATCCTCTATGTCGTCGAGTCGCGCTCGGTGCCGCGCAAGATCCTCGCCTACGACGTGGTAGACGGGAAGACGCTCGCCAACCGTCGCGTCCTGATCGACGCCGGACCCAAAGGCACGCCCGACGGCTTCCGCGTGGACATGGACGGCAACCTGTGGTGCGGCTGGGGGATGGGCGAAGCGGGCCTGGACGGCGTGCACGTGTTCAACCCGGCCGGCAAGCTCATCGGCCGCATCGACCTGCCGGAGCGCTGCGCCAACGTCTGCTTCGGCGGCGTGCACCGCAACCGCCTGTTCATGGCGGCCACCACCTCGATCTACGCCCTCTACGTCAACACCCAGGGCGTCGTGCTGACCTGAACCCAGGAAATCAGGGACGGACCCCGATTTCCGCCGCGGGAAATCGTGGTCCGTCCCTGATTTTCAGAACTCGAACACACCCTTGCCCGAGGACTGGGCGTCGAACACCTTGTAGGCCTCGGCGGCCTGGTCCAGTTTCCAGCGGTGCGTGAAGATTCGGTCGAGGTCGATTCCGGTGTCGGCGATGAAGCGCGCGCACTCCCCCATGCCCATCGCGCTGAAGGTCCAGGATCCGATCAGTGTCACCTGCCGCCGGAGCAGGTCCGGTGACACCTCGAGGGTCACGTCCCCGCCCTCGCCCACGAAGCAGGCCGTACCCCAGGTCTTCACCGCACGCACTGCCGCCTGACGCGCGGCTGGCGCGCTGCTGCATTCCAGTGTGAGGTCCACGCCCTCGCCTCGCGTGAGTTCCTTGAGCGCCGCTACGACGTCCACTTTCGACGCATCGACCAGCGCGTCGGCGCCGAACTGCTTCGCCAGCGCGAGGCGCTCGGGATTCGTCTCCACCGCGATGACGCGCGCACCCATCTTCGCGCCGAGCAGGGTCGCGGACAGGCCCACCGGCCCCTGCCCGAACACTGCCAGCGTCTGGCCGCCTAGCGTTTGCATGCGCCGCAATGCGCCGAACGCGGTGCCGGTGCCGCAGGACACCGCAGCGCCCTCGGAAAACGACAACTCATCGGGCAGCGGCACCATGGTGCGCGCCGGCGCCTTCAGGTACTCCGCGTGACCACCGTCACCGGTCACCCCGTAGACGACGATGCCAGCGCGACACAGTTGCGACCAGCCCACGCGGCAATGACCGCAGACGCCGCAGCCCGCGTAGTGGTGGTTCATGACGCGCTGGCCAATCGGCGCCTCGCGCTCGGACACGCCCGCGCCGCGCGCCACGATGACGCCGCAGGGCTCGTGGCCGCCGATGAAGGGCTCGGTGTTGTTGCCCAGGCCCAGCGCCTTCTGCGCCTCGCCCGGTGGCGGGCGGTAGAACTTCAGGTCGCTGCCGCACATGCCCGAGGCCTTCATCTGGATCACGACCTCGCCCGTGCCGGGCGCGGGGTCGGGAAACTTCCGGACCTCGATCTTCCTGTCGCCTAGAAACACTGCGCCGCGCATGCCGGGACGTCCTTTCTGGTCGCGATTGCCGAGGCGCCCATGATACCGGGTGGGCGATCCGTTGCCTTGCTTACCGTAAGCTAGGCAACTATTATTCCATCATGCTCCACGAGGACCTGTCGCGCAATTTCGGCTTCCTGCTGAACGACGTGGCAAGACTGCTGCGGAATGCCTACGATCGGCGCGTCCGCAAACTGGGGCTGACGCGCGCGCAATGGTGGGTGCTCACGCATCTCTACCGAGGCGACGGCGTCAGCCAGACCGAACTGGCCGAGATGCTGGAGATCGAGAAGCCCACGCTCGGCCGGCTGCTCGACCGCTTGGAGGCCAAGGGTTGGGTGCGACGCGAACACGACGCGCGTGACCGCCGCATGTGGCGGGTACACCTCACCGCCGAGGTCGAACCGGCCCTGCGCACCATGCGCGCCCTTGCCGCTGAGTTGCGCAAGGACGCGCTTGCCGGACTCGGCGCCACCGAGCGCGAGCGCTTCGTCGACACGCTGATCGCGATCAAGGGCAACCTGCAGCGTGGCTCCGCCGGCACGCCTGCGGAGGCGCGCCCGATGGGCCCGAGGGGGCGCGCCCGATGAGCCGGCCGGGATTCGGCCGGAAGCTGGCGCGCGTGCTGCTGCTGATCGGCGTACCGCTGGCCGCGGCTGCGGCCGGCTTGCACTTCTACGCCGAAGGCGGGCGCCACGTAGAGACCGACAACGCCTACGTCAAGGCCCACATCATCCCGGTGAGCGCCGAAGTGTCCGGACGCGTCGTAGAGGTGACGGTGCGCGACAACCAGCCGGTGAAGCAGGGGCAGCTGCTGTTCCGCATCGATGCCGTGCCGTTCGAGACGGCGGTGGCGCGTGCCAACGCGCAGCTCGCGGGCGCCCGCACTGACGTGGAAACGCTTCGGGCCGAGCACCGTGTGGCGCTTGCCGAAGCGACGGAGGCCGAGGAGCGCATCCGCTTTCTCGGCCTGCAACTCGAACGCCAGCGGCGCCTCAGGGAACAGGGCATGGTGCGCGAGGACAGCTTCGACGAGGCGCGCCACAACCTGGACGCCGCCCGCGCACGCCTCGGCGCCGTGCAGGAGCGCGCGGCGCGCGGCCTCGCCGGACTGGGCGGCGACCTCAAGCTGCCGACCGAGCGGCATCCGCGCGTGCTGGAGGCGCGCGCCGCGCTCGATGCCGCAGCGCTGGAACTCAAGCGTACCTCCGTGCATGCGCCGGCAGCGGGCACCGTGAGCAACCTCCGGCTGCAGCCCGGCGTGAATGTGTCACGCGGCGTCGCCGCGTTCAGCCTGATCCAGGCCGGTGAACCCTGGATCGAGGCCAACTTCAAGGAAACGCAACTCGCCGGCATGCACGTCGGGCGGCAGGCGCGCATCGTGGCCGACGCCTACCCGGGCGTCGAGTGGCGCGCGCGCATCAGCGCCATCGCGCCCGCCACGGGCGCGGAGTTCGCACTGCTGCCACCGCAGAACGCCACCGGCAACTGGATCAAGGTGGTGCAGCGGGTGCCGGTGCTGTTTGCAATCGAGCCTGGCAGCGAGGCGCCCGCCGACCGCCCGGCGCTGCGCGCCGGCATGACCGTCAGCGTCAGCATCGACACCGGCCGCAGCCGCGGCCTGCCCGATCTGCGCGAACTGTTCGGCCGCTAGCGGGAGCGCGTGAGCGCGCAACCCGTACCGCTCTCCGAAGCACCCGGCGCCGGCGCCGCGCTCGAGCGCGCGCTGGTGCTGGCCACCTGCACCGCGGTGACCTTCCTCTACGCGATGACGGTCACCATCGCCAATGTGTCGCTGCCGCAGATGCAGGGCGCGCTGTCGGTCACCCCGGACCAGGTCGCCTGGGTGGTGACCTCGAACATCGTGGCCACCGCTGTCATGACCCCGCTCGCCGGCTGGCTGACGTCCCGCTTTGGACGCCGGTTGTTGTGCAACGCCTGCGTGCTCGGCTTCGGCATTGCCTCACTGGGTTGCGGACTGGCCGATTCCCTCGAGGAGCTGGTGGTGTTCCGCGTCCTGCAGGGCGCCATCGGCGCGCCGCTGGTGCCGCTGTCGCAGGCGATCGTGCTCGATACCTACGCCAAGCGCCAGCATGGGGTGGTCATCGCGCTCTTCGGAATGGGGTCCGTGCTCGGTCCGATCGTCGGGCCAATGGCCGGGGGCTGGCTCGCGGAAGCCTTCAACTGGCGCTGGGTGTTCTACATGATCGTGCCGTTCTCGCTCCTCACGCTCGTCGGCACGCTTGCGTTCATTCACGACCGCGAGGCGGGCAGCAAGGTGCGGCTGGATTGGCTCGGGTTCCTGCTGCTGTCCGCCGCGCTCGCCAGCGCGCAGATCATGCTCGATCGCGGCGAGCGCGCCGACTGGTTCGACTCCGCCGAGATCATCGCCTGGGCGGCGATTGCCGGGCTCGCGCTCTACGCCTTCATCGCGCACAGCGCGACTGCGCAACGCCCGTTTCTCGACCCGCGCCTTCTCGCCGACCGCAACTTCAGCATCGGCATCCTGCTGATCTTCGTCTTCGGCATGCTCAATTTCACCCCGATGACGCTGTTGCCGCCGATGCTGCAGGGGGTCGGCGGCTATCCCGACTCGGTTATCGGCTTCGTCCTTGGCGCGCGCGGCCTGGGCACGCTGGTCGGCTTCTTCCTGATGATCTACGCCAGCCGCCTCGATCCGCGCGTCATGATCGTGTTCGGCTTCCTGCTGCAGGCCTACGCGGGCTGGCAGCTCGCGCTGCTCGACGTCAATCCCGGCGCCGCGGACGTGTTCTGGCCAATGGCGCTGCAGGGATTCGGCGTCGGCGTGCTATGGGTTCCGATCACCATGGTGTGCTTCTCCACGCTGGATCCGGCGCACGTCTCGGAGGCATCCGCGGTGTTCCACATGGTGCGCAACATCGGCTCGAGCATCCACATCTCGCTCAGCATCACGGTCGCGGTCCACATGACGCGCACCAGCTACGCGGAGCTTGCCGAGCGCGTCACCCCTTACAGCCCGGCGCTGTCGATGCCCTGGGTGAGCGGTGCCTGGAACCTGCAGGAACTGCGCGGGATAGCGGCGCTATCGCGGGAGATGGCGCGCCAGGCGGCGATGATCGGCTACCTGGACGCCTTCGTGTTCTTCATCGTGACATCGCTCGCCGTGTTGCCGCTCGTGCTGCTGATCCGCGTCAAGCGCTGATCCGGGGCCGCGATTCATCTCGGTTCGATGCTCGCCTTCTCTATCTCGGCGAACCAGGAGGAGAGATCGTCCTCGTCGATGGATATCTTGGTCACGTGGACTTCGATGCAGTTCCTGCCGCCGGCGGCGGACAGGATGTGCGCATTCAACTGCACACCGGGGGCGAGCGGCTTCGCATAGATCGCCACGAACGTATTGCTGTCCAGTCGCGTCTTGAGAACCTGGGACGGCGGCGGCGTGCCCGGCCTGGCTGACAGGGTCCTGGCGACCGCCCCTGCGCACTCCAGGGGTTTCATGCCTTCGGCCGCCGCAGGGGTGAAAACCGCAACCGTGTAGGGTTCCGTAGATCCCAGATATCGCAAATGCGGCTGGGATGCATGCTTCGGATGCACTTCCATCCTCATCTGGGGGATGCCGGGCATGGTGACCCGGAATCGCGGCGAATCAACTTCGAAAACAAAGCCCCCTGCCCCGCAGGACAGGCTTGCGCACAACAACAGGCTTGCGCCCAGAAGTCGAAGCGGGAGCCTTGGAGGGATTCGCATCTGGTGCATCGACCTCATCTTACTTCCATCCGCCTGCAATCGACGGCAGATCGCCCTGGCGTATCGTAGGGGCGTGCGCATTCACCGAAACCAGCCCGTCACGCGGATCCTCGGCACGCTCATCGGCGCCGGATTCCTCGCGCTGGGCGGCTATGCGATGTTCGGGGCGGACGATTCGGTGCCCGCCTTCGTCAGGGAGCGTGCCTGGTGGTTCGGCGCGACCACGACAGTGGCGGGCGCATGGGCAATCGCGGTGTCCTGGCTGGATCCTGACCTGTCCGGCGTATGGTGCCGCCCGCCGCGCCGCCCGCGAGACTTCTGGGGCTGACTACTCCACGCGGTAGCGGCGCAGCACCTCCGCATCGGGGTCGGCCCCAAGGCCCGGCGCCTGCGGCACCCTGAGTTCACCTTGCTCCGGAGCCAGCAAATCCCCGTATAGCCAAGCGTCTGCCTGAAGGTAGAAGTACTCGAATCGCGCTTGCGGCGCAAGCGCCGCGATCAGGTGCAGGGTTGCGAGAGCGCCTGGCCCGAAATACGGCGAGTGCGGCGCGAGCCTCACGCCCCGCTGCGCAGCGAGCGTTGCGATGCCGCGGAACTCGGAGATGCCGCCGACCTTCGTCACCGAGGGCTGCGCGTACTGCACCGCCCGGGCGTCGAACAAGGCCGCAAACTGCGTCGCGAAGCAGCAGTTCTCGCCCGCGGCAATCGGGATGCCGCAGGCCTCGCCAACCGCGCGCAGCCCCGCGCCATCCTCCGGCGGAAACACCGGCTCCTCGAACCACTCCAGCCCGAGCGGCGCTAGGCGCCTGCCGATCGCGATCGCCTCCGCCGCGCTCCATTCGCAGTTGACATCGAGCAGCAACGCGGCTTCGCGTGGCACCGCCGCGCGCGCCGCAGCGATCACGGGCTCGCTCACTTCGTGGAGCTTGATCGCGCCAAAGCCTTCGCCGATCGCCCGCCCGCAGTACTGCGCGACGAGCGCCGCATCCGCATAGCGCAGCAGGCTGGCATAGCAGTCGAGTCGTTCCCGTTTCGCGCCACCGAGCAGCGCGTGCAGCGGCTTGCCCGCGGCCTTGCCCGCGATGTCCCAGAGCGCGATGTCCAGGCCCGACAGTGCGAATGCAGTGATGCCGAAGCGGCCGAATATGTGCAGGCGCTTCTGGATCTCGGCGTTCAGACCAGCGATATCCGCGGCATCCCGCCCAAGCACGATCGGTGCAATCATGTCCCGGATCGCGGCAGCGGTTGCGCGCCGGCACGAGTAGGAAAAGGCCTCGCCCCAGCCGGTGATCCCGGCATCGGTGTCCACGCGCACAAGGCAGAAATCGAGCGCTTTCCACCCGCCCGCGCCCAGCGACCAGCCCTCGGCGCCATAGCGGCAAGGAATGGAAAGCGGCACCGCCTCTACGCGCACGATCTTCATGCGCGCCGACTACTTTCTCCCGGCGTTTTCATCCTTGTCTCCGTAGCGCGTCGCGATGCTGTCGATATGTCCGGCGTCGTAGCTTTTGGAGTGCAGATCCGCAACGCGCTCTTCGACCCAGCGCTCATCGGTCGAGCGCGCCTTGTGGATCAGATAGTGGACGCCGAAAATCGTGCTCCAGGCGGCGATCGGCCAGAACGACCACCACGGGAGACCGCTCAACCAGTTGGCGAGCGAAAGCAACGCCACCCCGGTACCGAACGCGAGGCGGTGAAGCAGAAACGCGCGCTCCGCGGCCGTGGCGCGACCCGCCGGCTCAATCCGGCTCGGCCGGGCCCGCGAGCCCGGCCCACGCCCGCGCGACGGCCACAACCCTGCGCCCGTAGAGCAGCCATCCGATCATGCAGCAGACGACGATGGCCTTGTCGATCGTCTCCAGGTTCGGGTGGAACCCGTACAGCGCGAAGTAGATGAGCGCGGCCACGGGCGCGGCAGCGCACCACAGCGCGGCCCACGCGTGCCGCGTCGCGCCCAGCAACACCGCCGCGCAGCAGACCGTGAATGCGGCAAGGGAGACGATGGATGCGTCCCCGGGGAGGCCACCCGAGAGCGCGGCGACCGACAGCACGCCGCTCAGCACGCCGACGAGCAACGCATAGCCGAACAGTTCGTAGTGCGCCTGCCGACGGCTGAGTTCCGGCACGCGCGTGAAATAGGGGGTGCGCTCGTCGTTCCAGACGTAGCGCTTGACGAGCTTCTCCCACTCCGAGTCCATCGCCCGGGCCGCTCAGACGGTCGACGCCGCCTTGGTCTCTTTCTTTCCTGCGAGCGATGGATCGGTAGGCGCGGCCGGGTCCGACAGGCGCAGCCCGTAGTCGTCTTCGAGTCGCACGCGCTCCTTGCCCTCGATCTTGGCGTCCGCCTCCGGCCAGTCGAGCGTCATCAGCGGAAAGCGCAAATCCTTCGGTCCCCACAGGATGGTCGCTACCTGCAACCAGGCCGCGATTCCGGAGACGACCGCCACCAGCAAGCCGAAGATCAGTACGCTCTTGATGATCCATCGATGGCTCAAACCAACAGTCGAGTTCGAGGACTCGTTGATCATGTAGGACGCATAGGTGTAGTCGAAGGCGAAATAGATCACGATCGCGCAGTACGGAATCATGAAGAATGTCAGGCCGATGAATTCCAGCCACGCCTTCTTGCGGAAATGCAGGTTTTCGCGGATGAGATCGATGCGCACGTGCGTGTTGTAGACCACGCCGTAGCCGAGCACCAGCGCGAACAGTCCGGCGTGGAAGTGCCACTCCAGCTCCTGCAGGATCGTGGACTGGAAGAACGAGCCCAGATTGTCGGCCAACCAACCCTGCAGGCGGTAGATCCTGCCGGTTTCCTCGTCTTCGTAGCCGATCTTGCGGCCGATGACGTCGATGCAGGTGATCACCACCACCGGCACGATCAGCCAGGCGCCGTAGCCGCCGACGAAATCCACGAAGCGACGCAGGCGGGCTGCCAGTCGCACGGCAACCGGCATCTCTCCCTGCTGCTTCGCGTCCTGTTCAGTCTGCATCAGGCAACCTCAATCGTAGCTCGCATGCATCAACCACAGCGCGATCTGGGGGAAGGTCATCACCAGGATCAGGCCGATGAGCTGGATGATGACGAAGGGAATGATGCCGAGGTAGATGCTCTGGATCTTCACTTCCTTCGGCGCGATGCCTTTCAGGTAGAACAGCGCGAAACCGAACGGCGGCGTGAGGAACGAGGTCTGCAGGTTGACCGCCAGCAGGATCAGGAACCAGTAGACGACATCGGCCTTCGGCACATGGTCGCCGAAGTCAAGCGTGCCGATGAGCGGCGCGAACACCGGCAGCACGATCAGCGTGATCTCGATCCAGTCGAGGAAGAAGCCCAGCAGGAACACGATCGTCATCACCAGAAACACGAAGCCCCAGCTGCCCAGGCCCGCTTCCTTGATCCAGTGCTCGATGACATCATCGCCGCCGAGCTGGCGGTAGACGAAGGCGTAGCAGGTGGCGCTGATGATGATGAAGAACACCATCGAGATGGTGCGCGCCGCGCTCTGGCAAACCGCATTCATGGTCTTCCAGTTGAGCCGGCCCCAGAGCGCCGCGAGCACGATGGCACCGCCCGCGCCGACGGCCCCGGCTTCGCTCGGCGTCGCCCAGCCGAGCAGGATCGACAGCTTGATGCAGCCGATCAGGAACACCGGCGGGAAGAACGCGCGGAACAGCAGCGGCGCGAGTTTGCCTTCCGGCACCTTCAGCAGGTCGGGCGGCAGCGGCGGCGCGAGCGAGGGCTTCAGCTTGGCGGCAAAGAAAATGAACAGCAGGTACATGGCCGCGAGCGTGAGCCCCGGGATGATCGCCGCCGAGAACAGATTCCCGACCGAGACCGAGAGCAGGTCGGCCATGACGATCAACATGATGCTGGGCGGAATCAGGATGCCGAGCGTGCCCGCCGCCGCGATGGTGCCGCAGGACAGCGCCGGGCTGTAGCCCTGCTTGAGCATGGTGGGCAGCGCGAGCGCGGTCATCATGGTGACCGAGGCGCCGATGATTCCGGTCATCGCCGCGAGGATCGTGCCCATGATGGTGACCCCGAGCGCGAGCGCGCCGGGCACGCGCTTGAGGATCAACTGCACGCAGTAAAGCAGATCCTGGGCAATGCCGCTCCTCTCCATCATCACGCCCATGAAGATGAACGTGGGAATCGCCACCAGCACCAGGTTCTCCGCCGCCTGGCCCCAGATGCGCGGCACGAAATTGAAGAAATGCACCATCTTGAAGGAGCCCAGCAGGAAACCGAGCAGGCCGAATATCAACGCCAGTCCCCCGAGGATGAATGCCACCGGGTAGCCCGAGAACAGCAGGATCCCGAGCGTGAGGAACATGAACATCGGCAGCAGCACGCGCGCCTTGTCGAGCAGCTCGCCGCGCGCCGCAGGCTGGAGCCCGGTCACGTAGGCATAGCCGAAGCCGAGCAGCAGAATGATCGCTATCGCGATGACATAGCGATTGCCGAGCCGGCTTCCCAGTTTGAGCAGGAATTCCATCAGACCTTCCTCAAGGCGTGCGCGGCGCCGGCGCCGTGCCAGGGGCTCGGCGCCGGTGCCTGATCGTGACCAACTACTTCTTCGCCGCGGGTTTGGACGGAAGGTAGGTCGGCTTCATGAACTGCGCGTCACCCCAGATCGCGTAGTTCTTGCGGAACGCGAAGTAATCGTCCGCGATCTTCTTGAATACCGGATCCTTGGCCGAGTCTTCCGCGACCACGTCCAGCCAGGCCTTCTCGAAGGCGGCAAGTTCACTGTCCTTCCAGCGCTTGACCTGAACCTTGTGCTTGTCCCGCATTTCGGCCATCACGCCGAATTGCGTCGCCTCGGTTTCCGCGTAGGTGTAGGAGAGCTGGTTGCCCGCCGCGATCTCGAGGATTTTCTTGTAGGACTTGGGCAGGGCGTCGAACACCTTCTTGTTCATCATGATCTCGGTCATCGACACCGACTGGTGCCAGCCCGGGAAATAGTTGAACTTGGCCACCTGGTGGAAGCCCAGCTTGATGTCCATGGCGGGCATCGAGAACTCGGTGGCGTCGATCACGCCGCGCTCCAGCGCCGGGAAAATATCCGAGGCCGCCAGCATCTGGGTCGACACCCCCATTTTCTGCATCACCTTCGCGCCCAGGCCGAAGAAGCGCATTTTCAGGCCCTTGACCTGGTCCATGGACTTGATTTCCCTGCGGAACCAGCCTGAGGTCTCGGGACCGATGGCGAGGGCGTCGAACGCGACCAGTCCGTGCTTGGCGTAGATCTCGTCGCGCAGCTTGTTGCCGTTGCCGAAGATCTTCCAGGCCATGAACTCGCCGTAGCCCGGGCCGAAGGGCACCGCGGTGAAGAACGACAGCGCCGCGTACTTGCCGGCATAGTTGCCCGCCGGTGACCAGCAGGCATCCACCGACCCCTTGGAGGCGGCATCAAAGCACTCGAGCACCGGCACCAGCGCGCCCGGCTCGTGAAACTTGATGACGAAATTGCCGTCGGTCATGTCCTCGACGTCCTTGACCAGTCGCGTCGCAGCAACCCCGAGGTGCGTGAGCGAACTGCCGAACGCGCTCTGCAACTTCCAGTTCACCTTTGGCTGCTGGGCCTGCGCGGTGCTGAATGCAAAGGCGCCTGCAACAGCCATCGCAGCGACCGTCCATTTCATGGATTTTCTGGTGCTCATCGATCCCTCCTCCGTTTGGTTTCCGGGATCGTCCGCGTCAGGCCGAGGTCCCGGTCCGCGCCTCCCGCGCGTCCGAAGGGATACTAGTTCACCAAACGATAAACTCACAACTGAAATCTTTTCCGTTTAGCAAGAGGTTGGTTTGCATCCATAGGCTTCCGTTCGCATCACGCTTTTGCTGCTATGCAACAACAATGCGGGTACGTGGCTGAGTGCATCATGCTGGTGCAGCCGGCGTTGTAGGGTCGTAGAGCTTCACGAGCGCGCCGGTGTCCGATTCCGCATGCCCCAGATGCACGAGCATCCGGTACAGCGACAGCGCTTCGCTCATCATGGGCGTTGGCGCCTTAAGGGTCGCAGCGTACTCGTGCACCATCTCGAGGTCCTTGAGCAGTTGGCGCGCATAGCCGAGCGGGCGGAAGTCGCGCCGCTGCATGCGCGGATACAGGTTCTGCAGCAGCGAGCCGTCGGCGTGGCCGCCGGCGAGGCAGTCGGGGAGCCGCGCGGCATCGATTCCTGCGGCCTCCGCGAGGATCACCGCCTCGGCCATCACCGCGTGGCCGCAACCGACGATGAGCTGGTTCAGCATTTTCGCGCCCATTCCAGCGCCGGAAGGCCCCATGTGGGTAAAGCGGCCAGCGACGTCGGCGAACAGCGGCCGTACTCGTTCGATCTCGGCCTGCTCGCCGCCGGCCATGATGGTGAGCGTTCCTGCCCCGGACGCGGGTGGCCCGCCTGAAACCGGCGCGTCGATCCAGCCGCAGCCCGTCGCCGAGCGGATCTTCTGCGCAAAGGACTTGCATTGATCGATCCTGATGGTGGAGAAGTCGACCAGCAACTGCGGCGGCTGCAGCACCCCGGCGACGCCGGATTCGCCAAACACCGCGAGTTCCACAGCCTCCGTCGTCGGCAGGTTCAGCAGCACCAGGTCCGCGCCCTTCGCAGCGTCCGCCGGCGAGCCCGCGGCGCGCGCGCCGGCCATCACCGCAGCGGCGGTCCTCTCAGGAACGATGTCGAAGGCGCGTGCCGGGTAACCGAGCGAAAGGAGGCGCTTCACCATCGGCAGGCCCATCAGTCCGACCCCTACGTAGCCGATTCGAGGTTTCTCGGTCATCTCTCACTCCATGGCGTAGATGCGGACGGCATTGTCGTGGAACAACGCGCGCTGCTCCAGGGCCGGGAACTGCGCGACGATTTCCCGAAAGCCGGCATAGATCTCGTCGAAGCCGGCGCAGAGGCCATCCACGGGGTAGTTGCTGGCGAACATTGCACGCTGCCATCCGAACAGCTCGATGGCCGATAGCACGATCTCGCGGTTTAGCCCGGATGTCCAGCGCAATCCCGGTACGCCGACCCCGGAGATCTTGATCGCGGCATTGGGGCACTCCGCGAGGATACGCAGGGCGCGCTTCCATCCTGCGATGCCTTCGGCACTGCGATCCGCCGGCAACCCGGTGTGGTTCAGTATGAGTTGCGTGGCGGGATAGGCGCGGCACAGCGCGGCCGCATCTTCAAGCGCCGTCCAGGGAGCCTGAAGGTCGAATCTCAGGCCAAAGCGCGCGAGCAGGGCGTAGCCCTCGCGCCAGCGCGCATCACGCATGGCCCCGGGTCCGGGCTTGTGGCGTACGCCGCGCACGAAGGGCACCGCCGCCTGGCGCTCGAGCACCCGGGCTACGTCATCGCGGTCGAGCCAGGCCTGCGCCACCATCACCGTCGGAAAACCGGTATCGCGCCGCAGCCTGTCCACCCAGGCGGTCTCGCCCAGGGGATCGCGCGGATCCCACTCGGCTTCGACATAGACCGTCTTCACGACCTGCTGCGTTCCCGCATCCGCGAAATAGTCTGCGGGCAGATAAGGCCTGCGCAATGCCGAGTAGTCCCCGTAGCGGAACGCGACCGGCGGCTGGTCGCAAAGCCAGGGGTGGTGGTTGAGCCGCGGATCCCAGAAGTGCTGGTGCGCGTCGGCGATCGGGCCGTCCCATCTCATGCAGGTATCGTAGCCGACCCCTGCTGTTCCGGGTCAGTCAGCCGGCGAGCGATCGCCCGAGGTTCGGTTCGACGTCACGCACGCCCGGCATGCCTCGCACGGCTACCAGAAGCGCCTCACGCTGCGCAGCGGAATCCACCGTGCCCCACAGGCGCACCATGCCGTGCTCCACCTCGACGTAAACGGTTGCGCTCGCCGCCCAGTCTTCGCTGCGCAGCAATGCCTCTATCCTGCCGCGAAGATCCTGGTCCGTGGGCGCAACCGGCGGCGTGGAGGACAGGCGCAGCGTGAAAGCACGCAGGAGATCGATGCGGGTCACGATGCCGGCAAGCCTTCCTTCCACGACCACCGGCAGGCGCTTCACCCGGCTGCGCTCCATCTGTCGCACGACCTCGGCAAGTGGCGCATCCGGGCCTACGCAGATTGCCGGCTGTGTCATCACCTGGCTCGCTTTCATTCCATGGGACTTGACGAAATCGCGTGCGCGATCGTCCTGTGACAGGAGCATGCCCAGCCATCCCAGGCCAGCCTTGTCCGTTTCGAGCTCGGGGCGCCGGATGAGATCGCCTTCACTGACGATGCCGATCACGCGCCGCCCGGCGTCGACCACCGGCACGCCACTTATGCGGCGCATCAGCATGGTCACGGCAATCTCGCGCACCGGATCATCCGGACCCACGCAGATCACCTCCCTGGTCATTACGTCGGCTGCCTTCATCTCCGCAAGCTAACCCTGCGGACCCGTGCCCCCTTTGACCTGCATCAAATCCTCGCCAGCCTCGACAGCTGCGCGATAATCGCGCTCCACTGGCGGATGCGAATCATGGCAAACAAGGTGTTCCCCATCGCTGCGGCCCTGTTTTTCACAGGTGCGGCCGTCGGGCAGGACGCAAGCACGGCCTGCGCGGTGGCGCGCAGCGCACCGCCGGACGCCGCCGCGATGCACGAAGCCGAGGTGCTGTATCTGCCGACCCCGCCTGCGGTCGTCACTGCCATGCTGCGCCTGGCGGGGGTATCCCCGTCCGACGTCGTCTATGACCTCGGATCCGGGGACGGCCGGATCCCGATTGCCGCGGCGCGCGCCGGTGCGCGCGGCGTCGGCATCGAACTCGACGGGCGCATGATCGAGCGCGCACGCTGCAATGCCCTGGAAGCCGGATTGGAGCGCCAGGTCGAATTTCGCCAGGAGGACCTGTTCGGCGCCGACCTGCGCGGCGCAACGATCGTAACGCTGTTCCTGTTTCCCGAGATGAACCGGCGGCTGATGCCGAAACTGTTCTCGGAATTGCGCCCTGGTACGCGCATCGTGTCGCATCGCTTCGGCCTCGGCGACCGGCCTCCCGCGCGGACCATCGAAGCCAACGGCCATCCGCTCCTGCTCTGGGTCGTGCCCTAGTTACCTGGCCGCGTAGGCGCCCGCCTCCAGCTGGCGGCGGTACCACCCCTGCTCGATTTCGTGGAACAGGTCCCGACCCGCGGGCTTCCAGCCAAGCATCCGGCGCGCCTTCTCGGCGCTGACCCGGCTGTTGCCGCCCAGGGAAAACCAGGCGGCCTGTGGCCCCCATTCGGCGATCGCCTCGTCGATTTCCCAGCCCTCCGCGGAGCGCTTGCCGCCAAGGAGGCGGCCGATTGATTCGACGATCGATTTCAGGCTTGCTTCGCCGTTCTCGATGTAGAAAAACGATCCCGCAGGCGCGGCCTCCAGCGCCAACAGGTAAGCGGTGGCGACGTCGTCAACATGCACGGTGGACCAGATGTTCTCTCCCGCGCCGATGTACCTGGGCACGCCGCTCCTGACCGCCTGGCGGATCAGGCTCGGGACCTGGATGCTGTCGGGGTTGGCGCCCCGCCCCTCGCCAAAAATGAGGCAGGGACACAGCACCACCGAGCGCACGCCCTGCATGGACGAGCCCAGTACCGCCCGCTGCACCGCGACGCGCTGGATTTTCTCGGGCAGAGGGTCGAACGGCGTGTCTTCGTGATGGATCCGCCCTGGAAACCGGCCCGCGGCCTTGTCGCCCACCACGCTCGTGCCGCTGGTGTGCAGGAACGCCTTGCCGGATCCCGCGAGCCCTTCGATGATCGCCGCCACGACGAATGGGTCCTCGGCGTTGGCGCAATTGACGACCGCGTCCGCGCCCTGGACGGCGCGCCTGACGACGCCGTGACTGCTCAATTCGCCCGCCACGGGTTCGATGCCGTGGGCACGAAGCTTGGCCGCGGCGCCCTCGGAGCGAGCGAGCGCCGACAGTGAGTGCCCGGCCCGGCGCAGCGCCTCCGCCACGGTCCCGCCTATGTACCCGGATGCGCCCGTCATGAAGATCCGCATGCCCCGCTCCCTAGGTCAATGGATGGCGATCCTTGCACACCCGGAGCACTTCGTCCGGATCCCGCAGCCACCAGTCGCGTTCCGAGAAAATCTCGACCTCGTCGTATCCGGCGTAGCCTGCCTGCGTCACCCAGCCGCGGATGCGCGGCAGGTCGATGACGCCGTCGCCCATCATGCCGCGGTCATTCAGCAGGTCGCGCGTCGGCACGAGCCAGTCGCAGATGTGGTACGCGAGGAGGCGCTTCCTGCCCGCGCGCGCGATCTGCGCCTCCAGTTTCGGATCCCACCAGGTGTGGTAGACGTCCACCGCCACGCCCAACGCGCATTGCGCGTTCGTTCCATCCTCGCCAAGCGCATCGCAGATGTCCAGCGCCTGCTCCAGCGTATTGACGCAGGCACGTTCCGCGGCCTGCATCGGATGCAGCGGTTCGATTGCCAGCGGCACCCCGGCGGCGCGCGCCTCGGGCAGGATCATTGCAATGCACTCCTGCACCCGTTCGCGGGCATGGGCGATGTCCTTCGAGCCCTGCGGCAGGCCACCGACCACCAGCACCAGGCACTGCGCTTCCAACTCGTGCGCTTCCTCGATGGCGCGCCGGTTGTCATCGCGCCAGTCCTTCGCGGTGAAGAAGCCGCCACGGCACAGGCCGGTAACCGCGAGGTCGTTGGCCTCGATGGCCCGCTTCGCCGCCTTCAGCCCCATTTCGGCCAGCTTGTCGCGCCAGGGCGATATGCCGCCGTAGCCGTGGCGCGCGCAGCCGTCGATCGCCTGGGCCAGCGTCCATTGTGTCTTGACGGTCGCGGTGTTGAGCGAAAGGCGCCGGAGTCCGGGTGCGGTCATCAGAGGGAGCCCGGCGGGAACAGCCGCGGCAGGAACAGGGAGAAGGACGGCCACATGATGACCAGCGCCAGCACCGCCAGCATGGGCAAGAGCATGATCAGGGTGTCCTTCAGCGCGTCGCGCATCCGGATGCCCGCGATGGAGCAGGCAATCATGAGGCACAGGCCGTAGGGCGGCGTCACCAGGCCGAAGGCGAGCGACACGATGCCGATCATGGCGAAGTGGATCGGGTCCATGCCGACCGCCTTGGTGAGCGGTTCCAGAATGGTGCCGACAATGATGATGGCCGGGATCGCATCGAGGAAGCATCCCACCACCAGGAACACGCCGGCGACGAAGAATCCGGTCTGGACCGGGCCCATGCCCCAGGCCGACACGCCCGCCAGCAGCGCTTTGGGGATCTGGTAGTACGCAAGCAGCCAGCCGAAGGCTGATGCCGTGCCGACGCAAAACAGGGCAATGCCGGCGAGCTTGCCGGTGTCCAGCAACGCGCTGTTGAGCCCTTTCAGGTTCATTTCCCGATAGACGAAGATCGACAGCACGCCCGCGTAGAGCACCGCGATGCAGGCCGATTCCGTCGCCGTGAACCAGCCGAATATCTTGCCGCCGATGATGATCACCGGCGTCATCAGCGCCGGAATCGCGACCCCCGCCGCCTTCACCGCTTCCATCAACGACGAGCGCGGATAGGTCGGGTAGCCGCGAATCTTGGCGTAGGCATGCACCGTCGCCATCTGCACCAGCCCGATGGCGAGCCCGGGAACGATGCCGGCCAGGAACAGGCCGCCGATGGACACCGTCAGCAGCCCGCCCCACACGATCATCAGGATCGAAGGCGGCACGATCACCGCCAGCACGGCGGACACCGCGGTAATCGCCACCGAGAAGCTGTCGTCGTAGCCTTCCTTGCGCTGCGCGTCGATGAACAGCTTGGACTGGCTGGCGGCGTCCGCGGTGGACGAACCGGAAATGCCGGCGAAGAAGATGGACAGCACCACGTTGACCTGCGCGAGGCCGCCCGGGAAATGCCCCACCAACGCGCGCGACAGGCGCACCAGCCGATCGGTGATGCCGCCGACGTTCATCAGGTTGGCGGTCAGCAGAAAGAACGGCACCGCCAGCAGGATGAACGAGTTGTAGGCGTTGAACGTCTCCTGCACCAGCGTCATCGGCGAGAGGCGATCCTCGATCGCGAGCACCGGCAGGCAGGCGAGCCCGAGGGCGACCGCAACCGGCACCCGCAGCAGCAGCAGGCAGAAGAACAGGCCGAACAGCACCAGGCTCGCCTCGCCCGGGGTCAGCGCCGCGCCGGTCACCCCCCGCCTCCGCCGGATTTGCCCGCCAGCGTGCGCGCATGGTCCAGAAGGTGCTCGGCCTGGAACACCACCCAGGTGGCCCCGGCCAGCGGCCAGGCAAGATGGATCATCCACAGCGGCAACTCGGCCAGCTCCGAGATGCGGTTGCGCGCCGACCAGGTGAACTCCCATCCCCACCAGACGAACACCAGCGCGAACACCATCACGAACAGGCCCGAGGCCAGCTTCAGCGCGGCATTGGCGCGCGGCTTCAGCGTCGGCCACACGTCCACCTCGAAATGCGTGCCCTCGCGGATGCCGATCATGGCGCCGATCATGATCGACCAGACGAACAGCAGCCGCGCCATCTCCTCGGTCCAGATGTAGGCCGGGATCAGCGGGATGGTGCGTGAAAAGATCTGCATGCTGACCGGGATGATCAGGATGGCGACCGAGGCCACCAGCACCCAGGACAGCAGCTTCGCGTACGCAGCAGTGAATTTTCGATACATAAAAAAAGACGGCGGCCTCGGCCGCCGTCCCCTCATTGCGTCAGATCACTTGATGGCGTTGATCTTTGCCAGGATCTGGTCGGCGCCGATCTCCTTGGCGTATTCGATCATCACCGGATCCACCAGCTTTTTCATTGCCGCCCGGTCGGCGAAGGGTACGCGCTTGAGCTTGCCCGCCTTCTCCAGCGCGTCGAGCTTGGCCGTGTCCTCGCTGGACTCGATCTTGCGGCCGTGGGCGCCCGCCTCCTTGCCCGCCTTGATGATCGCGGCCTGCAGCGCCTTGTCCAGCTTGGCGAAGGTCTTGGAGGAAAAGCACAGCGGACGGATGGTGATGGCGTGCTGCGTCATCGCCAGGTGCGGCGCGACCTCGAAGAATTTCATCTGCTCCACGCCCGCCGCCTCGTTCTCGCCGGCGGCAATGACGCCGTTCTGGATCGCGTTGTAGACCTCGTTGTAGGCAATCACGGTGGGCGCCATGCCCGCAGCGGCGAAGGTCTTGGACCAGATCGGCGCGCCCTGCACGCGGACCTTGAGACCCTTGATCTCGGCCAGGTTCTTCACCGGCTTGTTGACGAAGATGTTGCGCGTGCCGCCGCCCGCGTAGCCGATCAGCATCACTTCGGCCTTCTGGTTGATCTCGTCGGCCACGGGTTTCAGCACGTCCTGGTCGAGCACCTTGTTCCAGTGCGCGAGGTCCCGGAACAGGAACGGCGCGTCGATGAACGGCGCGGCCTTCGAGAAGGTCGACATGTGCGCGGGCGAGACGATGGCGTAGTCGACCGCCTTGCCCTGCGCCATGTACTCGAAGTACTGCTTCTCCAGGCCCAATTCGCTGTTCTTGTGCAGCACGAAATTGACCGGCTTGCCGTAGTACTTCTTGACGAGCTACTCGAACTTGATCATCGCCTTGGTGAAGGCGTGCTCGTCGTTGAACTGCGAGGCGCCGTGCAGCGTGAGCGCCTGTCCCGACGCAGTGAACGGGACGGCCGCCAGGGCCAGAAACAGGAACCTCTTCATGGTGCTCGCTCCTCCTTGATGGTGATACGCCACAGTGGACGCGGGTCTTCGGGGTCGGTGAGCGTCGCCGAATGCAGCAGCGAGGCGTTGTCCCAGACCACCACGTCCCCGACGCCGTACTTGAGCCTGAG
>JBQTJX010000034.1:0-70977 GCA_052386675.1 Betaproteobacteria bacterium
CAACTGCACGCTGGACGTCAAGGGCCCCACGGTGGTGGGCGACACCATCCACGTCGAGTGCGAAGTCGTCGAGGCGCGCCTCACCTCGAAGGGCGACCGCGGCCTGGTCCGATTCGCCAACAAGGTCGTCAACCAGCGCGGCGAGACGGTGCTGGAATACAACCCGCTGAGAATGCTGAAGCGCAAATAGGGACTGTCCCCATTTGATCGGCCACATCGACCACATCGTCCTCACCACGCGCGATGTCGCGGGCTGCATCCGCTTCTATACCGAGGTACTGGGGATGCGGCTGGCGTCGTTCAGGACGCCGACCGAAACGCGCCAGGCGCTGAAGTTCGGCAAGCAGAAGATCAACCTGCACGAATGGGGCCGGGAGTTCATCCCGCGCGCGCACGTGGCCGCGCCCGGGACGCTGGACCTGTGCTTCATCGCCGCGGTGCCGCTGGAGGCGGTGATCACGAAGCTGAAGCTGGCGAACATCCCGATCCTGGAAGGGCCGGTGATGAAGACCGGCGCCACCGGCCGGATCCGCTCGGTCTACGTGCGCGATCCGGACCTCAACCTGGTGGAGATTTCCGAGCCGGCGGGGTAGGCGGCCTTCAACCGGGAGCCCCGGTCGGGTCCCCGCGCTGCTTCGCCTTGGCCAGCACCGCCTCCTCGCTGTCGGCGTAGGTGTCGGCGATGCGCTTGAACTCGCCTGCGATCTGCACGAACGCGTCCACCAGGTCCGGGTCGAAATGCGTGCCCCGGCCTTCCGAGATGATCTGCATCGCCTTTTCATGCGTGAACGGCGGCTTGTACACGCGGCGCGAGATCAGGGCGTCGTAGACATCGGCCACCGCCATCAGCCGCGCCGGCAGCGGGATGGCATCGCCCCTGAGCCCCTCGGGATAGCCCGAGCCGTCCCACTTCTCCTGGTGCGAGAGGGCAATCTCGCGCGCGGTGCGCAGGAAGGTGCTCGGCGCCTCGATCAGGTTCTCCGCCGCGATGATGGCGTCGCGCCCCATGGTGGTGTGCGATTTCATCACCTCGAACTCCTCCGGCGTCAGCTTGCCGGGCTTGAGCAGGATCGCGTCCGGGATGCCGACCTTGCCGATGTCGTGCAGGGGCGCCGACTTGTACAGCATCTCGACCGTGGCGTCGTCAAGCACCGGCGCGAACTTCGACAGCGGCTGCAGCTTCGTCGCCAGGGCGCGCACGTAGTTCTGCGTGCGGCGGATGTGGTTGCCGGTCTCGTTGTCGCGGGTCTCGGCAAGCGAGGCCATCGCCATGATGGTCACGTCCTGCACCATCTGCACCTCGTGCGTGCGCTTTTGCACCTCGGTTTCCAGGTACGCGTTCTGGTCGCGCAGGAAGTCGGCCGCCGCCTTGAGCGCGAGCTGCGTCTTCACGCGGGCGAGCACGATGGGCGGCGAGATCGGCTTGGTGATGTAGTCCACCGCACCGGCGTCGAAACCGCGCTGCTCGTCCTCGATCTCGGTCTTGGCGGTGAGGAAGATCACCGGAATGTCGGCGGTGCGCCCGTCCGCCTTCAGGCGCCGGCAGACCTCGTAGCCGTCCATGTCCGGCATCATGATGTCGAGCAGGATGAGGTCGGGCAGGGGCTCGACCAGGGCGGTCTTCAGGGCGCGCTCGCCGCCGGTGGCGATGCGCGTACGATAAAGGTCCTTGAGCAGCCCGTTCATCAGGGTGATGTTCTCGGGCGTGTCATCCACGATCATCACCGTCCGGCGGCTGGCGAAGTCGATCGGCTTTTCCATCCCGTCACCCCCCGTGCTTCATTCCGGCCATTCTATGGGGCGCGGCCGGCGGTGCCTTGTAGGGAAACCTGGACAACTCACCGGACAGCTTACGCCTGCCCGGCCTTGCGTAGTTGTACCAGCGCGACATCGAAGTCGAAGCCGAGCACGGCCTGCTCGAGAGTCCTCCAGGCGCCGCCGGGGAACGCGGGGTGGAGCGCAGCGGCATGGGCGTGCAGGTAGTCCACCGCCTCGCCATCGCTCGCCTCCAGCAGGGCCGCGAGCTGCGCCAGGTGCCGCGCGGTCTCCTCCGGTGCCACGGCAGCGACCCCGGAAGAGACTGCCTCGTTGCCGAGCGCGTCGTTCAGCACCGCGATGGTGCGCGCGAGTTCCGCCTCGAAGGCGGATACGGCGGCCTTGACGCCCTTGCCCGACTTCATCGCCTTTTCCAGCGCCGCGCAGGTGTCCTGCATGCCGTCAAAGCCGATGCTCCCCGCCACGCCCTTGATGGTGTGCGCGATGCGCTCGGCGCCGGTCTTGTCCTTCGCTTTCAGCGCCGCGGCCAGGCGCTGGCCGGCGTCGGCCTGCTTGTCCGCAAACTGGCGCAGCAGGCTCAGGTAGAGCTTGCGATTGCCGGCGACGCGCTTCAATCCCGCCGCCGCGTCCAGCCCGGCAATGTCCGGCAGTGGCGCCTCGCCGGGTGCCAGGATGCGGGCGCTCGCCGCGGCGGTGGGTCGCGCCACCGGCTTTGCCCAGCGCGAGAGGGTCTGGAACATGGCATGCGGGTCGATCGGCTTGGCGATGTGGTCCACCATGCCGGCCGCGAGGCAGCGTTCGCGCTCCTCGACCATGGCGTGCGCGGTCATGGCGATGACGGGCAGCGCGGCGTAGCGCGCCTCGGCGCGGATGCGCCTGGTCGCCTCGATGCCGTCCATCTCCGGCATCTGCAGGTCCATCAGGACCGCGCTCCAGGCCTCGGGTGCGTCGCCGAGCACTTTCTCGAGCGCCTCACGACCGTTGCCGGCGACGACCACCTCGGCGCCCGCGCCTTCCAGCAACTCCACCGCGATCTGCTGGTTGATCTCGTTGTCCTCGGCAAGCAGCAGGCGGCAGCCATTGAGCTGCGCCTCGCCGCGCGCGGCTCCCGCGGCGCGTGCGGCGGCCCCGGCGCCTTCGGAGAACATCCCGACCAGCGCGTCCACCAGCGAGGACTGGCTCACCGGCTTCACCAGGAACGCCTCGATCCCGGCGGCCTCGGCCTGCGTGCGTGCCTCTTCGTGGCCGAAGGCCGTGGCCATGACCACGCGCGGCGGCGAGGGCAGGGCGCGCAGGCGGCGCGCGGTCTCGATGCCGTCGACACCGGGCATCTTCCAGTCCACGAACACCACCGCGAACGGATGGTCATCCGAGGCCTGCCGCACCGCCTCGACCGCGTCCGTCCCGGAGGCGACCGCGCTCGCCGAGAAGCCCAGCCCGCGCAATTGCTCGCCCAGGATCTCGCGCGCCGCCGCGTTGTCGTCGGCGACGAGCACGCGCATCCCGCCCAGCGCCTCGGGCAGCAGGCGCTGGCGCAGCATGGCGGGGTCGCCGACGTCGAACCAGGCGGTGAAGATGAACGCGCTGCCCTCGCCGGCGACGGACTCGGCGTGGATGCTGCCGCCCATCAGCTCGACCAGGCGCCGAGAGATGGTGAGGCCCAGGCCGGTGCCGCCGTACTTGCGCGTGGTCGAGCCGTCGGCCTGGGTGAACGCCTGGAACAGCTTCGCGCACTGCTCCGGCGTCATGCCGATGCCGGTGTCGCGCACTTCCGCGCGCAGCATGATCCTGCCGCCGGTGCGCTCGGCCGCGCGCAGGGACACGGCGATCTGGCCGCGCGCGGTGAACTTGACCGCGTTGCTCACCAGGTTGGTGAGGATCTGGCCAAGGCGCAGCGGATCGCCCACCAGCGCCTGCGGCAGGTCGGGCGCGACCTCGAACAGCAGCTCGAGGCCCTTGTCGAAGGCCTTCTGCGCCACCAGCGAGGAGACGTTGTCGAGCACGTCGTCAAGCCGGAACGGCACCTGCTCGATGTCCAGCTTGCCGGCCTCGACCTTGGAGAAGTCCAGGATGTCGTTGATGATCCCCAGCAGCGACGTGCCGGCGTTGTGGATCTTGGAGACGTAGTCGCGCTGCTTCGCGTTGAGTTCGGTCTTCAGCGCCAGGTGCGACATGCCGATGATGGCGTTCATCGGCGTGCGGATCTCGTGGCTCATGTTGGCGAGGAACATGGATTTCGCCTGGGTCGCCTCCTCGGCGACGCGCTTCGCCTCGCGCAGGGCCTCGGCAGCAGCGCGCTCGTCGGTCACGTCCTCCAGCATCCAGACGCTGCCCTTGGACGGGTCGGCCGGGTCGACCGCGCGGCCGGTGATGCGGCACCAGAACCGGCCGCCGTCCTTGCGAACGAGCTGCTGCTCGCGGCTGTGGGTCTCGCCGCGCGCGATGTGCTCCAGCACCGGGCCGCCGCCGGCGTGGTAGCCGGCCTCATCGGCATACCAGATGCGGGTCGACCGGCCGGTCATCTCGCCGGCGCCATAGCCGAAGATGTCCTCCAGCTTGCGATTGCAGCGGACCATGACGCGGTCGCGGATCAGCACCATCCCGGAGGTCGCCGAATCGAATATTGCATTCTGTTCAGCGTTAACCGTGCGCAGCGCCTCCTCGGCTGCCTTGCGCTCGTGAATGTCGTTGACGATCGTGACGCTGCCAACGTAGTTGCCGCCCGGATCCAGGATCGCGCTGGTCACGGCCTCGACCCAGCGCACCGTCCCGTCCTTTCGGATGTAGCGCCGCTCCAGGCGGTAGCTCGGGATCTCGCCGCGCCTGAGCCGCTCCAGATGCTCGCGTGTCGCGGCCCGATCGTCCTCGTGCAGCAGCGCGTGGGACGCCAGCCCCTGCAGTTCCTCATGCGTGTACCCGAGCAGGTCCAGGTAGCGCTGGTTGGCGCGCAGGGTCTTGCGGTCCTTGCTCCGGCTGACGATGCCCGAGCCGGAATTCTCGAAGATGGTCCGGAAGTAGGCCTCGCTCTGGGCGAGCTGCTCGCGGCTCTCTCTGAGTGCCAGCTCGGATGCCTTGCGCTCGGTGATGTCGGTGGCGACCCCGGCGACGGCGTAGACCGCGCCGTCCTCCCCGCGAATCGGGAATTTGGAGATCAGCAGGTCGTGCGCGACGCCGTCCGCCGACACCTGGCTCACTTCGCGTGTTTCGGTGCGCCCGGATTCCGCCACGCGCCGGTCCGCATCCTCCCGCTCGCGCGCATAGCCCTCCGGGGCGAAGTCGGCGAGGGTGCGCCCGATGATGTCGCCAATCTCGCGTCCGAAGAACTCGGCATAGGGCCGGTTCACGCGGATGAAGCGCCCCTCCAGGTCCTTCATGAACACCGGCGAAGGCATGCCATCCATGATCGCCTGCAGCTCCGCGCGCGCGTTGGCAACCTGCTGCTCGGCTTCCCGCCGCGCGGTCACGTCCTCGACGATCCAGATGGTGGCCTGGCGATAGCCCGGCACGTGGATGGCGCGGGCCACGGTGTGGCCGATGAAGCTCGAGCCATCGCGCCGCCGCCCGGCCCACTCGATATCGAGCGTTTCCCCCGCCGCAAGCACCGGCATCGCGGTGTCGCGGAAGCGGCTGAACTCGGCCTCGTCGGAGAACAGGAGGCGGCTCTCCAGGCCGACCATCTCCTTTTCGCTTTCGTAGCCGAACAGCTCCGCGAGCTTCGGGTTCAGGCGCAGGACGCGGCCCTCGCCGGTGAACAGGATGCCCACCTGGACGTTCTCCAGCAGCAGCTTCTGCTCGTCAGCCAGCAGGCGCACCCTCTCGGCCGCCGCTGCGCGGTCGCGGTTGGTCAGCGCTAGGGCCACCTTGTCCGCAAGGCGCTGGGCGAACTCGATCTCGTCGTCGGTCCAGGGGCGCGGGCCGCCGACATCCTCCAGGCAGACCAGGCCCAGTTGCCGCCCGCCGAGTTCCACTGCCACGTCCAGCATGGCGGTGATGCCGTTGGGCCTGAGATAGCCATCGACGTACCCGGCGGTGCGCGGGTCGTTCATCGCGTCGGCGGCATCCACGTAGGGCGCCGACTTGAGCGCCTGGAACTCGTTGGCGAATGCCGACTCCAGGAGCGTCATGCCGGAGACATGGCCGCCGCCGCGCGTGTCGATGGCGTCGATGCAGCGCAATTCGCTGGCGTCGTCGTTGTACAGCCAGATGTTGCTGCGCGCGACGCCGGCAACCTGGGTCACCGTGGAGGTGATCTCCCTCGCGAGCCCTTCAAGGTCGCCCGAGGCCAGCGCTGCCGAGGCCGACAGGTTGGCGAGTGCCTCGGCTTGCCGCCGCGCGCGGGCAAGGCGCGCGCGCTCGGCGTCGTCGGCGGCCTTGCGCTCGTCGATGTCCTGCACCCAGCTGGCGATCAGGCGTTCGCGCGAGATCGTGACGTAGGAGGAACTGACCAGGCCCCAGAATTCCCCACCGTTCCTGCGCCGGAAGCGCGTCTCGAAATTGCGCACCTGGCCGTCGCGGTCGAGCAACCCGATCAGGCGGGAGCGGGCCTCCGCGTCCGCATACAGCACGGCCGAGCCCGTGGCCTGCAGGTCCGCCAGCGCGTAGCCGGTGACCTCTGTGGCGCGGCTGCTGAGATGGCGCACTTCGCCCTCGCGCGTGGCGAGGATCAGCCCGGCCGAGCTCGATTCCATGAGCGTGTTGGCGAAGGCTTCGCGCTCGGCGAGCTCGCGCGTGCGCTTCTTCACCTTGTGTTCCAGCCCTTGCGTGGCCTCCAGCAACATCACCCGCATGCGTTCCTGCGCGTCCACCAGCTTGGCGATCTCGCGCGTCCCGGTCGGCACGCTGACCGGCGCGTCGAGCTGCAGCGCGCCGATGCGCTCGCTTTCGGTGACCAGGGAATCGATGATGCCGGCGAAGCGGCGCGAGAAGCGCCGCCCGATCAGGTACGCCAGCGCCAGCACCAGCAGCATCATGGTGGCAAGGGCGGCGGCGTCCCACAGGGTGCCGAGCGTGAAATCGCCACGCGGCGCCACCGCGCCGATGACGAGGGGCTGGTTGCCCAGCATGAACGGCCGGAAGCGCCCGATCCAGGTTTCAAGGCCCACGGCGATCAGGCCTGCGCGCGCCGCCGGGCGCCCCTCTGCATTCCATTGCGCCCAGGCGCCCGCCAGTGTCTCGAAGCCCGCCTCGGCGGGCGTTTTCAGGATTCGCGACTTGAGTTCGGTGTCGGATCGCAGCTGCGGGTGGCGCGGCAGCCCGAGCAGCTTCCCGTCCGCGGTGAAGATCGCGGCGCGGCCGTTCTGGCCGACCGCGACTCTCGAGGTGAAGCGCGACAGGTCCAGCAGCAGCACGTCGAAGGCGATGACGTGTCGCAGCCCGGTATTGCGGTCGATCCAGCGCATGCCGGCGCTGATGCCGGGTTCCTTGCTGGTGAAGAACTGGTAGGGCTCGGTCCAGTGGATGCCGTCCTCGCCGGGCATGGCGTCCGGCCCGGTGTACCAGCTGCGGGTGCGCGGATCGTAGTCGCGCTTGGTCCATTCCTCGCTGACGAAGCCGCCGTCGGCATCCAGGCGCGTCCAGTGCTGCTGCGCGCCGAGCTTCTCGTAATCGATCACCCGCAGCAACCAGCCGCCGCCTTCGCCACGCCCGAACAGCGCCGCCTGGCCGCGCTGGTTCGCGATCAGCACGGTGGATACCTGGGGCCGGCTGCGCAGGACCGGGATCATCAGGCTGCCGATCTGGTTCGCGCTGCTGATCCGCAGGAGGCCGCCGCGGCCCCAGTCGCGCGCGGTGGCGAGCGCTCGCTCGATCTGGTCGGTGAGGGCACGGATGTCGCCCTCGACCTCGTCGGCGGCGCGGCTCATCTCGACCCGCGCCAGTTCGTCCTCCGCCGGGCGCAACACCATCAGGTACGCGGCCGCTGCGAAGACGAAGAACGAGAACAGGACGATGCCGAGGATGCGTCCGAGCAGGTAGCGCCGGATCGAGGGCAGGGACGCGAAGGCGGCGGCCTGGTCTCTCATGGTGTCCGCGCCGGGCAGCCTACTCGCGCAATCCCGCGCTCACGCCCTTGCCGACCAGGGCGGCAAGCAGCGCCAGCGAGTGGCCGCGGTCGCGGGTCTCGACCATGAATTCCACCTCCGCGGACCTGGCCGAGGAGGCGTCGAACACGCGCTGGTGCTGCACCTCGACGATGTTGCCGCCGGCCTCGCCGATCATCGTCGCGACCCTGGCCAGGCTGCCCGCGACATCGGGCAGGGTGACGCGCAGCCGCACCAGCCGGCCGTCGCGCACCAGGCCGCGCATCAGCACCGCGGCCAGCAGCCGAGAATCGATATTGCCGCCGCACAGCGGGATGCCGATGCGCCGCCCGGCAAAGCGCGCGCCGTGCTCCAGCAGCGCGGCGAGCCCCGCGGCGCCGGCGCCCTCGGCCACGGTCTTCTCGATTTCCACCAGCGCGACGATGGCGCGCTCGATGGTTTCCTCCTCGACCAGCAGCACTTCCTTCACCAGCGCGCGCACCATGGCGAGCGTCAGCTCGCCGACGTCGCGCACCGCGAGGCCCTCGGCGATGGTGTCCCCGCCGACGTTCACCGCCAGTCCGTTCAGCTTCTGGTGCATGGCGCAGAAGGCCTTAGACTCCACGCCGTAGACCTCGATTCCGGGGCTGAGCGCGCGCGCCGCGCAGGCCATGCCCGAGGCCAGCCCGCCGCCGCCCACCGGTACCAGCAGCGCGTCCAGCCCGGGAGCCTGCTCCAGCATCTCCAGCGCCACCGTGCCCTGGCCGGCGACCACCGCCGGGTCGTCGTAGGGATGGATGAAGCTCAGGCCCTCTCGCGCCTGCCGCTCGTGTGCATGCGCCGCGGCGTCGGCCAGCGTGTCGCCCTCCAGGACGACCTCGGCGCCGTGCACCCGGGTGGCGGAGACCTTGCTGTTGGGCGTGCCGCGCGGCATCACGATCACGCTGCGGATGCCCAACCTTGCCGCGTGGTAGGCGACGCCCTGGGCGTGGTTGCCGGCGCTCATGGCGATGACGCCGCGCGCGCGCTCCGCGGCGCCGAGCGAAAGCAGCTTGTTTAGCGCGCCGCGCTCCTTGAACGAGGCGGTGAACTGCAGGTTCTCGAACTTTAGCCATACCTCGGCCCCGGTGAGCTTCGAAAGCGTGCGGCTGTGCAGCATCGGGGTGCGTTCCACGGCACCCGCGATCCGCCCGGCGGCGGCGCGTACGTCCTCGATCCCCACCATGGCGGGAAGCTAGCACAGGTCGGTAGAATGACCGCCATGAAACGCCTCCTTCTCGCCCTCGTCCTGGGTGCGCTCGCCGCGGCCGGCGCCCACGCCCAATCGTCCGGCTATCCCAACCGCCCGATCCGCATCGTGGTGCCTTTCACCCCCGGCACCGGCATCGACATCCTGGCGCGGGTGTTCGGCCAGAAACTGGGCGAGCGCCTGAAGCAGCCTGTGGTGATCGAGAACCGGCCCGGCGCCAGCGGCAACATCGGCACCGAAGCGGTGGCCAAGGCGCCCGCCGATGGCCACACGCTGCTCATGACCGCGACCACGCTCGTGCAGAGCGCGGTGCTGTTCAAGTCCGTTCCCTACGACCCGAAGGCGATGACTCCCATCGGCCACGCCGCGATCGGCAACCTGGCGCTGGTGGCGCACCCCTCGGTGGCGGCAAGATCGGTCGCCGACCTGGTGGCGCTCGCGAAGTCGCAGCCGGGCAGGCTCAACTACGCCTCCCCCGGCAGCGCGACGCCGCACCACCTCGCAATGGAGCTGTTCAAGCAGCATTTCGGCGTGTTCGTGGTGCACATCCCGTACAAGGGCACCGGAGGCGCGGTCACCGACCTGCTCGGCGGACAGGTGCAGCTCATGTTCCTGCCGGTTCACGTGGCGCTCGGGCACGTTAACGCCGGCAGGCTGCAGATGCTCGCCTCGGGCGGTGCGCAGCGCTCGCCGGTCACCCCCGCGGTGCCATCGCTCGCCGACGCCGGCATGAAGGACATCGACGCCGACATCTGGTATGCGCTGTTCGGCCCGCCCGGGCTGTCGCCGGCGATCGTGGCGACGCTGAACGGCGAGCTGGTCGCGATCCTCGCCGACCCGGACACGCGCGCGGGCCTGCTCAAGCAGGGCCTGACGCCGAAGACCGGCAGCCCCGCGGAGCTTGCGAAGCTGGTCGAGGCCGACCTCGGGCGCTGGGGCAAGCTGGTGCGCGAGGCGAAGATCTCGGCCGACTGAGTTGGACCCGGTCCTCGTCATCGGCGGCGGCATCGGCGGGCTGACGCTCGCGCTGTCGCTGCACCAGGCCGGCATTCCCTGCCGCGTCTTCGAGGCCGCGCCGGAAGTGAAGCCCCTTGGCGTCGGCATCAACCTGCTGCCGCACGGCACGCGCGAGCTCACCGAGCTGGGCCTGCAGCCGGCGTTGGCAAAGGTGGCGGTGGCGACCTCCGAGCTCGCGTTCTACAACCGCTTCGGCCAGTTCATCTACCGCGAGCCGCGCGGCCTGCGCGCCGGTTACGAGTGGCCGCAGTTCTCCATCCACCGCGGCGACCTGCACCTTGTCCTCCTGGAGGCGGCGCGCGCGCGGCTGGGCGCGGACGCAGTCGTGCTGGGCGCGAAATGCGCCGGGATCGGGCAGGACCACAGCGGCGTGACCGCACGATTCGAAAACGGCGCCCCGGTACGCGGCAGCTGCGCCATCGGCAGCGACGGCATCCACTCGGTGGTGCGCCGGCAGTTGTTCCCCGGCGAAGGCGGACCCAGCTACCAGGGCATCAACATGTGGCGCGGCGTGACGCGCATGAAGCCCTTCCTCTCGGGCGCCAGCATGGTGGTGGCGGGCTGGCTGGCGGTCGGCAAGATGGTCATCTATCCGATCCGGAACGAACTCGACGGGGAAGGCCGCCAACTCATCAACTGGGTGGCGGAGATCCAGTCGCCGCGCAACGTAATGCAGGACTGGAGCCTTTCCGGGCGATTGGAGGACTTCTACCCTGCGTTCGAGAATTGGCGCTTCGACTGGCTGGACGTGGCGGCGCTCATTCGCGAAGCGGACACGATCCTGGAATACCCGATGGTGGACCGCGACCCGCTGCCGTGGTGGACGCAGGGCCGCATCACGCTGCTGGGCGACGCCGCGCACCCGATGTACCCGCGCGGCTCGAACGGGGCGGGGCAGGCGATCCTCGATGCGCGCACGCTGGCCGGGTGCCTGAAGCGCGAGTCCAGTGTCGAAGGCGCGCTGAAATCGTACGAGTCCCTGCGGCTGAAGGCGACGAGCGACCTGGTCCTGATGAACCGCAGCAATCCGCCGGACGCCATCCTGCGGGAAGTCTGGCAGCGCTCCGGTGACAAGCCCTTCGCGCGCATCGAGGACGTGATCTCGACGGATGAACTGGAAAAAATGTCAGCGGCCTACAAGAAGGTCGCGGGCTTCGAGCGCGAGACGCTCAGGCGCCGTGCGTCGCTGGTTTGAACGGGTGCTGCTGGCCTTTCTCGGGCTGACCCCGGGACTGGCCCCGGCAGACTGGACACGGGTGGGCGAGGGCGATTACATCCACGACGCCTACGCCGACCGGCAGGCGATCCGCCGGCTCGGCGACAACATCGCCATGCCGGGGCTGTACGATTTCAAGAAGACCGATTTGACGCCGGAGGGCCTGCCGTTCCGCTCCACGGTGGTGGTGCGCGAGTACGACTGTCGCGGCCGCCAGGTGCGCATGCTCTCGTTCATCGACTTCGCCGAGCCGATGGGCTCGGGCGCGGTGGTGGGGACGGCGCAGCGCACCGGACGCTGGGAGGCGGTGGTCGAGGGAGCGCTCGACGACCGATTCCTTCAGGTCGCTTGCGACAGCGTGCGGTACTGAGGTACCGAATATGCTGGTGGGCGGTACTGGGATCGAACCAGTGGCCCCTGCTGTGTGAGAGCAGTGCTCTACCGCTGAGCTAACCGCCCGGCCTGGCGAAACAGCACCTGCGCGGGAGGCGGATTTTACGCCAAAATGACCCCATGAGCATCAAGCGGAAGGCCTGCCTTGTCGGCGCTTACGAGCATCCGACACGCAAGGCGGAAGACAAATCGGTGGCGCAGCTGCACGCCGAGGTGGCGAAGGGCGCGCTGGAGGACGCGGGCCTGTCCCGGCAGGACGTCGACGGCTACTTCTGCGCCGGCGACGCGCCGGGCCTGGGGCCGCTTTCCATGCTGGATTACATGGGCCTCAGGGTGCGGCATATGGAATCCACCGACACCGGCGGCTCCTCGTACCTGATCCACGTCGCGCACGCGGCGCAGGCGATCGCCATGGGCAAGTGCAATGTCGCGCTGGTGACGCTGGCCGGGCGGCCGCGCTCGGAAGGCTCCAGCGGCACCCAGCCGCGCAGCTGGGGCGCGAACCTGCCCGATGCGCCGTTCGAAGCGCCCTACGGCATCGTCGTCGCCAACAGCTACGCCATGGTGGCCATGCGCCACATGCATGAGTTCGGCACCACCGCCGAGCAGATGGCGTGGGTGAAGGTCGCCGCCTCGCACCACGCGCAACACAACCCGCACGCGTTGCTCAGGGATGTGGTGACGGTGAAGGAGGTGGTGGATTCGCCAGTGATCGCGGACCCGCTGCACCGCCTGGACTGCTGCGTGGTGACCGACGGCGGCGGCGCGGTGATCGTCGCCAGGCCCGAGATCGCGAAGAGCCTCGCGAGCAAGCAGCAGCGGCCGGTGGTCAACCTCGTCGGCGCCGGCGAATCGCCCAAGGGGCAGGCGGGCGGAAAGCTTTCGCTCACGACCTCCGGCGCGGCCTGGTCCGGCGCCGCCGCTTTTGCCGAGGCGGGGGTGACGCCCGCCGACATCCGCTACGTCTCCATCTATGACAGTTTCACCATCACCGTGATCGTGCAGCTGGAGGACCTGGGCTTTTGCGCGAAGGGCGAGGGCGGCAGGTTCGTGGCCGACGGCAATCTCATTTCCGGCTCGGGCAGGCTGCCATTCAATACCGACGGCGGCGGCCTGTGCAACAACCATCCGGCCAACCGCGGCGGCATGACCAAGGTGATCGAGGCGGTGCGCCAGCTGCGCGGCGAGGCGCATCCCGCGGTGCAGGTCAAGGACTGCGGCCTCGCGCTGGCGCAGGGCACCGGCGGGCAGCTGGGAACGAGGCATGGCAGCGCGACCCTGATCATGGAGCGCGCATGACGGGCGCCGAACGGAAGGTCCCCGCACCCGCGGTCAATCCGGAGAACAAGCCGTACTTCGATGCCGCGGCGGCCGGCAGGCTGGTGGTGAAATTCTGCGTCGCCTGCAGCCAGTACCACCACTACCCGCGCGCGCTGTGTCCGCACTGCTTCTCGGACAAGACCGAGTGGCGCGATGCCAGGGGCACCGGCACCATCTACACCTGCAGCGTGCTGCGCCGCGGCGTCCCGGTTCCCTACTGCATCGCCTATGTGACGCTGGACGAGGGCGTCAGCATGATGACCAACATCGTCGACTGCGACCTCGACACGGTGCGCATCGGGCAGAAAGTAAAGGTGGTGTTCAAGCCCACCGACGGCGGCCCGCCGGTCCCAATGTTCACCCCGGCGTAGACAATCAGAAAATCAGGGACGGACCACGATTTCCGCTGGAGGAAATCGTGGTCCGTCCCTGATTTCCCTGTTCTCCTGCTTTGCTAGAGGGCGCGGGGGGTGCGCTTCTTCCGGACGGAGCGGATGGCTTCGGTGGCTTCGTCGGGGGACAGGCGGTTGGCGAGGGCCACGGCGATCCGCGCGAGCGCCCGCTCGCGGCCCTTTGCCGGGACGCCCTCCAGGCTTGCCTCGAATTCCTCGTACAGCCGGTCGCGATCGTGGATCGTGGAGGGCGCCGCGATTTCCGTGCGCCGTTCCGCGGTACGGTGGTGAAGCGCGGCTTCGATTGCCTGCTGCGCGAACGCCGCGTTCACGCCGCGGCAGCGCGCGAGCACATGCCCGTCGGGCCGGATGACGTAGGTGGCGCCTTCCAGGGGCACGCCGTAGCGCGCCCAGAGCGCCTCGTTGCCCTTGCGCGCAATGGCGCCGTCGCCGTCGCCGAACCGTAACGTCGTGAACTCGCCCCGCAGCCGGTCCACGAGGTAGCCCTCGCCCAGCCGGCCGTCGGGCGCGGCGCATCCCGGCGCAGCAAGCGGCGCGTCAATCCCCTCGTCGCTGCGGTTCAGTGGGGAATCCCAGTAGTCGCAGGCCGTCGACAGCCGCCCCACGTTCACCAGCGCGCGCATGCGCTCGTCCATCTGCGCCAGGTCCAGCATGGCGTCACGGAACACGCGCTGGTTCGGATTCTCCGGGCCGATGAAGCAGGCGCTGCGGGTGGAAATGTCCACCGCCTCGCGCGCAGCGCGATGGCGCTCGTCGTGGTAGGTCTGCAGCAGGTCCGGATGCGCCTTTGCGTCCAGCACCAACGCCAGCTTCCAGCCCAGGTTGTTGGCGTCCTGGATGGCGCGGTTGCCGCCGCGCGCGCCGAAGGGCGAGTGCTGCGCGGCGGCGTCGCCGAGGAACAGCACGCGGCCATGCAGCATCTTCGCGACATAGCGCTTGCGAAAACGCCACGGCCCCACCCACACCAGTTCGAACTTCACCTTCGGGCCCAGCAGCTTCTGCAGGCGCCTCTTCGCGCGCTGCGGCGTCGCCTCCAGGTCGGGCCGCCTGTACTGCGAGATCTGCCAGTCGGTGCGCCACACGCCGTCGGCCATCTGGTGGTACCAGATCGCGCCGCCCTCGTTCAGCTCGCTGTCCAGGAAGGCCTTGCGCACCGCCGCCTCCTTCTTCGACAGGCGCACGTCGGCGATGCACCAGTGGTCCTCCAGCAGCGCATGGGCGGCGTCCCGCACGCGCAGCTTCTCGCGGATCACGCTGTGGCCGCCGTCGGCCGCGACCAGGTAGCGCGCCTTGCACGCGTACTTGCCTTCGGGCGTCTGCACGGTGACGTAGACGCCGTCGGCGTCCTGGCGCACCGAGCTCACCCGGTTCTTCCAGCGCAGGTCCACCTCCGGCATCTGCTGCAGGCGCTCGACCAGGTACTGCTCGACGTAGAACTGCTGCAGGTTGACGAAGGCGGGAAACTTCTGGTCCGTCTCGGGCTGCAGGTTGAAGCGATACAGGCGCTCCTTGCCGCGGAACACGTCGCCCTCGTTCCAGGTGACGCCCTTGGCGCGCACGCGCGCGGCGACGCCGAAGCGGTCCAGGATCTCCAGCGAGCGCTTGGCGTAGCAGATGCCGCGCGATGAAAGTCCGGCCGCGCCGACCGTGTTGTCCTCGTCCAGCACGATGGTGCGGATGCCGCGGCTGCCCAGTTCCAGCGCCGCGGTGAGGCCGCCCAGCCCGCCGCCGACGATAATCACCGGATACGCGCCGGTGGTGCCGCGCGCCACTTCCGGCGGCGTGCGATACGGATACTCGGGCAGGTTGTAGCCCGGCATGCTGCTCGGCTGGAATGCCTTGCCCATGCGAAAATCGTATCACCAATGAGCTCCGCTTCGACCGTCCGCACCCGCTTCGCGCCCAGCCCCACTGGGTTCCTCCACATCGGCGGCGCGCGCACGGCGCTTTTTTCCTGGGCCTGGGCGCGCAAGCACGGCGGAACATTCGTACTGCGCATCGAGGACACCGACCTCGAGCGTTCCACCGAGGCCTCGGTGAACGCCATCCTGGAGAGCATGACGTGGCTCGGCCTGGATTGGGACGAGGGCCCGTTCTTCCAGATGAAGCGCCTGGCGCGCTACAAGGCAGTCGCCGACCAACTCATCGCAGCCGGCCATGCCTACCGCTGCTGGATGACGCGCGAGGAACTGGATGCGCTGCGCAGGGAACAGGCCGAGAAAGGCCAGAAGCCGCGCTACGACGGCCGCTGGCGCCCGGAGCGCGCGAAGGCGCTCGGTTTGGTCCCGCCCGCGGACCGGCCGCCGGTGATCCGCTTTCGCACGCCGGAGGAAGGCTCGGTGGGGTGGAACGACCTCGTCAAGGGCCCGATCGCGTTCCCGAACGCGGAACTGGACGACCTCGTCCTGCTGCGCGCCGATGGTGTCCCGACCTACAACTTCGGCGTCGTGGTGGACGACCTGGACATGGCTATCACGCACGTCATCCGCGGCGACGACCACGTCAACAACACCCCGCGCCAGATCCACATCTTCAATGCCATGGGGGCGGCACTGCCCGGATTCGCCCACGTGCCCATGATCCTCGGCGCCGACGGCGAGCGCCTGTCCAAGCGCCACGGCGCGGTCAGCGTGACGCAGTACCGCGACGAGGGCTTCCTGCCCGAGGCGCTGGTGAACTGCCTGGCGCGCCTGGGCTGGTCGCATGGCAATGACGAAATGTTACCGATCGGTAACATCGTGAAGTGGTTCGATTTCGCCCACGTCAGCCGCTCCGCGGCGCAGTTCGACCCGGCCAAGGCGCACTGGCTGAACCAGCAGTACATCAGGCAGGCCGACGACGCGCGCCTGGCGAAACTGGCGGCGCCGCACCTGGAGGGCAAGCTCGCCGGCGGACCGCCGCTGGAGAAGGTCGTGGCGCTGCTGAAGGACCGTGCCAATTCCATCCCGCACCTCGCCGAGGAGGCGATGCTGTTCTACGCGCCGCAGAAGCCCGCGCGGGTGGACGTCGCCGCGGAGGTCGGCGCCGCGCTGGCCGCGCTGGCGGCGAAGCTTCAATCGGTTGCGTGGGACCGCGCCTCGATCAACGGCGTCCTCAAGGACGTGGTCAAGGCGAGCGGCCTGAAGATGCCGCAGCTGCTCATGCCCCTGCGCGCGGTCGTCACCGGGCGCACCCAGACCCCGTCCATCGACGCGGTGCTGGAGCTGCTCGGGCGAGACACGGTGCTCGCGCGCCTGGAGCGGCAGATCAGGGGGACCTGACCATGAAACACCTGCTGCCCGTGCTGTCCCTGTTCCTCGCCGCGCCGGCCGCAGCCGAGATCAACCCGGGCGAATGGGAGATCAAGGTGACCACGGTGCTGCCTGGCGCGCCGCCGGCGGAACAGGCGCTCACCCGCTGCCTGAGCGCCGAGGACGGCCGCAATCCCGGGCGCCTGTTCGGCGCACCCGGTCCGGGCTGCGAGTTCCTGAACCAGCGCGACGACGGCAAGACCTACCGTTTCGACATCCTGTGCCGGGACCAGAACCTCACCGTCAGCGGCAGCGGGGACATGAGCTATGCCCCGGAGCGCATCGAGGGCAGCCTCACGGTGCGGACGGTGGCCGGGGCCCAGACCCTGGACGTGCGCTCCCGCATCGCGGCGCGGCGCCTCGGGCCCTGTAAATAGTCCCGGATTCTGGTTATAATTCGCGCCCTTGCGTGGGGGTATAGCTCAGCTGGGAGAGCGCTTGCATGGCATGCAAGAGGTCAGCGGTTCGATCCCGCTTACCTCCACCACCAAGATTGATTTGCCTTCAGTCCCTATCGTCTAGAGGCCTAGGACACCACCCTTTCACGGTGAGAACCGGGGTTCGAATCCCCGTGGGGACGCCAGATGCGGAAGCGCGGATTAGTCCGTTCGTACTATCGACGGATATCCGGGAAGAATCTACAGTCCGCCAAGGGAGACGGCAGTCGCAAAATACGACAGGGAAACCGGGATGGACGTGAAATCGAAGCACCAGGCAGCAAGCCTCCTCAGGAAATCGGTGATCGCCGTTGCGGCGGCGCTTGCCTGCACGGGCGCGCAGGCGCAAACGACGATTTTCGACTTCGGCACGCAGCTCACCGGCTCCTACCAGCCCCTGAGCAGCTTCGCGACGCTGTCGGTGACCACCACCAACAGCATGAACTACCTGTTTGACCTGCAGCTCACGAGCGACTTCGGCTCGCTGTTCAACAATGCCAATGCCTTCGTCGGCAGGGTGCTGTTCAACACCGCCGGCGTGGATCCGATCGGCAGCAGCGTCCAGCTCGCGACGGGCAGCTGGGGCGTGACCAAGATCAAATACAACTCCAGCTCCGCCCAGCCTGGCGCCATCGATTTCGATTTCAGCGAGACGCTCGGGCAGGGGGCCAACAACCGGCTGGTGTCGGGCGAGCGGGTCGTGTGGACGACCTCGTTCGCGCAGCCGACGGGCTTCGTCGCGCCGCAGTTCGCGCTGCATGTGCAGAGCATCGGCAGCAACGGCGACAGCGGCTGGTACGTTCCGACAGTCTCGCCGATTCCGGAACCTGAAACCTACGCGCTGATGCTGGCCGGCCTCGGGTTGCTCGGTTTCCACGCGCGGCGCCGCAAGCAGAAGGAAGCTGCCGCCGCCTAGCCTGCGTCGACGGCGATGATTCGAACCCCGCTACGGCGGGGTTTTTGTTTTCGGGAGCCAATTTGAAGCCAGCCATCCTCTTCGCATCCTTCGCACTCGCGGGCGCCGCTTTTGCCGCCGACCCCGCGGTCGTCGACAAGCCGCGCATCGTGGTGGGCGACACCTGGACCTACCGGACCGAAGTCCGCGGCGGCGCCGTTGGCGCGGGCTCGCGGACGTTCGAGGAAGCCCTGGAGGTGACCGCGGTCGCCGCGAACCGCGTGAACGCCGTGATGATGCGCAAGTCGGGGACGGCCGCCGGCGTCGAGCCGGAGGAAGCCGACATGATCTTCGACACCGACTGGAATGTCCTGGTCACCGGAAACCGAGGCGCGCGCCCCAGTGCCCTGATCCGGCCAGGCACGGAATTGCTGAAGTTCCCGATGAAGCCGGGCGACAGCTACCGCACCGACTACGACATGGAAACGTTGCCGGACTCCTACATCCTGCGCCACCGGCGCGTGACGAAGGTCATCGGCTGGGAGGACATCACCGTTCCGGCGGGCAGGTTCCGCGCGCTGCGCGTCGAATCCGAGGGCACGGTGCAGGTGGCGAAGAAGCCCAAGCCGGGACGCTCGGTGGTGACCGCGTGGTACGCACCCGAAGTGCGGCGCTGGGTGCGGCTGGAGCAGGAATTCGGACCCGGCGGGCTGACCTCGGAGCTGCTGTCCTACAAGCTGGTTCCCTAGCGTTGAGTCCTGCGCGACCCGCGGAACGCGGCGATGCGCTTCCCCGGCTCCGGCGACTCATAGGCCCGCGCGAATTCATCCACGCTGGCCCGGATGCTCGCCTCCAGCGGCGCTTCCTCCCACATCTGGCACAGGCGCTTCTGCGCGCGGATGGAGTCGTCGCTGCCGGCGAGGATGGCATCTACAGCAGCGTTCACGCTTTCGTCCAGCTTTTGATGGTTCTCGGTGATTTTCTCGACCAGCCCCCACGCCAGCGCCTCCGGCGCGTGTATGGCCTCGCCGGTCATCACCAGCCAGCGCGCGCGGCCGGCGCCGACCAGGCGCGGCAGGAGCGCGGCCTCCACCACTGAAGGAATCCCGAGCCGCACTTCCGGCATCGAGAACACCGCGGAATCCACCGCGATCCGCAGGTCGCAGGCAGCGGCGAGTTCCAGACCCGCGCCGATGCAAAAGCCGTTGATCCGCGCCACCACTGGCACCGGGCACTCGCGCATCGCGGCGCAGGCCTCGTGCACCTGGCCGATGAATTCGCGGGCGGACGCCGGATCGAGCGATCCCAGCGCGTCCAGGTCCGCGCCGCCGACGAAGGCCTTGTCGCCGGCGCCGGTGAGGACGACGGCGCGCAGGCCATCCTTCAGTTCCGCGTCGCGCATCGCCTTTACCAGCGCGTCCATCGCCTCCCGGGTGAAGATGTTGAGCTTGCGCGGGTTGTCGAGCGTGACGCGGGCGACGAGTCCGCCGGGGCGTTGCTCGAAATCCAGCCGGACCATCACGCCGCCTTCGCCTGCGCGGCCATGAAGGCTTGCAGCTTCCGCGCGTCCGCGTCGAACTTGCGGATGCCGTCCGACAACTTCTCCACCGCCATCGCATCCTCGTTGTGCAGCCAGCGGTAGGCCTTTTCGTCCAGCGACAGCATCTCGATGGGCAGGCGGCGCGCCGCGTCCGCGGTCAGCCTCGCAGGGACCTCGCCGTCCGCCTTCGAGAGCTTGTCCAGCAGGTCCGGGGCGATGGTGAGCAGGTCGCAGCCGGCCAGCGCCAGGATCTGCGCGGTCTTGCGGAAGCTCGCGCCCATGACCTGGGTCCTGTAGCCGTGGCGCTTGTAGTAGTTGTAGATGCGGGTGACCGAGGCCACGCCAGGATCGTCCTCGATGGCGATGTCCTCGACCTTGCGCGCCGCCTTGTGCCAGTCGTAGATGCGGCCGACGAAGGGCGAGATGAGCGTGACGCCCGCCTCGGCGCAGGCCACCGCCTGGGCGAAGGAAAAGAGCAGCGTCAGGTTGCAGTGGATGCCTTCGCGCTCGAGTTGTTCGGCGGCGCGGATGCCTTCCCAGGTGGCCGCTACCTTGATGAGCACGCGTTCCGGGCCGATGCCGGCCTCGGCGTAGAGCGCCATCAGGCGGCGCGCCTTCGCCAGCGTGGCCATGGTGTCGAAGGACAGCCTCGCGTCCACTTCGGTGGAAACGCGGCCGCGATCCTGGTCCACATGCTTCAGGATCTCGCGCCCGAAGTTCACGAACATGCGGTCCATGTCCGCGCTCACCAGGTGCCGGTAGCGCGGATCCTGCGCGGCGGCGAGCAGCAGCGACGGGTTGGTGGTCGCGTCCTGCGGTTTCCAGCGGGCGACGGCGTCGATGTCTCCGGTATCCGCGACCACGATGGAGACGCGCTTCAGTGCATCAAGTTGGTTCATGGCAGGGCGGGAGGATACAACGGCGCGATTCCGGGGCTTGCCCGCCCCGGCGCGCCGGTCACTGTTGCCGTAGACGCTTGAAAACTCAGGCTTTCCTTTCCGTCCACAGGGGGGTAAACTTCCAAAGTATCAGCGCACGCACGATAAGACGCTGAATAAAAAGGGAAAACGGTAAAGCATCGATTTCCCTTATGACCAGGAGACGAGGGTTGCAGCCCACCGAGACGAAGTCGCCAGACTACTTTCACAAAGTCGTTGATTGCCAGTGGGCCTGTCCGGCCCATACCCCGGTACCCGAATACATCCGGATGATCGCCGCAGGCAAGTATTCCGATGCCTACCTGGTCAACTGGAAATCGAACGTGTTCCCGGGAATCCTCGGCCGCACCTGCGACCGGCCCTGCGAGCCCGCCTGCCGGCGCGGCCGCGTCGAGGACGAGAACCTCGAGAAGCCGGAACCGGTGGCCATCTGCCGCCTGAAGCGCGTCGCCGCGGACCTGAAGTCCGACGACGTCAAGGCGAGGATGCCCAAGCCGGCGGCGAAGAAGAACGGCAAGCGCATCGCCTGCATCGGCGCCGGCCCGTCCTCGCTCACGGTGGCGCGCGACCTCGCGCCGCTGGGGTACGAGGTCACTGTGTTCGACCAGGACCCGCGCGCCGGCGGCATGATCTGGTCGCAAATTCCGCGCTTCCGCCTGCCGCTGGAGGTCATCGACGAGGAGGTGGGCTACATCATGGATCTCGGCGTCACCTTCAAGGGCGGGGTGAAGATCGATTCCATGAAAAAGGTCCTGGCCGAGGGTTGGGACGCCGTGTTCGTCGGCACCGGCGCGCCGCGCGGGCGCGACCTGGACATCCCGGGGCGCAAGGAAGCCGCGAAGAACATCCACATCGGGATTGACTGGCTGTCCTCGGTCTCGTTCGGCCACACCACGAAGATCGGCAAGCGCGTCATCGTGCTGGGCGGGGGCAACACCGCCATGGACTGCTGCCGCACCTCGAAGCGCATCGGCGGCGACGACGTCAAGGTGATCGTGCGCTCGGGCTTCGAGGAAATGAAGGCGAGCCCCTGGGAGAAGGAGGACGCCGCGCACGAGGGCATCCCGATCCTGAATTTCCTGGTCCCCAAGGCCTTCCTGCACACGAACGGCAAGCTCACCGGCATGACCTTCGAGAAGGTCAAGGCGGTGTATGACGGCAAGGGCAAGCGCTCCCTGATTCCGGCCGGGGAACCGGACCAGAGCTTCGAGTGCGACGACGTCCTCGTCGCCGTGGGCCAGGAGAACGCCTTCCCCTGGATCGAAAAGGACGCCGGCATCAGCTTCGACAAATGGGGCATGCCGGTGGTGGACAAGGTCACCTTCCAGGCCTCGCTGCCCCACGTGTTCTTCGGCGGCGACGCCGCCTTCGGTCCCAAGAACATCATCTGGGCGGTGGCGCACGGCCATGACGCCGCGCTGTCCATCGACCGCATGCTCGAGGGCGAGGACATCCGCGAGCGGCCCGCGCCGGGCATGAGCATGATGTCGCAGAAAATGGGCATCCACGAGTGGAGCTACGACAACGAGATCGCCAACGACCAGCGCTACGCGGTGCCCTGGGCCGACATCAAGAAGACGCTGAAGAACGTGAAGATGGAGGTGGAGCTGGGCTTCGATGCCGCCACCGCGTGGAAGGAGGCGCAGCGCTGCCTCAACTGCGACGTGCAGACGGTGTTCACCACGCAGCTGTGCATCGAGTGCGACGCCTGCGTGGACATCTGCCCGATGGACTGCATCACCTTCACCCAGGACGGCGAGGAGAAGGAAGTGCGCGCGCGCCTCACCGCGCCCTCGACCAACCTGACGCAGGACCTGTACGTCGCCACCGGCCTCAAGACCGGCCGCATCATGGCCAAGGACGAGGACGTCTGCCTGCACTGCGGCCTGTGCGCCGAGCGCTGCCCCACCGGCGCCTGGGACATGCAGAAGTCGCTGATCGAGATGACCCATGCCGGGCCCGCCGCGCGCAGCCCGCTGCAGAAACAGAAGAGGGCCGCGTGAAACGGGAACCTGTAGATACGCTTCAGGAGCAGTCCATCCGCGTCGAACTCGCCTCGGCCTACCGGGTCGCGGCGCTGCTGGGCTGGTCGGAACTCATCTACGCCCACATCACGGCGCGCATTCCCGGTCCGGAGCACCACTTCCTCATCAACCCCTACGGCCTGCGCTGGGACGAGGTCACCGCCTCGAACCTGGTGAAAATCGACGTCGACGGGAACGTGGTGGGGGAGAGCAAATATCCGGCGAACAAGGCGGGCTTTGTCATCCATAGCGCCGTCCATATGAGTGAAACCCGTGGGCGCGAAGCCGCCAACTGGATATTCCACACCCACACGCTGGCCGGCATGGCGGTCTCCACCCAGGCCTGCGGCCTGCTGCCGATCCACATGTACGCGCACAACTTCTACGACGCGCTGTCGTATCACGACTACGAGGGCCCGAGCATGCGGCTCGGGGAACGCGAGCGCATCGTCGCCAGCCTGGGCGCCAACAGCGCGCTGATGCTGCGCAACCACGGCCTGCTCACCACTGGGCGCACCATGCCCGAGGCCTGGATCCGGATGTGGCGCCTGGAGCGCGCCTGCCAGATCCAGCTCGCGGCGCAGGCCGGCGGCCGCCTGGTCGAGCCCAGCCCGGAAATGTGCCGCCAGTCGCAGGAACTCGGCCACGAGTTCCTCACCGAGGCGGCGCCGCTGGGCGAGCTGGAATTCGCGGCCCTGCGCCGTATCGTCGACGAAAAAGACTCCGGGTACAGGAGCTGAGGGACATGAGCGTGAAAAGAATCGAAGCAACCAACGATTTCGTGGTCAAGTTCGCCAACGTCAACGGCTCCGGATCGGCCTCGGCCAACGAGCTCTTCGCGCGCTCGTTCCTGCGCATGGGGATCCCGGTCTCGCCGCGCAACATCTTCCCCTCCAACATCCAGGGCCTGCCGACCTGGTACGAAGTCCGGGTGACGGAGAAGGGCTGGCTGGGGCGCCGCGGCGGCGTGGACCTGATGGTCGCCATGAACCCGCAGACCTGGGCCCAGGACCTGAAGGAAATCGAGCCCGGCGGCTACCTCTTCTACGACAACACCAAGGTGCTGCCGCCCTCCAGGTTCCGCGATGACATCCACGTCGTGGGCATGCCGCTCACCGAGATCTCCAATTCCACCTACAACCTGCCGCGCGAACGGCAGCTGTTCAAGAACATCATCGGCCTGGGGGCCCTGGCTGCGTTGATCGGCCTTGAGCCCGACGCCATCGCCGAGCTGATCGGGGAGCAGTACAAGGGCAAGGAGAAGCTGCTCAAGCCCAACCTGAATGCGCTGCAGCTGGGCCTGAACTACGCCCGCGAGCACCTGAAGGACGCCATCGGCCTGAGGGCGAAGCGCGCCTACGCCGTGGGCGACCAGATCTTCATGGAAGGCAACGCGGCCACTGCCCTTGGCATGGTCTACGGCGGCGCTTCGGTGTGCGCCTGGTATCCGATCACGCCCTCGTCGTCGGTCGCCGAAGCCTTCACGGGCTACTGCAGCAAGCTGCGGGTGGACAAGGAAACCGGCAAGAACAAGTTCGCCATCATCCAGGCCGAGGACGAGTTGGCGTCGATTGGTATCGTCACCGGCGCCGGCTGGAACGGGGCGCGGGCCTTTACCGCCACTTCCGGCCCCGGAATTTCCCTGATGTCGGAGTTCATCGGCCTCGCCTACTTCGCCGAGATCCCAGCCACCATCATCGACGTGCAGCGCGGCGGGCCCTCCACCGGCATGCCCACGCGCACCCAGCAGTCCGACGTGCTCTCCTGCGCCTACGCTTCGCACGGCGACACCAAGCATGTGCTGCTCTTCCCCGAGGACCCGCACGAGTGCTTCACCATGGCGGCCGATTGCCTAGACCTCGCCGAGCGCCTGCAGACCCCGGTGTTCCTGATGACGGATCTGGACATCGGCATGAACCACCGGCTGTGCAAGCCGCTGAAGTGGGACGATTCGCGCCAGTACGACCGTGGCAAGGTCATGACCGCGGAAATGCTGGATGCGGGCAAGGAATTCGCTCGCTACAAGGACCTGGACGGCGACGGCATTCCGTTCCGCACCTATCCGGGGACGCACCCGTCCAAGGGCGCGTACTTCACCCGCGGCACCTCGAAGAATCCTTCCGCCATCTACTCCGAGGCCGGGGCGGATTACCAGTACAACATGCAGCGGCTCTTGAAGAAGCACGACTTCGCCAAGACCCTGGTACCGAAGCCCGTGCTGACGCCGGCGCGGGAGCCGGCGCGCTTCGGGGCCATCTACTACGGCTCCACCAGCCCGTCCATGAACGAGGCGCTGGAGGCGCTGGCGGAGAAGGGCATTTTCATCAACGCGCTGCGGGTGCGCAGCTTCCCGTTCCAGGACGAAATCTTCGACTTCGTCGCTTCGCACTCCAAGGTGTTTGTCATTGAGCAGAACCGGGATGCCCAGCTGAAGGTGCTGCTGGTCAACGAGGCGGGCATCAACCCGGCTTCGTTGATCTCCATCCTGCACTACGATGGCACGCCGATCACGGCGCGGTTCATCACCAAGGAGATTTCCGAGATTGTCGCGGCGCTGAATGTGCGTCCGATCAAGAAGGACAAGGCGGCATGACCTACCTCGCGAAACCCAGGCTTCACCATCCGACCCTCAAGAAGAACACAGTCGGCTACACCCGCCGCGACTACGAGGGGAAGGTGTCCACCCTGTGCGCCGGCTGCGGGCACGATTCCATCTCGGCTGCCTTGATCGAGGCGTTCTGGGAGCTGGACATCCAGCCGCACCGGGTTGCCAAGCTCTCCGGGATCGGGTGCTCGTCCAAGACGCCGGATTATTTCCTGGGGAATTCGCACGGCTTCAACACCGTGCACGGGCGGATGCCGTCTGTGCTGACCGGGGCGAATTTGGCCAATCGGGATTTGATCTACATCGGGGTGTCGGGGGACGGGGACTCGGCTTCCATCGGCCTGGGGCAGTTCGCGCACGTCATGCGGCGCGGGGTGAACATGGCGTACATCCTGGAGAACAACGGGGTTTACGGACTGACCAAGGGACAGTTTTCCGCTACCGCGGACAAGGGCTCGAAGGCGAAGAAGGGGTCCATCAATTCGGATTCGCCGGTGGATACCGTCAGCTTGGCTTTATTGATGGGCGCTACGTTTGTCGCTCGATCGTTCTCCGGAGATAAGCAACAGTTGATTCCGCTCGTCAAGGCGGCCATTGCCCATCCGGGGGCTGCTTTTATTGACGTGATTTCACCTTGCGTGGCTTTCAACAATCATGACGGGTCCACCAAGAGCTACGACTATGTGCGAGAGCACAACGAGGCGGTGAACCGCCTGGACTTCTGGCCGTCGCGGGAGGCGATGACGGCGGAGTATCCGGAAGGGTCGGTGATCGAGGTCGCGGCGGGGGCGGAGGGGGGCTTGCTGAAGTTGCGGAAGCTCGCGGCGGACTACGACCCGACGGACAAGATCAACGCGGTCACGCACATTGCGAGGGCGGCGGAGAAGGGGGAGGTGTTGACGGGGTTGTTGTACGTCAGTCCCGAAGCGGAGGACCTGCACGGGCACCTTAGGACTTATGAGGCGCCGTTCAATGGGATGGGGGCGAAGGAGTTGTGCCCGGGGAGTGCGGTGTTGGAGAAGATCAACGCGTCATTGCGATAGATTCCCTCCCAGCAATGGATGATCTGAAAATGAAAGAAAACATGATCGAGTTGCGTGATTGGGCAAGAGCCAAGATCGCGTCTGGTCAGGAACCGCCTTGGGCTTGGTTTCAATACATGAAGTTGGTCGAAACGCTTGACGCGATCTTGGCTGGCACTAACTCCACTACGACCACGGGGAGTTCACCGCAATCGGCGCTACATCGGGAAAAGCTTCTCCAACTAGTGGGGCGTACCGATTCGCCAGATAGCGCTCAACTCCATCCCGGAGGGATGCAGGTACCGCTGCCCATGTAACGAGAAGCTCCCCGACGTTCGAGTATCGTGTGACTGACGGGTCAGTTCTGTGCGCGGCGAGTCGATTCGATATATCACCCTGACCGACGCGAACGACCCTGGACGGATTCCCGCTGTGCCAGATCACATAGACGCCGTAGGTTGATACGCCTGCGAGATTTACCGTCAGGAGCGGGCACCACACGTGGCCTTGGCATTTAACCCATGAGATCTGCATAATTCTTTCCTTTCAATTAGTTACCTTACGAAAACGTACGTTGGACCTTGGCCTGTGTGATTGCTCTTATCTCTCGGCCAATCGCACTCCGGCGCAAGCAGTTGCAGTGTATCACGTCTGTATATACAATGTACACCCTATGTCCATGCAATGCATTTCAAACTAGGGTTAGCTAAGATGCCGCTGAGGATCAGTGAGAGAGTTAGGGAGAAGCTGGAAGGCAAAACTCCCTCTGTATCAACCGAGGAGGTTGAGCAGTGCTTTCTGAACAGAGCTGGGGGATTGCTTTCTGACACTAGGGAGCAGCATCGTACGGATCCACCCACGCAATGGTTTATTTCAGAAACCGATAAGGGAAGGCGTTTGAAGATCGTGTTCGTTCAAGACGGCGACGATACTGATCTGAAGACTGCGTATGAACCAAATCGGACCGAAATGTACATTTACCTGAAGTTTGGTGGCGTTTAGCTTCGGGTAGGAGAGAGGGATTGATTGGTATGGACAACGTTGAAAAGGAGATTGAAATGGCAAGTACGGACAAGGCCCTTACGTCTGGAGAGGCGTGGGAGTCCGGGAGACTTGGCCAAGACGAGGAGCACGCAAGAAGGACGGAAGAGGGGGCGGACAAGTCACTCGATAACGCGCTGAATTTGCAGTTGATCTCGATTCGACTCCCAAAGACTTTGATAAATGATCTGAAGATCATTGCAAAGCTTGAAGGGATTGGTTATCAACCATTGATTCGACAACTTCTCTCTCGATTTGTCATCGCTGAGAAGAAGAGAGTGCTTCTAGATGCCCTGGAAGCTACTCGTAGCCAAGAAAAAGCTTTGGCTAGAGAGGATCGTGCAATTGCGAAAGAAGAGAAGCGGCAAAGAGATAAGAAGGCAGCTTAGTTTCTTTGCTAGGTTCATTTAGAAGCCCACCTTTTTGGTGGGCTTTTTTTTAGCCCATGAGACAGCTGCTACGGACCCAGCCGATGTGGGCAGCGTTGTCCGTGCGGGCTTCCCGAACCATTCGTGCCGCGTCCCGAGGGCGAAGACTCACTTGGGCACCTTGCCCCAGCGGAGGATCTTGGCCCTGGCGCCGTCAATGAACATCGCATCTTCCACCTTGCGCGGCACCAGCGGGCGCGCGGAATGGGACATCGGTCGCCCGGGATGCGCAGCGGGGGCTACGCTCTTCTCCTGGGCGACGAGCTCTTGCTGAGAGCGACTGCGGCGGCGCCGCTTGGGGGCGACGACGGGATTGATGGGCCGTTTCACGCGCACAACATGTCATATCGGGCGCCGACTATCAAGCCGGACGGCCCGATCTGCGGGGCACACCGGACAAAAATGTAACCGATCGGTTACATCGAGACGGCAGCAGGCCCCGAGCCATAGGTCCGCGTGATGATCTCCAGCAAATTCCCCGCCGGATCCTGGAAGTAAACCCCCCGCCCACCATCGTGGCGGTTGATCTCCCCCTTCTGCCTGCGCATCGGATCCGCCCACCAGTCGATCCCCAGCGCCTGAACCCGCCCGAAGATGTCGTCGAACTCAGACTCGGTCACCAAAAACGCGTAGTGCTGGATCTGGATGTCCTCCTCGGTCTCGAGGAAATCCAAGGTGACTTCGTTCGCAGTCGGGACGCAGAGGAAAGGACCAAACGCCACCGCGGGCGGAAGCCCCAGCACCCGGGAGTAGAAATCCGCGGACGCGCGCTTGTCGCGCGCGTGGACGATGGTGTGGTTGAGTTTGGCGGGCATGGTGAAACGGGAATGACCTATTTTAGGGCGCAGGGTTACTAATTCGAAACTCTTGCTGCGCCGCGGCAGCATCCGGGTTCAAGATAGGTCTCTCTCCCGCCGCAGGAAAGGATCGCCACCATGAACCTCCGCCGCCTGGCTCTTGCCGCAGTCGCGCTGACCCTCTTCACCGGCGCCGCCCAATCCCAGCAATTCCCCACCAAACCCATCCGCATCATCATCCCCTTCACCCCCGGCGGCACGAACGACATCCTCGCCCGCACGCTCGGGCCCAAGCTCTCCGAAGCCCTCGGCCAACCCGTGCTGGTGGAGAACCGCCCCGGCGGCAACACTGTGATCGCATCCCAAGCCTTGCTCGCCTCGGACAAGGACGGCCACGCGCTGCTGCTCCCGGGCAACTCGCACGTGGTGGTGCCGCACCTGACCAAGACGCCGCTGCCGTTCCATTCGGTGAACGATTTCCAGCCGGTGGCGACGCTGGCGAGGACGGGCCTGTTCCTGGTGGTGAATCCGGGCGTCCAGGCGAACGACCTGAAGGAATTCATTGCGCTGGCGAAGTCGAAGCCGGGCGCGCTGAACAGCGCGGCGCCGGGCGGCTCGATCAACCAGCTGGCCACGGAGATGTTCAACAGCCTGGCCGGGGTGAAGCTGGTGCACATTCCGTACAAGGGCTCGGGCCCGGCGGTGGCGGACGTGATTGGCGGGCAGGCGCAGCTCTCGTTCCAGACCCCGGCCACGGTGCTGGGGAACGTGAAGGCGGGGAAGCTCCGCGCGCTGGCGATCTCGGGCGAGACGCCGTTCCCGGATCCGAAGGTGCCGACGTTCACGCAGGCGGGACTGGCCGGGTTCGATGTCGGCCTCTGGTTCGGCCTGCTCGCGCCCGGCGGCACGCCCAAGCCGATCGTGGATCGCCTGAACGCGGAGGTGAACAAGATCATCCTGTCGGCGGAATTCAGGGAGAAGGCCGCGGCGCAGGGGCTGGAGGTGTTCACTTCGACGCCCGAGCAGTACACCGCCGCGCTGCGCGCCGAGTGGGACAAGTTCGCGCGCATCATCAAGGCCGCCGGCATCGAGCCGCAGTAATGGCGCGGAGGAAGAACATCGCGAACGTCCCCCGGCTGGAGAAGCTGATGGACGAGGCCGGCCTGGACGCGCTGGTGCTGCGTTCCGGCCAGAACTTCACCTACCTGTCCGGCGTGGTGTACCCGGGCACGCTGGCGCGGCACATGGACCTCACCGATTCCACCCGGCCGGTGATTCTCGTCTGGCCGCGCAACGGCAAGCCCATGATCCTCGTGAACAAGACCGCGGCCGGGCTGGTGGAGCGCGACGGCTGGATCGACGACATGGTCCTGTACGAAGCCTACGTGGATTCTGCGCACGCGAAGCTGGGCGAGCTGCTGGCGAAGATGGGCCTCGCCTCGGGCAAGGTGGGCTTCGAGCGCGACTACTGGAGCGCGCAGCACTGGGAGGCGGTGCAAAAGGCGGCGCCGAAACTGGCGATGCAGGACTGCACCGCGCTCATGGACCGCGTGCGCTGGATCAAGACCGAAGAGGAAGTGGCCTTGATACGGAGGGGCGCGGACCTGCTGGACGACGCCTACCTGGAAGCTTTCTCCCGCATCCGCGCGGGCGATACCGAGCGCAAGGTGCACGCCGACATCATCGGCGCCTGCCTGCGCCTGGGGTTCGAATGGGCGCACGGCATCTTCAACGTGTTCCGCAACACCGTGCCGTATGGTGGGGAGTCGGACATGCTGATCGAGAAGGGCGACGCCATTCGAACGGATTACGTCGGGTACTTGATGGGTTACCCGGGTCACCAATCAAGGACAGTGATCGTGGGCGAGCCCACGGCGGAGCAGCAGCGCGACTACGCCATCAACCTGGAAGTGCACCGCGGCCTGATGGACCGCTGCCGGCCGGGGGCGAACGTGCACGACCTGTGGGCCTGGACCATGGGCGAATACCGCAAGGCGGGCTGGCCGGACCACCACATGTTGATCGGCCATGGCGTGGGCTGCTGGTGGCACCAGCAGGAGCCGATTTTGCGGAGGAAGAGCGCGCATGTCCTGGAGGCGGGCATGGTGCTGGCGCTCGAGCCGCACGTGAACTTCTGGCACGTGCAGGACATGATCCTGGTGACCGACGGCGCGCCCGAGCTGCTGTCGCCGAAGTTCAACACCGACCGGGCGTTCGTGGCGGGCCGCTGAGGGCCGGCAGATGTAACCGATCGGTTACATTTCCCACCCGGGGCGGCCCCGGAAATCGTGGTCCGTCCCTGATTTCCGGCTAGGGCAGGACCGCGATGGCGTTGATCTCGATCAGCGCGCGCCGGTCGGTGAACTCGGTCACCTGCACCATGGTCGAGGCCGGCGGGTCCTTGGGGAAGTAGCGCGCGCGCACCGCGTGGATTTCCTTGAACTGCGAGATGTCCTTGCAATAGACGTCCACGCGCACGACGTCCTCCAGCGACGCGCCGGCGCACGCCAGCGCCTGCTTCAGGTTCTGGCACACCTTCTCCGTCTGCGCGCTGATGTCGCCCGGGCCGACGATCTCGCCGGCGGCGTCCTTGGCGAGCAGCCCGGAGACGAACACCAGGCGCCCGGGCGCGGCGACGGTGACGGTGGACCACACCCCGCCGGGCTTCGCGAGGCCGGTGACGGGAACGACGGACTTGGGCTTGGCCATGGTGCTCCTTTAGGGTCGGGCTTCGAGGAATTCGAGCAGCTCGGCGTCGAAACGCGCGGCGTGCTCGAGGTAGGGAAGGTGGCCGCAACGCTCGTAGACCGAGACGCGCGCGCCTGGGATGCGGGCGGCGGCCTTCTCGTGCTCGCGCCAGTCGGCGCGCGGGTCGTCGCGGCCGACGATGATGCGCACCGGCATGGCGAGCTCGCCCAGGCGCTCGTGCACGCCGGGTTCCGGCGCCTGCGCGGCGGCGATCGCGCCGGCGAGCGTGCGGTCGTACTCCACGATGCGGTCGGAGAGGGCGTAGTGGTTGAGCTGCGCGTATACCAGCGCGTCCGGGATGCACGACGCCGTGTGCACGATCGCGGCCAGCCGGCGGCGGCAGGATTCGAAATCCGGGTTCTCCATCGCCTTGCGGCCGTTGGCCGCCGCCGCCTGCAGCGTGCGCACCTGCGCCTCGCGCGGGTGGAACACCGAGCCGCTGCCGACCAGGACCAGTTTGCGGATGCGCGCGGGCTCGGCGAGCGCCGCGCAGGCGGCGACCAGGGCGCCGTATGAGGTGCCGGCCAGCGCGAACTGCCGGATGCCCAGGGTGTCGGCGAGGGCGAGGATCTGGCGCGCCATCTGCACATGCGGCGCTGGCGCGGTCGCGAGGCCCGCGGCGCTGCCGCCGTGGCCCATCAGGTCCGGCGCGATGACGCGCAGCCGCGCGCCCAGGGCGCGCAGGTTCTGCGCGAAGTTGTCGCTGGATGCGCCCACGCCGTGCACCAGGAACAGCGCCTCGCCGGCGCCGGATTCCAGGTAGCGCGTGCGGATGCCGGCCGCATCCCCGAACGCGACCCGCATCTAGCGCTTCGGCTTGGAGGGGCCCTTGACGGGGGCGGACAGCGCGTCGCGCAGGTTGCGCACGTGCTCGCGCGCCAGGCGCTCGGCCAGCCTGCCGTCGCGGCGCGCGATCGCATCCACCAACTGGCGGTGCTCGTCCAGCGAATGCCGCAGGCGCCCCAGGTGCTGCGTGGCACGGTGCCGGCCGCTGGCGAAGTAGTCGTAGGCCTTGCCCAGGCGGACCAGGATGCTCGCGCCGCTTTGCTCCAGGATCAGGTTGTGGAAGCGCGCATTGGCCTCGAAGTAGTGCGCGGGATCCGCTTCCGGGTCCACGTCCTCGAACACCTCGCACAGGCGCCGCAGCTCCGCGATCGCCTCGGGCGAGGCGCGCTCGGCGGCGCGCCGGGCGGCCGAGCCTTCCATGACCTCGCGGATCTCCAGCCAGCACAGGTACTCCTCGTCGCTGGGCGGGTGGACCTTGGCGCCGCGCCGCGGCTCGCACTCCAGCAGCCCCTCCTGCTGCAGGCGGTTGAGCGCCTCGCGCACCGGGGTGCGGCTGACGCCCAGCCGGCGCGCGAGGTCTGCTTCGCGCAGGGAGACGGGCTCCGAATTGCGCGAAGCGAGGTCGGCGACGTGCTTGCGCAGCCACTGGTAGACGTCCTCGCGCAGGTAGGGGCGAGGGGGGATCAGGACATCGATGGATTGGCTTGACATAGATTTTGTATACGTATACTAATGCATCAGTTGACTCAGATCAAGGCCTCATTCCGTGAACTCGCTGGATGTCCTCGCCCGCCCGGTGCATTTCAGCCCGAGGCGTCTTACGCATGCCAACCTGTTCGTCAACGACGTCGAGCAGTCGCTGCGGTTCTACAACCAGGTCTGCGGCCTGGAGATCGTCCTGCGCCAGCCGAAGATCCGCGCCGGCTTCGTCTCCAACGGCAATACCCACCATGACGTCGGGATGATCCAGGTCACCCCGGACGAGCTGGTCGGCGAGGACGGCCACCGCATCCTCGCCCCCGGGCAGGGCGCGCACGCCGGCCTGAACCACGTCGGCTGGGAGATGGAGAGCGAGTTCGAGCTCGCCAAGGCGCATCGCCGCGCCATCGCCGCGGGCTGGAAGATCCACCGCACCGTCCGCCACCAGACCTCGCACAGCGTCTACGTGTTCGACCCGGACGGGAACGTGCACGAGTTCTACGCGGATACGGTGAAGGAGTGGCGCGACCTTTACGACCGCAGCCGGAAGGTGAGCGGGCAATGGAATCCCGGCGAACAGTCGCCGTCGCTGCAGGCGCGCTACCACGCCGACCCGGAGATCCGCCGCGTCGAGGGCGCCCCGCTGCACCCCGCCTGCGTCACCCATGTCGTGCTGACAGCCCGGAACTTCGACCGGATGCGCCTGTTCTTCACCGAGGGCGCAGGCTTGCACGAAGTGTCCTGCGACGAGGATGCCGGCCTCGCGACCTACACTTCGCCCGCGGCGCGCTACGCGTTCACGGTCGCGATCGTGCGCGCGCCTGCCGGCGCCGGACCGGAAGTCCGCGGGCTGCACCATGTCAGCTTCGTGGTGCCCACGGAGGCGGAACTCGTCATCGGCCGCGAGCGCCTGCGCCCGGCGGGCGTCGGCATCGAGCGCGAAACGGATCTTGCGCACAAGCGCAGCCTGTTCATCCGGGATCCGAACGGCGTGTTGCTCGAGTTCTACGCGCCGCGCAACGGGGCGCCGGTGCCATCCGCCGACCCGTTCACCCTCTAGCGCATGAAGCCGGAAGACCTGCCGCCCGCCGGCACCTCGTACATCGGCCGAGACCAGCCGCGCGTCGAGGACCTTCGCTTCATTACCGGCCGCGGCAGCTATGTGGACGGCATCGCCATGCCGGGCGCGACGTTTGCGGCGTTCGTGCGCAGCACGCATCCGCACGCGCGCGTCCTGGCCATGGACGCGCGCGCGGCGCTCGCCATGCCGGGCGTGCTCGGCGTGCTGACCGCGCAGGACTGGGCAGGCGACGGCCTGGGCGCCTACGTCGTCGTCTCGCCGGTGGAATCCAGCGACGGCGTCAAGCGGCCCCAGGTTACGCACCCGATGCTGGCCGGCGGCAAGGTCTGCTATGTCGGCCAGCCGGTGGCGCTAGTGGTCGCCGAGACACGCTGGCAGGCGCTGGATGCCGCCGAGGCGGTCGAGGTCGACTACGAACCGCTGCCCGCGGCGGTCGAGACCCGGCATGCGCTCGATCCCGGCGTGCCGGTGATCCATGCCGAGCTGGGTTCGAACCTCATCTTCGACCGCGAGGCGGGCGACCGCGCCGCCGTCGAGGCCGCGTTCCGTGCCGCCGCGCATGTCACTTCGCTGGAGCTGCAGAACAATCGCATCACCGCCAACCCGATCGAGCCGCGCGCGATCCTCGCGAACTATGACGGCGGCCGCGACCAGTACACGCTCTGGGTCTCGCACCAGGCGCCGCACGTGCTGCGTCGCGACCTGGCGGAGAACACGCTGCGGCACCCCGAGCATCGCATCCGCGTCGTCGCGCCCGATGTCGGCGGCGGCTTCGGCATGAAGGCGGCGAATCATCCGGAGGAGCCCGTGCTGCTCTGGGCGTCGCGGCGGCTGGGGCGGCCGGTGCGCTGGACCTCGACGCGGTCCGAGGGCCTGGTGTCGGACGCGCAGGCGCGCGACCACTGGACCCGGGCGCGGATGGCGTTCGATGCCGAGGGCCGCATCCTTGCCATCGACGTGGACACGATCGCCAGCCTGGGCGCCTTCCAGACCCGCATGGGCGCGAGCATCCCGGCGCAGTTCTACTCGCGCGCGCTGGTGGGCCTGTACCGGATCCCGGCGGCCTGCGTGCGCGTACGCGGCGCGCACACCAACGCGCCGCCGGTGCAGGCATACCGCGGCGCGGGCCGGCCCGAGGCGGTCTATGTGCTTGAGCGCCTCGCGGAGAACGGCGCGCGCGAGCTGGGCATCGACGTCGCCGAGATGCGCGCCCGGAATTTCATCCGCAAGGACGAGTTCCCCTACACCATCCCGCTCGGGCTTACCTACGACTCGGGCGACCCGCAGGGGCTGCTGGACAAGGCGAAGGCGCTGCTCGACTACGACGCCCTGATGCGCCTGAAGGTCGAGGCGCGCGCCGTTCCCGGCGGACGCCTGCTCGGCGTCGGGTGCGCGGCGTTCATGGACGCCATAGGCACCCCGAGCAAGGCGATGCTGGGCTTCGGGCGCAAGAAGGTGGGAGGCTGGGACTCGGCCACGGTGCGAGTCCATCCCAACGGCCAGGTAACGGTGCTCGCCGGCTCGCATTCGCACGGTCAGAGCCATGCCACCACCTTCGCGCAGATCGCCGCCGACCGGCTTGGCCGGCCGATCGAGGACATCGAAATTGTCGAGGGCGACACCGACATCGTGCAGTTCGGCCACGGCACCTGGGGCTCGCGCTCCACGGTGACCACCGGCCTCGCGATCGTGAACGCCGCGGACCGCCTGGTGGAGAAATGCCGGCGCATCGCCGCCCACCTTCAGGAGTGCGATGCCGCGGATATCGTGTACAGCGGCGGCGAGTTCCGTGTCTCGGGAACAGACCGCGCGCTGCCGTTCCAGTCCGTCGTCGACGCGGCCTACCAGGGCGGAAACCTGCCCGAGGGCATGGAACCCGCGCTGGAGGCGGTGGCCTACCACGACCCCGCGGACCGCAGCTATGCGGCCGGCCTGCACCTGTGCGCGGTGGAGGTGGACCGCGACACCGGGCGGGTGACGGTGCTGCGCTACGCCGCGATCGACGACTGCGGCCGGCTCATCAACCCGATGGTGGTCGAGGGACAGGCGCATGGCGGCATCGCGCAGGGCGCGGGCCAGGCGCTGATGGAGGACTTCGCCATCGACCGCGAGACCGGGCAGCCCCTCGCGGGCTCGTTCATGGACTACGCCATGCCGCGCGCCGCGGACCTGCCGATGCTGCATGCCGGCGCGCAGGAGACGCCCGCGGCCTCGAACCTGCTGGGGGTGCGGCCGGCCGGCGAGAGCGGCACCATCGGCGCCCTGAGCGCAGTGTCCAACGCGGTCATCGACGCGCTCTGGCCGCTGGGCGTGCGCCACATCGACACGCCAATCACCTCGCAGCGGGTCTGGGACGCGATCCGGCGCGCGCGCGGCGGGCGGGACGCGTGATGCCGCGCCCCGCAGCGCATTAGATCCCGAAGTAACCCCCACACCAAGGAGACCCCATGACGTTCAACCGCTCTGCCGGCTTGCTGTGCGTCTCGCTCGCGCTGCTGTCCGGAGGCGCCGCCGCGCAGACCTACCCGAACAAGCCCGTGCGCATCATCGTGCCCTACCTGCCCGGGGCGATCACCGACACGCTGCCACGCCTGGTCGCGGACAAGCTGCGCGATGAATGGAACCAGCCGGTGGTGGTGGAGAACCGTCCTGGCGCGAACGGACGCATCGGGACGGACGCAGTCGCCAAGAGCGCGCCCGACGGCCATACGCTCGCCGTCGGCATCGTGGACACGATGGTGACCGCGCCCTACCTGGTGAAGAACATGCCATACGATCCGGCGCGGGATTTCGCGCCGATCACCATCCTGGCGCAGCAGTCCTACGTCCTGGTCGCCCGCCAGGACGTGCCCTTCGCGACGGTCGCCGACCTGGTGCGTGCGGCAAAGGCGAGTCCGGGCAAGCTGCGCTTCGGCTCCTGGGGCCCGGGCAGCGCCGCGCACCTGTCGATGGAGATGCTCAAGGCGGCGGGCGGATTCGACCTCGAGCACATTCCCTACAAGGGGTCCGCGGCGATGACGCTCGGGCTGCTGGGCGGCGAGATCGACGTCACGTTCTCCGGCTACAGCGCGGTCCTGTCGCACTACAAGGCGGGCAAGGTCAAGGTGCTGGGCCGCGCGTCCCTGGCGCGAATGCCCCTTACGCCGGACGTGCCCACGATCGCGGAATCCGGGTTCCCGGCCTTCCAGGTGCAGGCCTGGTACGCGTTGTTCGCGCCGGCGCAGACGCCGCGGCCGGTCATCGAGCAGATCCAGCGCGCCGCCGCGCGTGCGCTGGCGACGCCCGAGATCCGCAACCGCCTCGAGGCGTTCTATGCGGAGGCGGGCGGCAATACGCCGGAGGACTTCCAGCGGCTGCTCGTCGAGGAACGCGCGCGCTGGTCGAAGCTGATTGCGTCCCTCAAAATCTCGATGGAGTAGAGCCATGCGCCTTCGTCCGCTTCTGGCTGCGCTGCTGTTCGCTCCCGTGATGGCCCTGGCGCAGGCCTGGCCATCCAAGCCCATCCGCCTGATCGCGCCGTATCCGCCCGGCGGGCAGACCGACATCGTCTCGCGCTGGCTCGCGGAACGCATCGGTCCCGCCCTGGGCCAGCCCGTCCTCGTGGAGAACCGCAGCGGTGCGCAGGGCATTGTCGGCATTGAGGCGGCGCGCACCTCCGCGCCCGACGGCCATACGCTCGTCTACGTCAACCTGTCCAACATCGCGGTGAATCCGCACGTGTTCCCGAAGCTGCCCTACGATGGGCAGCGCGATTTCGCCGCCGTGACGCAGCTGGGGCTCACCGGCCTCGCCATGACGGTGCCGGCGTCGCTCGGCGTGAAATCGTTGCGCGAGTTCATCGCCTGGGCGAAGGCGAACCCGGGCAAGGCCAATTACGCGTCGATCGGATCCGGCTCGACGCCGCACCTGTACGGCGAGATGCTCAAGGACATGGCGGGCATCGCCATGACGCACGTTCCATACAAGGGGGCGGGCCCGATCGTGATCGACCTGCTCGGGGCGCAGGTGCATATGTCCATCCTGGACCTCGCGGCGATCCGTCCTCATGTCGAGGCCGGCAAGCTCGTCGCGCTGGCGATGACCGGCCCCAGACGCTGGCCGGGATGGGAGGTGCCGACCTTCGCCGAGCAGGGCTACGCGATCGACCTCGCCGGCTGGAACGGCATCATGGCGCCTGCGGGCACGCCGCGCGCGATCATCGAGCGGCTGAGTGCCGAGATCGTCAAGGCGGTGCAATCGCCGGAGGGGCGCGAGCAGATGCTGAAGATGGGACTGCTGCCGACGGGGACGTCGCCGGCCGCCTTCGCCGAGGTCGTGCGCGCGGACACGGTGCGCTGGGGCGAGGTGGTGCGAAAGGCGGGGGTGAAGCTCGACTGAGCCGCGGGGGGGCGCGGGCGGGACGGAAATGTAACCGATCGGTTACATCTTGTGTCCGGTACGGCCTTGGAAAACGTGGTCTGTCCCTGATTTCCGGACTTCAGTCCAGCTGCAGCCGGCCGTCTTTTGCCTTCCCGTACCAGGTCCTGCCGCCGCCGGTCAGGGTCACCGACACGCCCTGCACGCTGCCGGCCACCGGGAATTCGCGGCCGTCGACCTTCGCGGTGCCCGAGAGCATCTGGAATTCCTGCGCCAGGGTGAATTCGCCCTGCGGCAACTGGTGTACCCCGGCCACCCGCGCCGGCACGGTCCACATCATCGCCAGGCACCAGGCCGAGTTGCAGCCGTCCTCCAGCGTCAGGTTCTCGGAGCGGTCCGGGAGCCACTCGCCCAAGTCAAAGGTGTTGGCGACGATGCGCGTGCCGGGCTTTAGCGCGAGCAGCTTGGGGCGCAGCTTCAGGTTCATGTCGCGCAGCAGGAACAGGGTGATGACGTCGGCGCCGGAGAGGTCGGTCTCGAACAGGTCCTCGCGCACGAACTGGACGAGCGGCGAGACGCCCTCGCGGCTGGCGAGGTTGCGCGCGTATTCGACCAGCTTTTCCTCGTACTCCACGCCCAGCGCCAGCGCGCCGCGTTTGGCAGCCGAGATGACCAGGCGCCCGTCGCCCGATCCCAGGTCGATCAGGCGCTCGCCGGGCTTGACCGCCGCCATGTCCAGCATGCGGTCCACCAGCGCCTGCGGTGTCGGCACCCACACCGCGTCCTTGCCGGCCTGGCCGAAGACGGGCTCGAAGGCCTCGGGCTTGGCCGGCGCCTGAGCGAGCGCCAACCCGGAGGCAAGGAAAAGGGCGAGGCCGCCGCGAAGTACCGGGTTAATCGTGGTCCGTCCCTGATTTCCTGCTTCAGTTCAGTTCGAGCCGGCCGCCCGTGACTTTGCCGCGGTAGGTCCGCCCGACGACGGTCAGGGTCACGTCTTCGCCGCGCACTTTGCCGGTCACGGGAACGGAGCGGCCGGCGGTGCGCAGGGTGCCGGTGAGTTCCTGGTATTTCTGCAGCAGGACGAACTCGCCGTGCACGGTCTTGTGCGCGCCGGCGGCGTTGGCCGGCACGATCCACAGGAGCGCGGTGCACCAGGACACGTTGCAGCCCTTGTCCTGCGTGATGGTCTGGGTTTCGTCCGCGGTCCAGTCGCCCATGTCGAAGCTGTTGGAGACGACGCGGGTGCCGGGCTTCAGGCCGAGGATCTTCGGGCGCAGCTTCAGGTTGATGCTGGGCAGCAGGAACATGGTGATGACGTCGGCCTTGGAGAAATCGGTCTCGAACAGGTCCGCCTTCATGAACGTGGCCTTGACGCCTTCCTTCTCGGCGTTGCGCTGGGACAGGGCGACCATGTCCGGGTTGTACTCGACGCCCACGGCGCGCGCGCCGCGCTTGGCCGCAGTGATGACGGTGCGGCCGTCGCCCGAACCCAGGTCCATGACGAACTCGCCCGGTTTCACGCCTGCCATGTCCAGCATCCGGTCCACCAGCACCTGGGGCGTGGGCACCCAGACGACGTCCTTGCCTTCCTGGCCGGACTTGGGCTCGTAGCTGGCGGCCGCGGGGGCCTTCTGCGCCTGGGCAAGGGCGAGCGTGCTGGCGGTGGCCAGGACGAGGGCGAGTCCGGCGTGGCGGAACAGGCGAACAAGGCCAACAGGGGGCAGGGCGTGCATTTCGGGGAGGCTCCGGGAAAAGGGGAGCCCGCATTATGCAATCGGAGGCTTTAAAATGCGCGCCCCCGCCCTCAACTGGGCGACAGTTTCACGCAAGGGATGGATCTGCACATGACCGACACCGCCGCCCCGGCCTCCCAGGCCAGGGAAACCCTCGGCTTCCAGGCCGAGGTGAAGCAATTGCTCAACCTGATGATCCACTCCCTGTACTCCAACAAGGAGATCTTCCTCAGGGAGCTGATCTCGAACGCCGCCGACGCCGCCGACAAGCTGCGCTTCGAGGCCCTCGCCGACAACGCACTCTACGAGGACGACCCGGAACCCCGGATCCGGATTTCGTTCGACAAGGACGCGCGCACGCTGACCATCGCGGACAACGGCATCGGCATGTCGCGCGACGAGGTGGTGCAGAACATCGGCACCATCGCCCGCTCGGGCACGAAGGAATTCGTGCAGAACCTGTCGGGCGACCAGGCGAAGGATGCCAACCTCATCGGCCAGTTCGGCGTCGGCTTCTACTCCGCGTTCATCGTCGCCGACAAGGTGACGCTGCTCACGCGCCGCGCCGGGCGGCCCGCCGGCGAGGCGGTGCGCTGGGAATGCAACATGGCCACGGAAGCGGGCGCCTACAGCATCGAGCCGGCCGAGAAGGCAGGCCGCGGCACCGAAGTCACCCTGCACCTGCGCGCGGGCGAGGACGACCTGCTGGGCGGCTGGCAACTGCGCGCGATCGTGCGCAAGTACTCCGACCACATCGCGGTGCCGGTGGTGATGAAGAAGGACGGCTCCAAAGAGGGTGTAACTGCGGAGGCGATCGAGGAGGAGACCGTCAACCAGGCGAGCGCGCTGTGGACGCGTCCGAAGGCGGACATCACCGAGGACCAGTACGCCGAGTTCTACAAGCACGTGGCGCACGACTACGAGGCGCCGCTGGCCTGGACGCACAACCGGGTGGAGGGGCGCCAGGAATATACGCAGCTCCTGTACGTCCCGGCGCGGGCGCCCTTCGACCTGTGGGACCGGCAGCGTAAACAGGGTTTGAAGCTGTACGTGCGACGCGTGTTCATCATGGACGACGCCGAGCAGCTGCTCCCCGCCTACCTGCGCTTCGTGCGCGGGGTGGTGGATTCCGCGGACCTGCCGTTGAACGTGTCGCGCGAGATCCTGCAGCAGAGCAAGGACGTGGACGCCATCCGCGCCGGCTGCGCCAAGCGCGTGCTGGGTTTGCTGGAGGACATCGCAGGCAAGGACGCGGAGAAGTACGCGAAATTCTGGGCCGAGTTCGGCCGCGTGCTCAAGGAAGGCCCGGGTGAAGACCACGCCAACGCGGAGCAGATCGCAAAGCTGCTGCGCTTCGCCTCCACCCATGGTGATACCGAGGCGCAGACGGTGTCGCTGGCCGATTACGTGGCGCGCATGAAGGAAGGCCAGGACCGCATCTACTACGTCACCGCCGAAACCTTCCTCGCGGCGAAGAACAGCCCGCACCTGGAGATTTTCCGCAAGAAGGGCGTGGAAGTGCTGCTGCTGTCGGACCGCGTGGACGAGTGGCTGGTGGGCTCGCTCACCGAGTTCGAAGGGAAGAAGCTGTACTCCGTGGCGCGCGGCGAGCCGGGGCTGGACAAGGTCGCGGGCGCCGACGAGAAAAAGCCCGAGGACGCCGGCGCGCACCAGGGGCTGGTGGACAAGTTGAAGGAAGCCCTGGGCGAGCGGGTGAAGTCGGTGCGGGTGTCCACGCGCCTGGTGGAATCACCCTCGTGCCTGGTGGCCGACGAGCACGACATGGGCGGCAACCTCGCGCGGATACTCAAGGCCGCGGGGCGCGATGCACCGCCCTCGCAGCCCATCCTCGAGATCAACCCGGGCCATGCGCTGGTGAAGCGCCTCAAGCCCGATGACCCGGCGCTCGCCGACTGGGCCGCGCTGCTCTACGACCAGGCGTTGCTCGCCGAAGGCGGGCAGCTGGAGGACCCCGCCGGGTTCGTGAAGCGCAGCAACGCGCTGCTGCTCGCGCTGGCGGGCTAGCTTTTCAGCGGGCGGGCTCGCTCTTGAGCTCGAAGCGCCCGCCGTTCATGCGGCCGCGGTATGCGCGGCCGCCGGCGGTGAAGGTCACTTCTTCGCCGCGCACCTTGCCCTCCAGCGCGTAGGCCTTGCCGCCGTCCACCAGGCTGCCCGAGAGTTCCTGGTAGTGCTGCTTGAACCGGACCTCGCCCTGCGGCAGCCTGTGCGTGCCCTCGACCCGCGCCGGGACGATCCACAACAGGGCGGTGCACCAGGAGGTGTTGCAGCCGGCCTCCGCGCTCAGGGTGGCGCGGCCATCCTCTTTCCAGTCGCCCATGGTGAAGCTGTTGGACGCGATGCGCGTGCCCGGCTTCAACGCCAGGATCTTGGGGCGCAGCTTGATGTTGATGTCCGGCAGCAGGAACATGGTGATGACGGTGGCCTTCGAGAAATCGGTCTCGAACAGGTCGGCCTTCATGAACGTCGCACGGTCGGCAACGCCTTCCTTCGCGGCGTTCCTCTGCGACAGCGCCACCATGTCCGGGTTGTACTCGACGCCCACGGCGCGCGCCCCGCGCTTGGCCGCGGTGATGACGGTGCGGCCGTCGCCGGAGCCAAGGTCCATGACGAAGTCGTCTTTCGTCACCCCGGCCATGTCCAGCATCTTGTCCACCACCACCTGCGGCGTCGGTACCCAGACCACGTCCTTGCCTTCCTGGCCGGAGGTGGGTTCGTAGGTGGATGACGCCGACCCGGGGGCCTTCTTCGCCTGCGCGAATCCGGTGGTGGCGAATGCGGCGAGGACGATGGCGAGGCCGATGCGGCGGATGCGTGCTGCGGCGTGCATTTCGGGTGGCTCCAGGATAGGGGGAGCCGCCATTATGCAGGTAGGATTCCCGCCATGGCCGCGACCTGTCCCTGGTGCAATGCTCCTCGCGATTCGGGCCCCGAGTGCCCGAAATGCGGGGCCAACTACGCCAAGGCGGAGGCCATCAGGAAGCAGGGCCGGGCGGGCGCGGCCGCCGCGGCGCCTGTGCAACCGGCGCTGCAGCCCGACGCTTTCGCGCCGCTCCCGGGCGGCATCCAGCTCCAGCCCCTGACCGGGCCCGAGGGCATCCAGGACCCGGCGCTCGAATTCAGGTTCTGCCTCGCCGCGATTCCCGCGATGCTCGTGCTCGCACTCCTGTTCAACGCCTTCATGCCGTTCCTGCAGCGCACCTTCCTCACCATGCCGGTGCACGAGCTGGGGCATTCCATCACCGCGTGGTTGTGCGGCTTCTGGTCGATCCCGACCTTGTGGAAGGCGATCACCGCGGAAACGCGCGGCTTCGTGACGCCGCTGGTGGTGCTGGGCGCAGTCGGGTTCATGGCCTGGCGCGCCTGGACGAAGGAGAACTGGCTGGTGGTCGCGCTCGCCGGGGTCATCCTGCTGCTGCAGCTCATCGGCACGCTGGGCATATCGCAGAAGACCGCGATGATGCTGGTGGTGTTCGGCGGCGATGGCCTCGGGATGATCCTCGCCACGTTGCTGATGGCCAGCTTCTTCTTCGGCAAGGAGACCAACCTCTACAAGGGCAGCCTGCGCTGGGGCTTCGTCGCCATCGGCGCGGCGGCCTTCGTGGACATGTTCTCGGTGTGGTGGGCGACGCGCACCGACAAGGGCAGGATTCCCTTCGGCGAGCAGGAAGGCACCGGGCTTTCGGATGCGACGAAACTCGTGGACGACTACGGCTGGGCCGTGGACCAGCTGGTCAACCGGCACGTGGCGGTGGGCGTGCTGTGCCTGCTCGCGCTTGCCGCGGTCTATGCGTGGGGAGTGTGGCGGGCGTGGCAGGCGGCGCGGGCCTCAACCGCCTGAACGCGCGGGTATGATCCAGCCATGAGCTCCGCCGACGCCGTCTCCCTCACGCAGAACCTGCTCCACTTCGACACCGTCAACCCGCCCGGACGCGAGCGCGACTGCGCGCGCCACATCGGTGAGCGGCTGCTCGCCTGGGGCTACCAGGTCGAATACCACGAGTACGAGGACAGCCGCACCAGCGTGATCGCGCGCGCCGGCGGCAACGACGCGAAGCCGCCGCTGTGCCTCACCGGCCACCTCGACATCGTGCCGCTGGGCACGCGCAAGTGGTCCAGGGATCCTTTCGCCGGCGAGACCGACGGCGACAAGCTCTACGGCCGCGGCTCTTCGGACATGAAGGCCGGCGTCGCGGGCATGCTCATCGCCGCGCGCGCTTTCGCCGACAAGCTCAGCGGCACGCCGGGCATCGTGCTGGTGCTGACCGCCTCCGAGGAGAACGGCTGCGTCGGCTCGCGCCACCTGGCGCAGCTGCCCAAGCTGATGGGCCAGGCGGGCGCCATCGTCGTGGGCGAGCCCACCTCCAACTACCCGATGGTCGGCCACAAGGGTTCGATCAAGTTCCATGCCGAATTCAAGGGCGTATCCGCGCACGGCTCCATGCCGCACCTGGGCGACAACGCCATCTACAAGGCGGCCAGGGCCATTGCGAAGCTGGAAGGCTTCGAGTTCGGCGTCCCGGCGCACCCGGTCATGGGCTCGCCGACGATGAATGTCGGCACGGTGGAAGGCGGCAGCGGCGTCAACCTGGTGCCGGACCTGGCGCGCATCGGCGTCGACATCCGCACCGTGCCCGGCACCGACCACGCGGCGCTGTTGAAGCGGCTGCAGGCGCTGATGGGCGCGGACGCGCAGATGGACATCTTCTCCGACATGGGCCCGGTGTGGACCGAGCCGCAGAACGAGTGGATGCAGCGCGTGTTCGAGATCTGCAAGCCGGTGCTGAAGGAAAAGCCCGAGGCCCGCACCGCGCCCTACATGACTGACGCCGCGAACCTGCTCACCGCCTGGAAGGGCGCGCCGACGGTGGTGCTGGGGCCGGGCGAGGCGGCCATGGCGCACCAGACTGACGAGTATTGCAACATGGAGCGCATCCGGCAGTCGGTGGGGATCTACGAGGCCCTGATCCACGACTGGACCCGGGCCTGACCGCAGCCTGGTGACCGTGGGCTAGTTCGCCGCCTCGAATTCCTTCGAGACCTGCGCGTGCGTGGCCCAGAAGGGCCGCGGCTTCACGCCGTTCAACACGTCGGCCAGGATGCCCGCATGCACCGGCCAGCCGCCGCCCACCGCGTAGAGCAGGCCGCGCTCGTCCGGCATCCGGTGGTGGATGGTCAGCAGCACGTCCTTGCCCTTGGGTGTCAGTTCGTAGGTCACCTCCGAATCGCCGGCGTCCCACTTCCAGGTGTGGGCGAGCACGCGCAGGGGCTCCAGGCGCGTGATCCGGCCCTTGATGCGGCGCGAGGGGCCGCCCTTTGGCGTGTCATCCGAGAGCGAGTCGTTGTCGAAGCGCAGTTCGATCTCGCCGCCCACGCGCAGGTCGAACTCGCCCGCGGCGAGCCAGGTCGCGCGCTTGTCTGATTCGGTGAGGTAGGCCCAGACCCGATCGACCGGGCCGGGCAGCAGGCGCTCGAAGCGGATGGTGGAGGGCTTGATGAGGGTGGAACGCGGGTCGTCGATCACGGTTTTCTCCTTTGTCTGGCTTTTTCGATGGCGTCTTCCGCGCGCAGCGCGGCTTCAAGCTTGTCCAGGCGCTGGGTCCAGGCGGCGCGCTCGCGCAGCATCCAGGCGGCGGCCGCGTCCAGCGGGGCGGCATCCAGCGACAGGTAGTGGTCGCGGCCCTCGACGCGCCGCTTCACCAGGCCGGCGCGCTCCAGGATGCGGATGTGCTTGGAGACCGAATTGAGCGAAATGTCGAAGGGCGCCGCGATCTCGGTCACGCGCGCATCGCCGCCGGCCAGGCGCTTCAGGATGCTGCGGCGGGTCTGGTCCGCGAGTGCGACGAGGGTGTCATCCAGGTCCATGCCGTATACATTAACCTAAAAGGGTGAATGATGCAAGAGCCCCGGCTGGCTGGCCGCCTGCGGCTACAATGCCGCCATGAGCGAATCCTTGGAAATGGAAATTTTCTCCGACTACGTCTGACCCTGGTGCTACCTCAGTACCGTGCGTATTGAGAAACTGAAGCGGGAGCAGGACGTGAAGGTGAAGTGGGTGCATTTCCCCCTGCACCCGGACACGCCGGCCGAAGGCAAGAGCCTGGAAGCGCTCTTCGCCGGCCGCGGCTTCAACATCGCGCAGAAGCAGGCCGAGATGCGCGCCCGCATGCAAGCCGAAGGGCTGCCCTACGGCAACCGCTCGCACACCTACAACAGCCGGCTCGCGCAGGAACTGGGGGCCTGGGTGGATTCACTGGGTGACCAGCACACCGGCCCGGACATCCACGACGCGCTGTTCCGCGCCTATTTCGTGGACGGCAAGAACATCGGCGACCCGGACACGCTGGTCGCGATTGCAAAGGCGGTCGGTCTTCCCGAGGACAAGGCGCGCGAAGTGCTGGAGAAGCGCACGTTCAAGGAAGCGGTGGATGCCGACTGGGAGAAATCCCGCGACTACGGCGTCACCGGCGTGCCGACCTTCGTCGCCGGCGGCTACGGCGTGGTGGGCGCCCAGCCCTACGAGGCGCTGGAGCAACTGGCGCAGCAGGCGCGCGCCAAAGCCAGGTCCGGCTAGGCCAGCCAGGCCGCCTAGGCCACCTCAAACTCCCCGTTGATCTCCACCGCGATGCCACGCGGTAGCGCGACGTGGCCGACGGCGGAGCGCGCGTGGCGGCCGGACTCCGGCCCCCACACTTCATAGAACAGGTCCGATGCGCCGTCGATCACGCCCGGTTGCTGCGCGAAATCCGGCGTGCAGTTGCACATCCCGAACAGGCGCAGCACGCGCTTCACCCGGTCCAGGTCGCCCCCGCAGTGCGCCTTCAGCGTCGCCATCATGGTGAGCGCCACCGCGCGCGCGGTGGCATAACCTTCTTCCACCGTGATGTCGACGCCGAACTTGCCGGTCTGGCGCACGCCCGGCAGTTGCGGCAGGGCGAGGCCGTGGCCGGAGAGCAACAGCAGCTTGCCCGACTGCGTGCAGCCGGTGCGGTTGTCCTTCGGGAAGGTGAACGGCGGCGGCAGTTCGTAGCCGAGCTGCTTCAGCCGCGCTTCGATCTGTCCGGCCATGGCGCGTCGCCTTTTTCTTTTTACTGGGGCTTGATGCCGACGGCTTCGCCCAGCTTGCGCGCCATGCCGACGTAGTCCTTGGCGAAGGCGTCGAATTGCGCCGCGCCCATGAACGCGGGCTCCGCGCCCAGCGTCGCGAGGCGATCCTTCACCGCCTGCTGCGCGAGTGCCTTCTGCATCTCGGCGGCAAAGCGATCGCGGATCGCCATCGGCGTATTGGCCGGTGCGAACACGCCGAACCAGTCGTCGCCTTCGTAGCCTTGCACGCCGGCCTGCGCGAGCGAAGGCACGCCCGGGTAGAAATTGGCGCCGGCGGCCGAGGTGGTGACCAGGATCTGCAGCTTGCCCGCCTTGGCGAGCGGGATCGCGTTCGGGCCCGGCGCGAAGGCATACAGAACGCGTCCGGCCATGGCGTCGTTCACCGCCTCGGGCGTGCCGCGCTGCGGCACATGCTCGGCCTTGATCCCCGCGAGGTGCGCGGTGGCCGCCGCGTGCAGGTGCGCGGTGCTGCCCACGCCAGCGGAGGAGTAGTGGATCCCCTGCGGCTGCTTCTTCGCGTAGGCGATGAGGTCCTGCAGCGACTTGAAGCCGTGCTGGGTGGAGACCACCATGAAGCTGGGCGAGCGCGCCATCTGGCCGACGCCCACCAGGTCCTTGCCCACCTCGTAGGGCACGGTGCGGTCAATCGCGGCACGGACGCCGAAAGCGCTCGCGACGGCAAGGAAGGTCCTGCCGTCGGGCGCCTGGTCGGCGACATGCTTGGAGCCGATGACGCCGCCGGCGCCGACGCGGTTGTCGATGATGATGGTGGTCTTCAGCGACTCGGCCATGTGCTGCGCGACGAGGCGCATGATGACGTCGGTGCCGCCGCCGGCGGTGAAGGGCACCACGACGCGGATCTGCGGCGGCGGGAACTCCTGGGCCTGCGACGGCGCGGCGAAGGGAGCGAGGAGGAGCAGGGGCAGCAGGAGGCGTTTCATGGTCGTCCTTTCTCAGGGAGCGTGAGGCGCGTAGATCCAGAGGTCCAGCATCACCACCGCGCCAGGAACGGCGAGCGCGGGCACTTCGATGGCGGAAAAGGGCAGGTATTGCCCGGGCAGGCGCCGGTCCCACGCGCGCCACGCGGCGTGGAAATCGGACAGGCTGGTGTGGAACTGCTGCGCGCGCACCACGTTGGCGAGCGAGGTGCCGGCCTTGCGGCAGATTTTCTCGGCCTGCGCCAGCATGTAGTCCACCTGCAGTTCCGCCGCGGAAGCGAAATGCGGCTGGCGCGGATCGATGCGCGCCGGCGCGGCGAGCGCGCCCTTCGCGTCCACCGCCATCAGGCCGCCCACGAACAGCAGGTCGCCGGCGCGGATGGCCTGCACCTGCCCGGCGAAAGGCATCGGCACGCCGGCGTCCACGACCTGTTTCCTGGTCCTGCCGCCGCGGCGCACGCTGATGGTGTTGATCTCGATGCGGCCCACCTCGCACACGAAACCCGGGTTCGAGGTGGTGATGATGGTCGTGGCGGGAGGCGCCTTGGGGAAATGCTTCGCCCACACCTCGTTGAATTTCGGCACGTCCTCCAGGTCGCGCAGGTAGACCTGCGCCTTGACCACGTCTTCGAGCCGGTTGCCGACGCTGGCAAGCGCGGACTTCAGCTTGCGGGTGAGGATGAATTCGGTCTCCAGCTTGATGGGCGAACCCTTCCAGAGATGGCCCGCGTGCAGGCGCGCGGAAGGATCGATCGGGCCCTCGGCGGCATTGAAGGCCTCGGCGGTCTGGCCGGCGACGAACACGTAGTCACCACAGGTGAGCACCGGGCTGTAGCCGGAGCTGGCATGCACCGGCAGGTCCTTCGGACGGCGCTGCACCGGCTTCATGCCGCGCCCGGGCACGACCGCCATCAACTGCACTTCCATGTCCTGCCCCGCGGCGAGGAACTCCTGGTGCAGGTTCGAGGTGCTGGGCGGGATGTGGCCGCCGAAAAACCGGCGCCGCTCCTCGTGGTACGCGGGCACCACCTGGCCGTGGCGGTAGTACTGATCCACGCGCACCACGTGGTCGCGGTCGCCGCCGCCGGCCTTGAGCACTTTCGCGAAGCTGGCGAAGACGCGCAGCGCTTCCTTCTTGTTTTTCGGCAGGCCATGGGCCGGCGCACCGGCCTCGAGCACTTCCGGCGCCATGCCGGAGACGAAATCGGCGGTGCCCTTGTGTCCGGTGGCGAAAATCCAGCGCCCGGCACGGATACCCGGGGCATAGCGCACGCCGCCGGGCTGGATGGTGACGGGCAGGAGCGGCTTCGTCGCGGGGCGTGAAGGCATGCGGAAAGACTAGCGCATTGCGCCCGCGCCGGTGTTCCGCGAGGCGAGATGGCCCTAGGCGCTGCGGTACTTCTCCACAGCACCCTTCGCCAGCACCATGCCGTGCCCATGCCGCTCCGGGATGCGGATGGCGCCGTTCACGCATTGCGGCAGCGCCTCGAACAGGTCCGCCGGCATCCAGTCCATGAGCTCCACCAGGAAGCCGTTGGCCAGCGTGCCGCAGACCTGGATGGACAGCTCGTACACCACGTGCGGCGAGACGCGGATGCCATGCGCCGCCGCGAGGTGGCCGATCTTCAGCGTCTCGCTGTAGCCGTTGGCGCGGCAGATGTCGGGCATGAGGTAGCGCGCGGCGCGGCGCTCGATGAGGTCGCGGAATTCGTAGCGGTTGTAGTGGTTCTCGCCGGTGGCGACCGGGATGCGGATCGCGGCGGCGACCTCGGCGCAGGCGGCGTTGTCGTCCGAGTTGACCGGCTCCTCATACCAGACCAGGTCGAATTCCTCCAGCAGCGCGGCCTGGCGGATGTTGCCGGTCAGGTCGAGCTTCTGGTTCACGTCGACCATCATGCTGACGCCGGGCCCGAGCGCTTTCTTCACCGCCGCGACCCGCTTGCGGTTCATTTCCGGGTCGGGATGGTGAATCTTCATCTTGTAGTAGCGGCAGCCCATGGCGGCGTAGCGCTCGGCCTCGCCGATGAGGTCGGCCTCGGTGTAGTTGCCCCAACCCCCGGAGCCGTAGCAGTCGGCGCTGTCGCGCACCGCGCCCCAGAGCTTGTACAGCGGCAGTTCCGCCGCCTTGCCCGCGATGTCCCACAGGCCGATGTCCAGCGCCGAGAGCGCCATCCCGGCGATGCCGACGCGGCGCACGCCGCGGTCGCCGCGATACATCTTCTCCCACAGCTTCTCCACCGCGAGCGGGTCCTCGCCGAGGAGCAGGGGCTTCAAGCGCGTCTCCAGGTAGGCGAGCACGCTCTCCGCGCCGCCGCCGCCGAACACCAGGCTGTAGCCCAGGCCCTGCAGCCCCTCGTCAGTGGCGATCTGCGCCACCACCAGCTTGTGGTGCGGGAAATCCAGCGCCATGGGCTTGGGCGGCGCAACCGTGAGGACACAGGCCTCGATCGCAGTGATCTTCATCTCAGGGGGCGCCCTCGACGATGCGGAAATCGCGATCAACGCCGTCGCCCAGCGCCTTCAGCGCGGCCTGGTAGGCGGGGCCGTCATGCACCGCGTGGGCGGCGGCGAGGCTTTCGAACTCCACCACCACGGTGCGCTGCATGACACCGTTGTCGTGCACCTTGTCCGGCATGCCGCGGACCACGAAGCGCCCGCCGGCGCCCAGGATCGCCGGGCCGGCGAGCGCGGCGTAGGCGGCGAGCGCGTCGGGTTTATGGATGGCGCGGTAGCAGGAAATCCAGTAGGCCTTGGCCATGGTGTGCTCCTCAGTTTGAATCCGACTATGATGCCTGAACGCAACCACCAGCGAGACTTCGCATGAAATCGTTCCGCCCGCGTTTGCTTGTGCTGCTCGTGCTCGCCTGCGGCCTGGCACCGGTGGCGGTCGCGCAGAGCTATCCTGCCCGGGCTGTCCGCTTCGTGGTGCCCTTCCCGCCGGGCGGCGGCGTGGACATCGTCGCGCGCTCGATCGGCGAAAAGCTCTCGCAGCGCCTGGGGCAGCCCGTCGTGATCGACAACAAGCCCGGCGCCGGCACCACCATCGGGACGGATGCGGCGGCGAAGAGCGCACCCGACGGCTACACGTTCCTGGTGGGCCCGATCGGCGGACAGGCGATCGTGCTGCTCATGCACAAGAAGCTCAGCTTCGACATCCGGCGGGACTTCGCGCCGGTGACGCGCATCGGCTACGGCACGGTGGCGCTCATCGTGCCGCAGTCCTCGAAGGCCAGGTCGGTCGCCGACCTTGTTGCCCTGGCCAAGGCCAGCCCGGGGAAACTGACCTACGCGTCCTCCGGCGTGGGCGCGCTCATCCATCTCACCGGGGAAATGTTCACGCAGGCTGCGGGAGTGAAGATGGTCCATGTGCCCTACAAGGGGACGACCCAGATCCTGCCGGACCTCCTCGATGGGCGCGTGGACATGGCGCTGGACAGCCTGCCCGCCTACCTCCCGCACCTGAAATCCGGCAAGGTTCGCGCGCTGGCGGTGGCCGCGCGCAAGCGCTCGGCGCAGTTGCCGGAGCAACCAACCCTCATCGAGTCCGGCCTCTCCGGCGTGGTGTCCGCGACCGACTACGCGCTGTTCGCACCGGCCGGTACCCCGAAGGAGGCGATCGCGCTCGTCAATCGCGAGACCAATGCGGTCCTGCAAATGCCCGACCTGCGCGCCAAGCTGCTCGCACAGGGCATCGAGGTCTCGGGGAGCACGCCGGAGGCGCTCAAGGACGAGCTGCTGGAGGAAATCGCGAAGTGGGCGAAGGTGATCCAGCAGGGGAATATCAAGGTGGATTGACCTGTTTACTCCGCCTGTTGCCGGGTTGGACCACGCTCGGCCGGATTTCGTTTGATGCAGGTCAAATCCGGTCAAGCGCAAGGGCCCAGCATGCCGGAGTGACGTCACGGGCCGCCGAATGAGATCCGGTTCCTCCATGCGCGTGGCAGTCGGTTACGCCATCGGCGCCGTTGTCTACCTGTTTCTCTCGGACTCGATCGTTCATCTGCTTCAGCTCGGCGATGACATCGAGTTCGAGATCGGCCTGGTCAAGGGCCTCGGATTCGTCGTCGTGACGGCGCTGCTGCTGTTTGGGTTGCTCCTGCGCCATCAGCGCGGGCTGGAGCGGATGGATCGCCTGCGACGGATGCTGGTGGAAGTCGGCAGGCTGGTGGCGATGGGCCTGGACCGCGATGCCCTTTTCGACGGCGTGTGCAAGGCGGCGGTCAGTCAGGGTGGCTTCCGGGCTGCCTGGATCGGTATCGTCGACTCGAATGGCAAGGTCCGGCTGGCGACGCGCTGTGCGGTCGACGGAGGCGGAGCGGATCTGGTTCATGCCCATGAGGCGTTCCTGAACGCAGGTGGTCCAGGTCCGGCCTGCATCGCGACTTCTCCGGGGGGCTGCGCGTGGGCCGGCAACTTGCGCACGAATCCGGCGCTGGCGCCATTGCATGACGCCGCGGGGCTGGTCGGCATCCAGGCAGCGGCCGCCCATCCGCTTCGAGAGCATGGCGAGGTCATCGGGGCGCTGTTCCTCTATTCGGAGTGCGGGGGATTCTTCAATCACGAGGTCCTGGAAACCCTGGAACGCCTCGCCGGCGACCTCTCGTTCGGCCTCGACCAGGTCGCGAGGCGCCATGCGGTGCAGACGGCGACTGCCGTCATCGAATCCAGTCCCGTAGTCCTGTTCCGCTGGCGTGCGGACCCCGGCTGGCCAATCGAGTTCGTTTCACAGAACGTGCAGCGTTGGGGCTATCGGCCGGCTTCGCTGATGGCGGGGCAGCCGCCGTTCTCCGCGCTGGTTCATCCTGGAGATCTCGATCGCGTCATGGGCGAAGTCCGGCGCCATACGGACGAAGGGCAGGTCGAGTTCGAGCAGTCCTACCGATTGATCACGGCATCCGGCGAAGAGCGGTGGGTCGAGGACCGAACGACCGTGGAGCGGGATGCGCAGGGCCGGGTGCTCCGCTATCAGGGCGCGATTGCCGACGTGACGCAACGCAGGGCGGTCGAGCGGGAACTGAAGGAAAGCGAGTTGCGCTACAGGGCGCTGGTGGAGCAGTCGCTGGCGGGCATCTACATGATCGACGACGGCCGGGTGATCTACATGAATCGGCGCGCCGCGGAGATCTTCGGCTACGCGGCCAGCGAAGTCATCGGCATGCCGATTGCCGAGTTCGTGCTGGAGCGGGATCGTCCGTTGGTGATGGAAAATCTGCGCCGGAGAATGGACGGCGAGATCGCCAGCATCCAGTACGAGTTTCAGGGCGTCCGCAAGGATGGAAAGCAGGTCCTGGTTGGCGTCCATGGAACTGTCGCGCAGGTCCAGGGCAGGCGCGTGATCCTCGGCGTGCTCCAGGACATCACCGAGAAGCGGCTGACCGAGGAAACCATCCGGGACTATGTCGCGCGACTGGAGTCCGCGGTCCTCGGCACCGCTGCCGCGGTATCACAGATGGTCGAGTTGCGGGATCCGTACACAGCGGGCCACGAACGCCGCGTTGGGGAACTTTCGGCTGCCATCGCTGCGGAAATGGGATCGAGCGAGGACATGCAGCGAGGCCTGCGCGTCGCCGGCGCCGTCCACGATGTCGGCAAGATCATGGTGCCGGCCGAGATTCTCGCCAAGCCCGGGCGTCTCACCGCGGTTGAGTTCGAATTGGTGAAACAGCATGCGCAGCAGGGCTACGAAGTGCTGAAGGATGTCGCGTTTCCGTGGCCCGTGGCGGAAGTGGCGCGCCAGCACCACGAACGGCTCGACGGCAGCGGGTATCCGCGAGGATTGAAGGGCGGCGACATCCTCCCCGAGGCGCGCATCCTCGCCGTTGCGGACGTCGTAGAATCGATGTCCTCGCATCGGCCTTATCGCCCCGGACTGGGGCTGGCGCGTGCGCTGCAGGAGGTGGAAAGCAACTCCGGCAGGCTCTACGACCCGAAGGCGGTGGCCGCGTGCCTGCGGCTGTTCCGGGACAAGGGTTACGCCATCCCGGACTGACCAGGTCGCCTAGAAGTCGTCCGCCTTCACGTTGGGCTTGCCCCTCAGCATTACCTCCGGGCCCTTGCTGCCGGCGGTACGCTCATAGACGCCATCTCCTGCCTTCTTGTACTGCGTCATGCCCAGGTCCGCGATCTTCTTCGGCGTGTAGCTGTACTTGCCGCCCAGCGCAGGCGCGCCGATGAGGCGCTCCACCGGCTGCCGGCAGCTGGGGCAATGGGTCAGCTTGGGCTCGGAGATGCGCTGCATCACCTCGAAGGACCCGGTGCACTTGCCGCAGGTTCCGCTGAGCGGTCTGTAATCGTAGCGGGGCATGGCGCGAGTTTACAATGGCGCCATGGCACTCGTGAAAAAAGGCATCAAGCAGCTCATCGCGGAGGCGGAGGCCCGCTCGAGGGGTATCTCCATCGAAGACTCGAAGAAGCGCATCGGCGACCCGGCCACGGTGTTCGTGGACCTGCGCGATGTGCGCGAGCTGGAGCGCGACGGCATGATCCCGGGCGCCTTCCACGCGCCGCGCGGCATGCTCGAATTCTGGGTCGACCCGGAAAGTCCCTACTACAAGCCGGTGTTCGCCGAGGGCAAGACCTTCATCCTGTACTGCCAGGCGGACTGGCGCGGCACGCTGGCTGCGGCAACGCTCGCCGACATGGGCATGCAGAACGTGCTGCACATGGAAGGCGGCTTCGGAGAATGGAAGAAGGCGGGCGGCCCCACTGCCGAGCGTCCCGACAGGAAAAAATCCTGATCGCCGCTTCGTAGCCGAGTGGTCCTGTGACAGAACTGTCCTGCTTCTACAGCCTGTCCTCGCCCTGGGCCTACCTGGGCGGGCCGCGGCTGATGCAGATCGTGCAGCGGCACCAGGTCAACCTGGTGCTCAAGCCCTATGACTTCCAGGACGTGGCGCCGAAAAATGGCGGCATACCGTTGCTCACGCGCCCGGATGCCCGCCGCAGCTACCACGCGCTTGAACTGGACCGCTGGCGCCAGCACCTGGGCATGCCGCTCATCCTGGAGCCGAAGCACTATCCCCGCGACGGCAAGCCAGCGGGCTGGAACAAGCCCGCCGGCTGGATGGTGATCGCGGCCCAGGCGCGAGGGCTGGACGCGCCGCGCCTGTCGCACGCGCTGCTGCGCGCGTTGTGGGCCGAGGAGCGAGATACCTCGGACGCGGACGTGCGCCGCGCGATCGCGGACGAGAACGGCCTGCCCGGCGAGGCGCTGGTGGCCGAGGAGCGCAGCGCAGCGGTGCAGAAGCTCTACAGGGCCAACAGCGAGGAGGCTGAGCGCCTGGGCGTGTTCGGCGCCCCGACCTACGTGCTGGAGGGCGAGCGCTTCTGGGGACAGGACCGGCTGGCGTTTCTCGACCGCAAGCTCGAGACGATGGAAAAGTGAGCGCCGTGAATCCCGCGCGGCGCCGCGACATGATCCTGCTGCTGGTGCTCTCGGGCACCATCATTTCCATCTGCATGGGCCTGCGCCAGAGCCTGGGCCTGTTCATGCGCCCGATGACGCTGGACGCGGGCATCTCGGCGGCGACCTTCGGCTTTGCCATCGCGCTGCAGAACATCGTCTGGGGCATCAGCCAGCCTTTCGTCGGCGCGCTCGCCGACAAGTACGGCCCGCGCCCGATCCTGGTCTGGACCGCGATCGCCTATGCCGCGGGCATGGCGCTGATGGCGTTCTCGCGCGGTGAGCTGATGCTGGACGTCGCCGGCTTCCTCCTCGGCGTGGGTACCGCCGGCACGGCCTTCGGCGTACTGATGGGCGTGGTGACGCGCGCCACGCCGCCGGAGAAGCGCAGCCAGACCGTGGGCCTGGTGGCGGCCTCCGGGTCCCTGGGCACCATGCTGCTCGCGCCCATCGGGCAATCGCTCATCGACGGCTTCGGCTGGCAGGCGGCGATGCTCGCCTTCGCCGTGATCGCCAGTTCCATGGCGCTGTTCGCGCTGCCCATTCGCGGCCTGGCCGTGCGCCTGGACGCCGAACCGGTGGCGGCTACCGCCGCGACGCAGCCGCTGGGCGATGCGCTGCGCGAGGCCATGGGCCACCGGGGGTACCTTTTCATGACGCTGGCGTTCTTCGCCTGCGGCTTCCAGCTGGTGTTCATCACCACGCACCTGCCGGCCTACCTGCAGTTGTGCGGCGTGGCGCCGGGGGTCAGCGCCACCGCGCTCGGCCTGATCGGACTGTTCAACACCATCGGTACCTACACCTTCGGCCTGCTCGGGGCGCGCTACAGCCAGAAGCGGCTGCTGGCGGGAATCTACCTGCTGCGGACCCTTTTCATCATCGGCTTCCTGCTGGTTCCCATCAGCGCCACCACCACGCTGGTATTCGCCGCCGCCATGGGAATGCTGTGGCTGGGCGTATCGCCGCTGGTCACCGGCATCATCTCGCGGGTCTTCGGCCTGACCCACTTTGGCACCCTCTACGGGGTGGTGTTCTTCAGCCACCAGCTGGGCTCGTTCTTCGGCGCCTGGATGGGCGGGCTGGTATTCGCCCGCACCGGCAGCTACGACTTCGCCTGGGGCGCGTTGATCGCCATCGGGCTCACGGCCTTCACGCTGCAGTGGCTGATGGACGACCGGCCGCCGGCGGAAATGCGCAGGTCCCGGGCTCCGGTGCCGGCGATGGCGTGACCGCAGCTTTCTTCCTCATTGGTAAAATACGCCATGGACATGAGCGCACAGGAAATCCAGGAGTTCTGGCACGGCTTCTGCGAACGCCAGAAGGTGCCCCCGGCGCTGCGCGCCGAGGGCGACAAGGAAATCGCCGCCGACCCGGAGTTCTGGGCCGACCACACCATGTGGGACCTGGTGGAGAAGCTGAAGGCGAAGAAGTCCTAGTCAGGCACTAGGTGCCGCGTCCCCAATATCCGCAATAGCGACGGACCACGTAGGGTCGTCCGTTCGCGTAGCCCGGCAGGTCCTTGTACTTCTCCAGCTGCAATTCGGCTTCGGCCGGGTTCCAGCAGCGCCCGGCCCGGGCCTGCTCCTTCACCTTCTCCGAGGCGTATTGCTGCAGCTCGATTTGCGCCTCCACGTCCTTCTTCGTCCCGAGCCGCCCGCCGGGCTGGCCGGGATGGCCCGGGATCATGCGGTCCCAGTCCATGGCGAGGATCTTCTTCATGGAGTCGATCGCTTCCTCAGGGTAGAAGTCGATCATGCCCAGCGCCGGGAAGGCGCCGACCGGGACCAGGTCGACCAGGAAGATCAGCCGGTGCTGCGGCAGGCGCAGCACGAGGGTGGTGTCGGAGTGGTTGCGCCCGACGTAGGTCAGCTCGATCTCGACCCCGCCCATGACCAGGGTGCGCTGCGTGTCGAAGACTTCGTCGGGCAGGGGCGTGGCCGGGTCCTGGATCGCCGCCAGCCGCTCCTTCGTGCGCCGGAGCGCGAGGATGGAGGCGCCCGCGTCCTTGAAGGCCTGGCCGCCGGCAATGTGGTCGAAGTGGTGGTGGCTGTAGATGAGGTAGCGGATGGGCTTGTCGGTGACCTTGCGGATCTCGGCGACGTACTGCGCGCCGCCCTGGGGCCGGCCGTAGGCCACCGGGTCGGTGGCAATCACGCTGTCGGCGGTGACAATGAAGATGGACTGGTGGTTGCCGTTGCGGAACAGGTAGACGTTGTCCGTCCCTTCCACTTTCCGCGTCTCGATTTGCGGTCGCGGGGCCTGCGCGGCGGCCGGAAGGGCGGCGACCAGGACCAGAAGGACGGCCAGAATGCTGCGATGCATCGTTTTTTCCCCTTGGAGTTGCTGCTGCGGGGCAAACAGCGGACGTCGAACCTTATTCCTGCATGACGCGCCGGGCGATCTCGCGCGCCACCTCCCAGGTGGCGCAGAAGCGCGCGCCCGGCAGCAGCTCGCTCTTCAGGTTCCGCACCCGCTTCTCGATCTCCGGCACGCGGTGCCGGAAGTAGAACTGCTCGCCGGTGAGGAGCAGGACCGGGCATTCAACCCGCTGGAGCGCGGCACCGAGGTCATAGCCAATGAGCGCGTTCAACGCCTGCCAGCGGTCCCGGCCGCACTCGCTCTGGGCGCGGTTGATGCGGTCCATCCAGGATTGCGTCGGCCGCAGCGGCGCGTGGTCCGGGTCCTCCCGCAGCATGAAGTCGACGGTGCGCAGCGCGCCGAAGCCGCTCGCGTCCGCGGGCCGCAGCTTCGAGTTGAATTCCTCCAGCAGGCTGTCGGCGACCTTCTTCTCCAGCAGCGGGCAGTTCACCAGCACTGCGCGGCCGACCCGCGCCGGGGCTGCGGCCGCGAGCGCTACGCTCACCGCCGCGCCGGTGGCCTCGCCCAGCGCGGTGAACGGGCCAACGCCCAGCGCGTCCAGCACCTCGATCACGCAGTGCGCGTAGTCCGGGATGGTCGGCTGCAGCGCGAGGTGGTCCGACATGCCGTGGCCCGGATAGTCGATCGCGATCGCGCGCATGCGCGGCGAAAGCGCCCCGACCAGTTCCGCCATCAGTGCGGACGACTGCTGGTTGATGTGCAGCAGCACGATCGCCGGGCCGGTGCCGGCCTCGCGGTAGTGGATATGGCCGTAGGACGTGCGGATCAATCCGCGGCGCAGTTCATCCTGGATGCCTTTTGCCATAATCTGCCCGGTCCATGATACAGACGCTTCCCGCCCTTTCGCGCGAGCATCTCGCCGCTCGACCCGGCGCCACCGCTTTCATCGTCGGCGAGCGGCGCGTCAGCCATGCGGCGTTCGACGCCATGGGACGGAGTGCTGCGGCCTGGCTGCATGCGCAGGGCGTCGGGCCGGGCGATCGCGTCGCGGTCTGGCTGGTGAACCGGATGGAATGGCTGGCGCTGCTCTTCGGGCTGGCGCGCCTCGGCGCCTCGCTGGTGGCGGTGAACACGCGCTTTCGCTCCGCCGAACTGGAGCACATCCTCAGGAAATCGCGCGCGAAGATGCTGGTCATCCAGCGCGGTTTGCGCCTGATCGATTTCACCGCGGTGCTGGAAGGCGCCAGCGCGGAAGCGGCGCAGGCGCTGGAGAAGGTGGCGGTGCTGGATGCCGGCCGCGACCTGCCGGCGCGTGTGCTGGACAGGCCGGCAGTCGCGTTCGACGCGCTGGAGCGCGACTACCCGGATGCGCCGGACTGCGCCACGGAGGACGCGGTGCTGGCGATGTTCACCACCTCGGGAACCACCAAGGGCCCCAAGCTGGTCATGCATACGCAGAAGACCGTTTCGCTGCACGCGCGGCGCTGCGCAGAAAGCTACGGTTTCGACCGGCACGGCGCCTGCCTGCTGGGCGGGTTGCCGTTCTGCGGCGTGTTCGGGTTCAGCAGCACGCTTGGCGCCTACGCCGGCGGCGCACCAGTGGTGATGATGGAGACCTACGACGGCGCGAAGGCCGCGGCGCTGATGACGGCGCACAGGGTGACGCATATGTTCGGCGGCGACGAGTTGTACCGCCGCCTGCTCGAGGCCGCCCCCGGGCCGCGGCCTTTTCCCGACGCCAGGCTGTTCGGCTTCGCGGCCCTCGCCCCCGGGGGCAACGCGGTGGCGCTGGAGGGCGTTGCGCGCGGCTTGCCCATGGCCGGGCTGTACGGCTCCAGCGAAGTGCACGCGCTGTTCTCGGTGCAGCCGGAGGGCCTGCCGCCGGAGAAGCGCATCGAGGGCGGCGGCGCTGCGGCCTCGACAGACGCGATGGTCCGCATCCGCGACGTCGCGACCGGCGAGCTGGCGGCGCCGGGCGTGAGCGGGGATCTCGAGATCCGCTCGCCCACCAATTTCACCGGCTACTTCGACGACCCGGCCACCACGGCAGAAGCCATCGGCGCCGACGGTTTCTTCCGCACGGGCGACATCGGCAAGCTGCTGGCCGACGGCCGCTTCATCTACGAGACGCGCAAGGGCGACGCCATCCGGCTGGCCGGCTTCCTGGTGGACCCGATGGAAATCGAGGACGCCATCAAGCGCGACCCTGCGGTGGCAGGCGCGCAGGTGGTGGCGGTGGACATCGGCGGCGAGCAGCGACCGGTGGCCTTCGTGATTCCCGCGCCGGGCGCCGCGCCCACGGAGGCGGGCATCGTGGCCGGGCTGCGCGGGGTCATCGCCGCATTCAAGGTGCCGGCGCGGGTCTGGTTGGTGGACGCGTTCCCGACCACGCCGAGCGCCAATGGCACCAAGATCCAGCGGGGCGCGTTGCGCGCCAGGGCGCAGTCGCTCCTGCTATAGACTGGAAGCGTGCCGACGATCTCCACGCGAACGCCGCTGTTCGTCAGCCGCGGGCTTCCGGTGATGCAGAACCGCCTGTTCCCGGACCGGGCGTCGGCCCTGTCCTGCGCGACCGCGGACATGGTGCTGGTGCAGGACGCGAACGGTATCGTGGTCAACTCCGCGTTCGACCCCGCGCTGCTGCGCTACGACGCGTTCTACGACAATGAAGTCGCCCATTCGCCGACCTTCCGCAAGCACCTGCACGACGTGCTGGGCATCGTGCGGCGCCACCTGTCCGGGCGGATAGTCGAAGTCGGTTGCGGCAAGGGCGCGTTCCTGGAACTGATGCTGGAGGCCGGGATGGACGCGCTCGGGATCGATCCGGCCTACACCGGCAACCGCCCGGAGGTGCTGAGGGCCCCGTTCGACGAATCCATGGAGATCGTGGCAGACGGCATCGTGCTGCGGCACACGCTGGAACACGTCCAGGAACCCGTCCGCTTCCTCGAAGGGATCGCCCGGGCGAACAGGGGCGGCGGGAGGATCTACATCGAGGTGCCGTGCCTCGACTGGATCCTGGCGCATCGGGCGTGGTTCGACATTTTCTACGAGCACGTCAACTTCTTCCGGCTGGATGACTTCCGCCGCATGTTCGGCACGGTGCACGATTCGGGGCGGATATTCGGCGGACAGTACCTGTACGTGGTGGCGGACCTGTCCACGCTGAAGCCGATGGCGCAAGGCCCGGCCGTGTCCTTCCCGGCCGACTTCCTCGCCGACATGGACGTCGCCGTCAGCGGCAAGGCGGCAATCTGGGGTGCGGCGTCAAAAGGCGTCATCTTCGCCACCGCCCTGCACCGGCGCGGGGTCCGGATCGACGTCGTGATCGACACCAACAAGGCGAAGCAGGGCCTGTTCCTGCCCGTGACCGGATACGAGGTCCGTTCGCCCGGGGACGGCCTGCGGCACCTGTCGCCCGGGGACACGATCTTCGTCATGAACTCGAATTACCTGGACGAGATCCGGAAGCAGGGCGGGACAGGCTTCCGCTATGTTGCGGTCGACCGTGCCGGGCCGCCCGCCGCGCGCTAGCCGCGTCTTTGCTATATTGAAGCCTGGCAACCACTGAAAGGAGGTGATCCAGTGCGAGACCCCAGAGGCACGACCGGCGAGAGGTGCTCATTGACCGGATCATTTCTGAAGTCAGGGAGCGTCTCCGGCTAGACAGCCGGGAATGCCGCAGCAACACCGGCCCCGGGCCGCGCGAGCGACCCGGGGCTTTTTTTGCATTGCCCGGAATTGGCGGGCCTGTTAAATTCCCTGTCGATGTCGACAATTCCAGCGTTGGCCGCCGAGCGCGGCGCCGCGATGCGCAAGCCCAAGGCGCCAGCGGCCAACCGCGCCGGGATCCTGCTCGCCGCGCAGGACGAATTCGCCTCGCGCGGCTTCAAGGGCGCCAGCATGGACGCGATCGCGGCGCGCACCCGCACCACGCGAGCGCTGATCAACTACTACTTCGGCAGCAAGGAGAAGCTGTACCTGGCGGTGCTGGAGCAGGTGTACTCCGAGATCCGCGAGGCGGAAGCCAAGCTGGCGCTCGAGCACCTGCCGCCGGCGGACGCGCTGCGCCGCATCGTCGAATTCACCTATCACTACTACCTGGAGCATGAGGGTTTCGTGCGCCTGGTAGTGGCGGAAAACCAGGCCCGCGGCCGGCACCTGAAGAAATCCCGCGCGATGCGCACCCTGAACCGCCCGATCATCGACACCCTCGGCCGCGTGCTGGAGCGCGGCAGGCGCGAGGGCGCGTTCCGCGCCGATGCCGATACTGTAGAGGTGCACAAGGCGATCGCGGCGCTCGGCATGTTCAACGTCACCAACCAGTACACCTTCGCCTCCATCTTCCAGAGGGAGATGGGCGCGAAGGGCGATGTCCACCGGCGTTGCGCCATGGTGGCCGACATGGTCCTCGGCTACCTGGAGCGCGACTGCCGCGCCCGCCGTCCCGTTTCTTCCTAGGAGGAGGAGCACCACCATGAGCAATCGCATCGACCGCCGTACCGCACTCAAGGCCGGAGCCGCGCTGGCCGCCGCCGCCGCGCTGCCGGCCCGGGCACAGGCCAAGCCCGTCATCCGCTTCGCGGCAGTGTTCTCCGACAAGGACATCCGCGCCGGCATGATCCAGATGTTCGCCAGGGACGTGGAGGGCGACTTCAAGGTCGAGCCGTTCTACAACGGCACGCTGTTCAAGCAGGGCACCGAACTGGTGGCGCTGCAGCGCGACAACCTGGAGATGGGCAACATCGCGCCGCAGGACATCTCCAAGCAGGTGCCGGCCTGGTCCATCCTGACTTCGGCCTACCTGTTCCGCGACGCCAATCACTTGAACGCGTTTTTCGCCAGCAGCCTGGGCGCCGAGATGAAGAAGATGGCCGAGGATCAGGTGAAGGTGAAGATCCTGGGGCCGACCTTCTTCGGCACGCGCCAGGTCGGCCTGAAGCCGAAGAAGCGCATCACCACGCCCGCCGACCTGGCCGGGGTCAAGCTGCGCATGCCCCCGGGCGACGCCTGGCAGCTGCTCGGGCGGTCCCTCGGCGCCAACCCGACGCCCATGGCCTATGCCGAGACCTACACCGGCCTGCAGACCGGCGCCATCGACGGCCAGGACAACCCGCTGCCCAACGTGCAGAACATGAAGTTCTTCGAGGTGATGTCGCAGATCGTGCTGACCTCGCACCTGGTGGGCTACGACCTGCTGACGGTGAACCTGAAGACCTGGAACGGCCTGTCCCCGGCGAAGCAGAGGGCTTTCCAGGCTGCCGCTGACAAGGCGATCGCCTGGAGCGCGTCCGAGCACCTGAAGCGCGAGGCCGAACTGGCCGATGGCTTCAGGAAGCAGGGGCTGGAGGTGTACGCGCCGAACGTGAACGCCTTCCGTGACCACGCGCAGAAGGTCTACCTTGCCTCGGACGAGGCCAGGGCCTGGCCCAGGGGAATGCTCGAGAAGATCAACGCGCTGAAGTGACGCGCGCGTGATGGGGAAAGCGGGAGCCTGGCTGCGGCGCAGGGCGGAAAACGTCGCCGCGGCCATGCTCGCGGTGATGTTCGCCGCGTTCGTCCTGCAGGTCGTATTCCGCTACGTCTTCAACTTCCCGGTCGGCTGGACCTCGGAGCTGACGGTCATCTGCTGGCTCTGGCTCGTGCTCTGGGGCTCGGCGTTCGTGTTGCGCGCGGACGAGGAGATCCGCTTCGACCTCCTCAGCGCCACCGTGGGCCGGCGCGCGCGCCTTGCCATGGCTGCCGTGTGCGCGCTGGCGCTTGTGATCCTGTATGGCAGCGCGCTCAGGCCGTCATACGCCTATGTCAGCTTCATGAAGGTGGAGAAGTCCTCCTACCTCAAGATCCCGATGGATTGGCTGTACTCGATCTTCCTGGTGTTCATGGTCGCGGCCATTGTGCGCTACCTGTGGGTGCTGGTGCAGATGCTGCGCTGCCGGGATCCCGAAGCGCCCGAGTGAGCACCGCGTTCCTGCTCGCCCTGCTGGCGATCGTCGCGCTCAGCCTGCTCGGCCTGCCCATCGGGCACGCCATGATCGGCGGCTCGATTCTCTACCTGCACGCCAAGGGCCTCGATCCTGGCACCGCGGCCGAACAACTGCTCAACGGCATGTACACCAGCTACCTGCTCCTGGCGATCCCGCTGTTCATCCTCGCCGCCGAGTTCATGAACAGCGGCAGCATCATGGACAGGCTGCTGCGCTTGTGCAACGCGCTGGTGGGGCGCTTCCGCGGCGGCCTCGCCCAGGTCAATGTGGCGCAGAGCATCATCTTCGCCAGCATGTCGGGTTCCGCGCTGGCGGATGCCGCCGGCAGCGGCAAGATCATGCAGACGCTGATGACCAGGGACGGCAAGTACACGCCGGCCTTTGCCGCCGCCCTGACCTCGGTGTCCTCGGTGATCGGCCCGATCCTGCCGCCGTCCATCCCGCTGGTGCTGTACGCGCTGGTCTCGGATACCTCCATCGGCTACCTGTTCCTCGCGGGCGTCATTCCGGGCCTGCTCATCGGCGCGGTGCAGATGGGCCTGATCGCCGCCATCGCGCGTCGGCGCAAATTCCCGGTCGAGGAACGCGTTCCGCTGCGCGATCTGCCCCGCATCACCCGGGAGGCGTTCCCGGCGCTGATGATGCCGGTAATCCTGCTTGGGCTGCTCTACAGCGGGGTCACCACGCCCACCGAGGCCGCGGCCGCGGCGGCGGCCTACGCGCTGCTGGTGTCGGCGCTGCTCTACCGCAGCATCGGCTGGAGGGACGTCTACCGGTCGCTGGCCGCCAGCGCGCGCATCACCATCTCCATTGGCATGCTGATCGCCGGCGCGCTGGTGTTCAACTACGTGATCACGGTGGAGAACATCCCGAAGGCGGTCGCCGCGGCACTGCAGGCCTGGCAGCTGCCGCCGTGGATGTTCCTGCTGACGGCGAACGTCCTGCTGCTGGCGCTGGGCTGTTTCCTGGAGGGAACCACGATCCTGCTGGTGATCCTCCCGGTACTGCTGCCCACTGCCCAGGCGCTGGGCATCGACCCGGTGCATTTTGGCATCGTGGCGGTGGTCAACATCATGATCGGCCTGGTGACGCCGCCTTACGGCCTGCTACTGTTCATGATGGCGAAGATCACGGAGGTGCCGCTGCGCGAACTGGTGCGAGAAGTGCTGCCCTTCCTGTGGGTGATGCTCGGTGCGCTGGCGCTGATCACGGCGCTTCCGGACGTGGTGTTGTATTTGCCGCGGCTGCTGGGATACAGGGGCTGAGACATGGATATCCGCTGCGGACTGATCGGCGCCGGAATCCAGGGCTCGCGCTCGCCCGCGCTGCATGAGGCTGAAGCGAAAGCGCAAGGCCTGGAACTCAGCTACAGGTTGATCGACCTGGACGTGCTCGGCATGGGCGCCGGAGCGTTGCCAGGTTTGCTCGATGACGCGGTGCGCCGCGGTTTCAGCGGCCTCAATATCACTTTCCCGTGCAAACAGGCGGTCATACCGCTGCTGCATGCCGTTTCCGACGAGGCGCAAGCCATTGGCGCGGTGAACACTGTGGTGATCGCGGATGGAAAGCTGACCGGCCACAACACGGACGGTCCGGGCTGGGCCTGGGGTTTCCGCCGCGCGCTGCCAGGCGCAGACGTCTCCCGGGTGGCGCTTCTCGGCGCGGGCGGTGCCGGCTCGGCGTGCGCGGATGCGATCCTGCGCCTCGGCGCCAGCGAGCTGGTGATCGTGGACCGCGAACCGGGGCGCGGCCTCGCTCTCGCCGCGCGCATGAACTCGATCCACGGCCCGCGCTGCTCGGCGGCCGCGGATGTGGCGCAGGCGCTCGCGGGCGCTTCGGGCCTGATCCATGCGACGCCGACCGGGATGGCGAAGCTGCCCGGCCTGCCGCTTGCGTCGTCGCTGCTGCACCCGGGCATGTGGGTATCGGAGGTGGTCTACGTCCCGCTCGAAACCGAGTTGTTGCGCGCCGCCCGGCGCGCCGGCTGTGCGGTCATGGACGGCGGCCACATGAACGTCGGCCAGGCGCTCGGCGGCTTCCGGCTTTTCACCGGCCGTGACGCCGACGCGGCGAGAATGGAAGCCCGTTTCAGGAGCCTGATGGAGGCCTCCCCATGAAGGCGAAACTCACGCGTCGCGTCGTCACCGGGCACCGGGTGGACGGCAGGTCGACCGTCCTGATGGACACGCCCGCGCCGAATGTGAAGCAGCGCGCGGCGGGCAATGCCTCCACCCTGCTGTGGGTGACGGACGAATCGCCGGCCGCGCTCAGCGATGGCGCGGATCGCGCCGCGCGCGACATCGCGGTGCCGCCGCCGCGCCGCGGCACCATCTTCCGCATCGCCGAGTTCCCGCCCGGCATGGAAGCGATCGCGCCGGACAACGAGACGCTGCTGCGCGATTTCGGCATCGGGGATGAGGTGCTGCGCGGGCATCCGCCGCGCGACCCCGCCATCCACCGCACGCGGTCCCTCGACTACATCATCGTGCTGGAGGGCGAGATCGTGCTGCTGCTGGACGAGACCGAGACCACGCTGCGCGCCGGCGACGTGGTGGTCCAGCAGGCGACCAACCACGCCTGGGTGAACCGCAGCGCCGCAAGCTGCCGGCTGGCGATGGTTTTCATCGACGCCGAAGAACCAAAGGAACTGGCTTGAGGCCCGGCAAACCGGCCGCCGTGCCTATTCCGCGCAGTGCCTATTCCGGCTTGAGCCCGATCTGCTTCACCAGTCCGGAGTAGACCTTCTGCTCGGACTGGATCAGCGCGCGCACCGCTTCGGGCGTGGAGGGCGAGGCATCGTGGCCGATCTTGAGGAAGGCCTCCTTCGCCTCCGGCGAGGACAGGTACTTGCGCAGTGCCGCGTTGGCGCGCTGCACCACCTCGACCGGCGTCTTCGCCGGCGCGAACAGGCCGAACCACACGTCCACTTCGTAGCCCGGCATCCCGGCCTCGGCCACCGTTGGCAGTTCCGGCATCTGCCCCCAGCGTTCCTTCGAGGTGACCGCGATCGCGCGCAGCGTGCCCGCCTTCAGGTGGCCGGCGATGGGCGCGAGGTCCGCCATGGTCATGACGACGCGCCCGGAAATGAGGTCGGGCATCATCGGTCCGAAGCCCTTGTAGGGTACGTGCGTGAGTTCGATGCCGGTGGCCGTCCTGAGGCGCTCGATGCCCAGGTGCGCGAGGGCGCCGCTGCCGTTGGAGCCGTACGAGAGCTGGCCGGGCCGCGACTTCACGTGCGCGATGAACTCGGGCAGCGATTTCGCCGGCAGGGAAGCGGGCACGGTGACGATGAAGGGGAAGCGCGACACCGTGCCGATATGGGCGAATCCATCGAGCGGGTCGTAGGGCAGCTTGCCGGGGAACACGAAGGGCTGCACCGACATGGTGGAGCCGCCGGTGAGCAGGAGCGTGTAGCCGTCGGGCGCGGACTTCGCCGCGGCTTCGGTGCCGATGAGCGTGTTGCCGCCGGGCCGCGACTCGACGATGAAGGACTGGCCGAGGGCCTGCGTGAGCGCGCCCGCGGCCAGTCGCGCGGCCGCATCGGCGCCGCCGCCGGCGGGGTAGGGGATGATGATGCGAACCGGCTTGCCGGGCCACGCCTGCGCGGCGGCGAGCCCGGATGCGAGCGTGAGCAGAGCGGCAATGATCATGCGGAACATGGTGGTCTCCTCCCTCTGCAGGGAAGGTAGCAGAAAACAAAAAGGCCCGGTCTCCCGGGCCTTTTCGCCTTCCTGCCCCTGCCCCGGGTCAGAGCGGCTTGATGTTCGTCGCCTGCTCGCCCTTGGGGCCGGTGGTGACATCGAAGGTCACCTTCTGGTTTTCCTTCAGGCTCTTGAAGCCCGAGCCCTGGATCGCCGAGAAATGCGCGAACAGGTCCTTGCCGCCGCCGTCGGGAGTGATGAAGCCGTAGCCCTTCGCATCGTTGAACCACTTCACGGTACCGGTTGCCATTGTTGATTGCCTCTCGATCAATGATTGGAAAACGGGCTTGCGCCCACTTGCCGGAAGAGCCAAGAAGGTAGCGTGGTACTCACTCGTGGTGGAAGGACCAGCGAAGAACTGCTCGGAAAGTAGTAAACGTCGTCAATGAGAAACGCCGCCAACGTCGATGGAATCATCGCTACTTTTGATTACCTAGCTTGAGAACACCAGCGCGATCGATTATACACAGGGCCATGAAACTATGCGTTTTCGGGGCCGGCGCCATTGGCGGCCACCTGGCCGCGCGGCTGGCCGCTGCCGGGCACGAGGTTTCCGTGGTGGCGCGCGGCGCCAACCTGGCCGGGATCCGCGAACGGGGCCTGTCGCTGCGTTCGGGCGCCGAGGTGGTGCACGGGCCGGTGCGCGCCGGCGAACGTGCCGATGGGCTGGGTGTCCAGGACGCCGTGTTCGTCACCACCAAGGCGACGGCGCTCGGGGCGTTCGCCGGGATGGCGGGGCCGCTGCTCGGCCGCGACACCAGGGTGGTTTTTGTGCAGAACGGAATTCCGTGGTGGTACGCGAGCGGACTGGCCGCGAACCGCCCTGCGCCGCCTGACCTGTCGCGGCTGGATCCCGGCGGCCGCCTGGCCGGGGCTGTGGCACCGCAGCAAGTGATCGGCGGAATCGTCTATTCGTCCAACGAGATCGTCGCGCCGGGCGAAGTCCACAACCTCACCCCGGGCCGCAACATGCTGGTCATCGGCGCGCCGGATGATCGCGAGTCGGCGGACGTGGCGCGCCTGCGGGACGTGCTGGAGGTCGCCGGCATGCCCTCGCCGGCCTGCGCGGATATTCGCGCCGCGGTGTGGGACAAGCTCCTGGTGAATTTCGGCTCCTCGCTGTGCGTCCTGCTCGGCGAGCCCATCAAGGCCCTGTCCGAGGATCCTGCGCTCGCTGCGATCCGGACGCGGCTGCTCGCGGAAGGCCGCGCCGTCGCGCACGCGCATGGTGTTGCGGTGGCCGGCGCCCCGAAACGCCCCGGCGGCGCGCAAGTCGCCGGGGCAACGCTGCACAAGCCATCCATGCTGCTCGACTATGAACTCGGGCGGCCGATGGAGGTCGAGGCGATCCTCGCCGCGCCGCTCGCGTTCGCGCGTGGCGCCGGTGTGGAAACCCCGCTGCTGGAGATGCTGGTGGCGATCGCGGCGCGCATGGCGGTGGCGAAGGGCCTGTATTCTCCCCCGTAGTCGCGCCCGTACCCGTCGCAGCCGCTAAACTAGCCCCATGGCAACCGCTCCGGAGAAGGCCGTCGTCCTCGTCGTGGATGACGCCGCCGACCTGCTGGCGCTGATGGCGAAGGTGCTGTCGGTGCACTACACGGTAAAAACCGCCGCCGATGGCGCCTCGGCGCTGCTTCAAGCCGCCTCGAACCCGCAGCCGGACATCGTGCTGCTCGACGTGGAGATGCAGGGCGTGACCGGATTCGCGGTCTGCAAGACGCTCAAGGCAAACCCGGCCACGGCGCACATTCCTGTGATCTTCATCACCGGCAAGGGCGAGACGCGGGACGAGATGATGGGCTTCACCCTGGGCGCGGTGGACTACGTCGCCAAGCCGATCAACGCCGCGGTGCTGCTCGCCCGGGTACGCACCCACATCGCGCTCGCCAACCAGCGCGAGGCGCTCGAGGACCTGGTGCGCGCCCGCACCGCGAAGCTGCAGGAGGCGCACATGGACATGATCGAGTGCCTCGGCCGCGCCATGGAATGCCACGAGAGCGCCGCCGCCGGCAATCGTTTCCGCCGCATCACGCAGTACGCCAAGCTGATCGCGCTCGCCGCCGGCGCCAAGCCCGCCGCCGCCGAGCTGCTCGGGGCGGTCGCGCCGCTGCACGACATCGGCAAGCTGGCGGTGCCCTCGGAGATCCTGCGCAAGGCGGGCCAGTTGAGCGCGCCGGACTGGGAGCGCGTCAGGCGCCACCCGGAGTACGGCGCCGCGATCATCGGCGAGCACGACGAGGCGCACCTGAAGCTGGCGCGCCTGGTGGCGCTCACCCACCACGAACGCTGGGACGGGGGCGGCTATCCGAAGGGGCTCAAGGGCGAGGCGATTCCCTGGCCCGGACGCATCCTGGCGGTGGCCGACGCTTTCGAGGCCATGACCACGACCCAATTCCACCGCGAGCCGATGAGCGTGGAGCAGGCGGCGCAGGAGATCCGGCGCGGCGCCGGCAAGCAGTACGACCCGGCCGTGGTCGAAGCCTTCGCCGATGCGCTGCCCGAGATGAGGAAGGTGCGCGCCGCCCATGCCGACTCCCTGGGCGAGATCATCAACCTGGACTTCAGCGCGCCTGCCCGGTGAGCAAACTGCTCGACAAGCTGAAGCTCGCCGATCGCCAGCGCGCGGCGCTGAAGCAGGGCGAGGGCGAAGGCCAGACCGAGGCGCTGCGCAGCCGCATCGAGGCGGAGAAGACGGCCGAGACCGCGGCGCAGGCCAGGGTCGCCGACGAGCGCCGCGCGCTGGATCTCGCGCGCGAGCGCCTGCAGGCCGAGGCCGAACTGCGACGCATCGCGCATGCGCGCACCGAGGCCGAGACGCGCGCGGCGCGCGTGGTCGCCGAGCGCGAGCGCGCCGAGGCGCAGGCGGCTGCCGAGGCGCGCGCCAAGGAGGAATCCGAGCACAAGGCGACGGCACTGGCAGAGGGACGCCGGCGCCAGGAAGAGGAGGCCGCGCGCCACGCGCGCGAGCGCTCCGAGTCCGAAGAGGCCGCTGCCGCCGCAGTGCGCGAGCGCGCCTCGGCCGAGGAGCAGGCGCGGCGCCTCGCGCGCGAGCGCCTGGCCGCGGAGCAGCGAGCCCTGGAATCGGCCCGCGAGCGCAAGTCGGCGGAAGAGAAGCTTCGCCGCGAGTCCGATGCCCGCGTGGCGACGGAAAGCGAAGCGGTGCGCGTGGCACAGGAGCGCCATGCGGCCGAGCAGGCGGCGCTGGAGCAGGCTAGCGCGCGCGAGCAGGTCGAGCGGTCCGCTGCGGCGATGGCCCAGGAGCGGGTGCGCCTGGAGACCGACGCGGCGCGCCTGGCGCAGGCCCGGGCGGAGGCCGAGGCGCAGGCGCTGGCCGCGGCCGAGGAGAAGTCGGCGGCGGAACGCCGCGCGCTGGAGGCGATGGGCGAGCGCGAAAGCCGCGAGGCGCAGGCGATGGATCGCGTGACGGCGCGCGCCGAAGCCGAGGCCGAGGCCGCCCACATGGCGCGCGAGCGGCACGCGGCCGAAGAGCGCGCGCTGGCCGACGCGCTGGAACGCGCTGAAGCGGAGCAGCGCGCGACGCGGCTCGCCGGCGAGCGCCGTGCGCTGGAGGTAGCGGCCGCGCGCAAGGGGGTGGGGCGCGCGCAGGCGGACCTGCGGGCGTAGGAGGGGGCCGAGCGGCAGGGTGCCGCCGTTCGGGAGGCGAGGGAGGCGGCGCGCGTGCGC
>JBQTJX010000035.1:0-43731 GCA_052386675.1 Betaproteobacteria bacterium
TCCTCGGCGGTCTCGATCACCAGGCGCAGCTTGGCGCGCTGCGCTTCGACGGCGATTTTGTTGCCGTGCACGGTGCTGGAGAAACCGCACTGCGGGCTGAGCGCCAGTTGGTCTAGGGGCGCGTACTTCGCCGCCTCGTCGATGCGGCGCTTCAAGTCGTCCTTCTTCTCCAGCTCGCCCAGCTTCGTCGTCACGAGCCCCAGCACCACGACCTTGCCCTTGGGCAGGAAGCGCAGCGGCTTGAAGTCGCCCGAGCGCGCGTCGTCGTACTCCAGGAAGTAGGCATCCACATTCATCTCGGACAGCAGCGCCTCGGCCACCGGCTCATAGCCGCCCTGCGCCGCCCAGGTGCTCTGGAAGTTGCCGCGGCACAGGTGTACCGCGAGGGTCATGCCGGCGGGCTTCTTCGCCGCGACGCGGTTGACGAACTTGGCGTAGCGGTGCGGCAGCTCGTTCGGGTCGTCGCCCCTGGCCTGCGCAGCGGCGCGCATCTTGTCGTCGCACAGGTAGGCGAGGTTGGTGTCGTCCATCTGCACGTAGTTGCAGCCTGCCCTGGAAAGCGAGGCCAGCTCGTCGCCGTAGGCTTTCGCGACGTCCTCGTAGAAATCGGGCTCCAGTTCGGGATAGGCCTTCTTGTCGATCCCGGCGCGGCCGCCGCGGAAGTGCAGCATGGTGGGCGACGGGATGGTGACCTTGGCAGACCGCTTGGTGCAGGACTTCAGGTACTGCAGGTCCGCGAGCTGGATGTCCTTGGCGTGGCGCACCTTGTCGATGACACGGATGACAGGAGGCGCGAGCTCCTCGGTGCCATCGGGTTTCTTGATGAGCACCGGGATGTCGGTCTTCACCCCGCCCAGTTGCTCGAGGAAGTCGATATGGAAATAGGTGCGGCGGAATTCACCGTCGGTGATCGCCTGCAGGCCGACGTCTTCCTGGAACTTCACGATCTCGGCGATGGCCTGGTCCTCGACCTTGCGCAGCGCGGCGGCGTCGATCAGGCCCTTGGCCTTCTGGTCGCGGGCCTCGAGCAAGTACTTGGGCCGGAGAAAACTGCCGACGTGGTCGGCGCGGAACGGGGGTGCGGTGCGTGCGGACATCGGTTTCTCCACTTCTTCGGAAGCTGCGGATTCTAGACGGCCTTGGCCGTGGGGATATGTCCCACATCGCCCATGTTGCCCACCTGCGCCTGCGCTGCATCCCGGGCGCGCAGGTACACGCCTTGGGCGAACAGCGCGGCCTGCAACTCGGCGATGCCTACCGCGCGCGGCGCAACGTTGCGGTTGGCGGCGATCGCGGCGGCGGCGCCGGCGGCCTGCCCGGTGATCCAGCACTGCGGAATCTCGCGCATGAAGCCGTGGCTGTTGGGGTCGCAGGAAATGTGGCGGCCGCAAGCGATGAGGCCGTCCAGCTTCTCCGGCACCAGGCAGCCGTAAGGAATGGAGATGTTCGGGAACTTCGGCGACACGCTGGGGGTGACGCCGATCTCGTCGTCGAACACCTGCGCCGTGGGCCAGTGCGCGCGCAGCATCTTTTTCACGCCCACGAGCCGCCGCGAATGGCGCACGCCCAGCTGCGGTGCCGAGAGCATCAGGCAGGCGTTCTCGAAACCCGGCGCATGGGCGCGGTAGTAATCCAGGTGCGCGCTCATGAGACGGTGGGAGCGGACTTCGACCTCGGTCTGGTCGTCCACGTCGAGCGCCGAAAAGCCGGACTGGCGCGGGCCCATGTAGAGGGCCACGTCGTTGCGCCAGGACACGAAGGGGCGCTCGAACGCACCCAGCTTCTCGCGGCCGCGCGCCATGAACTGCGCGAACTGCTCCGGCTGGCTGGTGCGGAATTCGATCCAGCGAGCCATGTCCACGCCACCGAAGAGCCACGCGGTGTTCATGCAATGGTGGATGTCGTCCGCCTCGATGTCCGATTCGCAAGCGGCCCCGGCGCGCGCGAACAGGTCGCCGTCGCCGGTGGCGTCCACGACCACCTTCGCGCGGATGGCCTGGCGGCCGGCCTTGCTCTCGAAAATCGCGCCGCGCACCACGCCGTCCTCTATCAGCGGAAGCGCCGCCCAGGCGTGGAACACCAGCCGGCCCCCCGCCTCGAGCACGATTTCCTGCGACAGCAGCTTCAGGCGCTCTGGATCGATGGTCGGCGACCAGGTGACGATGCCGTGGAAGGCGGCGGTGCGCTGTGACCAGTGCGCGGCGCGCGCCGGATCCCGCGAGCCCCACTCTTCGGCGCCAGGGCCGGCAATGGCATCCGACGGCAGGCGCCCGAGAAGTTCCTCGGCGAACCCGCGGATCACCGGCCGGCCTTCCCAGTCGGTCATGCGGTCGATCCAGATCACCAGGCCCCCGGTGGACAGGCCGCCCAGGTGGTTGTGGCGCTCGAGGAGGATGACCTCGGCGCCCAGGCGCGCGGCGGCGACGGCGGCCGCGGTGCCCGAGGGACCGCCCCCCACCACCAGCACGTCGCATTCGCGGTAGACCGGGATGTCGCGCCCCGATTCGCGCACAGTGCCCAGGTCGCGCCGCGCTCGCGCGCCGCGCTCGAATTCGTGCATGTCCGAGACGAGGATGCGGTCCTCGGAGCGCTTGACCGGCCTGACCTTGCTCACGCGCCGGGTCCCGGGTGCCGGATTACCAGTCGAAGAAAGCCGTCTCGCCCTTGCCCTGCAGGATCACGTTCCACTCCAGCACGCCGGGCTTGAGCGCTTTCGCCACCAGCGTTGCGCGTCGATCGGCGGGAACGAGTGCCAGCACCGGGTCCTTCGCGTTAGCCGCTTCGCCGGGGAAGTAGATCCGGCTCACCAGCTGCTTCAGTTGCCCGCGCATGAAGACGTGCACCGAGATGTGCGGCGCTTGCAGCTTGCCGCCGGGCCCGGGCACGGGGCCTGGCTTGATGGTGCGGAAGCGGAAGGCGCCATCCTTGTTGGTGGCCGAGCGGCCGAAGCCGCGGAAGCCGTCGGCCAGGGGCTTCGCCTGCCGGTCGCGCGGATGGGCGTACTTGCCGGCGGCGTTCGCCTGCCAGATCTCGACCAGCGCGTCGTTCACCGGCTGGCCGTCGCCATCGAGCACGCGGCCGTGGATCAGCACGCGCTCGCCCGGCACGCCCTTGGGCGCGAGGTTCTCGGTGATCAGCCAGGTGAGGCCGATGTGCAGGTACGGGCCGACCGTCTGCGAGGTGGTGGCTTGCAGGCTCATCGCTTGTTCTCCATCGGCGTTTCCTGGGGACCGCGCAGGACGATGTCGAAGCGGTAGCCCAGCGCGATCTGCGGGATGGTGGTCTCCCAGTCCAGCGCGGAAATCAGGCGCTGGCGGGCGCGTTCGTCGGGCACGCAGTTATACATCGGGTCGAAGGCGAGCAGCGGGTCGCCGGGGAAATACATCTGCGTCACCAGGCGCTGCGCGAAGGCTTGGCCAAAGAGCGAAAAGTGGATGTGCGCCGGGCGCCAGGCGTTGTAGTGGTTGCCCCACGGATACTCGCCCGGGCGGATGGTGACGAAGCGGTAGCGGCCCTCGGCGTCGGTCAGGCAGCGGCCGGCGCCGGTGAAGTTCGGGTCCATGGGCGCGTCGTGCTGGTCCACCCGGTGCGGATAGCGGCCGGCGGAATTCGCCTGCCAGACCTCCACCAGCGCGTGCGGCACCGGGCGCGCGTTCTCGTCCAGCACGCGGCCGCTCACGATGATGCGCTCGCCGATGGGCGGGCCCTTGTGTTGCGATGTAAGGTCGTGGTCCTCCGGCTGGATGTCTTCATGGCCAAACACCGGGCCGGTGAGCTCGGAGAGCGTGTGCGGCAGGACCACCAGCGCGCGCGTCGGCGCGCGCTTCACCGTGGAGGCATACATCGGGAACAGGTAATCGGGCTGCGTGCCGGGGAAGGGCCGGCGGTAGCCGGTCACTTCCATCTGCGGGGCTGCCTTGGCTCGCTTCATCGCTTCACTCCGCGTCGGGTTGTCTGGAGGGCTGCGCGCGGTCGAAGGCCTCGAGCTTCATGCATTCGCCGAACACGCGCATCACCGTCGGGAAGGCCGTAGTGTCGCACTGATAGCGCTGCGCGTTGAAGACTTGCGGCACCAGGCAGCAGTCGGCCATGGTGGGCGCGTTCGCATGCGAAAAAGTGCCGGTTCCGGCGCCGGGGCGCGCCAACTCCGCCTCCAGCTTGGCCAGGCCGTCGGCGATCCAGTGCTGGTACCACGCGTTGACTTGGTCCTCGGATTGGCCGAGTGATTTCTTCAGGTATTGCAGCACGCGCAGGTTGTTCACCGGGTGGATTTCGCAGGCGACCAGCATCGAGAGCGACCGCACGCGCGCCCGCGCGAACGGGTCCTTGGGCAGAAGCGGCTTCTCCGGCCGTGTCTCCTCCAGATATTCCAGGATGGCGAGGGATTGCGTGAGCAGGCGTCCGCCATCCTCCAGCGTGGGCAGCAGGCCCTGCGGGTTGAGCGCGCCGTAGGCCGCCTCGCGGTGCTGGCCCTTGGCGAGGTGCACGAACGCGGGTTCGTATGCGAGACCCTTGAGATTCAGCGCGATGCGGACACGGAAGGCAGCCGAGCTGCGGAAATACGTGTAGAGCTTCATGCCTTCTTCTCCCGGAGCCCAAGCAGCCTTGCCGCATTCTCCTTCATGATGAGCGGACGCACCTCCGGCTTGATCGGCAGCTTCTCGAAATCTGCGATCCAGCGATCGGGCATGATCACCGGATTGTCGCTGCCAAACAGGATGCGGTCCTTGAGCAGCGTGTTGGCGTATTTCACCAGCTTGGGCTCGAAGTATTTCGGCGACCAGCCAGAGAGGTCGATGTACACGTTGGGCTTGTGCAGCGCCACCGACAGCGCCTCGTCCTGCCAGGGCACCGAGGGGTGCGCCATGATGATGGGCATGTCCGGGAAATCGGCCGCGACGTCGTCCAGGTGCACCGGGTTGGCGTACTTGATGCGCAGCCCGCCGCCGCCGCGCATGCCGGCGCCGATGCCGGTCTGCCCGGTGTGGAACAGGGCCGGCAGCTTCGCCTCCGCGATCACCTCGTACAGCGGGTAGGCCTGCGGGTCGTTGGGGTAAAAGCCCTGGATGATGGGGTGGAACTTGAACCCCCTGACGCCGTAGTCCTTGATCAGGCGCCGCGCTTCGCGCACGCCCATTTGCCCGCGCGCCGGGTCGATGCTGGCGAAGGGGATGGCGATGTCGGGGTGCTCGTTCGCGGACTCGGCCACTTCCTCGTTGGAGATGCGCCGGATGCCCATGCCGCGCTCATGGTCCACGGTGAACACCACGAACGCGATTTTGCGCTCGCGATAGTAGGCGGCCATCCGCGCAATGGTCGGGTGCTTTACCTCGTAGCGGAAATAGCGGCCGCGCGCCTCCACGGCTTCCTTCTCCGCTTCGTCGGGCAGCACCCGTGTCGAAGTCTCCGCATGGGTGTGGATGTCGATGGCGACCAGCGCGTCCAGGTTCATGGCGGTACTCACGTCCTTCCCCCTCCCTGCGCCCGCAGCACCCTCGGCGATACTGGCTCGGCGTACAGTTCCTCGACCAGCGCGGCGCGGCGCTTGAGCACCGCGGCCTGGTTGATCGAGCCCTTGTCGGTGATTTCCCCTGCGTCGATCAGAGGCGGTTCTTCCAGCAGCATGACGCGCGCGACGCGGTTGGAACTGCCGGTGGACTCCCGCGCCATGCGATCGAACACGTCCTGAAGCTTCGCGCGCAATTCCGGCGCGTGCATCCCGGCGCAGGCGGCGAGGTTCGGGAACAGCAGCGCGCCAACGTCATCGCGATTGTGGCCGGTGACCACGCTGTCCTGCACCCACGGCGAGCCGGCGGTGTTTATGCGCGCGCGCAGCGGGCCGACGCTGACCCAGGTGCCGGTGGTGAGCTTGAAGTCCTCGGTGGTGCGGCCGTCGAACTCCAGGCCCTGCGCGGGATCGGCCGGATCCAGGAACTTCAGCGCGTCGCCGGTGCGGTAGTAGCCCTCTTCGTCGAACGCGGCCTGCGTGAGCTCTGGCTGGCGCCAGTAGCCGGGAGTGATGCTGGGGCCGCGGAAGCGCGCTTCCAGTTTCTCCGCCGCGGGCACCAGCTTCATCTCCAGCCCGTCCACCGGCACGCCCACCGTTCCGGCGCGCACCGCGCCACGGCTGGTGAACATCGCCGCCGGCGCGGTCTCGGTGGCGCCGTAGCCGGTGAGCCAGAGGATGCGCTCGCCGCAGGTCTGCACCGCGAGCTCCTCGTAGGCCTTCCACACCGGCTGCGGCAGCACCGCGCCGGCATACTGCATCAGGCCAAGGCGGCTGAAGAAGGTCCGGCGCAGCTTCTCGTCGTCGCGCAGGAACGGCAGCAGCGCCTCGTAGCCGCGCGGCACGTTGAAGTAGATCGTGGGCGCGATCTCGCGCAGGTTGCGCGCGGTCTTCTCGATGTGTCCCGGCACCGGCTTGCCGTCGTCGATGTACAGGGTTCCGCCGTTGTACAGGACGATGCCGAAATTGTGGTTGCCTCCTGCCGTATGGTTCCATGGCAGCCAGTCGACGAGAACCGGCGGCGCCTCCAGCAGCGACGGCAGCGCCTGCGCGAGCATCTGCTGGTTGCTGCACATCATGCGTTGCGTGTTGATCACCGCCTTGGGCAGGCCAGTGGAGCCCGAGGTGAGGAGGAACTTGGCGATCGTGTCCGGTCCGACGCCGGTGTGCGCGCGTTCCACCGCCTCGGTTGGCGAGGTGGCTTCCAGGTGCGCCCAGTCCGCGCCGGTGAGGACTTCGGTGCCGGAGGGCGTCGCCGCGGCGATGGCCCTGGCGAAACGCTCGCCGTCGGCCGCGAACACCAGCCCCGGCGTGAGCAGGCGCATGACGTGGCGCAGCTTGCCGAAATCGGTGGAAACCAGCGAGTACGCGGGCGACACCGGCGCGTAGGGAACGCCAACGTGCAGGCAGGCGAGCGCGAGCAGCGCGTGCTCGATGTCGTTTTCGGACAGGATCGCCACCGGGCGCTCGGCCGACAGGCGCCGGTCGAGCAGCGCCTGGCCGATGGCGCAGACCCGGGCGTGGACTTCGACGTAGCTGAGGCTGCGCCAGGCGCCGTGCGTGTCGCGCTGCGCGAGGAACGGCCGGTCCGGGGTTTCGCGCGCCCAGCGCACGAGGCGCTCGGTAAGGTTCCCCGGGTAGGTGCCCAGCCGGTGCGGCGATCGAAGCAGGATGGCGCCATCGGCGCGCCGCTCGACCGCGACGTCGGCAGGGCCCAGCGCGACCTGGCGTACAGGACTGCGGGCCGGCGCCGCCGCCATCAGCCCTTCCGGACCTTGGCGCCGCGTTTCTCCAGGAAGTCCTTCATCCGCTTCTTGGCTTCCGGCTCGCTTTGCGCGATGCCCGCGATCAGCGCTTCCATCATCAGGCCGGCATCCTGGCCCAGTTCCGCGATGCGCGGCAGCGCGTGCATCAGCGCGTAGTTCGTGGCGGGCGCGTTCTGCGCCATTTTCTTCGCCAGCTCCAGTCCCTTCGCAAGACCGGCGCCTGGCTTCACCAGGTAGGTCGAGATGCCCGCGGCCTGGCCCTCCTCCGCCGACAGCACGCGGCCGGTGAACATCATGTCGGCGACGCGGTGCGCGCCGATGAGGCGCGGCACCCGCACCGAGCCGCCGCCGCCCAGGAAGATGCCGCGCTGGCCCTCGGGGAACGCGTAGAAGGTGGAGGCCTCCGCGACGCGCACGTGCGCGGCTGCCGCGAGCTCCAGCCCCCCGCCCACTACGGCGCCGTGCAGGACCGCCACCACCGGCAGCGTGCCGAACTGCAGGCGGTCGAAGACGCGGTGCCAGAAACGCGAATGCGCCACGCCCGCGGCCGCAGAGCGGTCCGACAACTCGGCGAGGTCCAGTCCGGCGCAGAAATGCTCGCCCTTCCCGGTCAGCACCAGCGCGCGAAGGCCTGCGGGCGGCGCGACGAGGAACGCTTCCAGTTCCTCCACCAGGCGGTCGCTGAGTGCGTTGCGCTTTCCGGCGCGGTCGAGGCTGAGGACGCCGACCGCGCCGTGGCGCGCGAAATGGAGCGTCGAGCGCTTGTGGGCGTTCACGCGGCTTCGCCTACAGCGCCGGCGCGATCGTGACGCGGATCTCGGCCACGCCCTCGACGCCGGCGTGCATTTCGTCGCCGGGTTTGACCGGCCCCACGCCCGCGGGCGTGCCCGAGAAGATGAGGTCGCCAGGCTCGAGGGTGTAGTACTCGGAGAGGAACGCGATCTGCTCGGGCACCGACCAGATCATGTCCGAGAGGTCGGCCTTTTGCCGCTCCTTGCCGTTCACCTTCAGCCAGATCGCGCCCTTCGACGGATGCCCGATCCTCGCCGCCGCGTGCAGTTCGCTGCAGGGCGCGGATTCGTCGAAATCCTTGCCGAAGTCCCAGGGCCGGCCATGGTCCTTGCCATGCTGCTGGAGGTCGCGGCGCGTCATGTCGAAGCCGATGCCGTAGCCGAAGATGTGCTCGTTCGCCTGCGCCGCCGGGATGCGCCGCCCGCCGCGCGCGATGGCCACCACCATCTCGGTCTCGTAGTGACAGTTGGCGGTCTTGAGCGGGTAGTGGATCGTGCCGCCGCCGGGCACCAGTGCGTGCGCCGACTTGATGAAGAAGAACGGGATCTCGCGGCCGTCGCCGCCCATTTCCTTCTGGTGCTCGACGTAGTTGCGGCCGACGCAGAAGATGCGGCGCACCGGGAAGGTGTCAGTGGAACCCGCCACCGGCAGCGCCGGCTGGGTCCATGCGGGAATGACGAAGGCCATGGCTGGTTCTTTTCCGGAAGTTGATCGCCTGGAGAGCCGGCTATTCTAGCTTTTGCCGGCCAGCTCGCGCAGCAGTTGCTCGCGCAGCTTGTAGCGCTGCACCTTGCCGGTCGCGGTGCGCGGCAGTTCGGCGACGCTGCGGATCCACTTCGGGCGCTTGAAGCGGGGCAGGCGCTGCTCGCAGGCGAGGCCTGCCGCTTCCAGCGCCCCCGCCTCGTCGCCGCGAGCCGTGACGAACAGCGCCAGGCGCTCAAAGCCCTCGACGTCGGTCACCGACACGCAGGCGACCTCGGCCACCGAGGGCTCGGCAGCTACCGTTTCCTCCAGCTCGCCCGGCTGGACCCACTGGCCGGCGATCTTCACCAGTTCGTCGGCCCGTCCCTGGTGGATGTAGAAGCCCTCGGCATCGCGCAAGAACAGGTCCTGGGTGCAGAACCAGCCGTCGTGGAACTGGGCGCGCGTCTGCTCGGGCCGGTTGACGTAGCCCGCCGCGAGCGCCGGGTGGCGCAGCCAGAGCACGCCCGGTTCGCCACTGGCGGGTTCCGCGCCCGCGGCGTCGCGCAGGCGCGCCTCGGTGAGCGGCAGCAGCTGGCCGGTGCGGCCGCGGCTTTCCGAGCCCGGCGGCATCATCATGCAGGCGCAGTAGGCCTCGGAGTTGCCGTACAGGCTGAGGATCTGGCTGCCGACCGCGCGCTGCCACTGCTCGATCACCGGCAGCGGCAGGCGCTCGCCGGCGGCGACGAAATGGCGGATGGCGCGCAGCGGCGCGAGCGCCGCCGCCGGCTCCGCGAGCAGGTGGCGGTAGAACGACGGCACGCTGAACATCGCCACCGGCTGGTGGCGCGCCACCGCCGCGAGGGCCGCGGCCGGGTCGGCCCAGTCGGCCAGCGCGATGCCGGTCGCGCCCACGGACAGCGTTCCGAGCAGGCCGTGCTCCAAGCCGTAGGCGAAAAAGTACTTGGAGGTGGCGAACACGCGTTCGCCAGCGCCGATGCCGAGCAGGCGCAGGGCTTCCCCGGAGGCCATCACCGATGCGTGCGTGTGGACGATGCCCTTGGGCTTGCCGGTGGTGCCGGAGGAGTACAGCCAGAACGCGGGCGCGCCGGGCCCTGCGGCGCACGCCGCGGCGGGTTCGGCGCGCGCCACTTCCGCGCGCCAGTCGCGCGCGCCTGCGGGCACATTCACGCCCGCGACCACGAGGCTGCCCTCGCGCGCCTGCTCCGCGGCCAGGTCCGGCCGCGCGGCGGCGAACACGTCCTCGACAATCGCCAGCCGGGCGCCGCTGTCGGCGCGGATGTGGCGGAAATCTTCCTCGGTGAGCTTGGTGTTGAGGGCGATGGCTGCCGCGCCCGCCCGCACCGCGCCCAGCCAGGCGGCGGCGAATTCCGGCGTGTCGCGCATCAGCAGCATGACGCGGTCGCCGGGACGGATGCCGAGGGCCTGCAAGGCCGCGGCCGCCCGGCCCACCCGGATGGCGAGGTCGCGGTAGCTGAGCGCTTCGTCGCCGCACAGCAGCGCGACGCGACCGCCATGTCGGGCGAGGGCTTCGGTTCCCAGCAGCTGTTCGGCGGCGTTCACGGGTGCCTGCGGGTAAGATTGTTTGGATGCCCAACAGATTGTGCCCCAAATGGTAAAGGCGGCGCTGCGCCAGGGCGCCCTGCCCGAGCTGCTGGGCTACCGGCTGCGCCTCGCCCAGCAGGCCGCGTTCCGCGATTTCGCCGCCAGCGTCCAGGGCCTGTCGCCGGGGCGGGTCGGCCTGCTGATCCTGATCGATGCCAACCCCGGGGTCACCCAGAGCCGCCTCGCGGAAGCCGTGCGGCGGGATCGCTCGACAATGGTCGGAGTGATCGATCTGCTGGAGGCCAAGGGGCTGGTTGAACGCCGTCGCGGCTACGACCGGCGCACCAACGGCCTGTGGCTGACACGGCCGGGCCGCCAGTTGCTTGCGCGCGCGCTGCGCCGCATCGCCGAGCACGAGCGGCGCATCGCCGCCCGCCTGTCGGCCGCCGAGCGCAACCGACTGCTGAAGTTGCTGGACAAGATTTCCCGATAGCGGCGAGCACTTCCAGAAGGAAAAGCCCGCCGAAGCGGGCTTCTCCAGGCAGAACGCGGCTCGTACTAGGCTGCGGCCGCTTCCTTCTGTTTGCGGCGTCGCGCCGCAAATCCCAGCATGCCGAGGCCGGCGAGCAGCATGCCGTAGGTTTCCGGTTCCGGAATCGGAGACACCGATGTGGGCGCGTAAAACGCGTAGGCCGAGTCGTTCGCGCCTATCCCGAACACCTTCACCGCGAACGGTGGTGCCGCAAAGGTAGTTGGCTGGGCAAAGGTGGTTTCCCAGACCACCCGCTCGCCGGAGCTGAGGTGGCTGTCCGCGAAGCCATTGCCGGTGAGTGCCTCCGTGAAGTCGAACGCAATGCCACCCAGCTGGAAGCTGTACGGCAGGTGCCAGATGCTGCCAACGCCCCAGGTGCCGCTCGCAAGCTGGACGCTGTCGACGACAGGCGCTGCATTGGGCGTGTTGAACACCACACCCCCGATCGAGGCATTGGCATTGTTGAACAGGCTACCGAAGGTCGGCAACGCCTGCAGGTCGAATCTGTAGTGGATGCTGTCGTAACTCGTTACCGACATCGTCGCGAAGGTTCCAGAGGGCTGGTAAACCGTCGATGTCGGGTGCGCCAATTGGTAGCCAAATTCGTACTGGTAGGACTGCGCTTGCACGCCCGCGCTGGCCAGCACGAGTGCCACGCCGAGCGCCGCGCTCTTGATCGCCGATCCCAAGCCCAGATTCACACTCATTTTTCTTCCCCGGTTTGCCGGGCGACTGAATCGCCCCTTTTTATCGTGCGCTTTCCGAGCCTAAGGGGAAGTCTCCTGCGCAGCAATAGTCCGTTGATACAAAGAATGTAAAGGATTGTCGGGGCGAAAAAAAAGGGGCGCTTGCGCGCCCCTTCGAACCAGGAGAGGTTCAACGAGAACTTCGGGGGGCTACATCCGGTAGGCCGCCTCGCCATGGGCCGCCACGTCCAGGCCCTCGCGCTCTTCTTCCTCGCTCACGCGCAGGCCAATGGACACGTCCACGATCTTGAAGGCGATGAACGAGACCACGCCCGACCAGACGATGGTGGTCAGCACCGCGATGGCCTGGGTCGTCACCTGGCCGCCGATCGAGTAATCCGGCGACACGCCGTTTGCGACGTAGTCGTAGATCCCGGAGCCGCCGAGCGACGGCGCGGCAAACACGCCGGTGAGCAGCGCGCCAACGATGCCGCAGATTCCGTGCACGCCGAACACGTCCAGAGAGTCATCCGCGCCAAGCAGCTTCTTGAGCGCAGTCACACCCCAGAACCCGGCTACGCCGGCGGCCAGGCCGATCACCAGGCCGCCGCCCACGCCCACGAATCCGCAGGCGGGAGTGATGGCGACCAGGCCGGCCACCGCGCCCGAGGCGGCGCCCAGGGCGGACGCCTTGCCGCGCGCGATGGTCTCCACCAGCAGCCAGGAGAGGACTGCGGCCGCCGTGGCGACGATGGTGTTGAGGAACGCGATGGTCGCGGTGCCCGTGGCCTCCAGGTTGGAGCCGGCGTTGAAGCCGAACCAGCCCACCCACAGCATGCAGGCGCCGATCATGGTCAGCGGCAGGTTGTGCGGCGGCATCGCTTCCTTGCCGTAGCCGATGCGCTTGCCGATTACCCAGGCGCCCACCAGCCCGGCGATGCCCGCGTTGATGTGCACCACGGTGCCGCCGGCGAAGTCGAGCGCGCCCTTTTGCCACAGCCAGCCCGCAGCCGCAGTGACCGCGTCCAGGCTCTTGGCATCGGTGATCGCATCTGGGCCGTCCCAGTACCACACCATGTGCGCCATCGGCAGGTAGGCGAAGGTGAACCAGAGCACCGCGAACACCAGCACCGCCGAGAACTTGGCGCGCTCGGCGAAGGCGCCCACGATCAGGCCACAGGTGATGGCGGCGAACGTGAGCTGGAAGGCGACGAAGGCGAGTTCCGGGATTGCCACGCCCTTGGAGAAGGTCGCGCCCAGCGATTCCCCGGTGACACCCGACAGGAACAGCTTGCCGAAGCCGCCGAAGAACGCATTGCCGCCGGTGAACGCCATGGAGTAGCCGTAGATCACCCACAGCACTGCGATGACGCAGAAGGTCACGAATACCTGCATCAGTACCGAGAGGGTGTTCTTGGCGCGCACCATGCCGCCATAGAACAGCGCCAGGCCCGGGATCGTCATCAGGATGACGAGCGCGGTGGCCACCATCATCCAGGTGGTGTCGCCCTTGTCGACCTTGGGCGGCGCCGGCTTGGCCTCATCCTTCTTCTCTTCGGCCTTGGCTTCCGCCTTCATGGGCTCGGCCTTGGCTTCCGCCGCGGCCTTCTCGGGCGCCTTGTCCTGGGCGCCGGCGCCGCCTGCGAACACGACGAACAGCGCCAGCATGGAAAGGATGGAAATCAGCTTCTTCATTTCATTCTCCCTAAATCGCCGCGGCGTCAGTTTCGCCGGTGCGGATACGCACGACCTTCTCGAGCTCGAACACGAAGATCTTGCCGTCGCCGATCTTGCCGGTGTTGGCGGCCTTCTCGATCGCCTCGAGGACCTGATCCAGCATCTCGGTCTTGATGGCGGCCTCGACCTTCACCTTGGGCAGGAAGTCGACGACGTACTCGGCGCCCCGGTAGAGTTCGGTGTGGCCCTTCTGGCGGCCGAAACCCTTGACCTCCGTGACCGTGATGCCCTGCACGCCGATCGCCGACAGGGCCTCGCGGACCTCGTCTAGCTTGAACGGCTTGATGATTGCGGTTACCAGTTTCATCGTTGTCCTCGTTGGCGCGGCCGGGCGCTCAGGCCCGGCCGCCCGTGGCGGGTTAGAACGTCTTGCTGATGGAGATGACGACCGTGCCTTTGCCCGAGTCCTTGAACTTCGCGTCGCCGGCGCCGATGCCCGCGTTCGGAAGCTGGTTGGCGAAGCAGTAGAAGCCGGCGTTGGCCGGGTTGCAGCTGCCCTTGGCGTCGGTGTCGATATAGGCCGCACCCAGGATCCAGCCGTTGATGTCCTTGGTGACGCCGATCTTCCAGTCGGTGTAGTCGGCGTTGGTGCCGTCGGTGCCGGTGTGCCAGTTTTTGACCCGGTTGGCGCCCACGTGCCCGGTCAGCGTCCAGCCGTTGCCCAGGTCATAGTTGGCCGTCAGGTCCCAGTAGCTCGAGCCCTTGGTGTCGGCCAGCGAGAACCAGTCGTCCAGCCCGTGGTAGTACTTGAGCGAGATCCACTTCCAGGAGCCGCCGATGTACACCTCGGTGTTGCTCACCGAGCCGGTGTGGGTGCGCGCGGTACGCGGGTTGGTGAAGGCCGCCGACGTCGCGGCGATGCCGGCGGCCACAGCCGTCGGGTTCGCATCCGAACCTGGGTACGAGTAGTAGATGGCGCCGAGGTCCAGGCCCCAGTCGCCCCAGCTCTTCTTCCAGCCACCGTAGAAGTCCATTTCAAGGTTGGAAGCCGGGAAGCCGGCACCCTCGTTCACGTTCGAGTTCCAGTTGCCGAGGTAGATGCCGCTGGAATGCGAGTAGTCGAAGCCACCCTGCAAGGCCGGTTTCTTGAAGGTTTGCGCGATGCCGCGGAACCGGTACTCGCTCACCAGGCTCATGTTGCCGGCGAAGGTGTGGGGCGAGGCGGGCGCGGCAGCCTGGGCTGCGGCGAGGCCGGGGGCGCCCAGGGCAGCGATGAATGAAGCGGCGACGATGGTCTTACGCATGGAAATCTCTCCCAAATGTGAAGGTTGGCCCTAGGGACTGAGCACGGGCCGTGCCAGCCTAATTTATATCTAGTTATCAGATAGTTATGCTTTTATCGCTCACGGACAGCCTAGCGAGCGCACCATTTTGGAGCGCCATGGCGCACCATCGCCCGAAGCCGGTGCTCCACGCCGGGTGCTAACTTCGCCCCATGTCTGCCGCCAATCCGATCGATGACCTGCGCGCTCGCATCAGCGAGGCGCTGCGGGCCTCCCCCGCCCCGGACCTGGAGAGGAATCTGCACGCGCTCGCCGCGGCTTTCTTCGACCGCTTCGATCTCGCGCTGCGCGAGGACCTGGAGGTACAGAGAAAACTGCTGGAGCGCGCGCAGGCGAAGCTCACCGCGCTGGAGCAGCGTGTGACCGAGCTGGAAGCGCGATCTCGAATCGCGAAGTAAACCTCCGGCGCTCCTGCCGCGTTTCTCTGTGAGGGAGACACCAAGCAGGAGATGCCATGACCTTGGCTGTCGTCGCGAGCCGCGCGCTCGCCGGGATCGCCGCGCCTGAAGTAGCCGTGGAGGTCCATCTCGGACCAGGACTGCCCGCGTTCAATATCGTCGGATTGCCCGATGCCGAGGTACGCGAAGCCAAGGATCGCGTGCGCGCCGCGCTCAACCATGCGCGCTTCGAGTTTCCGTCGCGGCGCATCACGGTGAATCTCGCGCCGGCCGACCTGCCCAAGGATTCCGGGCGCTTCGACCTGCCGATCGCGCTGGGCATCCTTGCTGCGAGCGGGCAGCTGAAAATCACCTCGCTGGAAGGACACGAGTTCGCCGGTGAGCTGTCCCTGACCGGCGAACTGCGCGCGGTGCGGGGTGCGCTTGCCATGGCGCTGGGCGCGGGAGGCGCCGGACGCGCGTTCGTGCTTCCGATGGCGAGCGCGGCGCAGGCGGCGCTGGCGCGCAGGAGTCGGATCCTCGCCGCCGGGAGTCTGCTCGAAGTCTGCGCCCACCTCGCGGGCGAGGCGCCGCTCGCCGACTACATCAACGGCACGGAGCGCGTTGCGACGACCTATCCCGACCTGAGCGACGTCAAGGGCCAGGCGCAGGCGCGGCGCGCGCTGGAGATCGCCGCCGCGGGCGCGCATGCGCTGCTCATGATCGGTCCGCCGGGTACCGGCAAGTCGCTGCTCGCAGCCCGCCTGCCTGGAATACTGCCGCCCATGACCGAGGCCGAGGCGCTGGAATCGGCGGCGATCATGAGCGCGGCGAACATCGGCTTCGATCCGGCGCGCTGGGGCGAGCGGCCGTTTCGTTCGCCGCATCACAGCGCTTCCGGCGTTGCGCTGGTGGGCGGCGGCAGTCCGCCGCGGCCCGGTGAAATCTCGCTTGCGCACCACGGCGTGCTGTTCCTGGATGAGTTGCCGGAGTTTCCGCGCGGCGCGCTGGAGGCGCTGCGCGAGCCGGTCGAGTCCGGGACGATCGCCATAGCGCGCGCGGCGCGCCAGGCTGTGTTCCCGGCGCGGTTCCAGTTGGTCGCCGCCATGAATCCCTGCCCCTGCGGTTACCTGGGCGATGCCACTGGTCGCTGCCGCTGTGCGCCGCAGGCGATTGCGCGCTATCGCTCGCGCATCTCGGGGCCTTTGGCGGATCGCATCGACATCAAGGTGGAGGCGCCAGCGCCGCGGGAGACGGAACTGACCGGGCGGGCAGGGGAAGGCTCGGCGCCGGTTCGGGCGCGGATTGCGGCCGCGCGCGAGCGGCAACTGGCGCGGCAGGGCAAGCCCAACGCGTGGCTGGGCCCGCGCGAGACCGAGAAGCATTGCGCCTGCGATACTGCCGCGGCGGACCTTCTCAAGCAGGCGATTGCAAAGCTGTCGCTGTCGGCGCGGGCGTATCACCGCGTGCTGCGTGTGGCGCGGACGATCGCGGATCTGGCGGCGGAGACAGGCGTGGGCGCGCCGCAGGTCGCGGAGGCGGTGCAGTACCGGCGGCTGGACGCGGCGCTGTAGCACGCCATCTATACTGGGTCGCATGGCCACCTACGCGATCGGCGACGTGCAGGGTTGCTTCGACGAACTCGAGGCGCTGCTCGCGCGCATCGGCTTCAACCCGCTGCACGACCGGCTGTGGTTCGTCGGCGACCTCGTCAACCGCGGGCCGAAGTCCCTGCAGGTGCTGCGCTTCGTGAAAGCGCTGGGTAGTCGCGCCATCGTCATCCTGGGCAACCACGACCTGCACCTCGTCACGCAGTTCGAGGGTTTCGAGAAGAAGCGCGGTGACGACACCTTTCACGATGTTCTCGCGGCGCCGGAAGCTAAGGAACTGGTGGACTGGCTGCGCACGCGACCGATGATGCACGTCGAGGGGCACTATGCGATGGTCCACGCCGGGCTGCTTCCCGGTTGGACGGTGGAGAGGGCGCTTGCGCTGGGCAAGGAAGTCGAAGCCGCGCTGCGCGCGGAGAACTACCGCGACTTCCTGGAGAATCTGTACGGCAGCAAGCCCGAGCGCTGGGAGGATGACCTGCGCGGCTGGGACCGGCTGCGCGTGATCGTGAACGCGATGACGCGCATGCGCTTCTGCACGCTCGAAGGAACGATGGACTTCCAGTCCAAGGGCGAGAAGCCGCCCGCCGGCTACCTGCCCTGGTTCGACGCCCGCAAGCCTGACGGGAACACCCTGGTCGTCGGCCACTGGTCGGCGCTGGGCCTCAAGCTCACCGAGCACCTCGCCGCGCTGGACACCGGCTGCGTGTGGGGCGGGCGGCTCTCCGCGTTGCGGCTTGAAGACCGGTGGCTGGCGCAGGTACCCTCGCCTGGCTACCAGCCGATAGGAGAAGCGGCATGACCGACTGCGTGTTCTGCAAGATCGTCGCGGGACAGATCCCGTCCACCAAAGTGCACGAGGACGAGCACACCCTCGCCTTCATGGACATCGGGCAGGTGAATCCGGGGCATGTGCTGGTGACAGTGAAGAAGCACGCCGCGAACCTGTTCGAGCTCGACGCAGAGCAGGCCGCGGCGGCCGCGCGCGCCTGCCATCGCGTCGCGCAGGCGATCCGCGACGCGTTCGCGCCGGAAGGCATGTCGGTGTACCAGGCCAACGGCAAGGCCGCCGGCCAGACGGTGTTCCACTACCACGTGCATTTGCTGCCGCGCCACGCCGGCGATGGCATGGAACTCACCTGGCCGGTGAAGAACCCGGCGCGCGAGACACTCGCGGGCTACGCGGAGAAGATCAAGGCGGCGCTTGCCTGAGGGTTACCCGGCTGGTGTAGGCTAACCGGATCATGGCCACCGCCGAGAACTGGGCATTCCCCGCCAGCCTCCAGCCAAAGGCAGAGGAGCTCGGGTTCGACCTGGGCGCCGCGCTGGACGCGGTGGTGCTGGTGAAGGCCGAGGTCCCCGAAGAGGCCTTCACCGCCGGCATCCTGGGCACCGAGCGCATCGGCAACGGCGTCGTCATCCGCGACGACGGCCTGATCCTCACCATCGGCTACCTGATCACCGAGGCGCAATCCATCTGGCTCACCACCAATCGCGGAACGGTGGTGGCGGGACATGCGCTTGCCTACGACCAGGTCACCGGATTCGGATTGGTGCTGCCGCTGGGGCCGCTCGGTCTGAAGCCGATTGCGCGCGGCTCGGCGGCCGATTGCGCCATCGGCGACGAGGTGACGCTGATCGGCCAGGGTGGCCGCGAGCACGCGCTCAGGGCCTCGGTGTTCGCCAAGCGCGAGTTCGCCGGCTACTGGGAGTATGTCCTCGACGAGGCGATCTTCACCGCGCCCGCGCATCCGCAATGGGGCGGTGCCGCGCTGGTGGATCGCGACGGCAAGCTGCTCGGCATCGGCTCCTTGCTGCTGCAGGAGGAGCAGGACGGCCGGCAGGTGCAGGGCAACATGGTCGTGCCGATAGACCTTCTTGAGCCGATTCTCGAGGACATGGTGCAACGGGGGCGGCCGAACCGGCCGCCACGCGCATGGCTGGGACTGTACGTGCAGGAGGCCGCCGGGCGTCTGGTGGTAGGCGGGCTGGCCACCGGAGGGCCGGCGGACCGCGCCGGCATCAAGCTGGGTGACACCGTGCACTCAGTGGCAGGGGCACGCGTGACGGGCCTGGCCGACCTGTTCCGAAAGATCTGGCAGCTCGGGCCGGCGGGGACTGAGGTACCGCTGACCCTCTCGCGGCGCGACACGCGCATCGAGGTGCGCGCGAAATCCGCCGACCGCGCGGACTACCTGCTCAAGCCCCGCCTGCACTGAGCCTCAGTTGATCGTGGCACCGGTGTCGCGCACGACGCGGCCCCACTTCTCGTGCTCGGCGCGCAGGAAAGCACCGAGCTCCCGGGGGCCGAGCAAGGCGGGGGCGATCCCCGCCGCGCGCAAGCTCTGCACAACCTCGGCCTCCTGCAGCGCTTTGCCGATCTCCGCGTGCATGCGCTGGACAATGTCGAACGGCACGGCAACTGGCGCGAGCACGCACAGCCAGAGCGAGGCGTCGAAGCCGGCGACGCCCGCCTCGGCGAGCGTCGGAACCTCCGGCAGGTCGGGCCAGCGCACGGCGCTGGAGACCGCGAGCATTCGCAGCCGGCCGTTGCGCACGTTGTTGAGGACGTTCGGCACGCCGGCAAACGAGGCCTTGACCTGCCCCGAGACCAGGTCCTGCATCGCCGGCCCGCTTCCCTTGTAGGGCACGTGATTGAGGCGGATGCCCGCCATCGAGGCGAACATCGCCGTGACCAGGTGCTGCGCGCTGCCGTTTCCCGAGCTCGCGTAGTCGATCTCCCCCGGACGCGCCCTGGCCGCGGCGACCAGCTCAGCGACCGTCGCGACGCCCAGTTGCGGGTTGACGACGAGGGCGTAGGGGCCCGAGGCAACTCGGGCCACGGGGGCGAAGTCCTTCAGGGCGTCGTAGGGCAGCGTCTTGTACAGCCACGGGCTGATGACATGTGGCGTCGCGGTGAAGAGGAAGGCATGACCGTCGGCCTCGGCCTTCGCGACCGCATCCGAACCCATGGTGCCGCCCGCGCCGGGCCGGTTCTCGACGTAGACCTGCCGGCCCAGTTGCGTCGACAGGCGCGGTGCGAGGATCCGCGCCGGCACGTCGGCGAAGCCGCCCGCCGAAAGCGGCACCACCAGCCGCACCGGTTTTGCCGGCCACTGCGCGGTGGCAAGGCCCGGGAGCAGCAGCGTGGCGAGCAGGAGCGCGAGGTTTCTCATCCGTTCATCCGCGGTAGACGGGCTCGGGCCGGGAGAAGAACGCGTGCAGGATGTGATAGACCATCAGGTAGTTCTTCTGCTGGAAGCTCGCGTGCGAGATGCCCGGCATCACCACGAACTGCTTGTCCGGATTGGGCAGCAAGCGGTAGAACGCGAGCAGGTCGTCGAACGAGGCGATGCCGTCGTGCTCGCCACGCATCACCAGCGTCGGCACCGCCAGCTTCGCCGGCTGCACCATGGGCAGCTTCGAGCACATGTCGACGTAGGTACCGGTGGGCATCGAGTCGTCCAGCGCGAGGATGGCGTCCGCGAAGGCGCTGACGGTTGCCTCGTCCGCGGTGCCCGGATGGTCGCGCGCGAAAATGCTCTGCACGAAGGCGCGGTCGATCGGGCGCCGGTTCTTCGCCAGGAACTCGGGCAGCCTTTTCTTGCGCTCGGCGAGGGTCGGGCTGCCCTCGCCGGTCCAGACGAAGGCGTCCAGCGCGAGGCGCGCCACGCGCTCGGGCCGCCGCTCGGCAAATACCGCGGCCTTCAGCGCGCCGGAGGAAATGCCGTACATTAGGAGTTTCTTCGCGCCGGATTCGCGCAGCACCAGCTCAGTGCCCGCCTCGAGGTCGTCGGCGCCGTTCTCGATGCCGCAGTTGATCGGGCGCGACTTGTCCGAGCGGCCATAGCCCTCGTTGTCCATGGTCCAGCAATCGAAGCCGCGCGCGGCGAACCAGTCCATCGCCGAGGAGAAAGGCCGCCCCGGCACCCGCAGGTCGAAGGTCGGCTGCGAGGCCATGGAAGAGCCGTGGACGAAGAAAATGGTGCCCGCCGCGGCGACGCCCGCGGGACGCTTGCGCCAGAGGAACAGCTTCACCTCGCTCTTGCGGGTCCAGTATTCGGTGCCCCGGATTTCGATCGCCTGCTGCGTCATGGACCCCATTCCGTTTCCGTAAACGCCGCGAGAATCGGCTACAGTTCCGCCGGCGTCAAGCCTGTGCAAGAATAAGTCCCAGGAGGAGGGCCAGTATGGCGGAGAGTCTCGCCGGGTTGGACACGTTTCCCAAGCTGCTCGCGCACCACGCGCAGGTGCGCGGCGCGCTGCCCGCGTTGCGCGAGAAGAACCTCGGCATCTGGCAGACTTGGAGCTGGAAGCAATTCGCCGACGAAGTGCGCGCGATCGCCTGCGGCCTGGCGGGCGCGGGCTTCAAGCGCGGCGACCACCTGGCGATTGTCGGCGACAACCGGCCGCGCCTCTACGCGGCGATGTGCGCCGCCCAGTGCCTGGGCGGAATCCCGGTGCCGATGTACCAGGACGCGGCCGCCGCGGAAGTGGCGTTCCCGATCCAGAACGCCGGCATCGAATTCGCCATCGCCGAGGACCAGGAGCAGGTGGACAAGCTGCTCGAGATCCTGCCGAAGTGCCCGGACCTGAAGCGCATTTATTACGATGACGCGCGCGGCATGCGTCATTACACTCAGCCGCAGCTGGCCTCCTATGACACGCTGCTCCAGGAAGGGCGCGCCGCGTTCGCGCGCGACCCCGCGTTCCTGGAGAGCGAGATCGCCAAGGGTTCCGGCGCGGATACCGCCGCGATGTTCTTCACCTCCGGCACCACAGGCAATCCCAAGGGCGTGGTTCTCACCCACCACGCGCTCATCGACCGCGCCGCGGCGGCGGCCGAGATGGAGGGGCTGGGCGACCAAGATGTCGTACTCGCCTACCTGCCGCCGGCCTGGGTCGGGCAGAACATCTTTTCCTACGCGCAGCCGTTCGTCACCGGCTACTGCGTCTGCTGCCCTGAGTCGGCCGAGACCGTGATGACCGACCTGCGCGAGATCGGCCCGACCTACTACTTCGCGCCGCCCCGGGTGCTGGAGGCGCTGCTGACGCAGGTCTCGATCCGCATGGAGGACGCCGGCGCTATCAAGCGGCGGATGTACCGCTATTTCATGGACCTGGCGCAACGCGTCGGCGGCGCGATCCTGGACAACCGACCGATCGGCGCCCTGGACCGCCTGCTCTACCGGCTGGGCGATTTCTTCGTCTACGGCCCGCTGCGCAATGTGCTGGGCATGAGCCGAGTGCGCGTGGCCTACACCGCGGGCGAGGCGATCGGGCCGGACCTGTTCAAGTTCTACCGTTCCATCGGCATCAACCTGAAGCAGCTCTACGGTTCCACCGAAACCAGCGTGTTCGTCTGCATCCAGCCCAACGGTCAGGTTCGCGCCGACACGGTGGGGCCGGCGGTGAAGGGCGTGGAGCTGAAGTTCACGCCGCAGCGGGAGCTCCTCATCCGCTCCCCCGGCCTGTTCAAGGAGTACTACAAGAACCCGGAGGCGACGCTGGAAGCGAAGGATCCCGAGGGCTGGTTCCACACCGGCGACGCGGGCTACCTGGATCCGGACGGCCACCTGAAGATCATCGACCGCGTCAAGGACGTGGGTGCGCTGGCCGACGGCGGCTTGTTCGCGCCCAAGTACCTCGAGAACAAGCTGAAGTTCTTCCCCTACATCAAGGAAGCCGTGATGTTCGGCCACGGCCGCGCCCGCGTGTGCGCGTTCGTCAACATCGACATGGAGGCGGTCGGCAGCTGGGCGGAGAAGCGCAACCTGCCCTATTCCGGGTACACCGACCTCGCCTCGCGCGACGAGGTCTACGCGCTGGTGCGCGAGTGCATCGAGAAGGTGAACGCCGACCTTGCCGCTGAGCCTGAGCTGGCGGGCTCGCAGATCAGCCGCTTCCTGATCCTGCACAAGGAACTCGACGCGGACGATGGCGAGCTGACCCGCACGCGCAAGGTCCGTCGCGGCGCCATCGGCGAGAAGTACAGCGAGCTGGTGGCCGCGCTCTACGACGGGCGCGAGGTGGTGCACATCGAGTCGCAGGTGAAGTACGAGGACGGCCGCACCGGGACTGCGTCGGCCGACCTGAAGCTGCGCGACGCGAAGACCTTCAGCCCGGCCGGATCGAAGAAGGCGGCATGAGCCAGAGGGGCAATCCCATCGGGGACGTGATCCTCTCCGTCGAGGGTGTGTCGCTCGCTTTCGGCGGCGTGCGCGCACTCACCGACGTGTCCTTCGACGTACGCGAGCACGAGGTGCGCGCCATCATCGGCCCCAACGGCGCCGGCAAGAGCTCGATGCTGAACGTGATCAACGGCGTCTACCACCCGCAGCAGGGCACCATCCGGTTCCTGGGCCAGACCTACCACGACATGGACCCGCACGAGACCGCGCTGCTCGGCATCGCGCGCACGTTCCAGAACCTGGCACTCTTCAAGGGAATGTCGGTGCTGGAGAACATCCTCACCGGCCGCAACCTGCGCATGCGCGCAAACCTGCTGCTGCAGGCGCTGCGCGTCGGCCCGGCGCTAAAGGAGGAGATCGAGCACCGCGAGGCGGTCGAGCGCATCATCGATTTCCTCGAGATCCAGCCCTGGCGCAAGACCCCGGTGGGCCGCCTGCCGTACGGACTGCAGAAGCGCGTCGACCTGGCGCGGGCCCTGGCCATGGAGCCGCGCGTTCTGCTGCTGGATGAGCCCATGGCCGGCATGAACCTGGAGGAGAAGCAGGACATGTGCCGCTTCATCCTCGACGTCAACGACCACTTCGGCACCACCATCGTGCTCATCGAGCACGACATGGGCGTGGTGATGGACATCTCCGACCGCGTCGTGGTGCTCGACTATGGCAAGAAAATCGGCGACGGCACCCCGGACGAGGTGCGCGCCAGCCAGGCGGTCATCGACGCCTACCTTGGCGTGAGCCACTAATGGAACGCACTCTTGCCATAGACCCATGAAGAAGAACTGGCCCGTTGTCGTGCTTTGCGCGGTCCTGCTCGTGGGCCTGGTGCTGCCGCTTGCCACCAGCGCCTCTGCGCCGGGATTCTATGTCGAGGTGCTCCTTGGCGGCCTCATGACCGGCGTACTGTATTCGCTGGTGGCGATGGGCTTCGCGCTCATCTTCAAGGCCTCCGGCGTGTTCAATTTCGCGCAGGGCGCAATGGTGCTGTTCGCCGCGCTGGCGGTGGCGCGCCTGGCCGAGCGCATGCCGTTGTGGGCGGCGATCCTGCTGGGCATCGTGATCATGATCGCGCTTGCCTTCGTCATCGAGCGGGTCGTGCTGCGCCCCCTGGTCAACCAGGAGGGCATAGCCCTGTTCATGGCGACGCTCGGGGTCACCTTTTTCCTCGACGGCTTCGGCCAGACCGTGTGGGGCAGCGACATCTACGAGATCAAGCTGGGCATCGCCAAGGAACCGGTGATGGTGCTGGAAAAACTGTTCCAGGGCGGCATCCTGATCAACAAGGAGGATGTCGTCGCGGCGCTGGTGGCGGTGGCGCTGGTGGGGGCCCTGGCGCTGTTCTTCCAGAAGACCGCCACCGGGCGGGCGCTGCGCGCCGTGGCCGACGACCACCAGGCGGCACAGTCCATCGGCATCCCGCTCAACCGCATGTGGGTCATCGTCTGGTCGGTCGCCGGCATCGTGGCGCTGGTCGCCGGGGTGATCTGGGGTTCGCGACTCGGGGTGCAATTCTCGGTGTCGCTGGTCGCATTGAAGGCGCTGCCGGTGGTGATCCTGGGCGGCCTGACCTCGGTCACCGGCGCCGTGGTCGGCGGGCTCATCATCGGCGTCGGCGAGAAGATGGCCGAGGTGTTCCTGGGGCCGGTGCTGGTCAAGGCCTTCGACCTGGCCGGCGGCGGCATCGAGAACTGGTTCGCCTATGTCCTGGCCCTGCTGTTCCTGCTGGTGCGGCCGCAGGGCCTCTTCGGCGAAAAGCACATCGACCGCGTCTAGGATCGGACCGCAGCCATGTTCTACCGCGAAAACGGGCAGTTCAAGTCGAGCTACGCAGCCGACCAGCAGCTGCTGCCGATCCTGCAGGACAAGATCTTCATGGTCGCGTTCGTGGTGTTTGCGTTTGTGGTCGTGCCCTTGGTGGTGAGCGACTATGTCTTCCTGTCGCTGCTCATCCCGTTCCTGATCCTGGCGCTCGCCGCGATCGGGCTCAACCTGGTGGTGGGCTACTGCGGGCAGATCTCCATCGGCCACGCGGCGTTCATGGCCGTGGGCGCATATGCCGCCTACAACCTGGTGCTGCGTGTTCCGCAGCTGAATTTCCTTGTCGTGCTCGTGCTGGCGGGGCTGATCGCGGCGGCGGTGGGGTTGCTGTTCGGCATCCCGAGCCTGCGCATCAAGGGCCTGTATTTGGCCGTGGCGACGCTGGGCGCGCAGTTCTTCATGGACTGGCTGTTCGCTCGCGTCAAGTGGTTTACCAACTACGCGCACTCGGGCTCGGTACAGACCGCGCCGGTGGAGCTGTTCGGCTGGACCATCGACTCGCCGCAGGAGAAGTACGTGTTCCTGCTCGCGGTGCTGATCCTGTTTACCGTTATCGCGCGCAACCTGGTGCGCGGCCACATCGGGCGCGCCTGGATGGCGATGCGCGACATGGACGTGGCGGCGGAAGTGATCGGCATCCGCCCGGTGTATGCCAAGCTCTCGGCCTTCGCGGTGAGCTCGTTCTTCGTCGGGGTGGCCGGCGCCCTGTGGGGTTTCGTGCACCTGGGCTCCTGGGAGCCGCTCGCCTTCAACCTGACTTTGTCGCTGAACCTGCTGTTCATGATCATCATCGGCGGCATGGGCTCGATCCTGGGCAGCTTCTTCGGCGCCGCCTTCATCGTCATGCTGCCGATCGTGCTCAACCAGCTGCCCCAGATCCTGGGCATCCCGATGTCCACGGCCATGGTGTCCCACCTGGAATTCATGATTTTCGGCGCCCTGATCGTGTTTTTCCTGATCGTGGAGCCGCACGGCCTCGCCCGGTTGTGGGCGGTGGGCAAGGAGAAGCTGAGGCTCTGGCCGTTCCCCCACTGAGGGCGCAGGGGGTATCATTCGTGGCATGGCTGCGCCCAACCGCAGCACTCATAACCTGGAGGGGTTGATATGAAGCAGAAAGCGAAATTCGTGGCGCTTGCCGCGAGCCTTGCGGTGACCGTTGCCTTCGGGGCCGGTTCCGCGCTCGCACAGGACAAGAAGGCGGCACCGGCAAAGAAGGCCGCGGCGGCCGGCGGCGGCGAGCAGTTCTTTCCGGTGCTGTCCTATCGCACCGGAGCCTACGCGCCGAACGGCATTCCGTTCGCGAACGGCTATGTGGACTACCTGAAGCTGGTCAACGCCCGCGATGGCGGCATCAACGGCGTCAAGATCACCTGGGAAGAGTGTGAAACCGGCTACGCCACCGACCGGGGCGTGGAATGCTACGAGCGCCTGAAGGGCAAGGGCCCCACGGGCGCCACCGCGTTCCACCCGCTGTCCACCGGCATCACCTTCGCGGTGACCGACAAATCCTTCGTCGACAAGATTCCGATCATCACTTTCGGCTACGGCCGCGCAGACTCGGTGGATGGCACCGTATTCGGCTGGAACTTCCCGCTTGGCGGCACGTACTGGGATGCCGCCGACATGCTGGTGCAGCATGTGGGCAAGAAGGAAGGCGGCGTCGACCGGCTCAAGGGCAAGAAGATCGCGCTGGTGTACCACGACTCGCCCTACGGCAAGGAGCCGATCGCGCTGCTCGAGGAGCGCGCGAAGATGCACGGCTACCAGCTGCTGCTGCTGCCGGTGACCCATCCGGGCGTGGAGCAGAAGGCCACCTGGTTGCAGATCCGCCAGCAGCGCCCGGATTACGTCTTCCTCTGGGGCTGGGGCGTGATGAACTCGACCTCGGTCAAGGAAGCAGTTGCCACTGGCTATCCCCGCGAGAAGATGTACGGCGTGTGGTGGTCGGGCGCCGAACCGGACGTCGTTCCCGCCGGCGACGGGGCCAAGGGCTACAACGCGCTTGTATTCCTCGCTCCTGCGGGCCAGGGCGCGGTGCACAAGGACATCATCAAGTATGTCCATGACAAGGGCGACGCGGCCGGGAAGAAGGAAGGCTTCGGCGAAGTGCTCTACAACCGCGGCATGGTGGGCGCGATGATGACGGTCGAGGCGGTCAAGCGTGCGCAGGTCCGCTATGGCAAGAAGCCACTCAAGGGTGAGGAAGTGCGCTGGGGCCTGGAGAACCTGGCGATCGATGAAGCGGCGATCAAGAGGCTCGGCTTCTCCGGCTTCATGACGCCGATCAGCACCTCCTGCGTCGACCATCGCGGCGACAGCGTCGCCGGTATCCATACCTGGGACGGCAAGCAGTGGGTGGTGGAGAAGGGCACGCGCCTGGTCGCCGATTCGACGATCATCAAGCCGATGATCCGCGCTTCCGCCGAGAAGTACGCGGCGGAGAAGAAGATCGTCAAGCGCGATTGCGCCAAGGAAAGCCAGCAGTAAGCTGATGGCAAGCTGAAGGCGGCCGGCGCCGGGGCGCAACGCGTCCCAGGCGCCGGTGCCTTTTTCTCGAGGAAATGCGCTGATGTCCGCATCCGCTTCCCCACCCGTGATGCTGTCCGTGAACGGCATCGAAGTCATCTACAACCACGTCATCCTGGTCCTCAAGGGCGTGTCCCTGAGCGTCCCCGAGGGCGGCATCGTCGCGCTGCTCGGCGCCAACGGCGCGGGCAAGACGACCACGCTGCGCGCCGTGTCGAACCTGCTCAAGGCCGAGCGCGGCGAGGTGACCAAGGGCTACATCGAGTACCTCGGCCAGCGCATCGAGGGCCTGACCCCGTCCGACCTCGTCAAGCGCGGGGTGGTCCAGGTGATGGAGGGCCGCCACTGCTTCCCGCACCTGACCGTGGAGGACAACCTGCTCACCGGCGCCTACACCCGCAGCGGCGCCGAGACGCGCGACGGCCTGGAGAAGGTGTACGCGTACTTCCCCCGATTGAAGGAACGTCGCAGCTCGCTCTCGGGTTACACCTCCGGCGGCGAGCAGCAGATGACTGCCATCGGCCGAGCGCTCATGTCGCGCCCCAGGATGATCCTGCTGGACGAGCCCTCGATGGGCCTCGCGCCGCAACTGGTCACCGAGATTTTCGAGATCGTGAAAGAGCTGAACCAGAAGGAGGGCGTGAGCTTCCTGCTGGCCGAGCAGAACACCAACATCGCCCTCAAGTACGCCGGCTACGGCTACATCCTGGAGAACGGCCGCGTGGTGATGGACGGCGAGGGCAGGGCGCTGGCCGAGAACGAGGACGTGAAGGAGTTTTACCTGGGCTTTTCCACCGGCGGGCGCAAGAGCTTCCGCGACGTGAAGTCGTACCGGCGCCGCAAGCGGTGGATCTAGATGCGCCGGCTGTGAGCACGGCGCACTTCGACAAGCTCGAGACGCGCGACCCGCAGGCGCGGGAGGCGGAGTTGCTCGCCGCGCTGCCCGCGCAGCTCGCGCACGCCAGGGCGAATGCGCCGGGCTGGGCGCGCATCCTGGCCGGTGTCGATCCGGCGAAAGTGGATACGCGCGCGGCGCTGGCGGAGCTGCCGGTAACGCGCAAGTCGGACCTGGGCGAACTGCAGGTGCGGGAGCGGCCGCTGGGCGGGCTGAACGCCACCCCGGTGTCGAAGCTGGCCAAGCTGTTCATGTCGCCCGGGCCGATCTACGAGCCCGAGGGACAGGGCCCCGACTGGTGGCGCACGGCGCGGGCGCTCTTCGCCGGCGGTTTCCGCGCCGGCGACCTCGTCACCAATACCTTCGCCCACCACTTCACGCCGGCGGGCTCGATGCTGGAGTCCGGGGCGCTGGCGCTGGGATGCACGGTGCTGCCGGCAGGCACCGGCCAGACCGAGCTGCAGGTCGCGGCGATCCGCGACCTCGGCATCGGCGGCTACATCGGCACGCCCTCGTTCCTGAAGCTGATCGTCGAGAAGGCGGCCGAATCCGGCGTGGATATCTCGTCGTTGAAGAAGGCGCACGTCGGCGCCGAGTACCTGCCGCCGGCGCTGCGCGAGGCGATGCGCGCGCGTGGCATCGTGGTGTCGCAGAGCTACGGTTCGGCCGACCTGGGATCGATTGCCTACGAAACGCTCGCAGCCGACGGTGGCCCGAACCCGGGCATGATCCTCGACGAAGGCCTGCTGCTGGAGATCGTGCGCCCGGGCACCGGCGATCCGGTGGCGCCGGGCGAGGTGGGCGAAGTCGTCATCACCAGCTTCAACAAGGACTATCCGCTCATCCGCTTCGGCACCGGCGACCTGTCGGCGGTGCTGCCCGGAGCCAGTGCCTGCGGGCGAACCAACGTGCGCATCCGCGGCTGGATGGGACGCGCGGACCAGACCACCAAGGTTCGGGCGATGTTCGTGACGCCGAAGCAGGTGGCGGAGCTTGTGCGCAGGCATCCCGAGATCGTGAAGGCGCGCCTGGTGGTGGAAGGCGAGGTGGGCAGCGACCGGATGACCCTGAGGTGCGAGGTCTCGGCGCAACCCGCTGGGCTGGCCGAGGCGCTGGTGGCGTCCATCCGGGAGGTCACCAAGTTGCGGGGGGAAGTGGCGTTGCTCGCGCCGGGGAGCCTGCCAAACGACGGCAAGGTGATCGAGGACCTGCGCAAGTACGGGTAGATGTAACCGAGCGGTTACATTTGGCAGCGCCGCTAGCGTTCCTTGCGGGCCGCCGCCACCGGCAGCCCGTCCAGCCGCGCGATCTCCGCGTTCTTCACAAACTCCGGATTCGCCAGGTACGCGAGCAGGTAGTCCACCGAGTCCGAGCCCCAGAACAGTTCCCCGTCCACCGCGAAGGTCGGCACGCCGAACACGCCGCGCGCGGCGGCTTCTTCCGTGTTCCTTCGCAGCGCTTCCTTCACCTCCGGCGCCGACAGCTTCGCGGTGTCGATGCCGAGTTCTTTCACCAGCGCGGCGAAGGCGGCGGGATCGGTCGCGTCACCGCCACCCGTCCACACCGAATCGAATATCCGGCGCACGGCACCGGACGCGCAGCCGGCCGCAATCGCAAGGCGCAGGTGCTGCAGCGGGTTGAACGGGTGCGCCGCCGGATAGCGGAACGGGACACCCTGCAGCTTCGCCTGCCAGTGCGTGGCGCGGTAGGTGTAGCGGCGCTTGGACTCGATCTCCGCCGGACCTTTCTGGCCCCAGTGCGACAGGAGCCCCGCGAACAGCACCGGGCGGCGGGCGATCTCCACATTCGCCGGCAGTTCGCCCAGCCGGTGCAGGCAGAGATAGGCATAGGGCGAGACGAAATCGAAGTACCAGTCGATGCGCCGCATGGTTGCTATCCTAGCTTCAAAGTCCGGACGAACGGGGAGGGACGATGACGGTGCGCGTGGAGAAGGCGGGCAAGGTGTGGACGGTAGTGCATTCGCGCCCGGAGGCGAAGAACGCCATGGATCCGGTGAGCGCGCAGGCGCTGGTCGAGGCGTTCACTGCGTTCGACCGCGATCCGGAGGCGGCAGTGGCGGTGCTGTGGGGCGAGGGTGGCGCGTTCTGCGCCGGGTTCGACCTCAAGCATGCGGCGAACAACGGCGGCGCGCTCGATGGGCTCGCCTACCCGGCGGAGCCAGGCGAACTCCCCAGGGGCCCCATGGGCCCGACGCGCCTGGAACTCGACAAGCCGGTGATCGCGGCCGTCGCCGGCCCCGCGGTCGCGGGCGGCCTCGAGGTCGCGCTGTGGTGCGACTTGCGCGTGATGGAAGCCTCGGCCTACTTCGGCGTCTACTGCCGGCGCTGGGGCGTGCCGCTCATCGACGGCGGCACGGTGCGCCTGCCTCGCATCGTCGGTCGCGGCCGCGCGCTGGAGCTCATCCTGACCGGGCGCAAGGTGGCGGCGGAGGAGGCGTTGCGCATCAACCTGTGTGAGCAGGTGGTGCCCGATGGACAGTCGCGCGCAGCCGCCGAGACCCTGGCGCGGGAGATCGCGCGCTTTCCCCAGGCCTGCCTGCGCGCCGACCGGCGCTCGGTGTTCCGGCAGGAAGGCTTGCCACTGCGCGAGGCAATGCGCTACGAGTGGGACAATGGCGTGCCCGCGTTTGCCGCCGAGGGCGCGAAGGGCGCGGCGCACTTCGCCTCGGGGAAGGGCCGGGGCGGGCGCTTCGACGACCTTTGAGCGCGGCACGGCCGGAACCCTCTAGAATCGGCTTGGATCCACAAGGAGTGCACCGATGAGGAAGCTGCTGGTCCCGTTCGATGGCTCGGAGAGCGCGCTGCGCGCGCTGCAGCACGCGATCAAGCTCGCGAAGCAGGCGCCGCCCGCTGCGCTGCACGTGGTCCATGCCCACGAGGAACCGCTGCTCTACGGCGAGATCGCCGTCTACGTGCCCAGGGAGAAGATGGCCGGGCTCCAGCGCAAGCACAGCGAGGACGTGCTGGGCGCCGCGGTCGCGGCGCTCAAGGCGGGCGGTGTGTCCCATGAGACAGAGATCCTGGTCGGCCCGATTGGCGATGTCGTCGCGAAGCGGGCCGATGAACTGGGCTGCGAGGGCATCGTGCTCGGCACGCGCGGCCTGTCGGCGATCGGCAACCTCGTGATGGGCTCGGTGGCGACGAAAATCATCCACCTCGCGAAGGTGCCGGTTACGCTGGTCAAGTAGGGTCGGGCGACTCCGGCAAATGTGCACGATCGTGCACATTTGGTCCCCGGGCGGCATGCCGCCCCGGCAGCAGCGCCACCACCGCGGCGCGTTCCGCGTCGCCCATCCCGCCCCAGCGCGCAATTTCGTCGAGTGTCCGGAAGCAGCCGGCGCAAAAGCGGCGCTCCGCGTCCATGACGCAGACCTTTATGCAGGGAGACTGGCTCGCGTCCGTCACGCCGCCCGCTTAGCGGTGATCGCCCGCCCCGCCCTGGTCACGGGCTCGCGGCCGATGACGCCGCAGATCCATTGGCCGATGTCCACCAGCTGGTCGAGATCCACGCCGGTCTCGATGCCCAGGCCCTGCAGCATGTACACCACGTCCTCGGTGGCGACGTTGCCGGAGGCGCCCCTGGCGTAGGGGCAGCCGCCCAGGCCGGCGACGGAAGAATCGAAGGTCGCCACGCCCACTTCCAGCGAGGCGTAGACGTTGGCGAGAGCCTGACCGTAGGTGTCGTGGTAGTGGCCCGCCAGGTTCGCCAGCGGCACCTTCTTCGCGCAGGCTTCGATCATGGCCTGCGTCGCGCCGGGCGTGCCGGTGCCGATGGAGTCGCCCAGCGAAATCTCGTAACAACCCATATCGTGGAGCGCCCCGGCCACGTCGGCCACCTGCTGTGGCGCGACCGCGCCCTCATAGGGACAGCCGAGGACGCAGGAGACGTAGCCGCGCACCTTGATGCCGTGCTTCGCGGCAGCCTCGGTCACTGGCCGGAAACGCTCCAGCGACTCAGCGATGGAGCAGTTGATGTTCTTCCTCGAGAAGGCCTCGGTGGCAGCGGCAAACACCGCCACCTCGGTCGCGCCGGCGGCGCGCGCCGACTCGAAGCCCTTCAGGTTCGGCGTCAGCACCGGGTAGGACACGCCCGGCTTCCTGCGGATACGCTCCAGCACCTCAGTGTGGTCAGCCATCTGCAGGATCCACTTCGGCGACACGAAGGCGGTGGCTTCCACAGTGCGCAGCCCGGCGTCGGCCAGGCGCTCGATCAGTTCGAGCTTTACCGCCGTGGGGACTTCGCCCTTCTCGTTCTGTAGCCCGTCGCGCGGCCCAACCTCGACGACTTTCACGCTGCGGGGCAAATCAGGGACAGACCACGTTTTTCCGCTGGCGTTGGTCATGGCATCGCGTCTCCGAAAAACGTGGTCTGTCCCTGATTTCCTGATTTACTGTTGTCCTACTCGAGGACCAGGAGTTGGGCGCCTTCGGTGACCTGCTCACCGGCGCCGTACAGGACGTTCTTCACCACGCCGGCGCGGGGCGCCGTGATGGTGTGCTCCATCTTCATGGCTTCCAGGACCAGCAACGGCGCGCCGCGGGCGACCTTGGCGCCCGCCTGCACCAGCACCTGGATGACCTTGCCAGGCATCGGCGCGGCGAGTGAGCCGCCGGCGGCTTCCTCGCCTTCGACAGCGGCGGGATCGCGCAGCGCCAATACGTGGTGCAGGCCGTCGCGGAACACGTGCCACCGGGCGCCGTCGCGGAAGGCACGGGCGCGGAAGGTCTTCGTCCCGAGGGTGACGCGCAGCGCATCACCGTCGCGCGCGCCGGCCAGCGGATGATCCCGCCCGTCCACCGACAGGCGCAACCCGCTCTCGTCGAAATGCACTTCGAGTCGGTGCTCCTTCTCCCCTTCCGCGAACACGAAGGCGTGGTGCGAGCCGAGGTTGAGCCGCCAGCCGTCGGCGATGTGCCAGGGCGAATGCGGATCGCCGGAGGCGCGCGCCTGCGCGGTGGCGTGATCCTGCTCGGCGAACAATTCGGCCAGCGCGGCGGCGGCGAGGTCTTCGTCCGCGGCGCCGGCGTTGGCGGGGAAAAGTTCGGCGCGCGAGCGCTCGATGAGCCCGGTGTCGAGGTCGGCGCTCGCGAAGGCCGTCGACCGGGCGATGCGGCCCAGGAACTCGACGTTGGAGGCGACACCCACGATCTCGTACTCCGCCAGCGCGGCGCGCAGCCTCGCCAGCGCCACGGCGCGCGTCTCACCCCAGGCAATGAGCTTGGCGATCATGGGGTCGTAGTGCGGCGAGATGGTGTCGCCTTCGCGCACGCCGGAATCCACGCGGAGGTGGCCGGTCGAACCGCAGAACTCGCCGGCCTGCGGCGCGCGCAGGCGCCGCAGCGTGCCGGTGGAGGGCAGGAAGCCCTTGGCCGGGTTCTCGGCGTAGATGCGCGCCTCGATGGCATGGCCCTGGATGGACAACTGCTCCTGCCTGAGCGGCAACGGCTCGCCCGCGGCCACCGCCAGCTGCCACTTCACGAGATCCTGGCCGGTGATCATCTCGGTGACCGGGTGCTCGACCTGGAGCCGGGTGTTCATCTCCATGAAGTAGAAGCGGCCATCCTGTTCCGCGATGAACTCCACGGTGCCGGCGCCGGTGTAGCGGATCGCCTTCGCCGCGGCCACCGCAGCCTCACCCATTTCGCGGCGGCGCTTGTCGGTCATGCCCGGCGCGGGCGCCTCCTCCAGCACTTTCTGGTGACGGCGCTGCACCGAGCAGTCCCGCTCGAACAGGTACACCGCGTTGCCTTTGGTGTCGCCGAAAACCTGGATCTCGATGTGCCGCGGCCGCTGCAGGTAGCGCTCGATGAGCACGCGCTCGTCGCCGAAGGCCGCCTTCGCCTCGCGCTTGGCGCCCTCCAGCGCGGCGGCGAAATCCTCCGGCTTCTCCACCACGCGCATGCCCTTGCCGCCGCCGCCGGCTGAGGCCTTGATGAGCACCGGGTAGCCGATCTTCCCGGCTTCCTTTGCCAGCAACGCGGGGTCCTGGTTCTCGCCGTGATACCCCGGCACCAGCGGCACGCCGGCCTTCTGCATCAAGGCCTTCGCGGCGGACTTGTCGCCCATGGCCGCGATCGCCTCGGGCGAAGGGCCGATGAACACGATGCCCACCCTGGCGCAGGCCGTGGCGAAGTCCTCGTTCTCCGACAGGAAGCCGTAACCCGGGTGGATCGCCTCGGCGCCGGAATCCTTCGCGGCGGCGAGGATCGCGTCCATGTCGAGGTAGCTCTCGCGCGCCGGCGCCGGGCCGATGCGCCGCGCCTCGTCTGCCATGGCGACATGGCGCGCGTCGCGGTCCGCGTCCGAGTACACCGCCACGGTGCGGATGCCGAGGTCGCGCGCCGCGGTGATGACCCGGCAGGCGATCTCGCCGCGATTGGCTATGAGAATCTTGCGGAACATGGTCATGAGATGGTCGGAAGGCAGATGACTTCGCTTTTGACCGAGTTGGCGACATAGCACTCCTCGTGCGCCTTGTGGTGCAGCTGCTCGTGCTCCTCCGGCGCGGGGGCAGTGCCGGAGAAGGACACCGCCGGGCGCAGCGTGACGCGGGTCATCATCCACTTTCCCTGCGGCCCCTTCTCCAGCACGCCGCTCGCCTCGTCGACGTAGCGGGTGACGGTGAATTTCGCCCGGCTGGCGAGATGCAGGAACCACAGCATGTGGCAAGTGGACAGCGACGCGACGAAAGCCTGCTCCGGGTCCACGCCGTGCGCCGCGGGCACCGTAGGCGGGACGTTCCCGGCCGCGGCGTTCCCTGCAACGACGATGCCGTTGCCGAAGTCAACGCTGTGCGTGCGCGAGTACGTCTTGTAGTCGAACGCGCCCTGGAGATTCCATTCGACCGTGGCTTTGTGCTCGGACATGGTGGTTCCCCCTACATCCTGAACACACCGAACTTCGTGTCCTCGACCGGCGCGTTGAGCGAAGCCGAGATGGCAAGGCCCAGCAGGCGCCGCGTGTCCGCCGGATCCACCACGCCGTCGTCCCACAGCCTCGCGCTGGCGTAGTAGGGGTGCCCCTGGCGCTCGTACTGCTCGAGGATGGGCTTGGCGAATGCCGCTTCCTCCTCGGCGGACCACTTGCCGCCCTTCGCCTCGATGCCGTCGCGCCGCACCGTGGAGAGCACGCTCGCCGCCTGCGGCCCGCCCATGATGGAAATGCGCGAGTTAGGCCACATCCACAGGAAGCGCGGCGAGTAGGCGCGGCCGCACATGCCGTAGTTGCCGGCGCCGAACGATCCGCCCAGGATCATCGTGAACTTGGGCACTTTCGCGGTCGCCACCGCGGTCACCATCTTGGCGCCGTCCTTGGCGATGCCGCCCGCCTCGTACTTCTTGCCGACCATGTAGCCGGTGATGTTCTGCAAGAACAGGAGCGGGATGCCGCGCTGGCAGGCGAGCTCGATGAAGTGCGCCGCCTTGAGCGAGGACTCCGAGTACAGGATGCCGTTGTTGGCGAGGATCGCCACCGGGTAGCCGTGGATGTGGGCGAAGCCGGTGATGAGCGTGGTGCCGTAGTTCTGCTTGAACTCGTCCAGCTCGGAGCCGTCGACCACGCGCGCGATCACCTCTCGCACATCGTAGGGCTTCTTCGGATCAGCCGGGATGACGCCGTAGATCTCCTCGGCCGGATAGAGCGGTTCCACGGGTTCGCGCACGTCCAGCGACAGGCTCTTGCGCGTGTTCAGCCCGCCCACGATGCGTCGCAGGATGGCGAGCGCGTGTCCGTCATTGAGCGCGTAGTGATCCGCCACGCCGGAGACGCGCGTGTGCACCTCGGCGCCGCCCAGTTCCTCGGGGGTCACGATCTCGCCCACCGCGGCCTTCACCAGCGGCGGGCCGCCCAGGAAGATGGTGCCCTGTCCCTTGACGATGATGGTCTCGTCGGACATCGCGGGCACGTAGGCGCCGCCGGCGGTGCAGGAGCCCATGACGCAGGCGATCTGCGGGATGCCGGCCGCTGACATGTTGGCCTGGTTGTAAAAGATGCGGCCGAAGTGCTCACGGTCCGGGAACACGTTGTCCTGCTCGGGCAGGAAGCCGCCGCCGGAGTCCACCAGGTACAGGCAGGGCAGGCGATTCTGGATCGCGATCTCCTGCGCCCGCAGGTGCTTCTTCACTGTCATCGGGTAGTAGGTGCCGCCCTTGATGGTGGCGTCGTTGGCGACGATGACGCACTCGCGCCCGGAGACGCGGCCGATGCCGGTGACCACAGAGGCCGAGTGCACGTCACCGCCGTACATGTCCCAGGCGGCGAGCTGGCCGATCTCCAGGAACGGCGACCCCGGATCGAGCAGGGCACGCACGCGCTCGCGCGCGAGCAGCTTGCCGCGCGCGGTGTGCTTTGCCCGCGCCGCCTCGTCGCCACCCAGCGCCACGCGCTCGACCTTCGCACGCAGGTCGGCGACCAGCGTCTTCATGCGCTCCACGTTGGCGCGGAACTCCGCCGACCGGGTATCGAGCTTGCTCTTGATCGCGGGCATCAGGTCAACTCCAGGGCGAGGCCACTACGCGCCCTCCAGGGCGCGTCCTATAACGAGGCGCTGGATGTCGCTCGCGCCTTCGTAGATCTGGCACACCCGCACGTCGCGCCAGATGCGCTCGACGGGAAAATCGGCCACGTAGCCATAGCCGCCATGGACCTGGATCGCGTCCGAGCAGATCCTTTCCGCCATCTCGGAGGCGAATAGCTTGGCCATCGAGGCTTCCTTCAGGCAGGGCTTGCCCGCGTCGCGCAGCGCGGCCGCGTGCAGGTACAGCTGGCGCGAGGCTTCCACCCCGGTGGCCATGTCCGCGAGCCGGAAGTTGACCGCCTGGTGTCCGATGAGCGGCTTGCCCATGCTGTGGCGATCCGCGGCATAGCCCAGCGCTGCCTCCAGCGCCGCGCGAGCCATGCCAGTCGCCTGCGCAGCGACGTTGATGCGGCCGGTCTCCAGGTTCGCCAGCGCAATGCGGTAACCGCGACCCTCCTCGGCGAGCAGGTTGGCCGCCGGTACCCTGCAGTTCTCGAACAGGATCTGCGCGGTGTCGGAGGCGCGCTGGCCGGTCTTGTCCTCCAGGCGGGCCACCTTGTAGCCCGGCGTCGAGGTCGGGACCACGAAGGCACTGATCCCCTTTTTGCCCGCTGCCTTGTTGGTGACGGCGAACACGATGGCGAGGTCGGCAGTCTTGCCCGAGGTGATGAACTGCTTGACCCCGTTCAGCACATAGTGGGCGCCTGATTTCTCGGCCCGGGTGGTGATCGCACCGGCATCCGATCCGGCTTGCGGCTCGGTGAGGCAGAAAGCGCCCAGCGCGCGGCCCTGCGCCAGCGGGCGCAGGAACTCGTCCTTCTGCGCGTCGTTGCCGTAGCCAAGCAGGATGTTGGCCGCGAGGTTGGTGACCATGATGATGGTGCAGGTGGCGCCATCGCCCGCGGAAATCTCCTCGCAGGCAAGCGCCAGAGACGTGGTGTCCATGCCGGCACCGCCCCATTGCTCGGGGATCGAGACGCCGCACAGGCCCATGGCGGCGAGGCCGCCCACTTCCTCGCGCGGAAAATGCTTGTCCCGGTCCCAGCGCGCCGCGTTGGGCGCGATCCGCTCGCGCGCGAACTTGCGCACCGATTCGCGGATCATCGTGTGGTGCTCGGAGAGCGGCACTATCTCTGCAGCCTCGCGTAGGTGACCGTGTGGTGGGTAAAGACCTTGCCCTTGCGGTCGTGGCACTCCGCGGTGCCGTAGATGATGCGCTTGCCCAGCTTAAGGATTCGCGCCGTGCAGTACACCGTCTCGCGCCGCGCGGCGTTCAGGAACGCGGTGTTCAGTTCCGAGGTGACCGCGTCGTGCTCCATGCCGATGTGGCGCTTGATGGCAACCCACATGGCGCAGTCGGCCGCCGCCATGAAAGCCGGGCCGTTCACCGTGCCGCCGGGACGCTCGAGGGCGGGGCGAAAGGGCATGGCGATGGTGCAGGCCTCGTCAGCGACAGCGGTGACCTTGAAGCCGTACTGGGCTACGAAGCTGGAGCGGGCAATCAGCGCCGCGAGCGTCGCCTTGGAAGGCTTGCTCACGGGATCTCGATGGCCATGGCGGTCGCCTCGCCGCCGCCGATGCACAGCGACGCCACGCCGCGCTTGCCGCCGCACTTGCGCAGCGCGCCGATGAGCGTGACCAGGATGCGCGCGCCGGAAGCACCGATGGGGTGGCCGAGGGCGCAGGCGCCGCCGTGCACGTTCACCTTGTCGTGCGGCAGGCCGTGTTCCTTCATCGCGGCCATGGTAACGACCGCGAAGGCCTCGTTGATCTCGTACAGGTCCACCTCGCCCGCCGACCAGCCGGTACACTCGAACAGTTTGCGAATCGCGCCCACCGGCGCGGTGGTGAACAGCGCCGGCTCCTGCGCGTGGGTAGCGTGGCCGGCGATGGTGGCGATCGATGCCAGTCCTCGCTTCTCCGCGCTGGAGCGGCGCATCAGCACGAGGGCCGCCGCGCCATCCGAAATCGAGGAAGAATTGGCGGCGGTCACGGTGCCATCCTTCCGAAACGCCGGCCTGAGGGTCGGGATCTTCTCCAGGTTGGCCTTGAAGGGCTGCTCGTCGGTTTCGATGAACTTCTGGTCCTTGCCGGCCTTGAGGGCGAGGGGCGTCGTTTCCCAGGCGAACCAGCCTTCCTTGTTCGCCTTCTGGGCGCGCTGCAGCGAGGCTATGGCGAACGCGTCCTGCTGTTCGCGGGTGAAGCCGAAGCTGCCGGCGCATTCCTCCGCGAAGGTGCCCATGAGCCGCCCTTTCTCGTAGGCGTCCTCGAGCCCGTCGTAGAACATGTGGTCGATCACCTGTCCGTGGCCCATGCGCAGCCCCGCGCGCGCCTTGGGGAGCAGGTAGGGCGCGTTGGTCATGGATTCCATGCCTCCGGCGACGACCACCTCGGCGCTGCCGGCGGCGAGCAGGTCGTGCGCGAACATCGCGGCCTTCATGCCCGAGCCGCACATCTTGTTGATCGTGGTGCAGCCTGCCGCGAGCGGCAGGCCGGCGCCCAGCGACGCCTGCCGCGCCGGGGCCTGGCCCTGGCCGGCGGGCAGCACGCAGCCCATGATGACTTCCTGCACGTCCTCCGGTTTCACCTTGCCGCGCTCCACGGCTGCGCGGATCGCGGCGGCGCCCAGTTCTGGGGCGGCGAAGCCCTTCAGTTCCCCCTGGAAGGCGCCCATGGGAGTGCGGGCGCAGGAAACGATGACGACGGGATCGTTGCTCATGGGGCTCTCCATCTAGGTTCTATCGCCAAAATCGTAGCTGCGCAGCAGCGTCTGCGCCTGGTCTGTGAACGCCGGCGGGAACGGCTTTGCGCGCCGCGCCACGGCATCCATGTGCACGCCCAGGATCCGGCAGGTGGCGCTGACTTCGCCGGTTTGATTGTTGCGCATTTCATGGAAGAACAGCACCGCCTTCTCGCGCACCTCCAGCACGCCGGAAGCGACGTTGATGGTGGCGCCGGGCATGAGTTCGCGGCGGTACTGGATGCGCTGGTCCACCGCCGCCATGCCGCTGCCGCTTTCCTTCATGTACTGCGTGGTGAATCCCATGAGGGCGAACAGGTTCCAGGTCGCCTCGTCGAACTTGCCCACGTACCACATGACGTTCATGTGGCCCATCTGGTCGCAGTGCCAGGGGTAGACCGCGCCCTGGTAGGTGGTCACCAGTTCGCTTCCGGTCATGCGTTCGTTCCCGACCTGGAACATTCCAGGTCCCTCAAGCGCCCGTCCTCGATGCCATAGACCCAGCCGTGTACCGACACTGCCTGTCCCCGTGCCCAGGCATCGCGCAGCACGGTGGACTCGCACACGTTGCGCGCCTGCTCGCGCACGTTCAGCTCGCACAGGCGGCGCGCGCGTGCGGCCTCATCCCGGATCGCGTCCAGTTCCGCCGCATGCTTGGCGCGCACGTCCTGGACATGGCGCAGCCAGTTGTCGGCGAGACCCACTGAGCGCTGCGTCATGGCCGCGTGCACGCCGCTGCAGCCGTAGTGGCCGCAGACGATGATATGCCGCACTTTCAGCAGGTCGATGGCGAAGTTGAGCACCGCGAGGCAGTTCAGGTCCGTGTGCACCACCACGTTGGCGATGTTGCGGTGGACGAACACCTCGCCCGGGGCGAGGCCGGTGATCTGGTTGGCCGGCACCCGGCTGTCGGAGCAGCCGATCCAGAGGAACTCCGGCGCTTGCTGCTGCGCCAGGGCGCTGAAGAACGACGGGTTCGCCGCCAGGGTCCGCTCGGCCCAGGCGCGGTTGCGCTCCAGCAGGTCCTTCACGTCGGTCACGCCGTCTCCCCAAACAGTTCGCGGCCGATCAGCCAGCGCCGGATCTCGGAGGTGCCGGCGCCGATCTCGTACAGCTTCGCGTCGCGCCACAGCCGCCCGGTGGGCGATTCGTTGATGTAGCCCATGCCGCCCAGGGCCTGGATCGCCTCGCCGGCCATCCAGGTCGCCTTCTCGGCGGCATACAGGATGGCGCCGGCGGCGTCCTTCCGGGTGGTCTCGCCGCGATCCAGGGCCTGTCCGACGGCGTAGACGTAGGCGCGGCAGGCGGAGTAGGTGGCGTACATGTCCGCCAGCTTGCCCTGCATGAGCTGGAACTCGCCGATGGGTTGGCCGAACTGCTTGCGCTCGTGCACATAGGGCAGCACCACGTCCAGGCAGGCCGCCATCAGGCCGAGCGGGCCGCCGGCCAGCACGGCGCGCTCGTAGTCCAGGCCGCTCATGAGCACCCGCACGCCCTTGCCTTCCTCGCCCAGGATGTTTGCGGCCGGCACTTCGCAGTCGCGGAACACCAGTTCACAGGTGTTGGAGCCGCGCATGCCGAGCTTGTCCAGTTTCTGCGCGGTGCTGAAGCCGCGGAAGCCCTTTTCCACCAGGAAGGCGGTGATGCCCTGGTCGCTGGTCTTGGCGTAGATCACCAGCACGTCCGCGTCCGGACCGTTGGTGATCCACATCTTGTTGCCGTTGAGCAGGTATTTGTCGCCCCGGCGCTCCGCGCGCAGGCGCATGCCAACCACGTCCGAGCCGGCGCCGGGTTCCGACATCGCCAGCGCGCCGACGAAGTCGCCGGAGATCAGCTTGGGCAGGTAGCGCTTCTTCTGCGCCTCCGAGCCGTTGCGCCGGATCTGGTTCACGCACAGGTTGGAATGCGCGCCGTAGGAAAGGCCCACCGAGCCCGAGGCGCGGGAAATTTCCTCCATCGCGACAATGTGCGCGAGGTATCCCATCAGAGTGCCGCCGTAGGCCTCCTCGACGGTCACCCCGAGCAGCCCCAGCGCACCCAACTTCTTCCATAGGTCGGCGGGAAACTGGTTATCGCGGTCGATGTCGGCGGCGCGCGGCGCGATCTCCCTCGCCGCGAAGTCGCGCACCGTGGCGCGCAGCATGTCGATGGTCTCGCCGTGGTCGAACCGGAGGAGCGGCAGTTCCATGGTCACTCCGAGGGGTTAGTCCGGGACATCCGGCGTGTCGGCCAGCATCATCAGCGTCTGCTGCATGCTGGCCACGTGCGCGCCGTGCTGGTCGTGGACCTCAGCGCGCGTAACCGTGAGCGTTCGGCCCGGCCGGACCACCTCGCCGCGCGCGAGCAGGCTGCCCCGCGCCGGGGCGAGGATGTTGATCTTGTACTCAACGGTGACCAGCGAACTGGTCGCCGGCATGAGCGAATATGCGGCATAGCCGCAGGCGGAGTCCGCGATCATGCCGAGGATGCCGCCGTGGACGAAACCCTTCTGCTGCGTCAGGTCGTCGCGGAAGGCCAGCGCTACCTCGGCGAGGCCGGGCTCGATCCGCTCCAGGCGGGCGCCGATCAGGCGCATCGCCGCCTGGCGGCCGAAGCTCGCGCGGCAGCGGGTGGCGAAGTCCGGGTCCTGGGGAACGAAGCGGGGGGTGGGGGCGTTCATGGCGGGGGTCCGAGACGGTACTTGACGTTTACGTTAACGTCAACCAGCCCGGCGGCGCGCCGGCCCCAGCTGCTTGCGGACCCGCTTCTCGAAGGCCGCGATCTCGCCCAGCTGGGCCTCGATGTCGGCGCGCTGCTGCTCCAGGGCCGACTTGTGGCTCTCCAGCACCGCGAGGAAGCGCTCCAGCTGCGGTCGCTCGTCGCGGCCGGTCTCGTACATGTCGATCAGCTCGCGGATCTCCGACAGGGTCAGTCCCAGGCGCTTGCCGCGCAGCGTGAGCTTGAGCCGGGTGCGATCGCGCGCAGAGTAGATGCGCCGCTGGCCTTCGCGCTGCGGCGAGAGCAGGCCTTCGATTTCGTAGAAGCGGATGGCGCGCGGCGTGACGTCGAACTCGCGCGCCAGGTCGCCGATGGAGAAATCACCGGCGTCCGGGGCGGTCGCGCGTGGCGGGCGGATGGACTTGCGATTCATGTGCGTGGTTGCCTCGGATGCTGCGCTGCGGTGATAATCGGCGACGCCGGGAACATTCTAGCCCGGCTCCCGCGATGGCCGACCACTCCCCGATCGAGTATCCCCACGCGGCGCCTCCGGCGCCTGGGACCGCGCTCGAAGTCGCCCCCGGCGTGCGCTGGATGCGCATGCCGCTGCCTTTCGCGCTGGACCACATCAACCTGTGGCTGCTGGACGACGAGCATGAAGGCAACCCGGCGCTCACGCAGGTGGACACCGGCCTGGGCAACGACGCGACGCGCGCCCTGCACGAGCAGGTCTTCGCCGCCGAGAGCCGCGGCCGCCCGATGTGGCGCCAGATCGTCACGCACTACCATCCGGACCATGCCGGAAACGCCTCCTGGCTGCGCGAGCACCGCGGCGCCGAGCTGTGGATGACGCGCTCGGAGTACCTCACGGTGCACGCGGCCCGCGCCCGCGTTGCCGGCTACTCCACCGAGTCGCAGATCGAATTGTTCCGCGGCCACGGCCTGGACGAGGAAGCGGGCAAGGTGCTGCTGGGCCGCGGCGACCTGTACCGTACCCTGGTGCCGGATTTTCCGCTCGCGCACCGGCGCCTGCTGGAAGGGGATCGGGTCCGCATCGATGGCCGTGAATGGCGGGTCATCGTGGGCTACGGCCACTGCCCGGAGCACGCGTCGCTGTATTGCGAGGCGCTGAACGTCCTCATCGCCGGCGACATGCTGCTGCCGCGCATCTCCACCAACGTCGCCGTGCGCCCGGTGGACCCCCAGTCCAACCCGCTGCGCCTGTTCCTCGCCTCCATCGCCCGCTACGGCGAGCTCCCGGAGGACGTGCTGGTGCTGCCATCCCATGGCCTGCCGTTCCGCGGCGCCCATGGCCGCATCGCCTCGCTGGAGGCGCACCACGCGGAGCGCCTGGACGAACTGCTGGTCGCCTGCGCCGCGTCTCCGCGCACCGCGCACGAAGTGCTGGAAGTGCTGTTCAAGCGCAAACTGGACACCGGGGCGATCTTCTTCGCCATGGGCGAGGCGATCGCGCACCTGCATTACCTGCACGGCGCCGCTCGCCTGCGGCGCGAGGCGGGTGCCGACGGCGTCCTGCGTTACCGCGCTTAGCGCGGCGGCTGGACTAGAATCGGCGCATGCAGACCCCCACGCAGAATCCCGATCTCGCACGCCTCTACGGTGAAGTGGCCACCCGCGCTGCCGCGGTGCTGGGCGATTTCGTCGAGAAGCACCCCAAGCAGCTTTCCTCCGCCGTCAACGACGAACTGGGCATCGCGAAGGCGTTCCTCGACCTGTACGCGCGGCTGCTCGTCGATCCGCGCCACGTCGCCTCGCTCACGCTGAACCTGTG
>JBQTJX010000036.1:0-23919 GCA_052386675.1 Betaproteobacteria bacterium
ACTTCCTCGTCAAGCTGCTCTAGTGGTGCAGGATCTTCGACAGGAACAGCTGCGCCCGCTCTGAGCGCTGGCTGCCGAAGAATTCGTCCTTGCTGCAGTCCTCGATGATCTTGCCCGCGTCCATGAAGATGACGCGGTGCGCTACCCGCTTGGCAAACCCCATCTCGTGCGTGACCACCATCATGGTCATGCCTTCCTGCGCGAGCTGGACCATGACGTCGAGCACTTCATTGATCATTTCGGGGTCGAGCGCGGAGGTCGGCTCGTCGAACAGCATCGCGATCGGGTCCATCGACAGGGCGCGCGCGATGGCGACGCGCTGCTGCTGGCCGCCGGAGAGCTGGCCGGGGAATTTGTCCTTGTGCGCGATGAGGCCGACGCGCTCGAGCAGCTTCAGGCCCTTGTCGCGCGCCGCATCCTCGGTGCGGCCAAGCACCTTGACCTGGGCGAGCGTGAGGTTCTCGGTGACCGACAGGTGCGGGAAGAGCTCGAAGTTCTGGAACACCATGCCGATGCGCGAGCGCAGCTTGGGCAGGTCGGTCTTGCGGTCGCCAACCGAGACGCCGTCGACGGTGATTTCGCCCTGCTGGAACGGTTCTAGCGCGTTGACGCATTTGATGAGGGTGGATTTGCCGCTGCCCGAGGGTCCGCAGACCACCACCGCTTCACCTTTCTGCACCTGCGTCGAACAGTCGGTCAGCACCTGAAAGCTGCCGTACCACTTGCTGAGTTTGCTGATTCTGATCATGGGCGAGCGGGGACCCATTCTATTGGCGGGGGCGGGGCTTGCCTAGCGGGAATAGAATTGAAGCCACGCGAGGAGCGGTCATGAACCAGTCCTTCCGCATCGAGCACGACCTGATCGGCGACCGCCAGGTCGCCACGGACGCCTACTACGGCGTGCATACCCTCCGTGCGCTGGAGAATTTCCCCATCAGCGGCACGCCGATCTCCATCTACCCGGACCTCGTCGGCGCGCTGGCCTGCGCGAAACAGGCCGCTGCCATCGCCAACCGGGAACTCGGGCTGCTCGACGACGCGCGCGCCGAAGCGATCGTGCGCGCGTGCGAGGAGATCCGCGGCGGCGCGCTTCTCGACCAGTTCGTCGTCGACGTGATCCAGGGCGGGGCGGGCACCTCGACCAACATGAACGCCAATGAGGTGATCGCCAACCGCGCGCTCGAGCTGCTCGGCGCAAAGAAGGGCGAGTACGCGCGCCTGCATCCGCTCGACCACGTCAATCTTTCGCAGAGCACCAACGACGTCTATCCCACGGCGGTGAAGGTGGCGCTGCAGTTCGGCATCCGGCGCCTGCTCGTGGAGATGAGCGCGCTGCGGCTGCAATTCGAACGCAAGGCGGGGGAGTTCTCGGACGTGCTCAAGATCGGCCGCACCCAGCTGCAGGACGCGGTGCCGATGACGCTCGGCCAGGAGTTCTCGACCTACGCGGTGATGCTGCAGGAGGACGAGAGCCGCATCGGCGAGGCCGCGAGCCTGATCCGGGAGGTGAACCTGGGCGCCACCGCCATCGGTACCGGCATCAACGCGCACCCCGAGTACGCCGAGCGCGTGACGCGCACGCTGTCGCAGATCGCGGGCGTCGACCTGGTGGTATCGCCGAACCTCATCGAGGCGACGCAGGACGCGGGCTCCTTCGTGCAGCTCTCGGGTGTGCTCAAGCGCGTCGCGGTGAAGCTCTCGAAGATCTGCAACGACCTGCGCCTGCTCTCCTCGGGGCCGCGCGCCGGGATCGGCGAGATCAATCTGCCCGCGGTGCAGGCGGGCTCCTCCATCATGCCGGGCAAGGTCAACCCGGTGATCCCCGAAGTCGTCAACCAGATCGCTTTCGAGGTGATCGGCAACGACATCACGGTCACCATGGCGGCCGAGGGCGGGCAGCTGCAATTGAATGCGTTCGAGCCGATCATCGCGCACAGTCTGTTCAAGAGCCTCTCGCACCTGGCGGCGGGCTGCCGCGTGCTCGGCGAACGCTGCGTGGCCGGCATCACCGCGAACCGCGAGCGGGCGCGCCGCCTGCTCGACGACTCCACCGCGCTGGTCACCGCCCTCAATCCCTACATCGGCTACGCGCGCTCGAGCGCGATCGCGCAGGAAGCGCTCGCCACGGGCAGGCGCGTCTACGACCTGGTGCTGGAGAAAAAGCTCATGACGCGCGAGGACCTGGACGCGATCCTGCGGCCCGAAGTGCTGACGCAGCCGCACTTCAGCACGGTGCACCGGCCGAAAACCGAGTCCTGACCATGGAAGAGGTAAGCCGCCTGACACTGGCGCATTACGACCAGCGCGCGGAGGAGTTCTGGCGCGGCACGCGCGACCACGATGTCACTCAGAACATCGGGGCGCTGCTGCGGCATCTCGAGGGGCCTTCTCCCTGGACCATCCTCGACTTCGGCTGCGGCCCGGGCCGCGATCTCAAGGCATTCACCGACCGCGGGCACGTTGCAATCGGACTTGAGGGTTCGGCGCGCTTTGCCGCCATGGCGCGGCAATACAGCGGCTGCGAAGTCCTCGAGCAGGATTTCCTCGCACTCGACCTGCCGGCCGGGCGCTTCGACGGCGTGTTCGCCAACGCGGCGCTGTTCCATGTGCCGGGGCAGGAGTTGCCGCGCGTCCTCGGCGAGCTGCACGCGAGCCTGAAGCCCGGCGGCGCGCTGTTCAGCTCCAACCCGCGCGGCGCGAATGAAGAGGGCTGGAGCCGCGGGCGCTACGGCGCCTACCACGACCTGGAAAGCTGGCGCCGCTTCCTCGCCGCGGCCGGGTTCGCCGAACTCGAGCACTACTACCGGCCCGAAGGTTTGCCGCGCGAGCAGCAGCCCTGGTTGGCGAGCGTGTGGCGTCGGCGATAATGCCGCCATGGCCAAGGCAAAAGCAAAGGAAAAGGTAAGCCAGAAGGCCAAGCCCAGGGCCAAGGCGGCGAAGCGTCCCGCGGGCATCGCGCCCATCTGGTCGCCCTCCGCGCAGGCGATCGAGAGCGCGCAGATCACGCCTTTCGCGCGGGCCATCGCGCGCAAGTACCACCTCGAGGACCACGGCTACCCGGCGTTCCACCGCTGGAGCGTGGACCATGCCGAGGAGTTCTGGAGCGAGGTCTGGGACTACTGCGGCGTCATCGCCTCGAAGAAGGGCGCCACGGTGCTCGCGGAGGCCGCCACGATGCCGGGCGCGAAATGGTTTCCCGATGCGCGCCTGAATCTGGCCGAGAACCTGCTCAGGCGCGGCGACCAGGGCGACGCGTTCGTGTTCTGGGACGAGCGCGGCTTCCGGCGCCGCGTCAGCTATTCCAACCTGACCAGCGACGTATCGCGCGCGCAGCAGGCGCTCAAGCAACTCGGCCTGCGCCCGGGCGACCGTGCCGCGGCGTTCATCCCCAACATGCCCGAGACCGGCATGCTCGCGCTGGCCGCGCTCGCCGATGGCATCGTCTGGTCGTCCTGCTCGCCGGATTTCGGCTCGAGCGGGGTGCTCGACCGCTTCAGCCAGATTGAACCGAAAATCCTCTTCGTCGCCGACGGCTACCGCTACGGCGGGCGCGAGTTCGACGTGCTCGAGCGTGTGGCGCAGATTGCCGAAGGACTACCCAGCCTGCGCAAGATCGTCGTCGTGCCGCACCTGCAAGCGCGGCCCGACGTGTCCGAGATCCCCAAGGCCGTGCTGCTGGACGAATGGCTGCGCAAGTTCTCGCCGCGCGAGATCGAATACGCACAGCTGCCCTTCGAGCACCCGGCCTACATCCTGTTCAGCTCCGGCACCACCGGCACGCCCAAGTGCATCGTGCACGGCGCGGGCGGCTCGCTGCTGCAGGCGCTGAAGATGATGAAACTGCAATTCGACGTGCGCCCCGGCGACCGCATGTTCTATTTCTGCACCACCAACTGGGTGGTGTGGAACATGCTTTTCCACGGCCTGTGCGCCGAGGCGACAGTCATGCTGTACGACGGTTCGCCGTTCGAGCGCGGCGGCGCCATCCTCTGGGACTACGCGGACAAGGAACGCTTCACCCACTTCGGCACCTCGGCCAAGTACCTCGACGCCATGCACAAGCGCGACCTCGCGCCCGCCGAGACGCACCAGCTGCCGGATTTGCGCATGATCCTGTCCACCGGCTCGCCGCTGGTGCCCGAGAGCTACGACTATGTCTACGAGAAGGTGAAGCAGGACGTCTGCCTGGCGTCCATTTCGGGCGGCACCGACATCATGGCCGCCTTCGCCGACGCCAGCCCGGTGCTGCCGGTGTACCGCGGCGAGCTGCAGTGCCGGTCCCTGGCCACCGCGGTGGCGGTCTACAACGACGCCGGCGAACCCGTGGTGGGCGAGAAGGGCGAGCTGGTGTGCACCCGGCCGCTGCCCTCGATGCCCTTGGGGTTCTGGAACGACCGCGGCGGCGAGAAGTACCGTGCCGCGTACTACGAGCGCTTCCCGGGCGTCTGGACGCACGGCGACTGGTGCGAGCTCACCACGCGCGGCACCATGGTCGTCTACGGCCGCTCGGACGCCACGCACAACCCGGGCGGCGGGCGCATCGGCACGGCCGAGATCAACCGCCTGGTGTAGAAAATCGACGAGGTGGAGGAGTCGGTCGCGATCGGGCAGCTGTGGCCGCCCGAGCAACCGACCGACACCCGGGTGGTGCTGTTCGTGCGCCTGCGTCCCGGATTCGAGCTGGATGATGCGTTGGTCGCGAAAATCAAGGAACGCATCAAGGCCAACACCACGCCGCGCCATGTTCCGGCGAAGGTGATCCAGGTGCCGGACATCCCGCGCACCAAGAACGGCAAGGTGGTGGAGCTGGCGGTGCGCTCGGTGGTGAACGGAATGCCGGTGGGCAACACCGACGCGCTCGCCAACCCGGAAGCGCTGGCGTTGTTCCGGGATCTCGCCGAGCTGGGTTCCTAGCCGGGTTCGGCGCCACGATGTAACCGATCGGTTACATCGTGGCGGCACTCCCGTCCCGCCGGGCCTCAGTGCAGCGTGGCGCGGCGCCCCTCGTAGATGCCCTGCAGCAGGCGCAGCGAGCCGCGGCAGATCGCCTCGTGGCTGAGGGCGTGGCCGAGGTCCTCGATGATGTCCAGCGTCACCGGCACGTGCAGCCCGGCGAGCGCGCGCGCGGCGCGCTCGGCGTGCACCCGCGACACCACCGAGTCGTAGCCGCCGTGGACGAGGTGGAAGCGCGCGCCGATGCGCGACCCGTTGCAGGGCAGTCGGGCGAAGCGCGCCGAGTAGGCCACCACTGCGCCGGCGAGTCCCGGGAAGGCCTTCGCGGTTTCCAGGGCCACCGTGCCGCCCTGCGCATAGCCGATCAGCACGGTGCGCTCCAGCGGTACGCCGTAGTGGGTCTGTTCCCGGCGCACCAGCTGCTCGATGCGGGGCAGGACCTCCGAGACACGCGCCATGCGGTTGTCGTCGTTCAGGCCCCGGGTGTCGAACCACTGCTGGCCGTCTTCGCCTTCGCCGCTGCTGCCGTACAGCGAAAAGCCGCTGGGCACCACCAGCGCGGCGCTGGGAAAGCGGCCCTGGAACTTGAACGCGGCGGGAATCATGGAGCGGGCCCCGGTGCCGCTGGCGTGCAGGAAGACAAACAGGTGATTCGCACAGTGGTTCGCGGAGGGGTCCGCACGGTGCTTCACAGGCGGGTCGAAGCGGTAGACCTGCTGGTGCATGCGGACGATTCTCGCCCCGTTGCGGCCGTTCTGTAAACTGCTCCGCGAACCGAAGGTCTCTCGAGAGGTAACGCGATGCCGAAGAAGCGTTTTTTCCGCGCGCTGTGGGCCCTGACGCGCCCCTACTGGGTGTCCGGGGAGCGCGGCAAGGGCCTGGTCCTGCTGGCCGCGGTGGTGGGCCTCGCGCTGACGCTGGTGTGGCTGGAGGTGCTGTTCAACACCTGGAACCGGGAGTTCTACAACACCTTCGAATCGCGCGACCAGGCCGAGTTCTTCCGCCAGCTGGGCATGTTCGCGCTGCTTGCGCTGCTGTTCATCATCACCGGCGTCTACCGCCAGTACTTCCAGCAGATGCTGTTCATCGAGTGGCGCACCTGGCTCACCGAGCGCTACCTTGCCGACTGGCTCAGGGAGCGGGCCTACTACCGGCTGCAACTGCTGGACAAGGGCACGGACAACCCGGACCAGCGCATCGCCGAGGACCTCAACATCTTCGTCGACCTCACGTTGACGCTGACCCTGGGCCTGCTCTCGGCGGTGGTGACCCTGGTGTCCTTCATCGGCATCCTTTGGACCATCTCGGGGCCGGCGACGCTGTTCGGCGTCGAGATTCCCGGCTACATGGTCTGGGTGGCACTGCTCTATGCGGTGGCCGGGACCTGGCTGACGCACCTCATCGGCAGGCGCCTGATCGGCATCAATTTCGACCTGCAGCGAAACGAGGCGAACTTCCGCTTCGCGCTGGTGCGCCTGCGCGAGAACGCCGAGGGCGTCGCGCTGTACCGTGGCGAGGACGGCGAGGCGCGCAATTTCCGCGGCCGCTTCGCCGACGTGATCTCGGTGTGGTGGGCGAAGATGTTGAAGCAAAAGCAGCTGACGTGGTTCACCGAGATGTACGGCCAGATCGCGATCATCTTCCCCTTCATCGTCGCCTCGCCGCGCTTCTTCGCCGGCCAGATGCCGCTGGGCGGCATCTTCCAGATCGCCTCCGCCTTCGGCCAGGTGCAGGGCGCGCTGTCCTGGTTCATCAACGCCTACGGCGCCTTCGCCAACTGGAAGGCCACCGTGGACCGGCTCACCAGCTTCACCGAGGCGCTGGAGCGGGCGCGGGCGGAAGCCGAGCGCCTGGATGGCGACCGCGTCGAGGACGACGCGCTGGCGCTGCAGCGGGTGGAGCTGTCCCTGCCGGGGGGCCGCAGGCTGCTCGTGCCGACCGACCTGGCGTTCAAGCCTGGCGAGCCGGTGCTCGTCACCGGGCCCTCCGGGTCGGGCAAGTCGACGCTGTTCCGCGTCCTGGCGGGAATCTGGCCGTACTGGAAAGGGCGCGTCACCATGCCCCGCGGCGCGAAGCTCCTGTTCCTGCCGCAGAAGCCCTACTTGCCCATCGGCAGCCTGAAGCACGCGGTGTGTTACCCGGAGGATGCGGCGAAGATTTCCGACGAGGACGCGCGCGAGGCGCTGCGCGCGACCGGACTGGCGCCGCTCGCGGTCGATCTCGCGCGCGAGGAAAACTGGGCGCAGGTCCTGTCCGGGGGGGAACAGCAGCGCCTCGCGTTCGCGCGCGCGCTCCTCAACCGCCCGGACTGGCTGTTCATGGACGAGGCCACCGCTTCGCTGCCGGAGGAAACGCAGGCGCAGCTCTACGCGCTGCTGCCGCAGCGGCTGCCGGGGACGACCTTCGTGTCCATCGGCCACCGCGCGAGCCTTGCCGGTTTCCACCAGCGCCGGCTGGCCTGGCAGGGCGCGGGCGGCGATGCCCCGGCGCTGGCGCCGGCCTGATCAGCCCGGCGCGTCGAGCACGATGCAGGTGGTGGTGCCGTGGGCGTAGAGCTTGCCCGAGGCGTCCTCGAGCCTGCCTTCCGCGGTGGCGGTCTGGCGGCCCATGTGGACGATCTTCCCGATCGCGCGCACCGGCCCGGTCTTCAGCGTGATCGCGCGCACCATGTTCACCTTCAGCTCGAGCGTGGTGTAGCCCTTGCCGGCGGGAAGCAGGGTGTGCACCGAGCAGCTCATGGCCGAGTCGAGCAGGGTGAGCGGAATGCCGCCGTGCACCGTCGCGATCGGGTTGTAGTGCTGCTCGGCGGGCGTCAGCGAGAACACGGCGAGTCCTTCCTCCACCTCCACCAGGTCCATGCCGAGCAGCTTCGCGATAGGCGGCGCCGGGACGCGGCCGTCGCGGATGGCGCGCAGGTATTCGATCGGCGTGGCGAACTTGCGGCCCTCGGCGAATGCGGCGAGCGGGTCTTCCCAGGCGACGTTGAGTGAGCGCGTCATTGCCGTTTCCTTCTAGTTGGTTCGGGGTTCGCGGTGCTTCCCGTGCCCGGGCCCAGCACCCTTCGAAGATAGCGCCCGGTATGGCTACCCTCGACGGCGGCGACCTGCTCCGGTGTGCCCTGCGCAACGATGCTGCCGCCGCCATCGCCCCCCTCGGGTCCGAGGTCCACGACCCAGTCGGCGGTCTTGATGACGTCCAGGTTGTGCTCGATGACCACCACCGTGTTGCCCGCGTCGCGCAGCCGGTGCAGCACGTGCAGCAGCAGCCGGATGTCGTGGAAGTGCAGGCCGGTGGTGGGTTCGTCCAGGATGTACAGGGTGCGGCCGGTGTCGCGCCGTGACAGTTCCAGCGACAGCTTCACGCGCTGCGCCTCGCCGCCCGAGAGCGTGGTCGCGCTCTGTCCCAGCGTGAGGTAGCCCAGGCCGACCTCGATCAGCGTCTCCAGCTTCTTCGCGATTGCCGGCACCGCGGAGAAGAAGTCGGCCGCCTCCGAGACCCGCATCTGCAGGACCTCGTGGATGTTGCGGCCCTTGTAGCGGACTTCCAGCGTTTCGCGGTTGTAGCGCCGCCCATGGCAGACGTCGCAGGCGACGTAGATGTCGGGCAGGAAGTGCATTTCCACCCGGGTGACGCCGTCGCCCTGGCAGGCCTCGCAGCGACCGCCCTTGACGTTGAATGAGAAGCGCCCGGGGTCGTAGCCGCGGGCGCGCGCCTCGGCGACCCCCGAGAACAACTCGCGGATCGGGGTGAACAGACCGGTATAGGTGGCCGGGTTGGAGCGCGGCGTGCGCCCGATCGGGCTCTGGTCCACGCTGACCACCTTGTCGAAATGCTCCAGCCCGGATATGGACTCGTGCGGCGCGGGCTCGGCGGTGCTGCCGTAGAGGTGGCGCGCGACGGCCGCATACAGGGTGTCGTTGATGAGGGTGGACTTGCCCGAACCCGAGACGCCGGTGACGCAGGCGAGCAGGCCGGCGGGGATCTCCAGGGTTGCGTCCTTCAGGTTGTTGCCGCGCGCGCCGCGCACCACCAGCCGCTGCTTGCCCGGCTTGTTGCGCAGCACCGGGACGTCGATTCTCATCTTCCCGGAAAGGTATTTCCCGGTCAGTGAATCCTCGCAGGCCAGAATCGCCCCGGGCGGACCCTCCGCGATGACCCGGCCGCCGGCGCCACCGGCGCCCGGACCCATGTCGACGACATGGTCGGCCGCGCGGATGGCGTCCTCGTCGTGCTCCACCACGATGACGCTGTTGCCGAGGTCGCGCAGGCGCTTGAGCGTGTCGATCAGGCGCGCGTTGTCGCGCTGGTGCAGTCCGATGGAGGGCTCATCCAGCACGTACATCACGCCGGTGAGGCCGGAGCCGATCTGCGAGGCGAGCCGGATGCGCTGCGACTCGCCGCCGGAGAGGGAACTCGCGGCGCGGTCCAACGCGAGGTAGTCCAGGCCGACGTTCACCAGGAACTCGAGCCGGTTCGCGATCTCGCGCACGATGCGGCCGGCGACCTGCGCGCGCGCGCCGGGCAGTTCCAGCCCGCCGAAGAACGCCAGCGCCGCGCGCAGCGGCCAGTGCGAGATGTCGTAGATGGGGTGGCCCGCGATCTTCACGTGCCGGGCCTCGCGCCGCAGGCGCGTGCCATCGCATTCCGGGCAGGCGCGCGTGTTGCGGAACTTGGCGAGTTCCTCGCGCACCACCACCGAGTCGGTTTCGCGAAAGCGCCGTTCCATGTTCGGGATCACGCCCTCGAAGGCATGCTCGCGCACCTGGCTGCGACCGCGCTCGGTGGCGTAGCGGAAGGCGACCTTCTCCTTGCCGGAGCCCTCGAGGATCACCTTCTGCGCCTCGTCTTCAAGGATCTCCCAGGGCGCCTCGGGGTCGAAGCCGTAGTGCTCCGCGAGCGCGAGCAGCATCGAGTAGTAGAAGTGGTTGCGCCGGTCCCTGCCGCGGATGGCGCCTCCGGCGAGCGACAGGTTCGGGTGCGCCACCACGCGGCGCGGGTCGAAGAACTCGATCACGCCCAGGCCGTCGCAGCGCTGGCAGGCGCCCATCGGGTTGTTGAACGAGAACAGGCGCGGCTCCAGCTCGGGCAGCGCGTAGTCGCACTGCGGGCAGGCGAAGCGCGCCGAGAACAGGTGCTCCTTGCCGCTGTCGGCCTCGACCGCCAGGGCGCGACCGTCGGCGTGGCGCAGCGCCGTCTCCAGCGACTCGGCCAGGCGCTGGACCACATCGCTTCTCACCTTCACGCGGTCGATGACCACGTCCACCGAGTGCTTCTGGTTGCGCGCCAGCCGCGGGGCGGCGTCGAGCTCGTGAACCTTGCCGTCCACGCGCACGCGCGTGAAGCCCTGCGCGCGCAGTTCGTCGAACAGGTCGGCCTGCTCGCCCTTGCGGCCGGCCACCACCGGCGCGAGCACCATGATGCGGGTGTCCGCGGGCAGCGCCAGCAGGTGGTCCACCATCTGCGCCACCGACTGCGACTGCAGCGCGACCGCGTGGTCCGGGCAGTACGGCGTGCCGACGCGCGCATAGAGCAGGCGCAGGTAGTCGTGGATCTCGGTGACGGTGCCGACGGTGGAGCGCGGATTGTGGCTGGCCGCCTTCTGCTCGATGGCGATTGCCGGCGACAGGCCCTCGATCAGGTCGACGTCGGGCTTGTCCATCAGCTCGAGGAACTGGCGTGCATAGGCCGACAGCGATTCGACGTAGCGGCGCTGGCCTTCGGCGTACAGCGTATCGAACGCGAGCGAGGACTTGCCCGAGCCCGACAGCCCGGTGATGACCACCAGGCGGTCGCGCGGCAGCTCGAGGCTGATGTTCTTGAGGTTGTGGGTGCGCGCACCGCGGATGCGAATGGTGTGCTGCGTCTGTTGCTTGTCCAAGGCGCCCAGTGAGAGAAAGTAAACTTGCTATTATCGTTCTTTTCCCCGGCAGCACCCCACACCTCTTTCATGCAGGACCCCAGGGAACCATCCCCCGAGCGCATGACCCGAACCGAGCTGCGCGCGGGCGTCAGCCTGGCGGGCGTGTTCGGCCTGCGCATGCTCGGCCTGTTCCTCATCCTGCCGGTGTTCGCCGTGCATGCGCCGCAACTCGCGGGCGGCGACAACCTGGTCCTCGTCGGCGTCGCGCTGGGCGCCTACGGCCTGACGCAGGCCATCCTTCAGATTCCGTTCGGCATCGCCTCCGACCGATGGGGACGCAAGCCGGTGATCTACTTCGGGCTGGCGGTGTTCGCCGCAGGCAGCTTCCTCGCCGCCGGCGCCACCGACATCTGGACCGCGATCGCGGGGCGGTGCCTGCAGGGCGCGGGCGCCATCTCGTCGGTGGTGGTCGCGCTGGCCGCGGACCTCACCAGCGAGCGCCATCGCACCAAGGTGATGGCGATGATCGGCTCCATGATCGGCCTGGCCTTCGCGCTGTCGCTGGTCGCCGCGCCGGTGCTGTACCAGGCAATCGGCATGGGCGGGCTGTTCATCCTCATCGGCGCGCTCGCCCTGGCGGGGGTGTGGCTGGTCGCAGTCGCGGTGCCGGAGCCGCCGCGGCGCGCACCTCCTGCGCGCGGTGAGGCCGGACTGGCGGTGCTGATGCAGCCGGAGCTGCTGCGATTGAACCTCGGCATCTTCGTGCTGCATGTGGTGCAGATGGCCCTGTTCGTGGTGCTGCCGACAATGCTGATAGGGGCCGGGCTGGCGCTGGAGCGGCACTGGCTGCTTTACCTGCCGGTGGTCCTGGTGTCCTTCGCGATCATGCTGCCACCGGTGTTCTATGCCGACCGCCGCAACCAGCCCAAGCCGGTGCTGGTCGGATCGGTGGTTCTGCTCGCGCTGGTGCTCGTCGCGCTGGCGGCCTCCGGTGCGCGCGGCCCCGGCATCCCTGCGCTGGCGGCGCTGCTGCTCGCCTTCTTCGTGGCCTTCAACGTGCTCGAAGCGCTGCTGCCGTCGCTGGTGTCGCGGATCGCCCCGGCGCCCGCCCGCGGCGCGGCGATCGGCGTCTACAACACCGCACAGACCCTGGGCCTGTTCTTCGGCGGCCTGGCGGGCGGCTGGCTCGCGAAGCACCATGGCGCCGGGATGCTGTTCGGCGTCTGCGCTGCGCTGGCTCTCGCCTGGCTGGCGGCCGCGGCGGGCATGCGCCCGCCCGGCCGCGCTGGCGCTGTCAACCCGGCGCCCGGCTAGGCGTTGTATATCCATACATGTACACTGCGATCGAAAGGGGACACGCATGGCATCCGTAAACAAGGTGATCCTGGTCGGCAATCTCGGCGCCGATCCCGAAACCAGATACCTGCCGAGCGGCGAGGCGGTAACCAACATCCGCATCGCCACGACCGACCGCTGGAAAGACAAGGCGAGCGGCGAGATGAAGGAGGCCACCGAGTGGCACCGCATTTCGTTCTTCGGCCGACTCGCGGAGATCTCGGGCGAGTACCTGAAGAAGGGGTCGCAGGTGTACGTCGAAGGCAGCCTGCGCACACGCAAGTACGACAAGGACGGGCAGACCCATTACTCGACCGAGATCCGCGGCGACGCGATGCAGATGCTCGGTTCGCGCCAGGGCGGCGGCGCGCCGGAGTCGCGCGGCGCGGAGCGGCCGGCGCCGGCCCGGGCCGAAGGCCGGCCGCCGGCGAAGAAGCCCGCCGGCGGCATCAACGACATGGAAGACGATATTCCGTTCTGAAATCAGGGCGATAGCGGGCTATAATGGCGGGCTGAGAAAACGCCATCATGCCGATCTACGAATATCGCTGCGAGGTTTGCGGGCACCAGGAGGAATTCCTCCAGAAGGTGTCCGAGCCGCCCATTGCCGCCTGCCCTGCCTGCGGCAAGAAGAAATTCCGCAAGCTGCTGTCGGCTGCGGGATTCCAGTTGAAGGGTTCGGGCTGGTACGCCACCGATTTCAAGGGCGGCGGCAAGTCCGCGGCGGAGAAGACCGAAGCGAAGGCGGAATCGAAGCCCGAGGCGAAGTCCGACACCAAGGTCGAGTCGAAGGCCGAGTCGAAGTCCGAGTCCAAATCCGAGTCCAAATCCAAGTCGAAATCCGACGCCAAGCCTGCGGCCAAGGCGGCATCCACCACGAGCAACTGACCCCCCGGGGCCTGCGCATGCGGCCCGGCAGGATGCCGGGCCGTTCTGTTTTCCAGCCATGAAAAAATACCTCATCACCGGCCTGCTGATCTGGATCCCGCTGGTCATCACCCTCTGGGTGCTGAAGCTGGTGGTGGACGCGCTCGACCAGACGCTGCTGCTGCTGCCGCCGGAGTTCCAGACCGAGAACTGGCTCGGCCTGCACGTGCCCGGAATGGGCGTGGTGATGACACTGGTGATCGTGCTGCTCACCGGAATATTCGCCACCAATTTCCTCGGCGCGCGGCTGGTGCACTTGTGGCACGAGGTCCTGCACCGCATCCCGGTAGTGAACTCGATCTACTCCAGCGTCAAGCAGATCTCCGACACGCTGTTCTCCTCCAGCGGACAGGCGTTTCGCAAGGCGCTTCTGGTGCAGTGGCCTCGCGAGGGCATGTGGACCATCGCCTTCCTCACCGGCAGGCCGGGCGGGGACGTGGCCAACCACCTGCCGGGCGACTACGTGAGCGTGTATGTGCCGACCACGCCGAACCCGACCGGAGGCTATTTCGTGCTGGTGGCGCGCAAGGACATCATCGAGCTGGACATGTCGGTGGACGAGGCGCTCAAGTACATCATTTCCATGGGCGTCGTGCCGCCCGGCGCGAACGGAACGAACGGCAGGGGAGGCGCGAAGAACGGCGCCAACGCGAAAGGCTGAACGGATGAGATCACACTACAGCGGCGAACTGTCCGCGGGCCAGGTCGGCGAGCGTGTCACCCTGGCGGGATGGGCGCACCGGCGCCGCGACCACGGTGGCGTGATCTTCATCGACCTGCGCGACCGCGACGGCCTGGCCCAGGTGGTCTGCGATCCGGACCGTGCCGAGGCCTTCGGCAACGCCGAGCGCGTGCGCGGCGAGTTCGTGCTCAGGGTCACCGGCATGGTGCGCCGGCGGCCCGAGGGCACCGTCAACCCGAACCTGAAATCGGGCGAGGTGGAGGTGCTGGCGCACGAGGTGGAGATCCTGAACACCGCGGTGCCGCCGCCGTTCCAGCTCGACGACGAGACCATATCGGAAACGGTGCGCCTGGAGCACCGCATCGTGGACCTGCGGCGCGACTTCATGCAGCGCAACCTGCGCCTGCGCCACCGCGCGGCGCGCGCGGCGCGCGGCTACCTCGACGCGCACCAGTTCGTCGAGATCGAGACCCCGGTGCTCTACAAGTCCACGCCCGAGGGCGCGCGCGAGTTCCTGGTGCCTTCGCGCCTGAACGACGGCCAGTTCTACGCCCTGCCGCAGAGCCCGCAGCTGTTCAAGCAGATGCTGATGATCGCGGGCTTCGACCGCTACTACCAGATCACCAAGTGCTTCCGCGACGAGGACCTGCGCGCCGACCGGCAGCCGGAGTTCACCCAGATCGACATCGAGACCTCGTTCCTCGACGAAGGCAGGATCCGCGTCCTGATGGAAGGGCTCGCCCGCCACCTGTTCCGCGAGGTGCTCGGCGCCGAGCTGCCGGACCCGTTCCCGGTGATGGCCTACGAGGACGCGATGCGCGACTACGGCGTGGACAAGCCCGACCTGCGCGTACCGCTCAAGCTGGCCGAACTGACCGACGTGATGAAGGATGTCGACTTCAAGGTGTTCTCCGGCCCGGCGAACGCCCCCGGCGGGCGCGTGGCCGCACTGTGCGTTCCCGGCGGGGCTGCGATTTCCCGCGGCGAGATCGACGGCTACACCGAGTTCGTCCGCGGCCTCGGCGCCAGGGGCCTGGCCTGGATCAAGGTCAACGAACGCGCGAAGGGGGCCGAGGGGCTGCAATCGCCAATCGTGAAGAACCTGAACGCGAAGGCTCTGGCGGCGGTGCTGGAGCGCACCGGCGCCGCCGATGGCGACCTGATCTTCTTCGGCGCGGACAAGGCCGAGGCCGCCAACGCCTGCCTGGGCGCGCTGCGCCAGCGCATCGGCCACGAGCGGGGCCTCGCGGAGAAGGGCTGGCGCCCGCTGTGGGTGGTGGACTTCCCGATGTTCGAGTTCGATGAGGAATCAAAGCTGTGGAAGGCCCGCCACCACCCGTTCACCAGCCCGAAGGACGGCCACGAGGCGTTCATGGAGTCGGCTCCGGAAAAAGCCTATGCCAAGGCCTATGACCTGGTGCTCAACGGCTGGGAGGTCGCCGGCGGCTCGGTGCGGATCCATCGCGAGGAAGTCCAGCAGCAGGTATTCCGGGCCATGCGCATCCCGCCCGAGGAGCAGCAGGCGAAGTTCGGCTTCCTGCTGCAGGCGCTGCAATATGGCGCGCCGCCGCACGGTGGCATCGCGTTCGGCTTCGACCGCCTGGTGGCGCTGATGGCCGGCGTGGAGGCGATCCGCGACGTCATTGCCTTCCCGAAGACGCAGCGCGGCCAGGACATGGTGACCGGCGCGCCCTCGGCGGTGAGCGAGCGCCAGTTGCGCGAGTTGCACATCCGCCTCAGGAACGCCCCCGCCCAGTGAGGTGCTTTTCCGGTCTCGTGGCCGGGTTGGTCGCGCTGGCGCTGGCCGGATGGGCGTTGGCGCTCCAGCCAGTTGGGGAAGTCCGAGTCGCGGCCCTGCCGCCGGAGGCCCGCGCGACGCTGGCCCTGATCCGCAAGGGCGGGCCGTTCCCGTACCAGAAGGATGGCAGCACCTTCGGCAATCGCGAAGGCCTGCTGCCGCGAAGGCCGCGCGGCTACTACCGCGAGTTCACGGTGAAGACCCCCGGCAGCCGCGATCGCGGCGCGCGGCGCATCGTCGCCGGCGGCGGCAGGTCGCCTGGCGAGTTCTACTACACTGACGACCACTACCGGTCTTTCAGGCGAATCCTGGAATGAGCAAGCTGTTGCAGCGACTCAGCGACGCAACCAGGTCCGGCGTCTACCGCGTGGCGCGCGCCGACGCCGTGGTCGATGTGGTAAAGGGCAGCGGGTTGCATCTCGCACGCGTGACCCTCGTCGCTGGCGACGGCAAGGAGGCGATCCTGCGCAAACTGGCGCGGGAACTGCAGTTCCCGTCCTGGTTTGGCGGCAACTGGGACGCGCTGGAGGATTGCCTCGCCGACCTTTCCTGGTCGACTGCCGTCGGACATGTGCTGCTCATCGAGGGCGCGGCGGCGGCCGTCGCGGACGATGTCGGCGTGCTGCAGGACATCCTTGCGTCCACTGCGGCCTTCTGGAGCGAGCGCAGGCGCCCGTTCTTCGCCGTGTTCGTGGAAGGCGGCGCGGCGCTTCCGGAACTGCACCGCGAGAAGAAATGACGCTCAAACTGCCGGTGTCCGTGCTGGTGGTGATCCACACCCCGGCGCTGGAGGTGCTCCTGATCGAGCGCGCCGCGCGCCCCGGCTTCTGGCAGTCGGTCACCGGTTCGCTCGACTGGCCAGGGGAGCCGCTGCCGCACGCGGCGCGGCGCGAGGTGAAGGAGGAAACCGGCATCGAGGCGGCGCCGGAGCGCTTCCTGCGCTGGCCGGTCGCCTATACCTTCGAGGTCTACCCGGAGTGGCGGCACCGGTTCGTGGCGGGCACGGTGCATAACACCGAACATGTGTTCAGCCTCGAGGTTCTGGCGCCCGGTCCGGTCGCGCTCGCGCCGGGAGAGCATACCGCGGCGCAATGGCTGCCCTGGCGGGAGGCGGCCGCGAAATGCTTCTCCTGGTCCAATCGCGACGCGATCCGGTTGCTCGCCTCCCGTGCGTGATAGCTTAGCCGCGTGATCAGTCGCGCCGCGAGTCTCGACTGTGCCGCGCGCCTGCTCGAGCGGCGCTTCGTCCCGGAACTGCCATGAACCGCAGCCTGCGCGTCGTCACCCTGAACATCCACAAGGGTCTGTCGCAGTTCAACCGGCGCATGGTGATCCACGAGTTGCGCGAGGGGCTGCGCGCGCTGGACCCGGACCTGGTGTTCCTGCAGGAAGTGCAGGGGCTGAACGACCGCCATGCGCTGCGCTTCGCAGGCTGGCCCGGCTCGCCGCAGCACGAATTCCTCGCCGAGTCGCGCTGGGAGCATGCGTACGGGCGCAACCGGGTCTACGAGCACGGCCACCACGGCAACGCGCTGCTGTCGCGGTTTCCGATCCTGTCGTCGCAGAATCACGACGTTTCGGACAGCCGCTTCGAGCGCCGCGGCCTGCTGCACACCGTGGTCACGATTCCGGGATGGCGCCGGAACCTGCATTGCTTCTGCGTCCATCTGTCGTTGCACGAGCGCGGCCGCGGCCGGCAGTTGGACGCGATCGCCGCGAGGCTGGAGGCGCTGGCGCAGACTGACGCTCCGATCATCGTCGCCGGCGACTTCAACGACTGGCGCCAGCGCGCCACGCGCGTGTTGGAGCACCGCCTGGGCATGACCGAGGTCTCATATGCGGCCAGCGGGCGCCACCTGCGCACCTTTCCCAGCCTGCTGCCGTTGCTGCAACTGGACCGGATCTATGTGCGCGGCTTCGACGTCATCGCCGCGAGGGTGCATCGCGGCAAGCCCTGGTCACTGTTGTCGGACCACCTCGCGGTGAGCGCGGAGATCGCGCGTGCGCTTGCTTCCGGGGGCCGGCGTGCCTGACTATGTCCCCGGAAACCGCCTCACGCTGCTGCGCAACGGGGAGCAGTATTTTCCGGCGCTCGTGGAGGCGATCGACGCCGCAGCGCGCGAGATTTTCCTCGAGACCTACATCTTTGCCGACGACCAGACCGGGAGCCTGATCGCCGATGCGCTGGCGCGCGCCTCGGCGCGGGGCGTGGCGACCCGATTGCTGATCGACGGCTTTGGCGGCAAGGACTTCCCGCGCCGGTTCCGTGAGAACCTGTCAAATGCCGGTGTCCGGATCCTCATCTTCCGGCCCAAGGTCAGCCCATGGCCGCCCTGGCGCCAGCGCACGCGCCTGCGGCGCATGCACCGCAAGATGGCCTGCGTCGACGGCGCCGTGGCTTTCGTGGGCGGAATCAATATCATCGACGACTACCACACGCCGGGACAGACGCCGCCGCGCTACGACTACGCGGTCCGGATCGAGGGGCCGCTTGCGACAAGGGTGCGGGCGGAGGCCTCGCGCCTTTGGAGCCGCGTGTCATGGGCGACGCTGGGACGGCGCTGGCCAGGCTGGCGTGCGATGCACAGGAACCCGGACCACGACGTCCCGGGCGTGCCCGCGGTGCTGCCCGAAGGCCAGAGCGCGGCGTTGGTGGTGCGCGACAACCTGCGCCATCGGCGAGATATCGAGCTTGCGTACCTCGAGCGGATCGGTGCCGCGCGCGAGGACATCATCATCGCCTGCGCCTACTTCTTTCCCGGCCGCCGCTTCCGCCTGGCACTCGGGGCCGCGGCGCGGCGCGGCGTGCGCGTGACGCTGCTCCTGCAGGGGAAGGTGGAGTACGCGCTGCTGCATTACGCCTCGCGCGCGCTCTATGGCAGGCTCCTGGGCGCCGGGGTGCGCATCTACGAGTACCACCGCAGCTTCCTGCACGCGAAGGTGGCCGTGTTCGACGGCGACGCGGCCTGCGTCGGCTCCTCCAACATCGATCCGATGAGCCTGCTGCTGGCGCGTGAGGCCAACGTCTTCGTCGAGGACCGGCGCTTCGCCGGCGAACTGCGCCAGAGCCTGCTGCGGGCGATGCACGAGGGCGCGCGGCGCGTGCCCTTGCGGACCTGGCGGCGGATGTCGCCGCTCAAGCGGCTCGCGATCTGGGGCGGGTACCGCGCCGCGCGGCTCCTGATGGCCGTCTACGGCTACGGCCGGGAGCACTAGGCCGGGGATGGGCGCCTGCGGAACATGCCCCAGCCTTCCATGGTCATGACGGTTTCGCCGTGCTGGTTGACCGCCTCCCAGCGCGAATGCACCAGCCCTATGCCGGGCTTGCTCTCCGAGGGCCTGGCGGCGGTGGTGGTGCGCCGGTAGTGGATGGTGTCGCCGGCGCGCACCGGTGCGAGCCAGCGGATGTTGTCCAGTCCCGGGGAGCCAAGGCTCGCCGAGCGCGCGACGTACCGGTCCACCATCAGGCGCATCGCAATGGCGCAGGTATGCCAGCCGCTCGCGATCAGGCTGCCGAAGAACGAGCCTTTCGCCGCGACCGGGTCGATGTGGAAGGACTGCGGATCGAACTGGCGCGCGAACGCGATGATCTCCGCCTCGGTGAAGGTATGGCTGCCCATGTCCATGGTGTCGCCGGGAGGGAAGTCCTCCCAGTAGAGGAGATTGTCGGTCACGCAGGGGTTCCTTCTGCGCCAGCTGGGGCGATGGCAGTGAAGTCTAATAGTAAAGTAGCGGCGTGATGCGCAAGGACACAGACAGGCCCGCCGCGGCCCCGGATGCAGACCGCTTCCTCGCCGATATGGACCGCGAGCTCTCGGGCTGGGACGACGCGCCTGCGCGCATCATGCGCGCGCTGCAGCGCGACGAGTTCGCGCTGTTCGCGCAGCCGATCCTCGCGCTGAAGGGCGAGCCGCGCTTCGTGATGGCCGAGCTGCTGGTGCGTCTGCACGAGGAGGAGGCCGCCATGCTTCCGCCGGGCGAGTTCTTCCCCGTGTTCGAGCACTTCGGCATGATGCCGCAACTCGATCGCTGGGTCGCCCGTCATGCGATAGCGTGCCTGGCCTCGGGCTCGCGTGTGCCGCTGTTCAGCATCAACGTCTCGAGCCAGACGCTGGTCGACGAGCGCTTTGCGGCTGATATTGCCGCGGATCTGGCGCGCGCGCGGCAGGACCCGGCCGCGCTGGGCTTCGAGATCGACGAGAGCGATGTCCTGGCGCGGCCGGAATCGGCCGCACGCTTCGCGGCCGCCATCAAGAAGGCCGGATGCCGGATCGTTCTCGACAGTTTTGGTCATCGCTCGGTGTCCTTCGCGCCGCTGAAGGACCTCCAGGCGGACTACGTCAAGGTGGACGGCTCGATCGTGCGCAACCTGCCGGGGAGCGAAGTGGCGCGCGGCAAGCTCAAGGCGGTGGTGCGCGTGGGCGACGTCATCGGCGTTGGCGTCATCGCGGAATGCGTCGAGGACCCGGCGGTGCTTGCCCTGGTGAGGAACGCCGGCGCCGGCTACGCGCAGGGGTTCGGCATCAAGCGGCCGTCACCGATCGAGGCAGTCGCCTCCGGCGGCGCCTAGCCGGCGTGGACGCTGCGGTACCGCGGGCGCTGGCACGCTGGCCCAGTGTTCCCGATGTCTACGGTTGGCTCGCGCTCGACCGCCGGGGAGAGTGGCGGCTTCGGGGCGACGGCGCGCCTGTGCGCTTCGAGCGCATCGGCAACCGCGCGCTGCGCGACTTCATCAGCCGCAATTACGCGGCGGACGCGCGCGGGCGCTGGTATTTCCAGAACGGACCGCAGAGAGTCTTTGTGTCGCTCGCGTACGCGCCCCTCGTGGTGCGTCTGGAGGGTGGCCGGCTGTTCGACCACTGCGGGTGCCCCTTTGGCGCGCCCGTCGGGATGTGGCTGGATGAAGAAGGCTCGCTGCTCCTGCTGGGCCCAAGCGGGCTCGGACTGCTGGACGACAGGGACTTGGCGGCTTTCTCGGCCCTGCAGGGTGAAGGCCTGGCGGAATTGGCGGTCGTTTTCCGGTCCGACGCCCCGCAACGCTTCGGTTACGTGCCGGACCCGCGCCCGGAGGCCTGAGAAAAGCCGCCAAGATCCTTGCGCGGACCCACTTTCCTCTTTATAATCCGGCCTCTTTTTTGCACCTGGGCGGCTGCGGGTTGTAAGAACCTCGCCGCCCGGTTTGTTTCTGGAACCCCCCAAATATATGCCTACCGTCAATCAGTTAATGCGTCAGGGCCGGGCCGACAAGAAGGCCAAGACCAAGGTGCCGGCGCTCGCCGGGTCGCCCCAGAAAAGAGGCGTGTGCACCCGCGTCTACACCACCACCCCGAAGAAGCCGAACTCGGCGCTGCGCAAGGTGGCGAAGGTGCGCCTCACCAACGGCTTCGAGGTGATCGGCTACATCGGGGGCGAGGGCCACAACCTGCAGGAGCACTCGGTGGTGCTGATCCGCGGCGGCCGGGTGAAGGACTTGCCGGGCGTGCGCTACCACATCGTGCGCGGCTCCCTCGACACCCAGGGCGTCAAGGACCGCAAGCAGAGCCGCTCCAAGTACGGCGCCAAGCAGGCCAAGACGGCCTGACCCGGGCCTGACGCGCGCCTAACCAGATCCAGCAAAGAGACCCAGAATGCCCCGTCGCAGAGAAGTACCCAAGCGCGAGATCCTTGCCGACCCGAAGTTCGGCAGCGTGGATCTGGCGAAATTCGTCAACGTGCTGATGACGCGCGGCAAGAAGTCCACCGCAGAGCGCATCATCTACGGCGCGATGGACCTGATCAAGACCAAGTCGGGCAAGGACCCGATCGAGGTCTTCTCGCAGGCGGTGCAGAACGTCAAGCCGGTGGTCGAGGTGAAGAGCCGCCGCGTTGGCGGCGCCAACTACCAGGTGCCGGTCGAAGTGCGCCCGACCCGCCGCGTCGCGCTGTCGATGCGCTGGATTCGTGAGGCCGCACAGAAGCGCGGCGAGAAGTCCATGATGGCGCGCCTGGCCGGTGAGCTGGCCGAGGCTGCGGAAGGCCGCGGCGGGGCGATGAAGAAGCGCGAGGAAGTGCACCGCATGGCGGAGGCCAACAAGGCCTTCTCGCACTACCGGTTCTAGGTGACAGCCGTGGCCCGCAAAACGCCCATCGAACGCTACCGGAACATCGGCATCTCGGCGCACATCGACGCCGGGAAGACGACGACCACAGAGCGCATCCTGTTCTACACCGGCGTCAATCACAAGATCGGCGAGGTGCATGACGGCGCCGCGACGATGGACTGGATGGAGCAGGAGCAGGAGCGCGGCATCACGATCACGTCCGCGGCGACCACCTGCTTCTGGAAGGGCATGGACCTGTCCTATCCGGAGCACCACATCAACATCATCGACACCCCGGGCCACGTCGACTTCACCATCGAGGTCGAGCGCTCGATGCGCGTGCTCGACGGCGCCTGCATGGTCTACGACGCGGTCGCCGGCGTGCAGCCGCAGTCCGAGACGGTGTGGCGCCAGGCCAACAAGTACAAGGTTCCGCGCCTCGCGTTCATCAACAAGATGGACCGCGTCGGCGCGACGTTCTTCAAATCCTACGATCACATCAAGAACCGCCTCAAGGGCAACCCGGTGCCGATCCAGATCCCGATCGGCGCGGAAGAGAAGTTCGAAGGCGTGGTGGACCTGGTCGCGATGCAGGCCATCTACTGGGACGAGGCCTCCCAGGGCATGAAGTTCGAGAGAAAGCCGATCCCTGCAGACCTGCAGGCCGAGGCCAAGGAATGGCGCGACAAGATGGTGGAGGCCGCGGCCGAGGCCAACGAAGAGTTCATGAACAAGTACCTCGAGACCAACGAGCTGTCGGTCGACGAGATCAAGAAGGGCCTGCGGCTGCGCACGATCAACAACGAGATCGTGCCGATGCTGTGCGGCACCGCGTTCAAGAACAAGGGCGTGCAGGCGATGCTGGACGCCGTCATCGACTACCTGCCGTCGCCGATCGACATCCCGCCGGTGAAGGGCGAGAACGAAAAGGGCGAGCCGGATTCGCGCAAGCCCGCCGATGAGGAGCCGTTCGCCGCGCTCGCGTTCAAGATCATGACCGACCCGTTCGTCGGCCAGCTGTCGTTCATTCGCGTCTATTCCGGCGTGCTGGCGTCCGGCGACACCGTGCTGACCTCGGTGCGCGGCAAGAAGGAGCGCATCGGGCGCCTGCTGCAGATGCACGCCAACGAGCGCGCCGAAATCAAGGAAATCCGCGCCGGCGACATCGCCGCCGTGGTCGGACTGAAGGACGTGATCACCGGCGAGACGATCTGCGACGTCAAGAAGTCCATCACGCTGGAGCGGATGGAGTTCCCGGATCCCGTGATCTCGCAGGCGGTGGAGCCGAAGACCAAGGCCGACCAGGAAAAGATGGGCGTGGCGCTCAACCGCCTTGCGCAGGAAGACCCGTCGTTCCGCGTGCATACCGACGAGGAGTCCGGCCAGACCATCATCTCTGGCATGGGCGAACTGCACCTGGAGATCATCGTCGACCGCATGAAGCGCGAGTTCAGCGTCGAGGCCTCGGTCGGCAAGCCGCAGGTGGCGTACCGCGAGACCTTCAAGAAGGCGCTCGAATCCGAGGGCAAGTTCATCAAGCAATCGGGCGGTCGCGGCCAGTACGGCCACGTCTGGCTCAAGCTCGAGCCGCAGCCGCATGGAACCGGATACGAGTTCGTGGATGGCATCAAGGGCGGCCGTGTGCCGAAGGAATTCATCCCGGCGGTCAAGAAGGGCGTGGACGAGGCGCTGCTGGACGGCGTGCTCGCGGGCTACCCGGTGGTGGACGTGAAGGTGACGCTGTTCGACGGCTCATACCACGACGTCGACTCGAACGAGAACGCGTTCAAGATGGCCGCCATTTTTGCCTTCAAGGACGGTATGCGCATCGCCAATCCGGTGCTGCTCGAGCCGATCATGGCGGTCGAGGTCGAGATGCCCGAGGAGAAGATGGGCGACGTGATGGGCGACCTGTCGTCCCGCCGCGGCATCATCCTCGGCATGGAAGACCTCGCCGGCGGCAAGACGATCAAGGCCGAGGTTCCGCTGGGCGAGATGTTCGGCTACTCGACCACGGTGCGCTCGCTCACGCAGGGTCGCGCTACCTATACGATGGAGTTCAAGCACTACTCCGAAGCACCGAAGAGCGTGTCGGAAGCGGTCATCAGCGCCAAGACCAAGTAGCAGCCAAATAACAACCGAATCGACCAGGAAACATCATGGCAAAAGGCAAATTCGAGCGAACCAAGCCGCACCTGAACGTTGGGACGATCGGGCACGTGGATCATGGCAAGACGACGCTGACGGCGGCGATGACGCACATCCTGGCCAAGAAGTTCGGGGG
>JBQTJX010000037.1:0-21001 GCA_052386675.1 Betaproteobacteria bacterium
GCGATCTCGACCAGGCGCTGGCGCCCGTAGGGCAGCTCGCCGATGCGCCGGCCGGCATCGTCCTCCAGCTTCAGCATCGCGATCAGCCTGGAGGCTTCGCCGATGACTTCGGAGCGCCCGCCTGCCGCGCGCAGCATCGCGCCGCCGACGCCGAGGCGCTCGCTCACGGCGATGCAGACGTTCTCCAGCACCGACAACCCGCGGAACAGCTGGTTGATCTGGAAGGTGCGCGCGATGCCCAGCTTGACGCGCCGCGCCTGCGGCAGCGCGGTCACGTCCTCGCCGTCCAGATGGACGCTGCCGCGCGAGGGCGGCAGCAGACCGGTGAGCAGGTTGAGAAACGTGGTCTTGCCGGCGCCGTTCGGCCCGATCAGGGCGTGTCGTGCGCCGCGCTCCAGTCTGAAGTCGATGTCGCGCGCGACCTCGAGCGCGCCGAAGCTCTTGCACAGACCCCGTGTCTCGAGCGCCGTCGTGCTCATGCGAACCTGCGCTTCAGCCGCTCGCCGATGCCGAGGATGCCGTTGCGCGCGTAGAGCGCGACCGCCACCAGCGTCAGGCCGATGCCCAGTTGCCAGGCCGTGGGATAGGCCTTGGCGAGCAGGTGTTCCAGCACCAGGTAGGCGATGGCCCCGACGAAAGCGCCGTAGAGACGCCCATAGCCGCCAAGAATCAGGATGATCATCACCCCGGCGGCGCGCTCAAGACCCAGCACCGAAAGGTTCACATAGCCGGTGGTCTGCGTGAACAGTCCCCCCGCGAGCCCGGCAAGCGCCGCGGAGACGGTGTAGGCGGTGACCAGGCGCGCGCGCACCGGTGCGCCGACCGCGTGCATGCGCAGCAGGTTCTCGCGCACCCCCGTGAGACTCTGGCCGAACGAGGAATAGACGAGGGCGCGCACGCCGAGGAAGCAGCCGAACAGGATGACGAGCGAATAGACGTACTGCGAGCGGAAATAGAGAACGTCGAAAGAGAACAGGCCGAGGATCTTCTTGAAGGAGAGTCCCGGCATGCCGTCGAAGCCGCCGGTCCAGTGCGCGCCCATGTTCGCCGCCTGCTCGAGGAGCGTCATGGTGCAAAGCGTCAGCATGAGCAGCGTGAGGCCGTGGGTGCGCAGCAGGATCAGGCCGCTCGCCAGGCCGATCACCGCTGCCACCAGCGCCGCGGCGATCAGCCCTGAGATCGGCTCGTTCCAGCCCGCGTGCGCCGCCAGCATGCCCACGGTATAGGCGCCGGCGCCGAAAAACGCGGCATGCCCGAGGGTGACGATGCCGGCATAGCCCAGCACCAGATCCAGCGACAGCGCGAACAGGATCGTGATCAGCAGCTGGGTGGCGAACGAAAGGTAGTTGGGGAAAACGAAATAGGCGGCGATCCCCGCGATCCAGGGCAGGACCTCCCACCACTGGAAGCGGTGGCGCCGGGCGAATTCCTGCGCCGCGGTCATGCGCCGCGCTTCCCAAACAAGCCGTGCGGCCGCCACAGCAGCAAGATCAGGGCAAGCGCGTAGATGAAGATCGTGCCGCCTTTCGGAAAATAGATCTTCAGCACGAAGTCGAGCACGCCGATGAGCAGCGCCGCGAAAAACACGCCGGTGACGCGGCCGAGGCCCCCTACCGCCACGACGATGAGGAAGTAGACGAGATAGCGCAGCGGATAGTTGGGATCGAGGCCGAGGATCTCGGCACCCACGCCCCCGCCCACCGCGGCGAGGCCGCTGCCGACGGCGAAGGTCACGGTGAAGAGCCGCGCGACATCCACCCCGAGCGACTGCGCCATGCGCCGGTTATCCACCGCGGCGCGGATGCGCGCGCCGAAGCGCGTGCGCTCGAAGCCCAGCCACAGGCCGAGCATGATGAGTGTGCCCACGACGATCAGCCCGAGGCTGTAGGTACGGTACTTGAGGAAACCGAGGTCGGTCTGGCCCTTGAGCCACTCCGGCAGCGGGATGGTCTGCGAGGTCGGGCCGATGCCCAGCGTCACGGCGGCCGACAGGACGAACACAAGGCCTATCGTGAACAGCACCTGGTCCAGCTCCCCGGCCTTGTACAGGCGCGAGTAAAACAGGCGCTCCATCACCACCGAGAACGCGGCGACGGCGACGAAACCCAGCAGCAGCGCGGCCGGGAACGGCACGCCCCAGTGCTGCATGCTCAGCGAAATGACGTAGCCGCCCAGCATGGCGAAGGCGCCGTGGGCCAGGTTGACGAAGCCCATCAGCCCCATGGTGACCGACAGCCCCACCGACACGATGAACAGAACCATGCCGGCGGCGACGCCGCCAAGGAGCGTGTTTACGATATCCATAAAAAAGAACCGCCGCCCGTCAGGCTACCGCGGGCGGCGGCGTTTGTTTCGGAGATCGAAACGGGAGCGCAGGCTTTTCCGTTACTTGCACTTCCCTTCCTTGAGCTCCTTGCACATGTCCTTCACGGCGCGCAGCACGCCGATCTGCTTCTGCACCAGGCGGCCGCCCACCTTCACCAGCTCGCTGATGTACTCGTTCATGACGATGTCCCGGGTGGCCGGGTCGATCATGATCGGGCCGCGCGGGCTCTCGTCGAATTTCCAGCCCTTGAGTGAGTCCATCACCTTTTCCGGGTCCATGCGGCCCTTGAGCGCGCGCACCGCGTGGGCAATGGCGGCCATGCCGTCGTAGCCCTGCACGCCCATGAAATCAGGCGTCGAGTTGGCGCCGAACTCCTTCTTCCAGGTGTCCACGAAGCGCTTGTTGTGCGGGTTGTCCAGGTCGGCGTTGTAGTGGTGCGTGGTGATCAGCCCGACCGCGTCGTCGCCCATCGCCTGCAGCTTGATGTCCTGGGTGATGTCGCCCGGGCCCACCAGCTTGATGCCGGCCGCGCGCATGCCGAGGGCACCGTAGGTCTTGATCGCCGCCAGGGTATGGTCGCCCGCGGGCACGAAGACGAAGAACACATCCGGCTTCTTGTCCTTGGCGCGCTGGAAGAAGGGCGTGAAATCCGGCACCTGCCCCGGCCCGCCCATCGGAATGGCGTCGACGACCTGTCCGCCGGCGGACTCGAAGGCGCGCTTGAACGCGTCCAGGCTGTCCTTGCCCGGAGGGAAATCGGTGTAGCCGACCACCGCCGTCTTCGCCTTCATGGTCTTCGCCGCCGCCTCGCCCATGGCGAAGCCGGCGTGCCACATCGAGAATGACACCCGGGAGATCATCGGCGACAGGTTGGTGATCCAGGCGGTGCCGGCGTTCATGATCACCATCGGCTTCTTGGCCTCGGTGACGAGCGACGCCGAGGCAATGGCATCCGGCGAATAGATGAAGCCGGTGAGGATATCCACCTTCTCCTGCGTGATCAGCTCCTGCACCGCGGTCTTGGCCTCGGCGCCGCTGGGGTTCTTCGAGTCGCGCTTCACGATCTCGACCTTGATGCCGCCGAAGGCGTTCGGGTTCATCTTCATGTAGGTCTGGATGCCGCGGTCCACCTGCTGCCCCAGTTCCGCGCCGATGCCGGTGTACGGCAGCACCACGCCGATCTTGACCGTCTGCGCCTGGGCCGTCGCGGCGACGGCGGCGAACGATGCCGCCACCAGGCCGAGCTTCATTGCTTTGGCAATTCTCACGATCCCCTCCTCGTATTGACCGGCGGCGAACGCCGCGGCAGCGGTAATATGGACAAAATGCCGCGTGCTGGCAAGTCTTTAGATGGGTTTCCGCGCCGCACCAACCTCAGGCCACGTTCCGGAACGCCAGCATGGACCCGATTCTCGCCGAGGCGCCGGGCCGGAAGCCGGCCTGCTCCGGAACGTCGCCCGCTGGATTGCGGAAGGTACCGAACACCATGTCCCACAACGGCAGGTCCGAGTAGTTCCAGCGGTGGATGCCGCGGCCGTGGTGGACGGCGTGGCTCTCCGGGCGCTGGATAAGGTAGCCGAGCCAATGAGGCGTGCGGACGTTGGCGTGCTGAAAGGCGGCGTTGAAGGCGAGGAAGGCGCCTGCAATCGCGGCGGACTCGGGCGCCAGGCCGAGCACCGGGAAGAACGCGATCACGCTCCAGGTGGTGAACAGCGCCGCGTCCAGCGGATGCAGGTAGTAGGCGCCGAACGCGTCGATGCTCTCGGCGCTGTGGTGCATCTGGTGCCCGGCGCGCCAGAGCCAGTCCCACTCGTGCGCGGCGCGGTGGTACCAGTAGTGCATCAGTTCGTAGAGCAGGATGCCCGCGAGCGCCCCGCCCCATGTGCCCAGCGCGACGCCGTCCACCAGCGACCATTGCGGGAGCATGGCGCCCCAGGCACGGCCGACGATGAGCGAGACGCCATAGACGGCGGCGGTCACGGCAAGCGCGCGCACCCTCCACAGCGGCGCAACTTCATAGCGGCGCGCGCGCCAGGCGAGCTCCAGCGCCAGGAACGGCGCGAGGAAAGCGAGCGGAACGAAATCGGCGTACTCGAGCAGCGTGGGCAGCATGTCGGCCATCTCCTTGAAGGAAGTGCCGCGATGCTAATGAAGCCGCGCCGCCGGAGGATTGCGGCGCGGTTATGACTTTGTTACGGGTTTGTAACCCCGTGCACTAGTTCCCGAAAACCACCACCGAGCGTATGGAACGCCCCTCGTGCATCAGGTCGAAGGCCTCGTTGATGCGCTCCAGCGGCATCACGTGCGTGATCAGGTCGTCGATGTTGATCTTCTTCTCCATGTACCAGTCGACGATGCGGGGCACGTCCGTACGCCCCCTCGCGCCGCCGAAGGCCGTGCCCTTCCACACCCGCCCGGTCACCAGCTGGAAAGGCCGGGTCTTGATTTCCTGACCAGAACCCGCGACGCCGATGATCACGGACACGCCCCAGCCGCGGTGGCAACACTCCAGCGCCTGGCGCATCACCTCGACGTTGCCGATGCATTCGAAGCTGTAGTCCGCGCCGCCGCCGGTGAGTTCCACCAGGTGCGCGACGAGATCGCCCTTCACGTCCTTCGGATTGACGAAGTGCGTCATGCCGAACTGGCGCGCGAGTTCCTCCCGCGACGGGTTGAGATCCACGCCGACGACCATGTTGGCGCCGACCATGCGCGCACCCTGCACCACGTTCAGGCCGATGCCACCCAGCCCGAACACCACCACGTTGGCGCCCGCCTCGACCTTCGCGGTGTTGATCACCGCGCCAATGCCGGTGGTGACCCCGCAGCCGATGTAGCAGACCTTGTCGAAGGGCGCGTCCTCGCGGACCTTCGCCAGCGCGATCTCGGGCAGCACGGTGTAGTTGGCGAAGGTGGAGCAGCCCATGTAGTGGTGCACGGGCTTGCCCCTGAGCGAGAAGCGGCTGGTGCCGTCGGGCATCAGGCCCTTGCCCTGGGTTCCCCGGATCGCTGTGCACAGGTTCGTCTTGCGCGACAGGCAGGACTTGCACTGGCGGCATTCCGGCGTGTAGAGCGGGATGACGTGGTCGCCCTTCTTCAGCGACGTTACGCCCGCGCCGACCTCCACCACGATTCCAGCGCCCTCATGGCCGAGGATCGCGGGAAAAAGCCCTTCCGGATCAGCGCCGGAGCGCGTGAATTCGTCGGTGTGGCAAATGCCGGTGGCCTTGATCTCCACCAAAACCTCGCCGGCCCTGGGGCCTTCGAGGTCCACCATTTCGATCTCGAGCGGCGCGCCGGCCCGGTGCGCGACAGCGGCTTTCACTTTCATGCGGACTTCTCCGTGGATTGACGCCGCGCAACGTTATCATGCGGATGTGAAGCAGGAAGCCCCGCCGTCCGCCGACGCGATCCACATCCGCGGTGCCAGGCAGAACAACCTCAAGAACCTGACGCTCTCGATCCCGAACGGCGAGCTGGTGGTCGTCACCGGCGTCTCGGGCTCGGGAAAGTCCTCGCTCGTCTTCGACACGCTCTATGCCGAAGGCCAGCGCCGCTACGTCGAGACCTTCAGCCCCTACGCGCGCCAGTTCCTGGAGCGCATGGACAAGCCGCAGGTGGACGCCATCGACGGTATCCCGCCGGCGATCGCCATCGACCAGACCAACCCGGTCCGCACCTCGCGCTCCACCGTGGGCACGATGACCGAGCTGAACGACCACCTGAAGCTGCTGTTCGCCCGGGCCTCGAAGCTCCAGTGCCGCGGCTGCGGCAAGCCGGTGGTGCGAGACACGCCGGATTCCATCTGCGGCGCCCTCATGGCCCTGCCCGACCAGCGGCTGGTAGTCACCTTCCCGGTGGACATCCCGAAGAACTTCAAGGAAGCCGAAGTCCAGCAGCTGCTTGAGCGGCAGGGATATACAAGGCTGCACTCGCGCTCGAAGACGCGCATCGAGGTCATCCAGGACCGTTTCAAACAGTCTGGCGCCGAGCGGGCGCGGATCATCGAAGCGTTGGAGACCGCGCTCAAGTTCGGCCAGGCGAAGGTCAACGTCTACGCCGAGGACGGATCCGCGCACCGGTTCTCCTCCAACCTGCACTGCCCGGACTGCGACATCAGCTATTCGGACCCGACGCCGGCCGCGTTCTCCTTCAACTCCCCCGTGGGCGCCTGCGAGGCCTGCCGCGGCTTCGGCCGCGTCATCGGCGTGGACTACGGGCTGGTGATCCCGGACGAGAAGAAGACCCTGCGCGAGGGCGCGGTGCGTCCCTGGCAAACGCCCAGCTTCAAGGAATGCCAGGACGACCTCGTCAAATACGCGAAGAAGCGCGGCATCCCGCTGGACACGCCGTGGAACGAAATGAAGCCCGAGCACCGCGCCTGGGCGCTCGAGGGCGAGAAGGAATGGGTTAGCTGGAGGAAGTCCTGGCCGGGCGTGTGGTACGGCGTCGGCCGCTTCTTCAAGTGGCTGGAGAGCAAGGCCTACAAGATGCACATCCGGGTGCTGCTCTCCAAGTACCGGTCCTATACCGCCTGCGAGGACTGCAAGGGGACCCGCCTCAAGCCCGACGCCACACTTTGGAAGATCGAGGGCCGGTCCATCCACGACCTGATGCTGCTGCCCATCTCCACGGTTCGCGGCCTGTTCGACGGCCTGCAGCTACCCGCGCCGCTGGATGAAGCCACAGACCTGCTGCTCGGCGAAATCCGGACCCGGCTCAAGTTCCTCTGCGACGTCGGCCTGGGCTACCTGACGCTGGACCGGCAATCGCGCACCCTGTCGGGCGGCGAAGTGCAGCGCATCAACCTCACCACGGCGCTTGGGACTTCACTCGTCAACACGCTGTTCGTGCTGGACGAACCCTCCATCGGCCTGCATCCGCGCGACATGGGCCGCGTCATCGACGTCATGAAGCGGCTGCGCGACGCCGGCAACTCGCTGGTGGTGGTCGAGCACGACCCGCAGATCATGTTCGCCGCCGACCGGATCCTGGACATGGGCCCCGGCCCCGGCGAGCGCGGCGGCGAAGTCGTGTTCTTCGGCACCCCGGCGGAACTGCGGACGAAGCAAACGCTCACCGGCGACTACCTTTCCGGCCGCAAGACTGCCGGCGAAGCGCCACCCGCTTCCGCGCCGAAGCAGTTCATCCGCGTCGAAGGCGCGACCGAGCACAACCTCAAGTCCCTCGACGCCGGCATCCCGCTGCAGCGCCTGGTGTGCATCACCGGCGTCTCCGGCTCCGGCAAGTCCACGCTGGTGCAGGACGTCCTCTATGCGGCCCTGCGCAAGGCCAAGGGCAAGCCCACCGAGACGCCGGGCGCCCACAAGGCCCTGCGCGGGGCGGACCTCGTTGACGAAGTCGTCATGGTCGACCAGTCCGCCATCGGCAAGACCACGCGCTCCAACCCCGCCAGCTACGTCGGCGCCTTCGACGCCATTCGCGACCTGTTCTCGAAGACACCGGAGGCGAAGGAACGCCAGTACACCGCCGGCACCTTCAGCTTCAACTCCGGCAACGGCCGCTGCCCCGCCTGCGGCGGCAACGGCTTCGAGCACGTCGAAATGCAATTCCTGTCGGATGTGTACCTGCGCTGCCCCGACTGCGACGGCAAGCGCTTTCGCTCCGAAGTGCTGGAAATCCAGGTGCGCGGCAAGTCCATCGCCGACGTGCTGGAAATGACCGTCCACGAAGGGCTGGAATTCTTCAAGGCGGAGCGCGAACTGCATGCCAGGCTGAAACCGCTCGTGGACGTGGGCCTCGACTACCTGCGGCTCGGACAACCGGTCCCCACCCTCTCCGGCGGCGAAGCGCAACGACTCAAGCTCGCCGGCTATCTCGCCGACGTGAAAACAGGGACAGACCACGATTTCCGCGACAAGGGACCATCGGCGAAGGGGAAATCGTGGTCCGTCCCTGAATTTCCGCCTGGGTCCAGGAAACTGTTCCTGTTTGACGAGCCGACCACCGGCCTGCACTTCGACGATGTCGCCAAGCTGCTGCGCGCGTTCCGCCAGCTGCTGGCGGCAGGACACTCGATGGTGGTGATCGAGCACAACCTGGACGTCATCCGCGCCAGCGACTGGATCATCGACCTCGGCCCCGAGGGTGGCGACGCGGGCGGGGAGATCGTATGTGAAGGCATCCCCGCGGATGTGATGCAGCACCCGACCTCGCACACCGGCAAGGCCCTCAGGGAGTACGCCGACAGCTTTTCTCCAAGATCGTTGCCGGCGAATCTAGTAGCCGGCAACGATCCTCGCGCGCCAGTGGCGCGCGAAGCCGTCGGAAAATACCTCGGCAACGCCATCCGCATCCACCAAGCCCGCGAGCACAACCTCAAGAACATTGACGTCGAAATCCCGCGAAACCGATTCACCGTCGTCACCGGCGTCTCCGGCTCCGGCAAATCCACCCTCGCCTTCGACATCCTGTTCAGCGAAGGCCAGCGCCGCTACCTCGAATCCCTCAACGCCTACGCCCGCCAGTTCGTCCAGGGCGCCTCGCGCCCGGACGTGGACGCCATCTTCGGCATTCCGCCCACGGTGGCCATCGAGCAGCGCACCAGCCGCGGCGGCAGGAAGAGCACGGTAGGCACGCTCACCGAGATCCACCATTTCCTGCGCCTGCTGTTCGTGAAGCTGGGCACGCAGCACTGCCCGGACTGCGAAGTGCCCATCGAGCCGCAGAGCGCAGAGGCTATCCTTGCCCGCGTCATGAAAGGGCATCGCGGCAAGACGGTGTCCGTGCTCGCGCCGCTGATCGTGAACCGCAAGGGCGTGTACACCGATCTCGCGAAGTGGGCCGGGTCGAAGGGCTACGCCCACTTGCGCGTGGACGGCAAGCTGCTCCCGGTGCGGCCCTTCCCGCGCATCGACCGCTTCAAGGAGCACTCCATCGAATTGCCGGTGGGCGACATCAAGGTCGAGGCGAAGCGCGAAGCGGAGCTGCGCCAGCTGCTCGCCACCGCGCTCGAGTTCGGCAAGGGCACGGTGCAGGTCCTGGCGGGAAAGTCCCTGGAGGGCTACTCCACCAAACGCGCCTGCCCGTCCTGCGGCCGAAGCTTCGCCGAGCTGGACCCGCGCCTGTTCTCCTACAACTCGCGCCACGGCTGGTGCGCCGCCTGCTACGGCACCGGTATCCGGATCGACGAAGTGAAGTGGGACGACGAGCGTTCCAAGACCGGAACCGAGGACCATGTGCTCGATTCCTGGATCGACTGGCTGGAGCTGGACGAGCCCTGCCCTGAATGCGAGGGCCGGCGCCTGAAACCGGAAGCGCTCGCGGTGACCTGGAAGGGCAGGACCATCGCCGACTACGGCGGCCTGCCCATCTCGGGACTGGGCGAGGCCGTCTCCGGCAGCGGCCTGATGGGACGCGATGCGGAGATCGCGCGCGACCTGCTGGTGGAGATGAAGAGCCGGCTCGGATTTCTCAAGGACGTTGGCCTGGGCTACCTCGCGCTGGACCGGTCCGCACCCACGCTGTCCGGCGGGGAGGCGCAGCGCATCCGGCTCGCGGCGCAACTGGGCTCCAACCTGCGCGGCGTGTGCTACATCCTCGATGAACCGACCATCGGCCTGCACCCGCGCGATAACCAGATCCTGCTTGACGTGCTGGAGAAGCTGGAAGCAAAGGGAAATACGCTTGTCGTCGTCGAACACGACGAGGACACCATCCGCCGCGCGCACCATGTCATCGACCTCGGGCCGGGCGCCGGCAAGCTGGGCGGGCAGGTCATCGCCTCGGGCCATGCCGAGGACCTGATCGCCAATCCGGATTCGCTCACTGGGAAATTCCTCAAGAATCCCCTGCGCCATCCGCTGCAGCCGCGCCGCCCGATTGCGCGCACGACCGAATCCCTGCAGGTGGTGAAGGCGAGCCTGCACAACCTGAAGAACGTCGACGTGCGCGTCCCGCTGGGCCGGCTGACTGTGATCACCGGCGTCTCGGGCTCCGGCAAATCCACGCTCGCGCGCGACGTGCTCTACAACAGCGCCAAGGCCGGCAAGGCCGTCGCTTGCAAGGCCTTCAAGGGCGGGAAGGGAATGGAGCGTGTACTGGAGGTGGACCAGACCCCCATCGGCAAGACCCCGCGCTCCTGCCCTGCCACCTATGTCGGGTTCTGGGACGCCATCCGGCGCATGTTCGCGGAGACCACGGAAGCGAAGATGCGCGGCTGGTCCGCGAGCCGTTTCTCCTTCAACACCAAGGGCGGCCGCTGCGAGTCCTGCGAAGGCCAGGGCATGAAGAAGATCGAGATGTCCTTCCTGCCCGACGTGCGCGTCGCCTGCGAGGCCTGCGCCGGCCTGCGCTTCAACCCGGAGACGCTGTCGGTGCGCTGGCGCGGCAAGACCATCGGCGAGGTGCTGAACCTGAGCGTGGACGAGGCGGTGGAGTTCTTCTCCGCGCACCCCTCCACCCACCGAGCCCTGCGCCTGCTGCAGGACACCGGCCTGGGCTACCTGACCCTCGGCCAGCAAAGCCCCACGCTCAGCGGCGGCGAGGCGCAGCGCCTGAAACTCGTCACGGAATTGGCTAAAACAGGGACGGACCACGATTTCCGGCGCGGCAGCAAGGGCAATGGATCCGGAAATCGTGGTCCGTCCCTGATTTCGGGGACGCTGTATGTGCTGGACGAACCGACCGTCGGGCTGCACATGGCGGACGTGGAGAAGTTGATACGCGTGCTTCACCGCCTCGTGGATGCGGGCAACACAGTGGTCGTCATCGAGCACAACCTGGACGTGATGGCGGAAGCCGACTGGATCATCGACCTAGGGCCCGAGGGCGGCGCCGCGGGCGGCAAGGTGGTGTTCCAGGGTCCGCCCGAGGGCGCGGGCAAAAGCGGCGGCCATACCGGCCGCATCCTCGCGGCGTTCCTCGCCGAGCGAAGGATGGTCAGCTAGGCCAGCGCGGGCTGGGTGTCCTTCATCGACGCGCGCTCAGCGAAGCTCGCGTACCAGCCTGTGATCGCCGGCCGGCTTTCACGCCAGTGGATGTCCTGGAAGCGGAAGTCGAGGTAGCCCAGCGCGCAACCGAGCGTGACGTGGCCGATGCCCACCGGCGCCTTCTCCAGCGCGGCGGCCTCGCCTTCGAGGAAATCGAGCGCGTTGCGCATCTTCAGCTCGAAATTGCCCAGCCATTCCGGCGTCTGGCGTACCGCCGGCTTGTCGCGCTCGTTGCGCCACAGGATGCCGGTGTCCAGCATGCCGTCGCCCAGCGCGTGCCAGCGCAGCGCCTGGATGCGCCCCGGGCCGGCGGCAGGAAAGAGCTTGCCCCCCGCCAGGCCATCGAGGTACTCGCAGATGACGATGGAATCGAACAGCACCATGCCCTCGTCCGTGACCAGCGTCGGCAGCCGCCCGAGCGGGTTGTCCCGCATCAGGACCAGGTTGGGCTCGGTCATCGCCACCGGCGAGCGAACTTTCTCCAGGCGGTCCACGAGGCCCAGTTCGATGGCGCAGGCCATCACCTTGCGCACATAAGGAGAGCGCGGGGAAAAATGGAGTTTCATGCGGCCTTTGCCTACCTTCCCTTGAACTCGGGCTTGCGCTTGTCCCGGAATGCGGCCTGCGCCTCCTTCGCATCCTCGGTCTTCGCGATCGCCGCGGTCATGTCCTGCTCGTAGCGGTAGCCGTCGCGCAGGCTCATGTCCTCGATCACGTTCAACGTGTGCTTGATCATGCGCGTCGAAACCGGGCTCTTGGCGGCAATGACCTGCGCCAGCTCGAGCGCCCTGGGCATCAGGTCCTCCGGCGTGGTGCAGGCCTCGATCACGCCAAGGCGGTACAGCTCCGCCGCCGGCACGCGGTAGCCCGTCAGCAACATGCGGCGCAGCAGCGAGTGCCCGAACAGGCGCATGGCGTGCCGTCCGCCGCCCAGCAGGCCGACGTCCACCTCCGGCGCGCCGACGACCGCCTTGTCCGAGGCGATGAGCACGTCGGCCGAGGCCACCATCGCCAGGCCAGAGCCCAGCGCCGCGCCATTGATCGCCGCCACCACCGGCTTGGCGCACTCCCGGATGGCGTGGAAGCACTCGCGCGTGCGGCGGGAATGCGCGACCAGGTCGCCCGGGCCCTTGATGACCTCCGCGCGCCCCTTCAGGTCGGCGCCGGCGCAGAACTGCTTGCCGGCGCCGGTCAGGACGACGCAGCGGATGGCGTCGGTCTCGGAAATCACGTCCAGCGCGTGGGTGAGCTCGTCGTTGAGTGTCTTCGTCAGTGCATTGACTGGCGGTGCGTCCATGGTCAGGACCGCGACATGGCCGTCGATCGTGACCTTGAGTTGGGTATAGTTGTTCATCCTCGGGAGTTTACGTCATGACGATTCATGCCTTCCACGCCGCGCTCGCCTTCTCGGTGGCGCTATTCGCCTCGCTTCCCGCGCATCCGGCCTACCCCGACAAACCCATCCGCCTGGTGATCCCCTGCCCCGCCGGCGGCGGCGCCGATTCCATGGCGCGGCCGCTGGCGGCGAAGCTCTCGGCGCAAATGGGCCAGCCGGTGGTCCTGGAACACCGCGCCGGCGCCGGCGGCACCATCGCCGCGGAGGCGGTCGCCAAGGCCGCGCCCGACGGCTACTCGCTCCTCTTCGGCACCGTGGGCACCCACGCCATCAATCCCAGCCTGCGCTCCAAACTGCCCTACGACCCGGTGAAGGACTTCGCGCCGGTCGCCATGACGCACGTCGCGCCGCGCGTGCTGGTGGTGCATCCATCGCTGCCCGCGGCCGACGTGAAGGAACTGGTCGCGCACGCCAAGGCGAAACCCGGTGCGTTGACTTTCGGTTCCTCCGGCAATGGCGGCGTCAACCACCTCGCCGGCGCGCTGTTCATGTCCATGGCCGGCGTGGACATGCTCCACGTCCCGTACAAGGGCTCCTCGCCCGCGGCGCAGGACCTCCTGGGCGGGCGCCTGTCCATGGTGTTCGATTCCATCGTGGTCTGGTCGGAGCACATCAGGACCGGCAAGGTGCGCGCGCTGGGCGTGAGCAGCCCGGCGCGCACGCCCGCGTTGCCGAACGTGCCCACCATCGCCGAGTCCGGCCTGCCTGGATTCGACGTCGCCAACTGGCTGGGCGTGCTCGCCCCCGCGGGCACGCCGCCGGACATCGTCGCGCGCCTCAGCGCCGAGTTGAAGGTCGCCATGACCGATCCCGCCATTCGCCAGCAAATGACCGCCGCCGGCATCGACACCACCTACAGCACGCCGGCCGAATTCGCCGAAACCATCCGCAAGGACATCGCGAAGTGGGCCGTCGTGATCAAGGCGACAGGCGCAAAGGTCGACTGAGCCGGCTATCCTGCCTTCCATGCCAGGTCCCCTTTCCCACATCCGCGTCCTCGACCTGTCGCGCATCATGGCCGGTCCCTGGGCGAGCCAGCTGCTCGCGGACCTGGGCGCGGACGTCATCAAGGTGGAGCGCCCCGGCGCGGGCGACGACACGCGCAGCTGGGGGCCGCCGTTCCTGAAGGATGCGGACGGGAAGGACACCAAGGAGGCCGGCTACTTCCTGTCGGTGAACCGGGGCAAGCGCTCCATCACCGCGGAGTTGGACAAGCCCGCGGGCCAGCGCGTCGTCAAGGCGCTCGCCGCGCGCTCGGACATCCTGCTGGAGAACTACAAGGTCGGCACGCTGCCGCGCTTCGGACTGGGCTATGAGGATCTGAAGGCGATCAATCCACGCCTCATCTACTGCTCGGTCACCGGCTTCGGCCAGACCGGGCCGCGCAAGGACCAGGCCGCCTATGACTTCCTCATCCAGGCCATGGGCGGCCTGATGAGCATCACCGGCGAGCGCGACGACAAGCCCGGCGGCGGGCCGCAGAAGGTCGGCCTCCCGATCACCGACATCATGACCGGGATGTACGCCACGGTCGGCATGCTGGCGGCGCTGGCGCGGCGCGAGGTCTCCGGCGAAGGCGAGCACATCGACCTCGCCATGCTGGACGTGCAGGTCGGCTACCTGGCCAACCAGGCGCAGAACTACCTCGTCTCCGGAAAGACGCCCAAGCGCAGCGGCAATGCGCACCCGAACATCCAGCCGCAGGACGTGTTCCCCTGTCGCGACGGCAAGGTGGTGATCGTGGTCGGCAACGACGCGCAGTTCGTGAGGTTCTGCGAAGTGCTCGGGCGCCCGGAGTGGGCGGCGGACGAGCGCTTCGCCGCCAACCCGTCCCGCGTGCGCAACCTTGCGACGCTGAACCCGATGATCGAGGCCGAGCTGGCGAAACAGGACCGCGCGCACTGGGTCGCTGCCTTCGAGGCCGCCGGCGTCCCCTGCGGGCCGATCAACAGCATTCCGGAGGCTTTCGCCGAGCCCCAGGTGAAGCACCGCGGCATGCTGTTCGAGCTGCCGCATCCGGGCGGTGCGAAGGTGCCCCAGGTCGCCAATCCACTGCGCTTTCGCAACGCGCCGCTGCGTCCGGACCGCGCCCCGCCGCTGCTGGGGCAGCACACTTCGGAAATTCTCAAGGAACTTGGACTAGAGGAATGACCACGGCCATGCCCAGAATCCCCATCCTGACCCTGGAAGAAATGTCCCCCGAGCAGCGCCGCGTGCACGACGCAGTGGTGAGCGGCCCGCGCGGCGTGCTGCGCGGGCCCCTGCGGGCGGCGTTGCACAACGCCGAACTCGCCGACAAGTGGCAGCAACTGGGCGAACTGCTGCGCTATCGGACCAGCCTCGCGCCGCGCCATAGCGAGCTCGCCATCCTGGCCACCGCGCGCCACTGGAGCTGCCAGTTCGAGTGGTACGCGCACGAACCGCCGGCGCGCAAGGGCGGCGTGCCCGAGGCTGTGATAGAGGCCATCCGCCACGGCCGCCGGCCCGCGTTCGAGAGCCCGGATGATGAGGCCATCTACCAGTTCGCCATCGAGCTGCACCGTACGCATTTCGTCAGCGACGCCACCTACGCAGGCGCGCTGGAGCGCTTCGGGGTCAAGGGCGTGGTGGAACTGACCGCGCTGTGCGGCTACTACGGCATGGTGGCCATGACGCTGAACGCGCACGAATTGCCCCTGCCTGAAGGCACGCCACCGCCACTGCCGGTCCTGAAGTAGTGGAAGTCGAGATCCCGAAGCTTCCATCGCTGCCGCGGCAACCACCGCCGCCCGGCGCCTGCGACACGCACGCACACGTGTTCGGGCCCTTCGACCGCTATCCGCTCGCGGCCGACCGTAGCTACACGCCGCCGCTCGCGCCCGCCATCGCTCACCTCGCGCTGCTGGACCGAATGGGCTTCGCGCGCGGCATCGTCGTGCAGGCCTCGGCCCTCGGCCTGGATTGCACCACCCTGCTGGACGCGCTGGATGCCTCCGGCGGCCGCCTGCGCGGCGTCGCGGTCGCGACCCCGGCCACCAGCGATGACGAATTGGAGGCCATGCACCGGCGCGGCGTGCGCGGCCTGCGCTTCACCGAGGTCACGGTGCCGGGCACCGGCGCGAAGTACAAGGGCGTGATCGGCTTCCCGGAACTGGAGCAGCTCGCGCCGCGCATGAAGCGCCTGGGTTGGCAGGCGCAGCTCTGGGCGCCCTGCGACCTGCTGGCGGCGGAACTGCCGCGCCTCGCGAAGCTGGGATTGCGCCTGTCGCTGGACCACATGGGCTACTTCGAGGTCGCGCGCGGCGCGGATGATGCGGCGTTCCGGCGCGTCGTATCCATCGCCGCCGCCGAGGACATCTGGGTGAAAACGACGCCGCTGCGCGTCTCCAAGGCGCCGCCGGACTATCCCGACACGCGCCCCTTCTTCGATGCCTGGCTGCGCGCCTGCCCGCAGCGACTGACCTGGGGCAGCGACTGGCCCCATGTGCGGATGGGCGCCTCGGCGCCGGACGTCGGGCACCTGGTGGATCTGTTCATGTCGTGGACCAGCGACGAGTCATTGCGCCGCGCCATCCTCTGCGAAAACCCCGCAGCGCAGTACGGCTTTTGAACTTGGGCTCCCGGTTGCGGTCCGAGCACCTATGAGAGCCGCCACCGCAGTCCTGAGCACCCTTTTCGTGACGCTGTTCGCGCTGGATGTGCGCGCGCAGGCGCTCGGCCCCGAGGAATTGGTGCGAAAAGTCACGGCCGACGTCCTGGAATCCGTGAAGTCGGACAAGGACCTGCTGGCTGACCGCAAGCGGGCGCTGGCCCTAGCCGAGCAGAAGGTCCTGCCCCACGTGGACTTCCGCGAGGCCGCGCAACTCGCCGTCGGAAAGGCCTGGTGGGCTGCCACGCCGGCGCAGCGCGAGCGCATCGTCACCGAGTTCCGCGGCCTGCTCATCCGCATCTACTCCAACGCCCTGGACACCTACCGCGGCCAGACCATGCAGGTGCTGCCGGTGCGGATGGCGCCGGGCGCGACCGAGACCACGGTCCGCAACCGCTACCTCAAGCCGGGCGCGCCACCGGTGCCGGTGGAATACGCCATGAAGAAGACACCCGAAGGCTGGAAGATCTACGACATCGTCGTGGAAGGCGTGAGCCTGGTGCTCACCTACCGCTCCGAGTTCGAGCAGATCACCCGCGCCTCCGGCATCGACGGCCTGATCAAGCGCCTGGCGGAGAAGAACGCCTAGCTGGACGGTAGAATCGGCTCATGCGTGAGCCGACCCCTGCCACCATCCACCTCAAGGACTACACGCCCCCGGCGTTCCTCGTCGAGCGGGTCGAACTGGATGTCGCCATCCGCGACCAGGATGCCCTGGTCACCGCGCGCCTGTCCCTGCGCCGCAACCCCGCGGCACGGACGCCCGCTGCGCTGCTGGAGCTGGACGGCGACGAGCTGGAACTCCAGTCGCTGAAGCTGGACGGCCGGGACTTTCCGCACGCGGTGGCGCCCGAGCGCCTCACGCTGGCGGGTGTGCCCGATGCCTTCGTGCTGGAGACGGTCACGCGCATCGTGCCGCAGAAGAACACCAAGCTAGAAGGCCTGTACCAGGCCGCGAGCGGCTTCGTCACCCAGTGCGAGGCACAGGGCTTCCGCCGCATCACCTGGTACCCGGACCGGCCCGATGTGCTGGCCATCTTCCGCACCACGGTGCGCGCCGATCCCGGGAAGTACCCGGTGCTGCTGTCCAACGGCAACCAGGTCGCCGCGGGCAAGGGCTGGGCGAGCTTCGAGGATCCCTTCCCCAAGCCCGCGTACCTGTTCGCGCTGGTGGCGGCAAAGCTCGAGGTGCTTGAGGAAACGCACCAGTGGAAGAAACTCGCCATCTACGTCGAGCCCGGGAAGCTGGACCAGGCCGCCTGGTCCATGGACTGCCTGAAGCGCGCCATCGAATGGGACCAGAAGCGCTTCGGCCTGGCGCTCGACCTGGACGAATACAAGATCGTCGCCGTGGGTGACTTCAATTCCGGGGCGATGGAGAACAAGGGCCTCAACATCTTCAACGCGAAATATGTCCTCGCGCGCCCGGACACCGCCACCGACACTGACTACGTGAACATCGATCGCGTCGTGGCGCACGAGTACTTCCACAACTGGACCGGCAACCGCGTCACCTGCCGCGACTGGTTCCAGCTGTCGCTGAAGGAAGGCCTGACCGTGTTCCGCGACCAGGAGTATGGCGCCGACACCTATTCGCGGGCGGTATCGCGCATCCAGGAAGTGCGCAACCTGCGCGCGGCGCAGTTCCCGGAGGACGCCGGTCCGATGGCGCACCCGGTGCGGCCGCAGTCGTACATGGAGATCCGCAACTTCTACACCATGACGGTGTACGAGAAAGGGGCGGAAGTGGTGCGCATGCAGCACACACTGCTGGGCGAGGAGAAATTCCAGGCCGGGATGAAGCTGTATTTCCAGCGCCACGACGGCCAGGCCGTCACCTGCGATGATTTCGTGCAGGCGATGGAAGACGCCTCCGGCATCGACCTTTCGCAATTCCGGCGCTGGTACGACGTCGCCGGCACGCCGGTGCTGGATTGCAGCGGCGAATGGAAGGACGGGCGCTTCACGCTCAAGGTGAAGCAGTCCACGGAACCGCCGTTCCACATCCCCTTCGCGGTAAAGGTCGGCCGCGACGGGCGCCTGCACTCGCTGAAGGCGCGGGAAGAGACGCTGGTATTCGATGCCCCGGCGGGCGCGGTGCCCTCGCTGCTGCGCGGCTTCTCCGCGCCGGTGATCGTGAACTACCGCTACAGCGACGACGAGCTGCTTCGGCTGATGGCGGAAGACGACGATCCATTCAACCGCTGGGAGGCGGGCCAGCGCCTGGCGGCGGAAATCATCCTCAACCGCGGCGGCAAGGCTCCTGAGGCGTACATCGAGGCGGCGCGCAAGCTGCTGGCGGATCCCGACCCTGCGTTCGCCGCCGAGGCGCTCGCCCTGCCCTCGGAGACCTTCCTTGCCGAGCAGATGGATCCGGTGGATCCGGACGCGCTGCACGCGGCGCGCAACCGCCTGCGCCGGACGCTCGCAGAGAAGCTCAAGCCGGAACTGCTGGTCGCGTACCGGGCCATGGCGTCGAATGGACCCTACTCCCCCGACGCCGCCGCCATCGGCCGCCGCGCATTGCGCAACCTCGCGCTGGGCTACCTGATGGAGTTGCAGACCACGGACCTGGTCGCGCTGTGCTACGAGCAGTACGGCCAGTCCGACAACATGACCGAGTGCATGGCCGCGCTGGGCTTCCTTGCCAACTCGAACGCGCCGCAACGCGCCATCGCGCTGGAATCGTTCTACGGCAAGTGGAAGCACGAGCCGCTGGTGGTGGACAAGTGGCTCGCGGTGCAGGCCACATCGCGACTGCCCGGGACGCTGGCCCGCGTGCGCGAGTTGCTCTCGCACGAGGCCTTCGACATCAGGGTGCCGAACAAGGTCTACTCGCTCATCCGCGGTTTCTCGTCCAACCACGCGCGCTTCCATGGTGCACAGGGCGACGGCTATGCGTTCCTCGCCGACCAGGTGCTGGCGCTGGACCGGCTCAACCCGCAGGTTGCGGCGCGCATGGCGCGCGGCTTCGACCGCTGGAAGAAGTTCGACGCCGGCCGGCAGGCGAAGGCCCGCGCGCAGCTGGAACGCATCCGGTCCGCCGACGGCCTGTCGCGCGACGTCGCCGAGATCGTCACCCGGGCGCTGGCCTGATGGAACAACTGGTCCTCGCCTCGGCGGCCTTCCTCGCCACCCACTTCATCAGCAGCACGCCGCTGCGCGGCGCGCTGGTCGCCATGACGGGCGAGAAGGGCTACACCGTCCTGTATTCACTCGCGGCCTTCGCCACGCTGGGCTGGATGATCTGGGCCTACGGCCGCGCGCCCGTCGAAGTCCTGTGGCCGGGCCTTCGCCCCATCCCCGCCTTCGTCATGCCCATCGCCTTCATCCTCATGGCCTGCGGCCTGCTGTCGCGCAACCCGACGCTGGTGGGCGCCGGCAAGCTGCTCAAGCGCGAGGACGCCGCGAGCGGCATCCTGCACGTCACCCGCCACCCGCTGATGTGGGGCTTCGCGCTCTGGGCGGGCGCGCACATCCTGGCTCGCGGCGAGCTGAAGGCCACGGTGTTCTTCGGCAGCTTCCTCGTCCTCGCGCTGCTGGGCGCCTGGTCCATCGACCGGCGCAAGGCCGCGAGCGCGGGCGAGGACTGGAAGCGCTTCGCGGCGGCGACGTCCTTCTTCCCGTTCGCCGCCATCGCCGCCGGCCGCACCCGCTTCGTCGCCTCCGAGATCGGCCTGCGCAACCCGGCCATCGGCCTGGCGCTCTACGGATTGCTGTTCTGGTTCCATCCCCTGCTGTTCGGCGCGAGGGCATGGTGAGCGACATCACGCAGCTCGGGCGCTACGAAATCAAGGGCGTGCTCGGCCAGGGCGCCATGGGGCTGGTGTACGACGGCCTGGATCCCGGCCTCAACCGGCGCGTCGCGATCAAGACCATCCTGACGAAGAAGCTCGATCCCGAGGCCGCGCGCATGGTCGCGGTGCGCTTCGAGCGCGAGGTGCGCGCGGTGGCGCGGCTCAACCACCCGAACATCATCCAGGTCTACGACTTCGGCGCCGAGGGCGACCTTGCCTTCATCGTCATGGAGTTCGTGGAGGGCAAGGAACTCAAGAGCTGCTTCGACGCCGGCGAGCGCTTCGACCTGAAGTCGGTGTTCCGCCTGATGACCGAGCTGCTGGACGCGCTGGAATGCGCGCACGAGGCCGGCATCGTCCACCGCGACATCAAGCCGGCCAACGTCATGGTCGGCGCCGGCGGCCGCTCCAAGCTGGCGGACTTCGGCGTCGCGCGCGTCAACGAGGCCGAGGGCAGCCAGGCCGAGGCCACGCGCGTCGGCGCCATGGTCGGCACCCCGGCCTACATGTCGCCGGAGCAGACCCAGGGCCAGAAGGTGGACCGGCGCACCGACATCTTTTCCGCCGGGATCCTGTTCTACGAGCTGCTCACCGGCAAGAAACCCTTCAGCGGCACCCAGTGGGGCCTCGCCAAGGCCATCATCGAGGATGACCCGGTGTGGCCCTCGCAGATCGTGCAGATCCCGGCCGAGATCGACCGCGTCGTGGCGCGGGCGCTCGCCAAGGACCCCGGGCAGCGCTACCAGAGCGCGCGCCGGTTCGCCGAGGCGCTGCAACGCGTGCTGGAGGGCAAGGCGCCGGAGGCGCCGGGCGAGGACCTGCCGCCGCCGTTCGGCAAGGCCGCGAAGGCGGCCACCGAGACCGACAACGCGGCCGAGGCGGAATTCTGGGACGGGGTGAAGG
>JBQTJX010000038.1:0-124218 GCA_052386675.1 Betaproteobacteria bacterium
GTGGCAGGCGTTCCAGCTGGACAAGCCCTGCGTGCTGCTGATCGACGAGGTCGACAAGGCCGACATCGAGTTCCCCAACGACCTGCTGCGCGAGCTGGACCGCATGGAGTTCTACGTCTACGAGACGCGCGAGCTGGTGAAGGCGAAGCAGCGGCCAATCGTGTTCATCACCTCGAACAACGAGAAGGAGCTGCCCGACGCGTTCCTGCGCCGCTGCTTCTTCCACTACATCCGCTTCCCGGACAAGGAAACGATGGAGAAAATCGTCCAGGTCCACTACCCGGCGCTGAAGAAATCGCTCCTGAAGGAGGCGATGGAAGTGTTCTTCGAGGTGCGCGAAGTCCCGGGAATGAAGAAAAAGCCCTCGACTTCCGAGCTGCTTGACTGGCTGAAACTGCTGCTGGCCGAAGACATCCCACCCGACGCGCTGCGCTCCAAGGATCGCAAGACCATCATCCCGCCCCTGCACGGCGCCCTGCTCAAGAACGAGCAGGACGTGCACCTGTTCGAGCGCCTCGTCTTCATGACGAGGGCCAAGGGCGCCTAGCTGCTACAGGTCTTCCTTCGCCCCCAGCACGCCGGCGGTACGCAGCACGCCGGGCAGCCAGCCCGGCAGCAGCTTGCCCTGGCGAATTTCCTCGATGCGGGCCTTCTCGCTGTCGATCTTGGCCTGGGCCCCGCCCACGACTTCCGCGGCCGATTCCCTCGGCACCACCACCACGCCGTCGGCATCGCCGACGATCAGGTCGCCCGGGTTCACCGGCGTTCCGGCGAGCGACACCGGGATGCCGATCCAGCCGGCCACGCCCTTGGTCGGGCCGTTCGGGTTGCAACCCGCGGCGAAGATCGGGAAGTCCCCCAAGGCGCATTCATCGGTATCGCGCACCGCGCCGTCGATGACGAAGCCGGCGATGCCGGCCGCCTTCGCGTGCGCCGCCATCAGGCCCCCGGTCAGGGCGCACGAAAGATCCCCTTTGCCGTCCACCACGATCACGTCGCCTGGCTTCGCCAGCATCAGCGCCGCGTGGATCATGAGGTTGTCGCCAGGGCGGACCTCGACGGTGAACGCCGGCCCTGCGACCTTCATTGCCTTGGACAGACCCTGGATGCGCCCGCCCAGCGTGCCGCGGCGTCCGCCGACGTCGGCCAGGATCGCGGCCGGATACCCCTTCGCCTTCGCCACCAGCTGCGGCGAGACGCGCTCGAAATCCTTGCGGAATGTGCTCATGCCCACGTCGCTTCTCCTTGTACCCGGTTTCAACCCGCTTGGTTTCAACCCGCCTGCAGCGCCGCCACCACCGCTTGGCCCATTTCGGCCGTGCCCAGCAGCCTGCCGCCGGGCTGCATGATATCGGCAGTCCGGCTGCCTTCGGCGAGCACGCTGCGAACCGCCTTCTCGATCCGCGCCGCGTCTTCGTTCCGGCCGAAGCTGTGGCGCAGCAGCATGGCCGCGGACAGGATCGCCGCGATCGGATTGGCGATGTTGCGGCCCGCGATGTCCGGCGCCGAACCATGCACCGGCTCGTACAGCCCCTTGTCGCCCTCCCCCATCGAGGCAGAGGGCAACATGCCGATGGACCCGGTGAGCATCGCCGCGGCGTCGGACAGGATGTCGCCGAACATGTTGGGCGCGAGCACGACGTCGAACTGCTTAGGCGAGCGCAGCAATTCCATCGACGCAGCATCCACGTACAGGTGGCGCAACTCGACATCGGGGTACGCGCGCCCCACCTTCGCCACCGTCTCGCGCCACAGCTGCATGGTCTCCAGCACGTTGGCCTTGTCCACCGAGCACAGCTTCTTCCGGCGCCCGCGCGCGGCGCGGAAGGCGACGTGCGCGATGCGCTCGACCTGCGGCTCGGTGTAGCGCATGGTGTTGACGCCCTCGCGCACGCCCGCCGCATTTACCGAGATGCCGCGCGGCTCGCCGTAGTAGATGTCGCCGTTCAGCTCGCGCAGGATCACGAGGTCCAGGCCTTCCACCAGCTCGGGCTTCAGCGACGAGGCGGCGACCAGTTCGGGGAACAGGAACGCCGGCCGGAAATTGGCGAACAGCTTCAGTTCCCGGCGCAACGTAAGCAGGCCCAGGCCGGGGCGCAGGTGGCGCGGGCCGCTTTCGTCGCCGGGAATGCCCACCGCGCCGAACAGGATGGCGTCGGCCTGCTTGGCGAGCTCGAATGTGGTCGGCGGCAGCGGCGTGCCCGCCGCCTTGACGCCGGCGCCGCCGATGGGCGCTTCGGTGAATTCGGCCTGCGTACCCAGGACGGCGCGCAGCACGCGCACCGCCTGCGTGGTCACTTCCGGCCCGATGCCGTCGCCGGGGAGCACAGCGATCTTCATGGGCGCAGGATAGCCTGAAGCGGACTTCGATAGAATCGAAATCCCATGCGCATCCTCCTGGTCGAAGACGACGCCATGCTGGCCGACGCGGTCGCGCGCGCCCTGCGCCAGAGCGCGCACGCGGTGGAGGTCGCACCCGATGGCGAGGAGGCCGACGCGCTGCTGAAGAGCACCGCCTACGACCTGGTGCTCCTCGACCTCGGGCTGCCGCGCCTGGATGGTATCGAGGTGCTGCGCCGGCTGCGCCGGCGGCGCAGCACCGTCCCGGTGATCCTGCTCACCGTGCGCGACGCGCCGGAGGACCGGGTCGCCGGCCTGGACACCGGCGCCGACGACTACCTCCCCAAGCCGTTCAACCTGTCGGAACTGGAAGCGCGCGTGCGCGCCCTGCTGCGGCGCGCGAACCAGGGCTCCGGCCCCGATCTCGTCCACGGCGCGCTGCGGCTCGACATGGCGGGCCGGCGCCTGTACCGGGACGGGGCGCCGCTCGAGTTGTCGGCGCGCGAGTTCGCGATCGTCGAACTGCTGCTGCTGCGCGAGGGCCGCGTGGTCACCAAGCAGCAGATCTCGGAACACCTGTTCGGCTGGGAGGATGCCGGCTCGGCCAACGCGCTGGATGCGTTCGTGTACCGCCTGCGCCGGAAGCTGGAGCCCTCCGGGGTGGACATCCGCACCATCCGCGGCATGGGCTACCTCATCGACAAGCCGCATGCCGCATGAGGGCCAGCGCGGCCACCGGCTGCTGCGCACGCAGCTGCTGGCCTGGCTGCTGCCGCCGCTGCTGCTGCTGCTGACCGCCGACAGCTTCGTCTCGTACTGGATCGCCGCCAGCTTTTCCGAGCGCGCCTACGACCGCTCGCTGGTCGAGATCGCGCGCGAAACCTCGCTGCACCTGAGGGGCGGCGGCACGCTGGAGCTGGACATGAGCGAGGAAGCGCGCCGGGTGCTGTTCACCGACCCCAGCGACCGCATTCATTTCGAATTGCTCAGTTCAGACGGACGCAGGCTCGCCGGGACCGCCATCCCACCCCCGGCCGCTGGCGCGCGGGAGGCCGAGACGTTCTACGACGGACAGGTCGCCGGCGAGGCGGTGCGCATCGTCGAGATCAGGGTGCCCGCGGATATGGCGTCCGGCCGGCCCGGCGGGCTCATCCGCGTCGCCGAGACCGAGACCAAGCGGCGGGCGCTCGCGCGCGAGATCCTGCTCAGCGTCGTCATTCCCCAGCTCTTGCTGGTGCTCATCGCCGGGGTCCTCGTCTGGCAGGGTGTCGTGCGCGGGCTGCGGCCGCTGCGGCGCCTGCAGCGCGCGGTCGCGGCGCGCTCGCACCTGGACCTGCGCCCGCTGGAGGCGAAGCGGGTGCCGGGCGAGGTCCTGCCGCTGGTAAGCGCGGTCAACGCCCTGCTCGCGCGGCTGGAGCAGGCCCTGACGCTGCAATCGAGGTTCATCGCCGATGCCGCCCACCAGCTGAAGACGCCGATCGCGGCGCTGCGCATGCAGATCGAAGTCGCGTTGCGCGAAAGCGATCCGGCGCAGATGCGCCGCTCGTTGCAGGAATCCGAGGCGGGGCTGGAGCGCCTGGCCCGCGTCGCCTCGCAGCTGCTGTCGCTCGCGCGCAACGAGCCGGAGGGCGCCGGCTCGGTCCAGCTCGCGCCGCTCGACCTTCGCGCTGCGGCGCTTGAGGCGGCTTCGGCATGGGTGCCGGCTGCGCTGGACCGCGGCCTGGACCTCGGGCTGGAGGGCGGCGAGGCGGCGGTTTCCATCCTCGGCGACCCCGCGCGCCTGCGCGAACTGCTCGACAATCTGCTCGACAACGCGGTGCGCTACAGCCGGCCGGGCGGCCGCATCACCGTGCGCGTGCTGGCGCAGCCCTTGCCCGCGGTGGAAATCAGCGACGACGGCCCGGGCATCCCGCCGGAGGAGCGCGCGCGCATCTTCGAGCGCTTCCATCGCCTGCTCGGCGCACCCGCGGGCGGCAGCGGGCTGGGCCTGGCGATCGCGCGCGAGATCGCGCGCATCCATGGCGGCGAGATCGGACTGCGCGAAGACGCCGACGGCGTCGGCACGACCTTTACGGTGACTTTTCCGGGCGCCTAGAGGGACCTGGCGGCGCGTAAGGTTCTCGTCAGCTTGCCGTTAGCCCCGGATCATTCTGCCTCCGTACCCTGTGTCAGGTTCAGGGCCGGAGGAGGTCGCCATGGAAATGCTCGCCACGCCGCTGTTCTGGGTCACCCTCGCCCAGATCATGATGATCAACATCGTGCTGAGCGGCGACAACGCCGTGGTCATCGCCCTCGCCAGCCGGTCGCTGCCGCCCAGGCAGCAGAAGCAGGCGATCCTGTTCGGCAGCTTCGGCGCCATCGCGCTGCGCATCATCCTCACCTTCTTCGCGGTGATGCTGCTCGGCCTGCCCTTCCTCAAGCTGGTCGGCTCGGTGCTGCTGGGCTGGATCGGCATCGCCATGCTGGTCCCGGAGGACGAGGAAGCGGACATCGACGGCGCCTCGCACCTGTGGTCCGCGATCAAGACCATCATCGTCGCGGACTTCGTCATGAGCCTGGACAACGTGCTCGGCGTCGCGGCCGCGGCCAAGGGCAACGTCGTGCTGCTGGTGCTGGGCCTGGGCATCAGCATCCCGCTCATCATCTACGGCAGCACCCTGATCCTGAAGCTGATGACCCGCTTCCCGGTCATCATCACCATCGGCGGCGGCGTGCTGGGCTGGGTTGCGGGCGAAATGGCCGTGAGCGATCCGGTGCTGGAGAACTGGAGCTCGGGCACCGGCCAGTGGGCGCATTCGGCGGCGCCTGCGCTGGGCGCGCTGCTGGTGGTGATCGCCGGCAAGGCGGCCGCGGCCTCCAAGCTTGCGGCCGCGCAGCGCGCGCTGGACGGCATACCGGAACCGGTCGAGGAACCCGCGCCCGAAGGGCATCGCTGGGTGTACCGCCGCTGGCGCACCGGGCCCGATGGCAAGCGCGACTACGCCGCGTACCACGGCCAGGAATACTTCCGCGTCCCGGTACCCTTTACTTCCCGCCAGCGGCGTCCGCGCCGCTGGGGCTCGCGCCGCTCAGCCGCCTAGCGCCGGGCGGCGACGACCGCGAGGTCGTTCCACACCTTCTGGTCGGCAATCTTGCCGCCGCGGATCAGGAAGCGGTCCATGTAGCGGATGCCCTCGAACGGCTCGCCGTCGGCCCACTGCCCGCGCAGGGTGCCGTAGTTGTAGACGATCGTGCCGTCCGCGCCCTGGAACTCATCCACGCGCTCGAACACCTTCTTCACCCACTGGTAAATGGTCGAGGCGCGCTTGGGCAACTCGGTGCAGTCGGTGAATGCCATGTTTCCCGGGAACAGCATGACGCAGCCGGGCGCGAGGTAGGCATTCGCCTCCGCGTAGCGCCGCTCGGCGAACAGGTGGAGGAAATCCCAGGTCAGGCGTCCGCCCTCGCCCAGCGAATCGCGGGTCATGGCGTGGACGACGGGCTGTGCGCGGAACAGTTCAGGGTCGATTTTGGCGTTCATGCGCAAAAGTCTAGCGCGGGAACCACACTCGCGGCCGCAGCAGGCTAAGAACGACGAACAGGCCGACGCCTGCCGCCACGCTGATGAAAGCGTGCGCGTAGCCCTGCAGGAAAGCCTCGCCGGAGGCCGACCCTGCCGCGAGCGCCGCGGATTCCGCGCTGCGAAACAGCGCCGAGCCGACCACCGCGCAGGCCACGACGCCAAGCGTACGCGTGAAATTGGTCAGGCTCGAGGCGACGCCGCGCTCCTCGGGCGGCAGCGCCGCGATCACGAGGTCGGAATACGCCACCTGGAACAGGCCGATGCCCAGGCCCCCGAGCGCGAGCCAGCAGCCGATGGCGGCGATGCCGGTGGCGCCATCCCATCCGGAAGCCACCGCGACCGCCGCGAGATTGAGCAGCATGCCGGCGAACGCAGTCCGGCGCGCGCCAAAGCGCGCCACCAGGCGCGCCGCCAGCGCCGAGCCGAGCACCGCCCCGGCCGGGCCGAGCGCGAGCAGAAAGCCGGCAACCTGCGCGGTGAGGCCCAGTTCCCGCACGAACAGGTACGGGCCGAGCAGGAAGACGATGAAGCCGGTGAAATGCACGGAGACCGCGGCAAGGTTCGGCACGCTGAACGCCGCGGTCCGGAACAGCGCCAGCCGGATCATGGGCTGGCGCGAACGCGACTCCCTCCGCACGAACCACGCGAAGGTCACTGCCGCCAGGGTGCCGAAGGCAATGCCGATCTCTCCCGGCAAGGCGATGCCCAGCAGCAGGCTCCCTGACCACGTCGCCAGAAGCACGGATCCCGAGATGTCGAAGCGGCTTCCTGACCCCTGCGTCGCCACCGGCACGCGTCCCAGCAGCAACCAGGTCCCCAGCGCGAGCGGCACCCGCGCGAAATAGACCGCCTGCCATCCGAAAGCGTCCACCAGCGCACCGCCGGCGACTGGTCCCACGGTGAGTCCAACCGCAAATGCGGCCCCGAAGAGGGACAGCACGCGAGTGCGTTTCGACTCTGGAAAGATTGACAAGGCAAGCGCGGGCGCGGCACCGAGCACCAGCGCGATGCCCACGCCCTGCACCACCCGCGCGCCGAGCAGCCAGCCGTAGTCCGGCGCGAAGCCGCAGCCCAGGAATGCCGCCGCCGAGACCAGCAGGCCAACCCCGAACACGCGACGATAGCCGAACAGGTCGCCCAGCCGCCCGCTGACGATCACACAACTGCTGAATGCGACCAGGTAGCTGATGACCACCCAGCGAATGGAAGCCACATCAAGCGCGAACGCCGCGTTTATCGCGGGAAACGCGGCGTTCACGGCGCTGTCCAACGGCCCAAGCATGCCGCCGAGCAGCACGATGGCGAACGCTTGCGTGGTGCGCGCACGGAGGCTGGCGGGGATCATCCCCTTGATTATCGCGATAAAATAGCCGCCGCCCATGCTGATCGACTTCTTCCTCAAGTTGAAGAGCCACAAGCTGCCGGTCTCCATCAAGGAGTACCTGACGCTGCTCGAGGCCATGCAGAAGGACGTCATTGGCCCGAGCATCAACGACTTCTACTACCTGTCGCGCATCGCGCTGGTGAAGGACGAGGCCAACTTCGACAAGTTCGACCGCGCCTTCTCCGAGTTCTGGGACGGCGTCGAGACCATCCCGGGAATCGAGGCCGAGATCCCGCTCGAGTGGCTGCTGAAACAGGTGGAACTCACCCTGTCCGAGGAAGAAAAAAAGCAGATCGCGGCCCTGGGCGGCTGGGAGAAGCTCATGGAAACCCTGAAGCAGCGCCTGGAAGAGCAGAAGGCGCGCCACCAGGGTGGCTCGAAGTGGATCGGCACCGGCGGCACCTCGCCTTTCGGCGCCTACGGCTACAACCCCGAGGGCATCCGCATCGGCCAGGACAAGTCGCGCAACCGCAGCGCGGTGAAGGTCTGGGACCAGCGCGAGTACCGCAACCTGGATGACGCGGTGGAACTGGGCACGCGCAACATCAAGGTGGCGCTGCGCCGCCTGCGCAAGTTCGCGCGCGAGGGCGCTCCCGAGGAGTTCGACCTCGACAATACCATCCAGAGCACGGCGCGCAAGGCCTACCTGGACATCCACATGCGGCCCGAGCGCCGCAACGCCATCAAGGTGCTGATGCTGATGGACATCGGCGGCACCATGGACGACCACATCAAGCTGGCCGAGGAGCTGTTCTCGGCGTCGAAAACCGAGTTCAAGCACCTGGAGTTCTACTACTTCCACAACTGCATGTACGACTTCGTTTGGAAGGACAACCGGCGGCGGCATTCCGAGCGCACCCGCACCTGGGACCTGCTGCACAAGTACGGCCACGACTACAAGGTGATCTTCGTCGGCGACGCGACGATGAGCCCCTACGAGATCCTGCAGCCGGGTGGCTCGGTGGAGTACTTCAACGAGGAACCGGGCGCGGTGTGGATGAAGCGCTTCACCGACGTGTATTCCAAGTGCGTCTGGCTCAACCCGGAGCCCGAGGAAGTCTGGGGCTACCGCCAGTCCATCCAGATCGTGAAGGAACTGATGAACGGGCGCATGTATCCCACCACCATCGCCGGGCTGGAGAAGGCGATGAAGGTGCTGGCGAAGTAGCTACTTCTTCTCGAAGTGCGAGCGCGCGCGGTCGACCGCGGCCTGCAGGTCCTTCCAGGCCTGGTCGGCCCCGGTCATCATGTCGCGCCAGGCGTCGGTGGAGGCGTTCTGCAGCAGCTTCATCTGGTAGAGCGCCTCGTCGCGCTTGCTGTTGAGCGCCGCCAGCTGCTTCTCGGCCTCGGCCTTCATTGTGGCCTGCGCTTCGCGGGTCTTCGCCTCCCACCTCGCGGCCTCGCCGTTCCATTCGTCCAGCTGCTGCTTGAGCTTCTGCACGTAGTCGTCGCGGTTCATGACACCTCCTCGTTGGAAGCAAACCCGATTCTAGTCCCGCGTCCCGCTCCAACGACTACAATCGCGCTGCCCTCGCCATGACCACCCTATCCCCGCCTGTTTCACTGCGGCGCTCCATGCGCCTGTCCTACCTGCCCCCGCTCATGGTCTACATGGCCGCGGGCATCCAGGGCCTGACCGGCATCGTCGGCACCTTCTTCATCAAGGAATACCTCGACCTGTCGGCCGAGTTCCTGGCGGCCCTGGGTTTCTGGGCGGTGCTGCCCTATACCATCAAGATGGTCGCCGGCCACATCGTGGACCTGGTGTGGCGCTGGAAGGAAACGCTGGTGTTCCTCGGCGCGGGCCTGATGGCCGCGAGCATCGGCATCATGATCGGCCTGCTCGCCGACCCGGCGGCGATGAAAGCGGTCATGCCGGTGACGAGCTGGTTCGTGCTCGCCGCCCTGCTCTCACCGGTAGGCTTCATGATCCAGGACGTGGTTGCCGATGCCATGACGGTAGAGGCGGTGCCGCGCCTGGAGGCCGACGGGCGCGAGATCCCGGCCGAAGAGCGCCGCGCCATGCACACGACGATGCAGACGCTGGGGCGCGTGGCGATCATCGGCGGCCTCACCCTGGTGTCGCTGGTGAACGTGTTCCTGATGCAGGGGGTGCACCTGCTGCCCGAGCCGCAGAAGATCGCCGCCTACCTGCGCATCTACGAATGGGCGCTGGTGATCCCGGCGGTGTCGGTCTCGGGCGTGCTGCTCGCGGCCTGGATCCGGTACCGCAATCCGTTGCAGTACCGGCGCGAGGTGACGCCGCCGCCGGTCAACTGGTGGATCCTGGGCGGCGGCGCGGTGTTCACGGGCGTGTCCATCGCGGTCGGCCTGGGCAAGTTCCGGTACGGTCAGGAGTTCGTGTTCTGCGCCTCGATGGCGGTGGTGTTGTTCATGATCTGGCGCCTGGTGCGCGAACTGGACGCCGAGGCCCGCGCGACCCTGCTCGGCACCGCCGCCGTGATCTGGGTGTTCCGCGCGATGCCGGGCGCCGGCGCGGGCGCGAGCTGGTGGATGATCGACGAACTCAAGTTCGACCAGCAGTTCCTGGCCCAGCTCTCGCTGATCGCCAGCGGCCTGACGCTGGCGGCGCTGTTCGCGTTCCGGCGCTTCATGGCCGAGCGCTCCATCTACTACATCGTGGGTTTCCTGACGATCGCCGGCACGATCCTGATGCTGCCGCAGCTGGGCATGGTCCACGGCCTGCACGAATGGACCGCGGCGCGCACCGGCGGCCTGGTGGACGCGCGCTTCATCGCCGTCATCGACACCGCGCTGGAGTCGCCGCTGGGGCAGATCGCCATGGTGCCGATGCTGGCCTGGATCGCGAACTCGGCCCCCGAGAAGCTGAAGGCCACCTACTTCGCGGTGATGGCCTCGTTCACCAACCTCGCGCTGTCGGCCTCGCAGCTGGGCACCAAGTACCTCAACCAGGCGTTCACGGTGACGCGCGAGGTGAAGGACCAGGCCACGGGCGCCATCAAGGTGCCGGCGGACTACAGCCAGCTCGGGGAACTGTTCATCACGGTGACCGTGATCGCGCTTGTGCTGCCATTGGCGACGATCTGGATCGTGCGCCGGGCGCGGATGCGCAGCGCCTAGGGCACCGGTTTCAGCACTCGTATACCTGCTTGGGCCGCAGCGCGTCCTGCGCCGCGCCCTCGTCCGGATAGCCAAGGCAGTGCGATACGTAGCGCACGCCCTCGAGCACGCGGTCGCGGTTGCGGTGCTGGTGGCCGTAGACGTGGACGCTGGAGCCGAGCGCGCGCAGCTGCCGCTCGATGCCAAGCGAACCGGCGACGCGGCTGAAGTTGAACGCCGGATGGCGGTCGGGCTGGCGATGAAGCTTCGCGGCCGATTCCTCCGGCGCGCGGAACATCAATTCCCGGCGCGGGAGGAAGTGGCTGAACGACACCACGGGCGCGTCGTAGTCCTGCGCGAGGTGGGCCTGGTTGCCCCGCAACAAGCGCTCCGCGGCCGCGCCGGCGTCGCCATCCGGCCAGCGCACGAATACGTCGTCCGCCCACATCGACTGCGCCGCATCCTCCGTGGCCTTCTCGACGTAGAGGCTGTCGGGGCCGTGCTCCGGCTTCTGGTACCACGACGCCAGCGGCACGATCCATACCGCCTTCCCGCCGCCGTTGTGCAGGCGCGCCGGCCGCGTACGCACGCCGAGTTCGCCGCACAGTTCCTCGATGCGGTCCAGTTTCGCCTGCGAATCCGGGAAGCCGCCCCTGCGCACCCAGGCTTCGTGGTTCCCGGGCACGAAGAACACCTCGGCGAAGCGCGTCCTCAGGCCTTCGAGCGTGCGCGCCAGCGTATCCATGTTGTCGCTGACGTCCCCGGCCACCAGCAGCACGTCGTCGAGATGGGCATGCCCCGCCGTGGCGGCGGCGATCCGTTCCCGGTTGCGCGGAAAGTCGGCGTGCAGGTCGGACCAGGCGAAAACGCGCATCGCGCCTAGGTCTTGCGGCAGGCGCCCTGCGCCGCGATCCAGCCCGCCATCTCGGCGATGGCGCGGTCCGCGGCGCGTGCGAACGCGGCGGCGCCCGCGGCGGCATTCGCGCCCGCGCCCGCCTCGGTCACGCTGAAGGCGCGCATCGCGCCCCCGGCCGCGGCGCGCGCCTCGATGCGCACTTCGCTGGCGTCCTTCGTGGTGAACACCTGGGTGAACTCCTGGATTTCCAGCTCCAGTGCGCAGGGCGCGCCCGCTCCAGGCGGCAGCGCGCGGAGCAACTGCTTGCGCAGCATTTCGGCGGGTGGCGCGGCCCAGCGGCTGTGCGCGAACGAGGCGAGTTCGGCGGCATCGCGATAGGCCAGCCGGTAGTGCATCTCGAGGCCGTCAAATGGCATCGCGGCGCGAACCGAAACGGCGCGCAGCGGCGGCAGCTTCGAGGCCGGCGAGGCAAGGCCGAGGTCGTACTGGCGCGGCGCCGTGTCGGCGCCGGAGCCGGCGCAACCCGCCATCAATGCCGCGACGATGCACAGGCTGCGCTTCATGGCGCGAATCCCGGTTCGCCCGGTCCCGGGCGCGAGGGCTTGCGCCCCCAGAGCAGGCTGTCGGGCTGGCGATCGAGTTCCGAGGCGAGTCGCCCGACCCGCTGCGCGCCCCGTTCCACGGTTTCCGCGAGCGCGTTGACGCGCGGCAGCGTGTCCTCGCGCACGGCGCCCGCGCCAGCCTGCGCCTCGGCCGTGAGCTTGCCGAGCTGCGCCACTAGGCCGCGCGCGTCCTGCGCGAGCTGCCTGGCCTCCTTCGTCAACTCGGGCAGCGAGGCCATGGCCTCGTTCATCCGCTGCAGGGCGTCGCGGGCTCGCTCCAGCGACTCCCGCGCCAGCTTGTGGTTGTCGTCGCCCAGCCACGCGCCCAGGCGCGCGTCGGTGCGGTCGATGACGCCCGGCAGCCGCTGCGAAGTGGCCTCCAGGTTGGTCGCGATTCTCTCCAGAGAAGCCAGCGTCGATCCGATGCGCTTGCGATTGTCCTCGTTCAGCAGCGCGTGCAGGGCGGCGATCAGCTCGCGCGCCTCGCGCACCGTCCCCTCGGCGCCATCGGACAGCGTGTCCATGAACGAGGGCCGCAGCGCGAGCTCGGCGACCCCGTCTGGCGCCGCCGCGGCCGGCTGCGGTTCCCTGCCCTCGTCCAGCAGGTGCACGTAGGCGATGCCGGTGATGCCCTCCATGCCCAGTTGCGCGTAGGTGCCCCGGGTCACCGGGATGGCATCGTCCACCTCGATGCCGATCAGGATGCGGCGCTTGTCCTTCGGGTCCAGGCCGATGGTGTTGACCCGGCCCACGCCCATGCCGCGGTAGCGGACCTGCGCTTCCGGGTTCAGGCCGGCGACCGGGATCGTGGACACGACCCGGTACCTGGTACGCGCGAGGGGCTCTTTCGCCAGCCATTGCGCCCAGGCGACGAGGCAGGCGACCAGGCCAAGCACGAAGGCACCGGTGATCAGCGCGAAAGCCCTGCTTTCCATGACCTGTCCCGGGGTTCAGCCGCCGTGCAGCGCGCGCTTGCCCCGGTCTCCCCCGAAGAAACTCTGGACGAACCTGTGGTCGAGCCCGCGGACCGCCGCGAGCGTGTCGAAGGCGATTATATGCTGGTCGGCCAGCACGGCGACGCGATCGGTGAGTTCGAACAGCGTGTCCAGGTCGTGCGTCACCATCAGCACCGCGAAGCGCTGCTCCTGGCGCAGGCGCTTGATGAGATGCACGAAGCGCTCCGAGCGATCCGGGTCCAGGCCCGCCGTGGGCTCGTCCAGGATGAGCAGCTCTGGAGACAGCGCCAGCGCCCGGGCGAGCGACACCCGCTTCACCATGCCCCCGGAGAGGTTCGCCGGCAGCAGCGCGCCATGCCTGGGCTCCAGTTCCACCTGCGCCAGCTTGGCGTGCACGATGGCGCGGATCTCGGCCGCCTCCAGGCCGCCGCGCTCGCGCAGCGGAAAGGCGATGTTGTCGAACACGCTCAGCGCGGAATACAGCGCGCCGTTCTGGAACAGCATGCCCATGCGCCGTCGGGCGTCGCGAACCTTCTTGTAGCTGGGATCGTCCCAGGATACGCCGAACACGCGCACCCTTCCTGCCGCGGGGCGTTTGAGGCCGAGGATCACGCGCAGCAGTTGCGTCTTGCCGCTGCCCGAACCGCCCACCAGCGAAACCACCTCCTCTCGCCGCATGCGGAAACGCAAGTCACGGTGCAGCACGGTGTTGCCGACCATGTTCAGCAGGCCTTCGATTTCAATGACGTATTCGTCAGCCGACATTGCGCAACAGGATCGCGAATACCGCGTCCAGGATGATGACGCAGGTGATCGCCGAGACCACGGAGCGCGTGACCCCGGCGGCAAGGCTGTCGGTATTGGGCAGCACGCGCAGGCCGTAGTGGCAGGCGACGAAGGCCACCGCGAAGCCGAACACCACCGACTTGCCGATGCCGATCCAGAGATTGACCACCTCGACCGCGCGTGGCAGCGCCTCGAGGAACGCGCCCGGGCTGATGCCGAGCGTGAAGCGCGACACCAGCATGGCGCCGGCCAGCGCCGCGAGGTCGGTACAGAACGCGACCAGCGGCAGCGCCACCGCCAGCGCGAGCACCCGCGGCAGCACCAGGCGCGTGGTCACCGAGATCCCCATCACCGAGAGCGCCTCGACCTCCTCGGTGACCCGCATCACGCCCAGCTGCGCGGTGATCGCGGAGCCCGAGCGCCCCGCGGAGATGATCGAGGCCAGCATCGGCCCGAGTTCCCGCACCACGCCCACCCCGACGATGTTGATCACCAGCAGGTCGGCGCCGTAGCGCTTCAATTGCAGCGCCGACAGGTAGGTGAGGACGATCCCGACCAGGAACCCGACCAGCATGGTGACCGGCAGCGCGGTCACGCCGGCGCGGTAGATGCCCGCGGACAGCTCGCGCAGGGGAAAATCCGCGGGCCGGCGCGCAAGCGCGAAAAGATCGAGCATCAGCTGCCCGAACAGCGCCAGCGCGTCGCGCAGGTGCGCCGCGAAATTCAATGCCCCCTGCCCGGCCGCGGCCACGATCCACAGCGGATCGAACCGCTTCGGCTCGAGCGGCACCAGCATGCCTTCGCTGACCTGCTTCAGGATGTCGCGGTGCTGCGGCAGGACCTCCACCCGCGCGGCGCGGCGCATGGCGTGCGCCAGCCACACCGCGCCGGCGTCGTCGAGTTCCGTTATCGCAGTCAGGTCCCAGGCGACAGAGCCCGGCCGCTGCCGCTCCAGGTCCTCCAGATAGCGATGGAGTTCACGCTGGCGTTCCTTCAATCCGCTGAAGGTCCAGCGGCCGCGTGCGCGCACCCGCACCGGCGCCGCGTCCTCCGCGACCGTCTCGACCAGCAGCGCGGCCGCCTCCGCCATGGCGTTACTTTTTCGGCTCCAGCAGCGACGGGTCGGCGAGAACCGGCGTTTGCCCCGGCGGCGCGTGGGCAACCGCGTCCTCCAGGCTGTGCAGCCAGCGCCACTCGCTCGGGGGCCTCACCTTGCCGTCGGCGCCGACCTGGTCCAGGCCCCAGTAGATCTCCAGCCAGTGGCCGTCGGGATCCTTGAACTCGACCGCGATCTGCACTCCGGCGCGGCGCCGGCCCTCGAAGGTGATCTCGGCGCCGTGCTCGCGCAGGTGCCTGCGGGCACGGAACACCTCGTCCAGCGTCGCCACCTCGAACGCGAAATGGTGCAGCTCGCTGCCCGTCGACGCCTCCTTCAGGCCGCCGACGAGCGCCACGCCATGGTGGTCTTCGCCGAAACGCAGGAACACCATGCCGCCGGGCATCATGTCCTCCGGATAGACGTCGGACACCTTGAAGCCGAGCACCCCGGTGTAGAAGTCGACCGACTTCTGCAGGTCGCGCACGCGCAGCACGACGTGGCCGATCTTGCGGACCTGGAACGGCGGCGCGCCTGATCCGGTTCTTTTCAGTTTCTCGGTGTCGATGGGCATGGAGAAGCGATGATTTACACTCGTCGGATGGCGCTGCCCCAATCGTATCGCAATGCGCTGCCGCTCCAGACCCGGTTGCAGGAATACCTGCTGCAGCAGGTGCTGGGCGCGGGCGGCTTCGGCATCACCTACCTGGCGCAGGACACCAACCTCGACAAGCCGGTTGCGATCAAGGAATACCTGCCCTCGGAGCTCGCCATGCGCGCGCCCGACGGCTCCGTGGCGCCGCTCGCCTCGGGAAAGGAATCCGGCTACTGCTGGGGACTGGACCGGTTCCTGATGGAAGCGCGCACCCTGGCGAGATTCAGCCACCCCGGCATCGTCCGGGTGCTGCGCTACTTCGAGGCCAACGGCACCGCCTACATGGTGATGGAGTACGAGAAGGGCGAGCCGCTGAAGAACGTTTTCATCCTGTCGCCGCAGCTGCCCGAGGCCGAGTTGAAGCGACTGATGGCGCCGCTGCTGGAAGGGCTGCGGGAAGTCCATGGCGCCGGGTTCCTGCACCGGGACATCAAGCCGGACAACATATTCGTGCGCGCCGACGGCCGCCCCGTGCTGATCGACTTCGGCGCGGCGCGCAACGCCCTGGGCGGCGAGACGCGCAGCCTCACCGCGGTGCTCACCCCGGGCTTCGCGCCCCTGGAGCAGTACTCGGGCGAAGGCAAGCAGGGACCGTGGACCGACCTCTATGCCATGGGCGGGGTGCTCTACCGCGCGGTGACGGACAAGAACCCGCCCGACGCGGTCGCCCGCATCCGCGGCGACACGGTGCTGGAAACATTGTCCGCGGTGAAGGGCCGCTACAGCACTGGGTTCCTGCACGCCATCGAATGGGCGATGACCCCCAACGAAACGAAGCGTCCCCAATCCATCGACGACTGGAAGCGCGCACTGTTCGACGGCGCCCTTCCTTCTCCGGTCGCTTCGCCGCCGCCCTTGCGGCGAAGCGAAACCACGGTACTCGCCGCGCCGAAGCGCCGCCGCTGGCCCTACTTCCTCGCCATCCCCGTCGTCGCCCTGCTCGCCTTCGGCCTGCTGCGCCAGAAGCCCGAACCGAAGCCCGAGCCGATGCCGGTCACCTTGCTTACCGCGGAGGCCCCGAAACGCTCGGAAGCCGCTAAGGTCGCGGTAGCGGCTGCGGCGCCCACGATCGCGTCCGCGCCAAGAGCCAGGCGCGACGACGACGATGATGACGCCAACGATCGCGCGCGCAAGATTCGTCGCGACGCCGAAGCCCAGTTCAAGTCCGCCGACGCCAACCACGACGGCTTCCTGACGCGTGACGAGCTCGCCCGTTTCCCGTTCATCGCCCGCGAGTTCCAGCGCGTGGATGCCGACCGCGACGGTCGCCTGTCGCCGACGGAATTCCTCCAGGCGCGCCGCGCCCAGGCCGAGCGCCTGCTTCTGAAGAAAGGCGGCTAGGCGGCCTTGGTCTCCGAAGCCCTGCCGCCGGGCCTACTCGCCGGCCTCCTCGTCGCCCTCGGTGGCGGCCTGCTGATCGGTATCGAGCGCGAGCGGCGCAAGGGCGCCACGGCGCACCGCGCGCTAGCCGGCGTGCGCACTTTCACCCTCGCCTCGGTCTGCGGCGCACTGGCGCAGGGCCTGGGCCAGCCCTGGCTGGTGGTCGCCGGCGCCATGCTGGTCCTGGCGCTGGTCGCGATTGGCTACTGGCGCGACCGCTCACGCGATCCCGGGGTCACCACCGAGATCGCCCTGTTCGTCACCTACCTGCTGGGCGTGGCGGCGATCTCGCAACCCGCGCTCGCCGCGGCCGGTGCAGTCGTCGTCGCCGCGCTGCTCGCGGCGCGCAACCGCTTGCATCGTTTCGCCACCGAGGTCCTGACCGCGGGCGAAATGCGCGACGCGCTGATCCTCGCCGGCGCCGCGCTGGTGCTGCTGCCGCTGCTGCCCGACCGCCCGCAGGCCTGGCTGGGCGGACTGGATCCGCAGCGTGTCTGGGCGCTGGCGGTGCTCATCATGGCGCTGCAGGGCGCCGGCTACATCGCGCAGCGCTGGATGGGTGCGCACCGCGGATTGGCGCTCGCGAGCCTCGCTTCCGGGTTCGCTTCGAGCACCGCCGTCATCGGGGCGCTGGGCCTGAAGCTGCGCGGCGGCCACGGCAACCTCGAGGCCAGCGTCGCCGCCGCTTTGTACTCATCCATGGCCACGTTCATCCAGTCGGCAATCCTGGCCGCGGCGGTGCATTGGCCCGCGCTTGCCTTCCTTGGCCCGTCGCTGGTCGCCGGCCTGGCCGCGACCGCGCTGGCCGGCAGCGTCTTCTTCCTTCGCACGCATGACGGCGGCAAGCTCGCCTCGCGCGAGGGCCGCGCCTTCAGCCCGTGGCAGGCGATCGGCTTCGCCCTGGCGCTGGCGGTGCTGGGTGCGCTGGCCGGCTTTGTCAATGAACGCTACGGCTCCGGCGCGGTGCAGGCGGGCGCCGCGCTGGCGGGGTTCGGCGACGCGCACGCAGCCGGCGCCTCGGCGCTGGCGCTGGTCGCTGACGGCCGGCTGGATACCGCCGCCGCGGTCATGGCCTGCCTGCTCGCGATCTCGACCAACACCGCGAGCAAGATTGCGGTGGCCTTCGCCACCGGCGGTGCGCGCTACGGATTGCGGGTCGGCGCCGGCCTGCTGCTGGCGCTGGCGGCGATGTGGGCCGGACAGGCATGGCCCGGGAACGGCGCAATGTAACCGATCGGTTACATCTGGAAGGCCCGCGGCACCAGCCCGCAGGTCTAGGCCGCACCCAGTGTGTAGCTCTGCTCGGGCCGCGGGAAGCCCTTCAGCGCGAGCGACATCCCGGGCGTGAGCTCCCGGACCAGCGCCGAGGCCTCCACCAGCCGGCGCGTGCGCTCGGCCACCAGCACCTCGCCATGCGCCGCCTCCGAGCACAGGCGCGAGGCGAGGTTCACCGCCGCGCCGACCGCGGTGTACTCCAGGCGCGAGGCGCCGCCGATGACGCCGACGGTCACCTTGCCGCTGGCCACCGCAACGCCCATGCCGAGGCGCAGTTCGGCGTCGGACCAGCGATCGGTGACCTCGCGGCCGGCCGTGCGCAGGCGCTTGGCGAGGTCCAGCGCGCGCGCGGCGTGATCCTCGAATGCAATCGGCGCGCCCACCAGGATCAGCACGCCGTCGCCAGCCTGGTCCTTGATGGTGCCGCCAACCGCGGCAGCCGCCGCGCCCACCGCGTCGTAATACTCGCGCAGAATCTTGATCACCCGCTCGGGCGGCGTCGCCGACGAGAACGCGGTGAAGCCGCGCAGGTCGCAGACCACGACCGAGAGCTCGAGCGTCTGCTCGTCAGTGGCGCTCTTCAGGCCGCGGCGCGCCACCAGCTGCGCCACCTGAGGCGACAGGAAGCGCGACATGAACTGGGCGCGCTGGCCCTGGATGACGTGGTATTGCACGGCGCCGATGAGAAAGATGAGCAGGCCGACCGCCATGGAAACCGGCGCGAGCGTGTTGGGCAGCACCATCCCCGAGGCCATGAACGGCGCAGCGACCGCGAACGCGATCAGGCGCAGGGACTCGGCGCGGTCCGGCCGCCGGCGCAGCATGAGCAGGCCGGAGAACAGTCCCAGCGCGAGCGACAGAGTGAGCGGCAGCGCGAACAGCCACAACTCCGGCGTGCCGCGCTCGAAAGCCTCGCGGAAGCCGGCATTGAGAAACTTGGTCGCCCGCTCCACCGGAAACGCGATCGAGGCGGCAAGGTAGAACAGCGTCAATCCCTGCGCGACGCGCAGCAGCTTGTCCGGCCCCGAGGTCTTCAGGCCGGCGGCGGGAACGGTCCGGCGCACCCGCAGGATCCACTCATAGGCGAAGAAGAACGCCATCGACTCGGGAATGGCGAGCAACCCGTCCCAGGCCGCGATCTCGCCGCGGAAATGCCTCGGGTACGAGATCTGGGATCCGATGCCGATGGCGATGCCGATCGAGACCAGGAACAGCGCCAGCGCGCGGCTGGTGGGCGAATTGCGGTCGGCGATGATGAAGGCAAGCGCCATCCCCATCGCCAGCAGCGAGGTGATGATGTGCGGGGTGGTGTCGATCATGGGCGTGACAGAACTCCAGCGACCGGAAATCAGGGACGGACCCCGAGTTCCGCCGCGGCGCCGCAGCGGAAATCGTGGTCCGTCCCTATTTACCGGGCTTGGGGAAGCCGTCGCGCATCTGGCGGTCGAAGTCCTCGGCAACGCGGGCGTCGTTGTCGAGCATTTCCTGGGCGTCGGTGTTCTCGTAGCGGATTCCGCCCAGTTCGGTGTACGCCGCGCGCACGCGCTCGCTCCACAGGCCGATGTCGCGCACCGTGGGCACGATGCGCGAGAACAGGCGCTTGCGGAAGCGGATCTGCCCTTCCGCGGCATCCACCACCGGCAGCACGTCCTTCGGGTCGTAGCCCAGCTGCTCCCACATCTCGGGCGAATTGAAGCGGTCGCGCAGGTGCCGGCTGCCCTCGATCACGAACTCCTCGCGCTCGCGGCGCTCGACGTCCGTCAGCTGCGGGTAATAGGCGCGCAGGGCCAGGCGCCCGAAGGCGACATGGCGCGCCTCGTCCTGCATGACGTAGGCGTTCACCGCCTGGCACAGCGGGTTTTTCGAATAGTCGCGGATGCGCTGGAAGGCCACCAGCGCGAGGCCCTCGATCAGCACCTGCATGCCGAGGTAGGTGAAGTCCCAGCGCGGGTCGTTCAGCGCCTGCTCCAGCAGCGTCCTGAGCGGCTTCGAGATCGGATAGGCGAAGCGGAACTTCTCCACCAGCAGCCGCCGGTAGGCTTCCACGTGCCGCGCCTCGTCCATGACCTGGGTGGCGGCGTAGAACTTGGACTCCAGCTGCGGCGCGTCCTTGACGATGCGCGCCGCGCACACCAGCGCGCCCTGCTCGCCGTGCAGGAACTGCGACAGGTTGAACACCTGGCTGTGGTAGCGCAGGTCCGAGCGCTGGCGCTCCGAGAGCTTCTTCCACAGGTCGGTGCCGTAGAGCGGCAGCACCGACTCCTCCATCTGCATCGGGTCGTCCGGATCCACTTCGAGCGACCAGTCGATGCGCGTCTCCGCGTCCCACTGCTGCTGCTTGCCCTTGGAATACAGCTGCAATAGCTCGGTGGAGCGCGCGTCGTAGTCCCAGGTGAAGGCGACTTCGCCCGAGGCAGGGATGCGCCACTGCGTCTGCTCGACCGGCATCACGTAGCGGAATTCGACGCTCATCGCCTCGCCTCCGCCCGCATCCGGCCGGCCTCGCGCGCCAGGCGCTCGAAGGCCGGCGCCTCAAGCGGCAGGCCGGCGAAATGGCCCTGCCATTCATCGCAGCCCAGCGACAGCAGGCGCGAGAGCTGCGCTTCGGTCTCCACGCCCTCGGCCGCGACGTGCAAGCCCAGGCCCCTGGCCATCGCGACCATGGTCTTCACCAGCATGGCATCGTCCGCATTGACCGCCAGCTCGCGCAGGAAGGACTGGTCGATCTTCAACTTGTCGATCGGCAGCTGGCGCAGGTAGGCCAGGCTCGAGTAGCCGGTGCCGAAGTCGTCGATCGCCACCCGCACGCCCAGGGCGCCGATGCGCTTGAGGGTTTCGACGTTCTCTACCAGGTGAGGCATCAGCACGCGCTCGGTCACTTCGAGTTCCAGGCACTCACCGCTGACGCCGTGCACCGCCAGCGCCTGCTCCAGGCGCGCGATATAGGCTTCGCCCTGCGCTAGTTCACTCGCCGAGACATTCAGCGCGAACCACAGCTGCCCGAGTCCCGCGCGCCGCCAGGCTCCGACCTGCGACAGGGCATGCTCCAGGGTCCACTCGCCCAGGGCGCCGATCAAGCCGCTTTCCTCGGCCACTTCGATGAAGCGGTCCGGCGCGATCAGCCCTTCACGGGGGTGCTGCCAGCGCAGCAGCGCCTCGGCGCCCACAAGGGTGCTCCCCCGCCCGCCGCTGCGCCCCATCACCGGCTGCCAGCGCAGCTGCAGCTCGCCTCTGGACAATGCGTGGCGCAAGTCATTTTCCATCGCCAGGCGCTCGGCGGCGCGTGCATTGAGCGCCGGGGAGCAGAAGCTGAAACCGCCGCGCCGGTGCGTCTTGGTGTCGTGCATCGCCGCATCGGCGTTCTTCATCAGTTCCGGGAAATCGCGCCCGTCCTCCGGGTAGACGCTGATGCCGATGGAGGCGGCCACCGCCAGGGTGCGGCCCTCGACGGTGAAGGGCCGCGCCAGGATGCCCTGGATGCGCTGGGCCACCACCGCGGCGTCCTGCGAGCTCTTCAACCGGTTCCACAGCAGCACGAACTCGTCCTCGCCCACGCGCGCCAGGGTGTCGTCGCGCCGCAGCGTCGCCGCAAGCCGCTCGGCCACCGCGCGCAGCAGCGCATCGCCCGCCGAATGGCCGAGGGAATCGTTGACCAGCTTGAAGCGGTCGAGGTCGATCACCAGCAGCGCCAGGCTGCCGCGCTCGCGCGCCGCAGCGAGCACCGCCTGCCCGGCGCGGTCGACCAGCAACTGCCGGTTGGGCAGGCCCGTCAGCGCGTCGCGGTTGGCGAGGTACTGGATTCGCTCCTCGGCCTGCTTGCGCGCCGTGATGTCGGCGCCGGTGCCGCGGAAGCCGGCGAAGTTTCCGGCCGCATCCAGCACCGGCACGCCGGTCACCGACTGCCAGATGACGCGTCCGGCCTTGGTGAGCGAGCGCAGCTCGTGTTCACGGAACGGCTCCGGCCGCGCGGCACGCTGCGCGAACCAACCCTCCAGCGCCCGCGCCTGGTCAAGCGGCATGAACTCGCGCGGCGTGCGCCCGAGCATCTCGTGGCGCAGATGGCCCAGCACCGACTCGACCCGCTCCGAGAGGTAGGTGTAGCGCCAGGCCGCGTCTGTCTCCCAGACGTATTCACCGGAGGCCTCGACGACGTCGCGAAAGCGCCGCTCGCGCTCGGCCAGCGCCGCGCGGTGGCGCCGTTGCTCGGTGACGTCGCGCAGCACCGACTGCACCACCAGGCGCCCGCGCTCCAGGTAGGAGACGCCGGCCATCTCCACCACCATCTCGCTGCCGTCCAGGCGGCGCAGGCGCCGCTCCTCGAAGGCGGTGCTTCCCGGACCGGCTTCCAGGTAGTCGCGCCGCTCGCGCGACCGTGCCCGTTCGTCGGGATGGACCCGCTCGCCCATGCCGGTGCCGAGCAGCCTTGCCGGCGTCCCCGCGCCCAGCAGTTTCACCGCCGCGGGATTGGCATACTCGACGATGCCGCCGGAGGTGACCACGATGCCGTCGGGCGCGAGCTCGATCAGCGAGCGGTAGCGTTCCTCGGCGTCGCCCATCGCTTGTTCGGCGCGCTTGCGCGCCGTGATGTCCAGGTTGGTGCCGATCATGCGCAGCGCGCGCCCGCTGGAGGGGTCGCGCTGCGCAACCTTGCCCCTGGAAAGAACCCAGATCCATTCGCCGGCCTCGGTGCGCACGCGGTGCTCCACCGCGTACTCCTCGCGCTCGCCCTTCATGGTGGCGTAGGCGGTGTCGCGGATCGCGGCGAAATCATCGCGGTGCACCAGGCCGGCGAGTTCCTCCACTTCCACCTGGGTCGCCGCCTGCGGGCGGCCGAGCAGCCGCGCCCAGCCCTCGCTCAGGTAGATCCGCCCGCTGCGCAGGTCGAAGTCCCACAGGCTCGCGCCGGAGCCATCGAGCGCCAGCTCCAGCCGCTCCTTGGCGAGGCCGAGGGCGATCTCGGCGCGGCGCCGCTCGGTGATGTCGCGCCCTACGCCGCGGAAACCGAGGAAGCGACCTGCGCCGTCGTGCCGCGGCCGTCCCAGAACGGTGTGGATGCGGGGCCCGCCGGCCGTCTGCGGGTTGATGATCTCGAAATCAAAGAACGGCAGCCGGGCGTCCACCTGGTGCAGCCTTTCGAGGTGGTCGACCAGTGCCTGGGGCTCGATCGCGAGACCGGGGACTTCCCACAGCTTGCGGCCATAGACCAGCGCATCGCCGAACAGGGCGGCCACCGCGGGCCCTCCGCTCATCCAGGAGATGCGGTAGTCGGCGTCGGTCTCCCAGAACCAGTCGGCCGAGAGCGAGGTCAGGTGCCGGAAGCGCTCCTCGCTTGCCTTCAGCGCCCGCGTCGCCTCGCGGTCGCGCCGGCGCGCGCTGAACCAGACGCCGAACAGCGTCAGCGCGCCGGCGCCGAACAGCGCCGCCTCGAGCAGTGGTTCGGCCGGGTGCATCGCTAGCCGCCGGCGGCGGGATCGCCCACGGGCGGGGCGACCTTCAGCACCTCGTCCATGGTGGTCTGGCCCGCGGCCACCTTCATCGCGCCGCTGATGCGCAGCGCCTTCATGCCTTCCTTGTAGGCGCGCTCACGCACCAGCGCGAGGTCGGCGCCGCCGCCGACGACCTGGCGGATGCCCGGGGTGCACAGCAGCGTCTCGTAGATGCCGACCCGCCCGCTGAACCCGGTCATGCGGCACTCCAGGCAGCCAACAGGCTTGTAGACCGCCGCCGGACGGCTCGATTTCCAGGGCGCGACCATGGCATCCCACTTCGCCTCGTCCTCGCCGCGGTTCAGCTCCACCTTCTGCTTGCAGTGCGCGCACAGCGTCCTGACCAGGCGCTGGGCCATGATTCCGTTCAGCGTCGCATTCAACAGGTAAGGCGCGATGCCCAGCTCCAGCATCCGGGTGACCGCGCTGGGCGCGTCGTTGGTGTGCAGCGTGGAGAGCACCAGGTGGCCGGTGAGCGCGGCCTGCACCGCCATCTCGGCGGTTTCGAGATCCCGGATCTCGCCCACCATGATGATGTCGGGGTCCTGCCGCATCAGCGCGCGCAGGCCTTGGGCGAAGCCAAGGTCGATCGCCGTGGTGACCTGCATCTGGTTGAACGAGCCCTCCACCATCTCGATCGGATCCTCGATGGTGCAGACGTTCACCTCGGGCGTGGCCAGCTGCTTCAGGGTCGAGTAGAGCGTCGTCGTCTTGCCCGAGCCGGTGGGGCCGGTGACCAGCACGATGCCGTTCGGGCGCTCGGTCATGTCGTTCCAGCGCTTCTTGTCCTCCTCCGAGAATCCCAGTTCGCTGAAGTCGCGCACCAGCACCTCGGGATCGAAGATGCGCATCACCAGTTTTTCGCCGAACGCCGTCGGCAGGGTTGACAGGCGCAGTTCCACCTCGGCGCCATCCAGCGTCCGCGTCTTGATGCGGCCGTCCTGCGGCCGGCGCTTCTCCACCACGTCCATGCGGCCGAGGATCTTGATGCGGCTGGTCATCGCCGCCAGCACCGAGGCCGGGATCTGGTAGACCTGGTGCAGCACCCCGTCGATGCGGAAGCGCACGATGCCCAGTTCCCGCCGCGGCTCGATGTGGATGTCGCTCGCGCGCTGCTCGAAGGCGTAGCTCCAGAGCCAGTCCACCACGCGCACCACGTGCGCATCGTTGGCGTCCAGCTGCTTGTTGGAGGAGCCCAGCTCCACCAGCTGCTCGAAATTGGACAGCCCCGACAGGTTGCTCTGGCCGCGGTTGGCACCCTTGATCGACTTGGCGAGGTTGTAGAACTCGACCTGGAAGCGCTGGATGTCGGCCGGGTTGGCGATGACGCGCTTGATGCCCAGCTTGAGCATCCCCGCGAGCTCGTGCTCCCACTCGCGCAGGAAGGGCTCCGCGGTGGCAATGGTCGCTTCCTTGGTGTTCACCGCCACCGGCAGGATCTTGAAGCGCGTGGCATAGGCCGAGGACATCACCTCGGTGACCGCGGAGAAATTGACCTTGAGCGGGTCGACGTGCAGGTACTCCATGCCGACGCGCTTCGCCAGCCATTCGGTGAGCGGCTCGAGCGCGACGATCTTGTGCGGCGGCCTGGCGCCTTTCAGCTTCTGGTCGGCGATCACCTCCAGCGGATGCTGGCTGCCGCGGTAATAGCGGCGCTCCTTCTTCACCTGCTCGGCGGCGGCGGATTCCACCAGTCCGTCGGCGACCATCCAGTCGAGGACTTCGACGATGGTCAGGCGGCGGTCGGTCACCTTCGGTTCAGCGGCGGCCATGAGGGGCGATTATGCCCTAGCAAGGCGGGGGTTCCCCCCCGGGATAGAATCGCCCGATGTCCGACGCCGACAACAACAGCAAAGGGGAAACGCGTCGCCTCGCCGGGGACGTGCGTTTTCGCGAAGTGTGGGCCTGGAGCATGTACGACTTCGCCAACTCCGGGTACACCACCGTGGTCATCACGGCGGTATTCAACGCCTATTTCGTCGCCGCGGTCGCCGGAAGCGCGCCCTGGGCGACCTTTGCCTGGACTGCCGCCCTGTCCGTCTCCTATCTCGCCGTCCTGCTCACCGCCCCGCTGGTCGGCGCCTGGGCCGATGCGCATGCGGCCAAGAAGCGGCTCCTGTTCTATTCCACCGTGGGCTGCGTCCTGTTCACCGCCCTGCTCTTCCTCGCCTCGCCCGGGGCCGTGGCGCTCGCCATCGTGCTGGTCGTCCTGTCCAATTTCTTCTTCGCCACCGGCGAAAACCTGATCGCCGCCTTCCTGCCGGAGCTGGCGACCTCGAAGGCCATGGGACGGGTTTCCGGCTGGGGCTGGGCCTTCGGCTACGTCGGCGGCATCGTGTCCCTCGGCGTCTCGCTCGCCTACCTGCTTACCCGGCCCGAAGGCACGCCGGCGACCGAGACCGTCCCGGTTGTCATGCTCATCACCGCGGCCATCTTCGCGCTTTCTGCGGCGCCGACCTTCCTGTTCCTGAAGGAGCGGGCGAAGCCGCAGCCTGCCGAGGCCAATCCCTGGTCCCGCGTTCTGCACACCCTGCGCGAGGCGCAGCGCTTCCAGGACCTGCGCCGGTTCCTGGTCACCATCCTTTTCTACCAGGCCGGCATCCAGGCCGTGATCGCGCTCGCCGCGATCTACGCGCAGGAGGCGATGAAGTTCACCACGCAACAGACCATCGTCCTCATCCTGGTGGTCAACCTCACCGCCGCGATCGGCGCTTTCGCCTTCGGCCACCTGCAGGACCGCATCGGGCACATCCGCTCCATGCGCCTGGTGCTGGCGGGATGGATCGTGATGATCGTGCTCGCGTACCTCGCTGAAGGGGCGACCCTGTTCTGGGTCGCGGCGAACCTGGCCGGCTTGTGCATGGGCGCGGCGCAGGCCGCGGGCCGCGCGATCGTGGGCTACCTCGCGCCGCCGGCGCGGCTGGGGGAGTTTTTCGGGTTGTGGGGACTGGCGGTGAAGGCGGCGTCCATCTTCGGGCCGATCACCTATGGGGCGGTGACGTGGATTTTCCCGGGGAACCACCGGCTGGGAATTCTTTCGGTGGGGGTGTATTTCGTGATCGGGCTCGTGCTGCTCGCGGGGATCGAGGTGGAGCGGGGACGGAAGGCGGCGCTGGAACAGGGGTAGATGTAACCGATCGGTTACATTCGACCGCTACCTCAGCCGCGCACCGAGGCGATTCCGTCCAGGATTCCGGCCAGTTCCGCCGGCGCGGTGACATTCGGGCTGTGGCTGGCGTTCAGGTCGATGCATCTCCAGCCCGGCTCCGCGCTGGCCCGATCGCGGAATTGGCGGAAGACGTCGCCGGGGCGGGAAATGGTGCAGTAGATGTAGGTGCGCGGCAGCGTGTCCACGGCGCCGGTCAGTTTGATCTTCTGCTCGAAGGATTTCAGCGGCTGCATGGTGCGGCGCTCCAGCAGCCAGGGGAGATCCGCTGCGGCCGTATCCGGAGGAATCGGGCTGGGCGGGATGCGCCAGCCCTCGCCCTCCCGGTTCGCCCCTTCGCGCACGTTCTTGCGGTTTTCCTCGGTGGTCAGGTCGAGCAGGGACTGGCCGTCCCGCGGGGCGAAGGCGTCGACGTAAACCAGGTGCGCGATGCGCTCGGGGGCGCGGTCGGCGACGCCGGTGGCGACCATGCCGCCGTAGCTGTGGCCGACCAGGACAACCTTGCTCAGGTTCTCGTACTTCAGCACGCCGAGCACGTCGGCGATGTGGGCCTCGAGGTCGACGTCCCTGCGGGCGAGGTGCGAGCGCTCGCCCAGGCCGGTGTAGGTGGGGGTGTACAACTCGTGACCCTTCGCGCGCAACAAGGGCCGCATCTTCTTCCAGGCCCAACCTGCCGACCACGCGCCATGACAGACCAGGAATGTCGCCATTTAATTTCCGCTCGGATTAGTCGAGAAATGATCATAGACCGCCCGCGCGATCTCGGCGATGGCGCGCTCCTGGACGGCGATGGCGTTCAGGGATTCCTTGACCATGACGGCGATGGCGACATGGCCCGCGCCGCCCGGGAGGGCGATGATGCCGGCGTCGTTCGTGACGATGCCGGTCAGGGTGCCGGTCTTGTGCATGACTCGCGTTCCCTTGGGCAGGAGGCCGCGCAGCCGGCGCCGTCCCGATTCGGTTCGCGCCATGATGTCCAGCAGGACGGCGGACTGCACCGGGCTCAGGGCTTCGCGCCGCCAGATTTTCAGCAGCAGATCGACCAGCGCGTCGGGCGTGGCGGTATCGCGCGGGTCTTTCGCCACCTCGGCATGCGCGAGTTCCCGCCTGCCTTTCGGCCGCTGCCGCATCAGATCCTGGAACATCCCGGGGGTGGCGTCGGCGCCGGGCGGCAGCTTGACGCCAAAGGCGGCGGCGAGGAGCTGGCCCGTGGGGCGATCGACGGAAATGCCGCCGACCCCCAGCGCGCGCAAGCGTGCCATCACCGCCTTGAATCCACCCGCCTCCTTCCAGAGGACATCGGTGGCGCTGTTGTCGCTGACGATCATCATCAGCTCGAGCAGGCTGCGCAGACTGTAGTCCGGTTTCGCCGGGTCGTAGCGCTTCACCAGCGTGCCGCTGCCCGGGCGCAGATCGCCCGGGCGCAGCGCAATCACCGTGTCGAGCGAAAGCCTTCCCTCGTCCACGAGCGCGAGGACCTGCACCGCCAGGGGAAGCTTGAAGGTGCTGCCCATCGGGAAGCGCTGGCCGCGATTGAAGTGGATCTCCCGGCCGGACTCGACATGGCGCACCGCGACGCCGACGGTGCCGCCCGCGGCGGGGGCGATGCGCTCGATCTCCGCCAGTTGCGCAAGCGCGCCCGGGACGTATCCCACGTATCCCACGTATCCCAGCAGGCAGGCCATGAGGAGCCGGATCATGCGGAAAGCATATCCTGCTGCGGTATCATGCCCGTCCAACGCCAGAACCCCACTAAGGAGAAGGTTTTATGACGATCAAGGCCGGCGACACGCTGCCCGATGGCAAGCTGATGGAAACCACCGAATTCGATTCTGCGACCAACTGCGCGATGGGCCCCAAGGAAGTCAGCGTCGCCGAGGCCGTGAAAGGCAAGAAGATCGCGATCTTCGGCCTGCCCGGCGCCTACACCCCGACCTGCTCGGCCAAGCACGTCCCCTCCTACCTGCAGAACCTCGATGCGCTGAAGGCCAAGGGCGTGAGCGAAGTCTGGTGCGTGGCGGTGAACGACGCGTTCGTGATGGCGCACTGGGGCAAGGACCAGAAGGCACTGGGCAAGATCCGTTTCCTTGCGGACGGCAGCGCGAACTGGGCCAAGTCCATGGGGCTGGAACTCGACCTCAACGCGCGCGGCATGGGGATGCGCATGAACCGTTTTTCGCTCCTGGTGGACAACGGCGTGGTGAAGAACGTCAACCTCGAGGGCCCGGGCAAGTTCGAGGTCTCCGACGGCGCCACGATGCTGAAGCAGGCATAGGTAACAACTGGTTACACAGGGTTACGGCAGGGCGACAACCGAATCGGTAACTTTGGCGTTGAAGGATTCGTCATTCAACGCCAAAGGAGCCAGACCATGATCCGTACCCGCATCCTCACCACCATCGGCGCCGCCCTGCTCGCCGGCTCGTTCCTCGCTTACGCCCAGGCGCCCGCGCCGAGGGCGGAAGGCAAGGGCATGGAGCAGCGCAAGGAAATGCGCGAGCGCATGAAGGCCGCGCACGAGTCCTGCAAGGACAAGCCCGACCGCCGCGCCTGCATGAGCGAGCAGATGTGCGCCAAGTCGGAAGACCCGGCGAAGTGCCAGGCGCGCGCCAAGGAACACGGCCAGCGCCACGCCAAGCGCATGGACGAGCGCCAGGCCATGCACGAGGCCTGCACCGGCAAGCGCGGCGAGGAACTGGGCAAGTGCCTGGGCGAGCAGCGCAAGGGCAAGGACCACCAGCAGCACCGCGGCCACGGCGAGAAGCCGAGGACCTGAGCCACCCGCAGTTCTCCCCGCAGTTCTCCCCGCATCACCGCACGGGAGGGCGATTAGAATCGCCCTCCCGTGCCTTCCTTCCACCCCGAATTCCGCCACGGCATCCGCGCCAGCCTGCCGCTGCTGATTGCGGTGGGCCCCTTCGGCCTGGTCACCGGCGTGGCGATGGCCGCCGGCGGCATCCCGCCGCTGGAAGCCATGGCGATGTCCGTCCTGATCTACGCCGGCGCCTCGATGCTCGCGGCCACGCAGCTCATCGTCGAGGGCGCGCCCGCCCTGGTGATCGTGATGGCGGCGTTCATCGTCAACCTGCGCCTGTTCATGTACAGCGCCTCGATCCGGCCCTTCCTCATGGGCGAGCCGCTGCATCGCCGGTTGATCGTGTCCTACGCGCTGGTGGACAACCCCTACGCCCTGTTCCTGCAGCGCTTCTCGACGCATCCGGAGGCGCCGGGCAAGTTCGACTACTTCTTCGGCCTGGCGATCCCGATCTGGCTGTGCTGGCAGGCCACGGTCGGCATCGGCCTGCTGGTCGGCAACCAGCTTCCGGCGGCCTGGAAGCTGGAGTTCGCGGCGCCGCTCGCGTTCATCGCCATGACAGTCCCCTTCCTGCGCGAACGGCCCATGGTCGCCGCCGCGATCAGCGCCGGCGCCACCGCGGTGCTGGCCCATGGGCTGCCCCTGCGGCTGGGCCTGGCGCTGGCCGCGGTCGTGGGCATCGCCGTCGGCATGACCACCGAGCGCTGGCTCGGGAAGCGCGCGGCATGAGCGCCGCGATGCTCTGGGCGGTGATCCTGGCCATCGCCGCGGCGACGTTCTGGCAGCGGGCCTCGTTCCTGGTCCTGCCCGAGCGCTTCCAGCTGCCCGAACTGGCGAGAAAAGCTCTTCGCTATGTTCCGGCGGCGGTGCTTACGGCCATCTGGGCGCCGGAACTGATGCTGCAGAAGGGTGTCTTAGCCCTGACCCCGGGCAACGAACGCCTGCTCGCGGGCATCGTGGCGATCGCGGTGGCATGGCGGTTCCGGGTGACCTTCGGTACGATCATCGCGGGGCTGCTCGCCCTGCACCTTTTCGACTGGATGTTCTGAAATGAAACGGTACGTTGGACACGTTCTCGGCCTGTTCCTGTTGTTCTGCGCGCTGCCGGGAATAGCAGCCGAAACGCCCCGGAAAGTCGAATCCATTGAGGGCGTCACCGAGTACCGCCTCGCCAACGGCCTGCGCGTGCTGACGGTGCCCGATCCGAGCGCGAGCACGGTCACGGTCCACGTCACCTACCTGGTGGGCTCACGCCATGAGGGCTACGGCGAGAAGGGCATGGCGCACCTGCTCGAGCACCTGCTGTTCAAGGGCACAAAGAACCATCCCGAGATCAAGCCCGCGCTCACCCGCCGCGGCGCGCGCTACAACGGCACCACGTCGCAGGACCGAACCAACTATTTCGAGACCCTGCCCGCGAGCGACGACAACCTGGACTGGACCCTCGCCATGGAGGCCGACCGGATGGTCAACTCCAACGTGCTCAAATCAGACCTGGACAGCGAGATGTCGGTGGTGCGCAACGAGTTCGAGATGGGCGAGAACAGCGCCTCGGGCGTGCTGTTCCAGCGCATGCAGCGCCTCGCCTTCTCCGCCCACAACTACGGCAACCCGATCATCGGCGTGCGTTCGGACATCGAGTCGGTTCCGATCGAGCGCCTGCGCGCCTTCTACCGCACCTGGTACCAGCCCGACAACGCGTTGCTCACCATCGGCGGCAAGTTCGACGAGGCGCGCGCCTTGCAGATGATCGCAAAGCATTTCGGCCCGATCCCGCGCCCGCAGCGCGCGCTGCCGCAGCTCTACACCGTGGAGCCTGTGCAGGACGGCGAGCGTGAGGTGACGTTGCGCCGCACCGGCGACCTGCAGTTGGTGTCGGCGATGTACCGCGTGCCCTCGGCCGGCCACCCGGACTATCCCGCGCTGGACGTCCTGGTGCAGGCGCTGGGTGCCGCGCCCACCGGCCGCCTGCATCGCGCGCTGGTGCAGAAGGGGCTCGCCAGCTCCGCATGGGGTTATGAGCGCATGATGCATGACCCGGGCTACGCGTATTTCGGCGCGGTGCTGGGCAAGGACACGCCGATCGCGCCGGCGCGCGAGGCGCTGCTGGCGGCGCTGGAAAAGCTCGCCGACGACCCGATCCGGGACGAGGAAGTGGAGCGCGCGCGCACCGGCCTGCTCGCGGACCTGGACCGGATCCAGGTGGACGCGGCAACGCTGCTGCGCTGGGTGACGGAGTTCCACGCCATGGGCGACTGGCGCCTGCTGTTCCTGTATCGCGACCGGCTGCGGACGGTCACGACGGCCGACGTGCGCCGCGTCGCCGCCGCCTACCTCAAGCCCGCCAACCGCGTGCTGGGCGCGTTCGTGCCGACGGCGAATCCCGACCGCGCGGAGATCCCGCCCCGGCCCGACCTTGGCGCCGCGCTGGCCGGCTACAAGGGCAGCGCCACCGTGGACGCGGGTGAAGCCTTCGATGCCACGCCGGCCAACATCGAGGCGCGGGTGCAGCGACGCACGCTCGCCAATGGCATCAAGGTGGCGCTGCTGCCGAAGAAGACCCGCGGCGGCAGCGTGATTGCGCAACTGGCGCTCAAATGGGGCGACGAAGCGAGCACCATGGCGCGCTCGACCGCCTGCTCCCTGGCCGGGGGCATGCTCTCGCGCGGCACGCAGAAGCGCAACCGCGCCGAGATCCGCGACACGCTCGACAGGCTGAAGGCTTCCGTCGCCGCGAGCACCGGCGGCGCCAGCATCGAGGCGCGCCGCGGCGAGTTCGAGGCCGCGCTGCGCCTGGCCGCGGAGATGCTGCGCCAGCCGGCGTTCGTCGCCTCGGAGTTCGAGGAGCTCAAGCGCGCGTCGATCACCGGCGCCGAGGCCGGCCGCGGCGATCCCTCCGCGCTCGCCGCCGAGCGCCTGTCGCGCCACCTCAATCCCTACCCGCGCGGCCACTGGCTGCACACGCCTTCGATCGAAGAGCGCATCGAGGACCTGAAGGCCGTCACGCTTGATGATGCAAGGCGCTGCCACGCGGAGCTGGTGGGCGCCACCGGCGCCGAATTCGTCGCCGTGGGCGATTTCGACCCGGCGGCGCTGTCCAAGCTGCTCGAGGAACTGTTCGGCGACTGGAAGAACCCCGGCCCTTACGCGCGCATCCCGGTGCGCTACTTCGATCGCCCCGCGATCGAGGATCAGGTGGCGACCCCGGACAAGGCGAACGCGGTGCTGCGCGCGGGAATGAACCTGAAGCTGCGCGACGACCATCCGGACTTCCCGGCGCTGGTGCTCGGCAACTGGCTGCTGGGCGGAAACTCCGGGGCGCGCCTCCCGGCCCGCATCCGCGAAAAGGAGGGCCTGTCCTACAGCACCTACAGCTACCTGAGCGCCGGCCAGCAGGACGAAGCCGGCGCCTTCGGGGTGTCGGCGATCTTCGCGCCGCAGAATCGCGAACGCGTCGAGCGCGCGGTGCGGGAAGAAGTCGCCCGCGCGCTGAAGGACGGGTTCACCGACGCGGAGATGGCGTCAGCCCGAAACGGCCTGCTGGAGGCGCGACGCGTGGCCCGCTCGCAGGACCGGCCGCTGGCGGCGCGCCTCGCCAACTACCTGCACCTGGGGCGGACGTTCGAATGGGACGTCGCCTTCGAGAAACGCCTCTCGGCGCTGACGGCCGAGGAGGTGCGCGCCGCGCTGGCGCGCCACATCGACCCCGGGAAACTCTCGCTGCTGAAAGCGGGCGACTTCCGCTAGCCTGCCGGCCGCTCAGTTCTTTTTCAGCAGGTCGCGGATCTCCTCCAGCAGGACTTCCTGGCGCGGTGGCGCGGGCGGCGCCGCGGGCGCCTGCTCCTCTTCCCGCTTCAGGCGGTTGATCACCTTGATGACGAGGAAGATCGCCCAGGCAATGATGATGAAGTCGACGCAGGTCTGCAGGAACTTGCCGTACTTGATGGTCGCCGAGCCAACCTTGATGGCGAGGCCGGAGAAATCCAGCCCGCCCATCAGCGTGCCCAGGATCGGCATCGCCACGTCCTCGACCACGGAACTGACGATCTTGCCGAAGGCAGCGCCGATGATGACGCCCACCGCCAGATCCATCACGTTGCCCTTGACCGCGAATTCGCGGAACTCCTTCAGCATGCTCATCCACCCCTCCCTGGTCGCGCTGCCGTTGTTCTAGTCGATCGGATCGTAGCGCACATCCAGGATCTCCAGCTCTTCGTCGCCGGCTGGACTGCGCAGCGTGACCGTGTCACCCTCGCGCGCCTTGATCAGCGCGCGGGCGATCGGCGAGTGCCAGGAGACGCGGCCCCTGCCCGGGTCGGCCTCGTCGGCGCCGACGATGGTGACGTTGCGTTCGCCGTGCGCCGCCGAGCGCAGTGAAACGGTGGCGCCGAAGAACACCTGGTCGCTGTCGCGCCCGGCCGATTGCACCACCTCCGCGTTCTCCAGGCGCTTGATCAGGAAGCGCACGCGGCGGTCGATCTCGCGCAGGCGCTTCTTGCCGTAGAGGTAGTCGCCGTTCTCGGAGCGGTCGCCGTTGGAGGCGGCCCAGGACACCGTGCGCACCACTTCGGGCCGCTCCACCTCCACCAGCTGGCGCAGTTCGGCCTTCATGCGGGCGAAGCCCGCGGGCGTGAGGTAGTTGCGCCCCGGGGGAAGCGCGGGCCCGGCGTCCAGCAGGTCCGCCTGCTCGTCGTCGTCCGCGTCCTCGGAATCTCGGACGAAGGCCTTGGACATCGGGGTGAAATTCTACACGCCGGCCACTTGCCTTCCGCCCCCGGCCCCCTGAAAATCGGGGGTTACGGCTTGGGGAGAACAAGATGGCACTTCAAAAAACGATCGAAAAAGACGACCTGCTGACGCGGATGCGGGTGCGCGAGGTGCTGCTGTTCGGCCTCATTGCCATGACCGCGGTGCTCGCCAACCTGCCGGTCGAGACCCTCGAGGAGTACGGCATCCAGCGCAACTACCTGCTCGCGGTGCTGGGCTGCGGCATCGTCATCGGCCTGTTCTTCTACCTGAAGTTCTTCTTCTTCCTCGCGGTGGTGCTGCTGGTGCTGGGCGCGAACCTCGACCAGACCATCTCCGACAGCCTGAACATATCCAAGATCCCGCTTATCCTCGCCATGGTGGCAATGGTGGGCATCTCGCTCATCAACTACGTCGTCAAGCTGCTGCCCACCGGACTGGAGACCAAGCCCAAGGAGCGCAGCCCGGAAGGCGTGCGCGCCCTTTTCTACGCCATCGAGAAAAGCAACCTGGTGTACGCGCAGAAAGTGCTGGAGATGAACTTTGACTGCAACCTGCAGCACGAGAACGGCTACACCCCGCTCGCCTATGCGGCGATGAAGGGCAACACCCGAATGGTCGAGTTGCTGCTGCGCAACGGTGCCGATCCGTCGCTGGTCACCAAGGACGGCGACTCCCCGGCGGAACTGGCGCTGCGCTTCGGCCACTCCGAGGTCGCCGACGCGCTCAAGCAGGCGCGCCTGCAGACCGGCGCCTCGCCCGCCCCCCAGCCGGCTTGACCGGCGCCTGTAACCATACTGTATAGTTGTACAGCCCCTAGCCCTAGGCTTGGGGGCCGCCCGGCGTACCGGGCACGTTGCACCGCACAAAACCCGTAAACGATTGACTAGGTGGGCCAAGCCGGGCTCGTCGGCGAATGCCATTACGGACTACATCTAGTGACTCGCGCCCCGGGCAAACAACCTTTAGTATCAAAGCATTGTTCGCGACACTTCAAGTGAGACTAAAAATAAGACCATGAGCGAATCTGACAGCCAGATCCAGGCCACAACCCGCACCGCCGTGCCCCTTTCCGACCAGGAAATCTGCCGCGAGGCACTGCTCGAGAAGTACGCCAAGGGCGAGGAATCGTCCATCACCGAGGTGCGCCGCCGCGTCGCGCGCGCGCTCGCGCAGGTCGAACCGGAAGCGAAGCGCGCCACCTGGGAGAGGCGCTTCCTCGCGGCACAGGAGGAGGGCTTCATCCCGGCTGGCCGCATCAATTCCGCCGCCGGGATCGAGATGCAGGCCACACTCATCAACTGCTTCGTGCAACCGGTGGGCGACTCCATCACCTCGGTCGTGGACGGCCGCGCCGGGATCTACACCGCCCTCGCCGAGGCCGCCGAGACCATGCGCCGCGGCGGCGGCGTCGGCTACGACTTCTCCTCCATCCGCCCCAAGGGCGCCGAGGTGAAGGGCACGCGCTCGCGCGCCAGCGGCCCGGTGTCCTACATGCGTGTGTTCGACCGCTCCTGCGAGACCGTGGAGTCCGCCGGCGCGCGCCGCGGCGCCCAGATGGGCGTGCTGCGCTGCGACCACCCGGACATCGAGGATTTCATCCACGCCAAGGACAAGGGCGACCTCACCAACTTCAACATCTCGGTGGGCGTCACCGACGAGTTCATGCGTGCGGTGGAAGCCGACGGCGAGGTGGAACTGGTGCACAAGGCCAAACCCAACGCGGCGCAGCTGAAGGACGGCGCCAGCCGGAGGGCCGACGGCCAGTGGGTGTACCGCAGGCTGCGCGCGCGCGAACTGTGGGACCAGGTGATGCGCTCGACCTACAGCCACGCCGAACCCGGCATCCTGTTCCTGGACCGCATCAATCGCGACAACAACCTCAACTACTGCGAATCCATCGAGGCCACCAATCCCTGCGCCGAGCAGCCGCTGCCCCCGTACGGCTGCTGCTGCCTGGGTTCGGTGAACCTGGTGCCCTTCGTGCGCGACGCCTTCGGCGACAAGGCGCGCTTCGATTTCGAGCGCTTCGCCAGCGTGGTCGAAGTCTCGGTCCGGATGCTCGACAACGTGCTGGAGGTCACCGCCTGGCCGCTGGAGCAGCAACGCAAGGAAGCCATGGCAAAGCGACGCGTCGGCCTCGGCTTTACGGGGCTGGGCGACGCGCTCGCGATGCTGAAGCTGCGCTACGACAGCGACGAGGCGCGCGCCATGGCGGCGCGCATCTCGGAGGCGATGCGCAATTCCGCCTACCGCGCCTCCGCCGAGCTGGCGAAGGAGCGCGGCGCGTTTCCGCTGTTCAACGCCGATCTCTACCTTTCGGGCACCAGCTTCGCCGCGCGCCTTCCGGAGGAACTGAAGGCGCTGATCCGCAGGAACGGCGTGCGCAATTCCCACCTGCTGTCCATCGCGCCCACCGGGACGATCTCGCTGGCCTTCGCCGACAACGCGTCGAACGGCATCGAGCCGCCGTTCTCCTGGGTGTACACGCGCAAGAAACGCATGCCCGACGGCTCGCTCAAGGAGTTTCCGGTCGAGGACCACGCCTGGCGCATGTTCAGGGCCGGCGGCGGCGACACCGCAAAGCTGCCGCCCTATTTTGTCACCGCGCTGGAGATCTCGGCCACCGCGCACGCGCAGATGGTGGCCACGGTGGCGCCCTATGTCGACACCAGCATTTCGAAGACCGTGAACGTGCCAGAGGACTACCCCTACGAGGAATTCCAGGACCTCTATACCTTCGCCTGGAAATCCGGCCTCAAGGGCCTCGCGACCTACCGGCCCAACGCGGTCCTCGGCTCCATCCTCTCAGTGGACAAGCCCGCCGACAGGAAGCCGCAGGACTTCCGCGACGACGACCGCAACCGGCGCATCCGGATCAAGTCCGTCCCGCAGCCGGTACTCGCCAGCCTGCGCTGGCCGGGACGCCCGGACCTGTCCGCGGGCAACCTCGCCTGGACCTACATGGTGGAGCATCCCTCCTACCATTTCGCGGTGTTCGTCGGCCATGTCGAGAACGGCAAGCCGCACCCGTTCGAAGTCTGGGTCAACGGCAGCGAGCAGCCGCGCGGCCTGGGCGCACTGGCCAAGACCTTGTCCATGGACATGCGCGCCAACGACCCGGGCTGGCTGAAGCTGAAGCTGGAAACCCTGGCCAAGGCCGCGGGCGACGACGCCTTCGACATGCCCTTTCCGCCTTCGGGAGAGAAAAAGCGCATGCCCTCCATCGTGTCTGCGTTCGCGCAGCTCGTGCGCTGGCGCGCGGAGCAGCTGCAAGCGTTCCGCGAGGCGGAAACGCCGGTGCTGGACGCGATGTTCAGCCTGAAGGAACCCAAGACGGGGACGGATGGCACCATGTCCTGGACGGTGGATGTCCTCAATCCCCGCACGCAGGATGATTTCGTTCTGGGGCTGAAGGAAATCACCCTGCCCGCGATGGACGGGTCCCCCGTGGGCGTGACCCGTCCCTACTCCATGTGGCTCGCGGGCGAGTACCCTCGCGCGCTGGACGGACTGTGCAAGATCCTGTCGCTCGACATGCGCGTCATGGACCCGGCCTGGATCGGCATGAAGTTGCGCAAGCTGCTCGACTTCCCCGAGCCGCTGGGCGATTTCCTCGCGTTCGTCCCCGGCAGCCGCAAGCAGGAGACCTTCCCCTCCACCGTTTCCTACGTCGCGCGGCTGATCCTGCACCGCTATGCCATGCTGGGCCTGCTCAACGAGGACGGCACGCCGGTGCGGCAGATGGGGATCCTGGAAGCGCCGGCGCGCGGCGCGGCGCGCGTCATGGCGGGTTCCTCGTGTCCGGAGTGCGGCAACAAGACCTTGATCCGCAAGGACGGCTGCGATTACTGTACGGCATGCGGCTATACCGGAGTCTGCGGCTAGCGTTCCTCGCGGCCGGCCGCAGCGTGCCGGGCCGCGAGTAGATGGCTGAATCGATTCCCCGAAGCATCGGCAAGTACCCGGTGCTCCGTGCTCTCGGGCAGGGCGCGACCAGCCGCGTCTATCTCGCCTATGACAGGTTCCGCTCGCAGCAGGTCGCGATCAAGGTCGTGCAGGCTGGCGCGGTTCCGGGCGACGAGGCGCGCAAGCAGGCGCAGAGCGCGTTCCTCAACGAAGCGGCCCTGGCCGGCAAGCTACAGCACCCGCACATCGTTGCCATCCACGACGCGGTCAGCCAGGGGGACGAGAACTACATCGTCATGGAGTATGCCGATGGCGGCACGCTCGAGCGATATTGCCGCTACGACAGGCTGTTGCCGGTTGACCGCCTGGTGGAGCTCATGTTCATGGCCAGCCTCGCGCTCAACCACGCGCATGAACAGGGAGTGATTCACTGCGACATCAAGCCCGCCAACCTGCTGCTGGGCAAGAACGACGAACTGAAGATCAGCGACTTCGGTGCCGCGCAGTATGTCGCCGCTGCGCACACGCAGCTCTCCGGCGTTGGCTCGCCCCTGTACATGTCGCCGGAGCAGATCGAAGACCGGCGCCTGAATCACCAGACGGACATCTATTCCCTGGGCGCGGTAATGTACCAGTTGCTGACCGCGCGGCCCCCGTTCCAGGGCTCGAGCCGGGAGAGCCTGCTCTACCAGATCCTGCAGATCGATCCGCCGCCGCCTTCGCTGGCCCGCCCGGAACTTCCACCCGAGCTGGATCGCATCGTCATGCGTGCGCTTGCAAAGAATCGCGAGGATCGCTACCCGGATTGGCGCGATTTCGCTCGCGAGCTTGAGAGTCTGTTCGGCAACGTCAGGCTTCCCGACCAGGACCTCTCGGAGGCGGAGCGATTCAGCCTGCTTAGCCAGTTGCCGCTGTTCCGGGGTTTCGGCGACGTCGAGATCTGGGAGGCGCTGCGCATCGGCACCTGGCAGCGCGTGCGCGAGGGCACGACGGTCATCCGCGAAGGAGAGGCCTGCCCGGGCTTCTTCGTCATTGCCGCGGGCGAGATCGTCGTCAGCCGCGCCGGGCGCGCGCTCGGCACGCTGCGCGAAGGCCAGTTCTTCGGCGATGTCCTGTATTTCGAGGCCGGCGGCGTGCCGCGCGAAACGACGATGACAAGCGCGTCGCCCGCCGTCCTGCTCGGCGTCAGCGCCGAGGCGCTGCGACGCGCATCGGCGGCATGCCAGGTCCAGTTCGACCGCGCGCTGCTCAGGATGCTCGTAAACCGCGTCGAGCGGCTGCCTCCGGGGGGTGACGCCGACCGCTGACCGCGTCCGCCCGGAAACCTGCTATCCGGGCGGACTCGAGCGACTTGCGAGCTCGTAGACGGTTACCGGGTCCCGGTAGCCGCGTATCGCCACTGACCTGCCTCCGGAGAATGCCAGATCCGGCGCGGTGGCCAGCGCTTCGAAAACGGCCTGCGACACCGTTATGGTTTCGTTCGCGATGCCGCAAAGCCGGGTCGCGAAGTTCACCGTGTCGCCGATCAGCGTGTAGTCGAGGTGATTCTTCGAACCCAGGTTGCCGATGATGGCAGGCCCCTTGTGCACGCCGATGCTGATCCGGTTGATTCCCGAGGCGCTGCGCGCGGCGTTGTCGCGGGACATGCGCATGATCTCAAGGGCGCACCGGCAGCAGCGCAGCGCCATGTTGTCGCCGTCGAACACCGCCATGATGCCGTCGCCGGCAAACTTGTCGATGTATCCGGCGTGGCCATAGACGAGGTCGACCTGCGCGGCGAGGTGCTCGCTCAGCATCCGGAACAGCAGCTCCGGATCCACTTCCTGGCTCATTTCCGTGAAGCCGCGGGCATCCGAGAACAGCACGCAGACCTCTTGCTGCCGCGGCGCCGGCAGCAGGCCCGTGTTCGCATAGATCCGCGCCATTTCCTCGGTGCGCGGCGAAACGTAGCGCTGCAGCGACAGCGTCATCAGCTCGACCTGCTTGAGGTAGATCGCCTTGTGCATCAGGTTGCCGAGCCGCTTTCTGAGCACCATGGCGTCGATCGGCTTTTGCATGAAATCGTCGCAGCCGGCATCGATCGCCCACTGCAGCACGTCCCTTTGATCCATGGCGGTAATGAACATGATCGGCGTGCCTTCGTACCGGTCGATGCCGCGGATGGCCCGGCACAGTTCGATGCCATTCATGTCCGGCATGCGGATATCGAACAGGAACGCGTCCACCAGGTTCTCGCCCGCGAGTTCCACTGCGCGCGCCCCGCAATCGGCCTCGAGAATCCGCGCGCCGCTCGTGCCGAGCGTGTCGGCGATGACCATGCGGGTCACCGTGGTGTCGTCGGCAACCAGTACGGTCTTGCCCTTCAGTATTTCGTCCACCGCCCGCCCGGGTGTGCTTCGCGCCATCGGAGGCTCAATCCTTCCCCGGCCGGCGCTCGAAGCCGAATGCGCGATCGGCTGGTTGGCCGTCCAGCAACCTGCCGAAGACGTGGTCAAGGTACGCGAAAAGGATCGTCTGGTCGTAGGGGAGATTGTCGTGGATCCGGCTGTGGAAATACTCGACCAGCCGCATCGATGCGGTGGGATCGGAGCCGCTGGTCACGCCGGCAAGTAGTGCGCGGAGCTCGGCCTCCGAAATGTCCTTCCAGGTGAGCGTGACCGTTCGATCCGGATCCATCGTGCGCTCACCCTCTGCTCGGTTCCTTTTCATCGACTGGTTTCTCCTCATGCTTGGCAAATCGCTACTTGTCCCTGGCGCCCGATGTCTTGTGCTTCTGGATCTTCTCCACGATCGCGTCGCCCTCTTTCATCAGGCCATTGAACGCCTTCACGCGCGCGCGGGCATCGGGTTGCTGCCGCTCCTCGAACGCGCGCACCAGCTCATCCATGGCGCGGTGCCGCGCCGCAGTGTAGGCCGCCATGTCCTGCTGCAGCAAGTAAAGACTTGACTCTGGCGCGACGCGCTGTGCGGCGAAGCGTTGCCGCGCCGCGTCCCAGCCGGCGGCGATGGACGCCGCCTCGGGCCTGAGTTCCTCGCCCTTCGCGCCGGGGGCTTGCGCCTTCGCGATGAGCGTGCGCAGCGACGCCACCAGCCGCTCCTCCTCCTTCGTAAACGCCTTCAGGTCCTCGCGGAACTGCCGCTCGGCCTCAAAGCCGGCGCGGTTGTTCGGCGTCAGCGACGCCAGGCCCGCAACCGCCAGCGCGCAGGCCGCGATGCCGGCGGCCATGCGCAGCGGCTCGACGCGGTTGGAGCCCGGCGGGCGGCCAAAGGCAAAGCCCAGCACCGCGCCCGCCGCCAGACCGCCCAGGTGCGCCGCGTTGTCGATGTTGGTGGACGCCAGGCCATTGACCACGCCGTAGGCGATGAATACCGCCATGCTGGCGGCATGCGCCTTCATCGCGCCCGGATCGATGCCGTTGCGCCGGTCCAGCATGAAAACCAGGACCGCGCCGAGGACGCCGAACAGCGCACCCGAGGCGCCGACGCTGTTGACCTGCGGGTTCCACCACAGGCTCGCCGCGCTGCCCGCGAGGCCGCTCAGCAGGTACAGCGTGAGGAAGCGTCCCCAGCCGAACAACCGCTCGCACAGGCGCCCGACGTCTGCGAGGGTGACCATGTTCACCGCAAGGTGCACCAGGCCGCCATGCAGGAACGCCGCGCTCAGCAGCCGCCACCACTGGCCGTCCGCGGTATAGGGGCCGAAGTTGGAGCCCCAGCGTATGAGCATCTGCGGGTCGGCATCCATCACGCCGCCGCCGGCGCCGGCGAAGGCGGCGAAGACGACGACATTCGCGGCGAGCAGCGTGAGCGCGACCATGGCTAGATTCAGCCCCGCCGATCGCAGGCCACGCGGTTGCCGCCGCCGCCATCCAGCACCATGCGCTCCTCGGTGAGGCTTTCGAGCTCGAGGCGGAGGACGTCGCCGCCGCCTCCGATCTGGAGCGTCCGGCCGCGCAGCTGGTAACGCCCGCGCCTGGGCGAAGACCCTGAGCGCGTGATCGCGAAACCGCCGTCCTCGCCGAATGCCCATTCTCCGCTCTGTCCGGTCGAAGCGCCGAAGCAGGACCAGCGTCCCACGATGGTCGGGCCGGCAGCAGCCTGCGGCCCGGCCACGGCGCTCGCCGCGCGCGCGGTGCCGTCGCGCGCGCGCATCTCGGCGATCCAATCCGCCGGAACGGCGAAGTTGAGGTTCTGCCCGTAGCGGTGCTGGAAGGTCATGATGCCCACGAGGCGCCCGGAGGCGTCGAACAGGCCGCCGCCGGAAGATCCAGGAGAAATGGGCGCCGTGGTCTGGATCACCGTGCCGCCGGGAATGTCGCGCAGCGAGGAGACCAGCCCGTCCGACAGCGACAGTTCCAGCCCCTGCGGTGCGCCGATGGCGAAGACCTTCTGCCCGGTGCGCAGGTCGGCGACGCTGCCGACGGTCACAGCGGCCGCGTCCAGCCCGGCGACGGAAAGGCGGCACAGGTCGAAGACATCGTCGGCGACCACGAGCGTGGCCGGGTAGTTGCGCTTGGCCACGCGCACGTTGATCTCGGCACCGCGACGCACGACGTGGCAGTTCGTAATGACCGCCTCGCGGTCAATCACCACGCCGCTGCCGCTGGCGCCGCTGCCGGCGCCGCGGGCGGTGACCAGTGCGACGCTGCCGGAGAGCCGGGCAAACAGTTCCTCTGGGCTCATGACGGGACTCGCGGACACAGGCGCGGATTGTGCAATGGCGGCCTGCGGGGCGGCGGGCCGCTCCGGCACCGGGGCTCCCGGCGTCTGCTTCAGCTGGATGACTTCACGGGACACGATTCCGCCAGACCCCGTAGTTGGCGTGCGCGCCTGCCACAGCCAGAAGCCGGCCGCGACCGCAATGCCAAGGACCACGACCATGATGAGCGGGGTCCGCGACGATGCCTTCTCCTCCGTCTCCTCCCGCCGGCGCCTTCCGGTGCCGTCGGAGGCGAGCGCACGGGCGGCGGAGGCGACCAGCGATGCGTCATAGGCGGCGCGCTGCGCTGGATCGGAAAGGATGCGCTGCGCCTCGCGCGCCAGTGCCAGGGACGCCTGGTCCGGGTTGCCCGCGGAAATCCCCTGCCATGCCGCGGCGACCTCCTCCGCCGACGCCTTGCGGCCGACGCCGAGGACTTCGTAGAGGGTGCGCTTCAGCGCCATGCCAATGCCTGCCTCAGGCCCCGAACCGTTCCACCCACAGCAGCGCCGCGACGGTCTTGGCGTCGGTGATGCGGCCATCGCCCACCATGGCGAGCGCCTCGGCCATGGGGAGCGCGAAGCACTCCAGGAACTCCCCCGGGTCGAGCTTCTGCGCCCGCTTCTCCAGGCCGCGGGCGGAGAAGATCTCGATGCCCTCGTCGGTATAGGCGACCGCGGTATGGATCACGCCCAGCCGCCTCCAGTGCGCCGCGACATAGCCGGTCTCCTCCTCCAGCTCTCGCTTCGCCGTCTCCAGGCGCGCCTCGCCCGGATCCACCTTGCCCGCGGGCAGCTCGATGAAGTCGCGCCCGTGCGGGTAGCGGAACTGGCGCTCGAGCAGCACGCGGCCATCGTCGAACAGCGGCACGATCATGACCGCGCCCGGATGGCGGATGAACTCGCGCACGCCGGTGCCGCCGTCGGGCAGGCGCACGACATGGCGCTGGACATGCAGGAGCTTGCCGGACCAGACCTCTTCGCCGGAGACCCGGGCCTCGGTGAAGTCCTCGGCTGCCACGCGCGGGCCGCTACAGGCTCTTGATGGCGATGAAGCAGAGGGTCATGAGCGGCTGCGGCAGGATCCCCGCCAGCAACAGCGCCATGCCATTTGCGGACAGCAGGACGCGGAACCCGGTTTCGCCTGTCACCGGCGCCATGTCCTTCGGTTCATCGAAATACATCAGCTTGACGATGCGCAGGTAGAAGAACGCGCCGATCAGGGAGAAGATCACCGCCACCACCGCGAGCCAGACCTGGCCCGCGTTCACCACCGCCGAGAGGACCGACAGCTTGGCATAGAAGCCCGCCGTCGGCGGCACGCCCGCGAGCGAGAACATCAGCACCAGCATGATGAACGCGGTCCAGGGGCTGCGGCGGCTTAGGCCCTTGAGGTCCTCCAGCTTCTCGCACTCGAAGCCCCGGGAGGACAGCAGCAGCAGCATGCCGAAGGAACCAAGCGTCATCGCCACGTAGACGAGGACGTAGAACATGGACGCCGCATAGGCGTCCGCCGCATTCAGCCAGTTGCCTCCCACCACGCCCGAGAGCAGGCCCAGCAGCATGAAGCCCATGTGCGCGATGGTCGAGTACGCCAGCATGCGCTTGAGGTTGCTCTGCGCGATCGCCGCCAGGTTGCCGATGGCCATGGACAGCACCGCCAGGATCGCGAGCATCTGCTGCCAGTCCGCGGCCAGGTCGAGCAGGCCGTTCACCAGCAGCCGGACCGCCATCGCGAATGCCGCCAGCTTGGGCGCCGAGCCAATGACCAGGGTCACCGCGGTGGGCGCGCCCTGGTAGACGTCCGGGATCCACATGTGGAACGGCACGACGCCCAGCTTGAAGGCGAGGCCTGAAACCAGGAACACCAGCCCGAACACCAGGAAGGTGTGCTGCGTGGAATCCCTGGATAGCACGGACACCTGCTTCGCCACCTCGGTCAGCGTGAGTGTGCCGGTGGCGCCATAGATCATGGACATGCCGTAGAGCAGCAGGCCCGAGGCGAGCGCGCCCAGCACGAAATACTTCATCGCCGCCTCTACCGATTGCGCCGAATCGCGGTTGAGCGCCACCATGGCGTACAGGCACAGCGACAGCAGTTCCAGCCCCAGGTACAGGCTGAGGAAGCTGTTGGCGCTCATCATCACCATCATTCCCAGCAGCGAGAACAGCAGCAGGACCAGGAACTCTCCCTTGAGCAGGCCGCGGTCGAGCAGGTACTGGCGCGAGTACACCAGCGTCGCGCCGACCGAGACGTAGGCGGCAAGCTTGAGCACCTGCGACAGCACGTCGGCGACGAACAGGCCGTGGAAGCTGTAGACCAGCTTGCCGCCCGTGCCCCAGAGCACGAACGCGGTGGCGGCGGCGCAGGCGAGCAGCACGCACTGGGCCAGGATGAAGCTCGTGGCGCGACGCTCGTCCTTGATGAACAGGTCCACGATCATGAGCGCGCAGGTGCCGACCAGCAGCACGATCTCGGGCAGCGCGGGCAGGAAATCGTTCCCGTTCATCTCAGAGCTTCGGCAGCGCGACGTGGCGCAGCAGTTCGTTGACCGAGGCGTGCATCACCTCGGTAAAGGGCAGCGGCCAGATGCCCATGGCCAGCACCGCGAAGGCGAGCAGGCCCAGCACCAGGGTCTCGCGCCCGTTCAGGTCCTTGAGCTGCGCCACATGGTCGTTGGCCACGGCGCCGAAAATCACGCGCTTGTACATCCACAGCGTGTAGGCGGCGCCGAAGATGAGCGTCGTGGCGGCGGCGAAAGCGATCCAGAAGTTCGCCTTCATCGCCCCCATGATCACCATGAATTCGCCGACGAAACCGCTGGTGGCCGGCAGGCCGCAGTTGGCCATGGCGAACAGCATCATCAGGGCGGCGAATTTCGGCATGGTATTCACCACACCGCCGTAGTCGGCGATGTTGCGGCTGTGCATGCGGTCGTACATGACCCCTACGCAGAGGAACATCGCCGCCGAGATGAAGCCGTGCGAGATCATCTGCACCAGCGCCCCTTCCACGCCGTAGGCGTTGAAGAGGAAGAAGCCCAGGGTCACGAAGCCCATGTGCGATATGGAGGAGTACGCGATCAGGCGCTTCATGTCGGTCTGCACCAGTGCCACCAGGCCGATGTAGACCACCGCAATGAGCGACAGCGCGATCATCAGCCAGGCCAGTTCGCGCGAGGCGTCGGGCAGGATCGGCAGCGTGAAGCGCACGAAGCCGTAGGCGCCCAGCTTCAGCATGATCGCAGCCAGCACAACCGAACCCCCGGTGGGCGCCTCGGTATGGGCGTCGGGCAGCCAGGTGTGCACCGGCCACATCGGCACCTTCACCGCAAAGGCGAACAGCAGGCCGAAGAACAGCAGGATCTGCGAGCCCAGGGGCAGCGGCAGCTTCCACCAGTCCATGATGGCGAAACTGCCGCCGGATTTGTTGTACAGGTAAAGCAGCGCCACCAGCATCAGCAGCGAGCCGAACAGGGTGTAGAGGAAGAACTTGAGTGCGGCATAGACCCGGTTCGGGCCACCCCAGATGCCGATGATGACGAACATCGGGATCAGCGTGGCCTCGAAAAAGACGTAGAACAGCAGCCCGTCAAGGGCCGAGAACACCCCGTTCAGCAGGCCCGACATGATGAGGAAGGCCGCCATGTACTGCGCGACGCGGTTCTCGATCACGGTCCAGCCGGCGATCACCACCAGCACGGTGATGAATGCGTTCAGCAGCAGGAACAGCACCGAGATGCCGTCCACGCCGAGGTGATAGTGGACGTTGAACTGCGGGATCCAGGACACCCGCTCGACGAACTGCATCCCCGGCTGTGCGAGGTCGAATCCGGCATAGAGCGGAATCGTGACCAGGAAACCGAACATCGCGCCGACCAGCGCGATCGCGCGCTGCAGCGGGGCGTTCCTGTCGCCTCCCGTGGCAAGCACCAGCATGCCGGCGAGGACCGGCACCCAGATGGCGAGCGTAAGCAGCTTCATGACGCGATGCCCATCAGCCAAACACCCGGTACTTGACCAGCGCGTACATGGCGCAGACGCCAAAAATCATCATGAAGGCATACCAGTAGACAAGGCCGCTCTGCAGAAGGCGCACCACCCCGGCGAACCAGCCCACCAGGCGTGCCGAGCCGTTCACCATGACGCCATCGATGGCGCGCTGGTCGCCGCCCTTCCAGAAACCGGCGCCGACGGCGCGGGCGCCGGCGGCGAACACGATGGAATAAAGTTCGTCGAAGCCGTACTTGCGCTCCACCAGCGCGTACAGCGGCCCGAAGCCCTGCGCGATGCGCCTGGGCAGGTCTGTGCGGACGCGGTACAGGTACCAGGCGGTGGCGATGCCGGCGAGCGCCAGCCAGAACGGCGCCGCGCTCATGCCATGGAGAATGAATCCCCACAGGCCGTGGTAGTCCGCGGCGAGCTTCGCCACGTTGCCGTGCTCCGGTCGCACCACGATGCTGGCGCCGAAGTAGTCGCCGAACACCACGCTGCCGATCCACCAGCCAGCCGCCACCGATGGGATGGCAAGCAGCACGAGCGGGATGGTCACCACCGCCGGGGACTCGTGCGGGGGATGCTTCGGGTCGAATCGGGGCTCGCCATGGAAGGCCATGAACACCATGCGGAAGGTGTAGGCCGCGGTGACGAACACGCAGGCCAGCACGCAGGCGTAGGCGAAGGTCGCCCCTGGCGTGGTGGAGAGCTTGATGGACTCGATGATGGCGTCCTTGGAGAAGAACCCGGCGAAGGGCGGGATCCCTGCCGAGGCGATGGCGCCGATCAGCAGCGTCCAGTAGGTCCAGGGCATGTGGCGTTTCAGCCCGCCCATGCGCCGCATGTCCTGCTCGTGGTGCATGGCGATGATCACCGAGCCCGCGGCGAGGAACAGCACCGCCTTGAAGAAGGCGTGGGTCATGAGGTGGAACATCGCGGCTGAATAGGCCGAGGCACCCAGCGCGGCGGTCATGTATCCGAGCTGCGACAGGGTCGAATAGGCCACTACGCGCTTGATGTCGAACTGGGTCAGCGCCACCAGGCCCATGGAGAGGGCAGTGACGGCGCCGATCACCATCACCGTGGACAGCGCCGCCTGCGACAGCTCGAACAGGGGCGACATGCGGGCCACCATGAAGATGCCGGCGGTGACCATGGTCGCGGCATGGATCAGCGCCGAGATGGGCGTAGGGCCCTCCATGGAATCCGGCAGCCAGACATGCAGCGGGAACTGCGCGCTCTTGCCCATGGCGCCGATGAACAGCAGCAGGCAGATGAGCGTGATGGGCAGGCCGCCGCCCGCGGCCAGCGCCGGCGCCTGGTCGAAGGTCGGGGCGTAGGACAGCGTGCCGAAGTGCGCCAGCACCAGGCCGATGCCCAGCAGGAAGCCGAAGTCGCCCACCCGGTTCACCAGGAAGGCCTTGAGGTTCGCGTAGATCGCCGTGGGCCGGGTGTACCAGAAGCCGATCAGCAGGTAGGACACCAGGCCCACCGCCTCCCAGCCGAAGAACAGCTGCAGGTAGTTGTTCGCCATCACCAGCATCAGCATGGAAAAGGTGAACAGCGAAATGTAGGAGAAGAAGCGCTGGTAGCCAGGGTCCCCCGCCATGTAGCCGATGGTGTAGATGTGCACCATCAGCGAGACGAAGGTGACCACGATCATCATCAGCGCGCTCAGGCGGTCGATCAGGAATCCGATCTCCAGCCGGGTCTCGCCGCTGGTGAGCCAGGTGTAGACGCTGCCGTTGAAGGTGTTGCCGGCCAGCACGTCGGCGAAGATGACGCAGGAGGCGACCAGCGACACCAGCACCGACAGGATGGTGACCCAGTGCGCCCCGGAGCGGCCGATGGCGCGGCCGAACAGGCCGGCGACGATGGCGCCGGCGAGCGGCGCGAGCGGCACCAGCAGGTAGAGGGTCTTCATGGTCATCGCGCCCTAGCCCTTCAGCGAGTCGAGGTCGTCGACGTTGATGGTAGAGAGCGCGCGGAACAGGACCACCAGGATCGCCAGGCCGATGGCCGACTCGGCGGCAGCCACGGTGAGGATGAAGAACACCATGATCTGCCCCGCGGCATCGCCCAGGAAGTGCGAGAAGGCGATGAAGTTCAGGTTCACCGCGAGCAGCATCAGCTCGATGGCCATCAGCAAGATGATGACGTTCTTCCGGTTGAGGAAGATGCCGACCACCGCGATCGCGAACAGCAGCGCGCCAAGCACCAGGTAATGCGACAGGGAGGGCGGCGCGGCGAGCATCAACCGTCCTTCTCGGCGGGCATGCTGACCAGCCGGACGCGGTCCTTGCGCCGCGCCCTCACCTGCTGCGACGGATCCTGCGAGCGCGAGTCCTTGCGCCGGCGCAGCGTCAGCGCAATGGCGGCCACGATCGCCACCAGCAGGATCACCGCCGCCAACTCGAAGGCGTAGGCGTACTGCGTGTAGAGGAGGCGCCCGAGTTCCTTGGTGTTGCTGTAGCCCGGCGCCGGCACCTTCGGCGCGCCGGTCACGCCCTGCCAGCGGCCGTACAGCACCACGGCCATCTCGAAGGCCATCAGGATCCCGACCGCGAGCCCCAGCGGCAGGTACTGCCAGAAGCCCTCGCGCAAACGCTCCAGGTTGACGTCCAGCATCATCACCACGAACAGGAACAGGACCATCACGGCGCCGACGTAGACCAGCACCAGGGTGATGGCGAGGAACTCGGCGCGCAGCAGCAGCCAGATCGCCGAGGCGGTGAAGAAGGCGAGCACCAGGTACAGGGCGGCATGGACGGGATTGCGCGCCGTGATCACGCGCAGCGCCGATCCCAGCAGGATCGCGGCGAAGGCGTAGAAGATCACGGTCTCGAAATTGACCATCGCCGGCTACCGGTAGCGCGCGTCGGCCGCGCGGTCCGCGGCGATCTGTTCTTCGTAGCGGTCGCCCACCGCCAGCAGCATTGGCTTGGTGTAGTACAGGTCGCCGCGCTTCTCGCCGTGGTACTCGATGATGCGGGTCTCCACGATCGCGTCCACCGGGCAGGCTTCCTCGCAGAAGCCACAGAAGATGCACTTGGTGAGGTCGATGTCGTAGCGCGTGGTGCGCCGGGTGTTGTCGGCGCGGGCCTCGGACTCGATGTGGATCGCGAGCGCCGGGCAGACCGCCTCGCACAGCTTGCAGGCGATGCAGCGCTCCTCGCCGTTGGGATAGCGGCGCAGCGCGTGCAGGCCGCGGAAACGCGGGCTCATCGGCGTCTTCTCTTCCGGGAACTGCACCGTGATCTTGCGCGCGAACAGGTGCCGGCCGGTCAGGGCCATCCCGCGGAACAGCTCCAGCAGCAGGAAGGAACGCAAGAACTCGGCAAGCCGGGTCATGGCAGCCTCATTTCCACAGGCTCCAGGGCGTCTGCATCCAGGCGCCGATGACCACGATCCAGACCAGGGTCAGCGGGATGAACACCTTCCAGCCCAGGCGCATGATCTGGTCATAGCGGTAGCGCGGGAAGGTGGCGCGGATCCAGAGGAACATCGTCACCACGACGAAGATCTTGGCCAGCAGCCACAGGATCGGCGGGATCCCGTCGAACAGCGGGCTGGAGATGGGCGCCTGCCAGCCGCCGAAGAACAGGACCACGGTGAGGGTCGCGATCAGCAGCATGTTGATGTATTCGGCCAGGAAGAACAGCGAGAACGCCATTCCCGAGTACTCCACCATGTGGCCGGCGACGATCTCCGATTCGCCCTCGACGACGTCGAAGGGCGCGCGGTTGGTTTCCGCGATCCCGGAGATGAAGTACACCAGCAGCATCGGCGCCAGCGGCAGCCAGTTCCACGACAGGAAGTTCAGGCCCATGGAGGCGAACCAGCCGCGCCCCTGCGCGTTGACGATGTCGGACAGGTTGAGGCTTCCCGACACCATCAGCACCACCACCAGGGCGAAACCCATGGCCAACTCGTAGGACACCATCTGCGCCGCCGAGCGCATGGCACCGAGGAACGCGTACTTTGAATTGGAAGCCCAGCCCGCGATGATCACGCCGTAGACACCCACGGAGGTCAGCGCCATGACATACAGAAGTCCGGCGTTGATATCCGACAGCACCAGTTCCGGCGCGAACGGAATCACCGCCCAGGCCGCGATCGCCGGCATCAGCGCCAGCATCGGCGCCAGCACGAACAGCGCCTTGTTGGCATTGGCCGGGTAGATGATTTCCTTGAACAGCAGCTTGATGCCGTCGGCGACCGGCTGCGCCAGGCCGCCGAGCCACCGGATGCCGAAGAAGGTCACCCGGTTCGGGCCGATGCGGATCTGGATCCAGCCGATGAGCTTGCGCTCCCACAGCGTGAGGTAGGCCATCAATCCCATCAGCGGTACCAGGATGGCGACGATGAACGCGAGCGAGGTCAGCACCGCGTAGACAGCGGGGCCCCAGACCGGGCCCAGCCTGGACTCCGAGAGCGCGTACAGGGCTTCCAGCACCTACGCCACCCTCTGCGCGGTGATGGTCTCGACCATGATCGGACCGAACATCGGCCCCAGCGCGGCGGTCGACGGATGCGCCGCGGCGACGCGCACGCAGTTGTCCGGCAGCTTGTCGTCCAGGGCCGCGACCAGCCCGGCTTCGCCCGCGCCCTGGCGCACCAGCACCAGGCTGCCGTCGGCGGCGCCAAGGCTTTGCAGCATGCGCGCGTTCATCCAGGCCCGCGGCGGCCGGGCGTCGCGGGTCTTCTGCAGCGGCAGCGAGCGCCGCACCAGCGGATCGGCGAAATAGATCGGCACGTTGGCAATGCGCTCCATTCCCGATGCGGCCGCCTTCGGGGCCGCCGCCGCAAGCTCAACGGCGTTGGACAGCATCGCCGCCACGTCCTTGCCGCCCAGGCAGGCTGCGCGCACCTCGTCCACCGACTCGTAGTCGAATCCAGGAAGGCCCAGCATCGTGCCCAGCACGCGCAGGACTTTCCAGGCCGGCCGCGACTCGCCGAGAGGTCGCACGGTGGCGTGGAATCCCTGCACGCGCCCTTCGGTGCTGATGAAGGTGCCTGGCGTTTCCGTGAACGGCGTGATCGGCAGCAGCAAGTCGCCGATGTCGGACTTGAACGCGGTCAGGTTGACCGTGAACCGGGCGCCGCGCACCGCGGCCATCGCCGCCTGCGGGTTTGCGCAATCCAGTTGCGGCTCGACATTGAGCAGCAGGAGGTTGTCCTTGCCCAGCGCCGCGTCGAGTCCTCCGCCCGCAGGCAGGCCGGCGACATAGCCGCCGACCGAATTCGCCGCCTCGCCCAGGAATCCCAACTTGACGCCGGTCGCCTGCGCCAGTGCCTGCGCCGCCGCGTGCAGTTGCGCCGCCTGCGGGTGGTGTTGCGCGAAATTGCCGAGCAGAATGGCGCCATTCTCCGCGCCCTTGAGCGCCTCGGTGAATCCCGGCAACGCCGCCGCCAGTTCCGAGGGCGGCACGATGCGCTTCGAGCGCACCGGCATCAGCCAGTCGTCGTCCACCGAGTGCAGCATGTGCACCTGCAGGCCGCGCTTCGCGGCCTGGCGCAGGCGGTGCGCGAGCAGCGGATGGTCCTTGCGCAGGAACGATCCCACCACGAGCACGCGGTCCAGCTTGCCCAGCTCCGTCACCGGCATGCCCAGCCAGGGAATGCCCGCGCGCTTGCCATCGGCAGAGAAATCGCTGTGCCGCAGCCGGAAGTCCGCCGCGTTGCCGGGCGCCGCGCCCAGGCGCGCGGCGAGGAACAGCTCCTCGAGCGTGGCGTGCGGCGAAGCCAGCACGCCGAAGCCCACATCCTTGCCGCTCAGGCCTTGCACCGCGAACTCGAGCGCCTCCTGCCAGTCCGCGACGCGCCAGCGCCCGTCCCTGCGGATCATCGGCGCGGTCAGGCGCTCATCCGAGTTCACGCCCTCGTAGGAGAAGCGGTCCTTGTCCGACAGCCAGCACTCGTTCACCGACTCGTTCTCCAGCGGCAGCACGCGCATCACCTGGTTCTGCTTCACCTGCACCACGAGGTTGGAGCCCAGGCCGTCGTGCGGCGACACCGACTTGCGCCGCGACAACTCCCAGGTCCGCGCGGAGTAGCGGAACGGCTTCGAGGTGAGCGCGCCCACCGGGCACAGGTCGATCATGTTGCCGGAGAGCTCGGAGTCCACCGACTTGCCGACGAAGGCGACAATTTCCGAATGCTCGCCGCGGCCGATCATGCCCAGTTCCATGACCCCGGCCACTTCCTGGCCGAAGCGCACGCAGCGGGTGCACTGGATGCAGCGGCTCATCTCCTCCGCCGCAACCAGCGGGCCGATGTCCTTGGCCATGACGTAGCGCTTCTCTTCCGCGTAGCGCGAGGAGGAGCCTCCATAGCCCACCGCGAGGTCCTGCAGCTGGCACTCGCCACCCTGGTCGCAGATCGGGCAATCGAGCGGATGGTTGATGAGCAGGAACTCCATCACCGAGTTCTGCGCCGTCTTCGCCGTCGCCGAGGCCGTCTTCACCTTCATGCCATCGGTGCACGGCGTGGCGCAGGCCGGCATGGGCTTTGGCGCCTTCTCCACTTCCACCAGGCACATGCGGCAGTTGGCCGCGATGGACAGCTTCTTGTGGTAGCAGAAATGCGGCACGTAGATGCCCAGCTTGGTGGCCGCGTCCATCACGGTCGCGCCGTGCTGGATCTCGACTTCCCTGCCGTCGATCTCGAGCTTGAGCATCAGGCCGCCTGCTCCATGGCGCGGGGCGGGTGCGCCCCGGCCCTGCCCCACTTCGGCTCCACCGCGCCCGCGAGGCAGTGCTTGTGCTCGATGTGGTGGACGAATTCGTCGCGGAAATGCTTCAGGAAGCTCTTCACCGGCAGCGCGGCAGCGTCGCCCAGCGCGCAAATGGTGCGGCCGGCAATGTTGTCCGCCACCGTGTCCAGCAGCGCCAGGTCCTCCATGCGCCCCTCGCCGGTCTCGATCCGGTGCACCACGCGGTACAGCCAGCCGGTGCCCTCGCGGCAGGGCGTGCACTGGCCGCAGGATTCCTCGAAATAGAAGTACGACAGGCGCTCCAGCGCGCGCACCATGCAGGTGCTCTCGTCCATCACGATCACCGCCCCGGAGCCCAGCATCGAGCCCGCCTTGGCAATGGCGTCGTAGTCCATGTCCGTCTTCATCATCACGTCGGCCGGCAGCACCGGCATGGAAGAGCCGCCCGGGATCACGGCCTTGAGCTTCCTCCCCGCCCGCATCCCGCCCGCCATCTCCAGCAAGGTCGCGAATGGCGTGCCGAGCATCACTTCGTAGTTGCCGGGACGGGCCACATGCCCGGTCACCGAGAACAGCTTGGTGCCGCCATTGTTGGGCTTGCCCAGCGCGAGGAACGCATCGCCGCCGTTGCGAATGATCCAGGGCGCAGCGGCGAAGGTCTCGGTGTTGTTGATCGTCGTCGGCTTGCCATAGAGGCCGAAGCTGGCGGGGAACGGCGGCTTGAAGCGCGGCTGGCCCTTCTTGCCCTCCAGCGACTCCAGCAGCGCGGTTTCCTCGCCACAGATGTACGCGCCGAAGCCCGGATGGGCGTACATCTCGAAGCAGAACTCGGAGCCGAGGATGTTCCTGCCGAGGTAGCCGGCGGCATAGGCTTCCTTCAGCGCGTCCTCGTACTGTTCGTACACCGCCCAGATCTCGCCATGGATGTAGTTGTACCCCGCGGTGGCGCCCATGGCGTAGCCGGCGATGATCATGCCTTCGATCACCGCGTGCGGGTTGTATCGCAGCAGGTCGCGATCCTTGCAGGTGCCGGGCTCGCCCTCGTCCGAGTTGCACACCACATACTTGGCGCCCGGGAACTGGCGCGGCATGAAGGACCACTTCAGGCCGGTCGGGAAGCCGGCGCCGCCGCGGCCGCGCAGGCCCGATTTCTTGACCTCGGCGACCACATCCTCGGGCTTGAGCTTGTCCTGCACGATCTTCCTCAGCGCCTGGTAGCCGTCGCGCGCCTCGTAGTCCTTCAGGCGCCAGTTCCGGCCATCAAGCCCCTTCATCAGGATCGCGTCCGGACCATAGTCGATGATAGCCATGGCTACTTGAGCTCCCTCAGCAGCGCGTCGATCTTGTCCTTCGACATGTAGTCGTGCATCGCCTTGTTGTTCACCAGGATCACCGGCGACATCGCGCAAGCGCCCATGCACTCGCCTTCCTTCAGGGTGAACTTGCCGTCCGCCGTGGTCTCGTTGAAACCGACGCCAAGCTTGTGGCGCAGGTGGTCGGCGGCTTCCAGCGAGCCCTGCAGGCCGCAGGGCAGGCAGGTGCAGATGGTGAGCTTGTACTTCCCGGTGGGCTTGAGGTTGTACATGTTGTAGAAGGTCGCGACCTCGTACACCGCCACCGGCGCCATGCCGAGAACCTCCGCAACCGCATCCATGGTTTCGGTGGCGAGCCAGCCCTTCTCGTCCTGCGCGATCACCAGCGCCGCCATCACCGCGGACTGCCTCTGGTCGGCCGGGTACTTGGCGACCTCGCGGTCGATCTTCTGCAACGATTCGGCGGAAAGGATGCCCATCGCGCGGCTACCTGTCGATCTCGCCAAAGACGATGTCCATGGTGCCGATGATGGCCACCGCATCCGCGATCATGTGGCCGCGAGACATCTCGTCCATCGCCGCCAGGTGCGGGAAGCCGGGGGCGCGGATCTTGAGCCGGTAGGGCTTGTTGGCGCCGTCGGACACAAGGTAGATGCCGAATTCGCCCTTGGGGTGCTCCACCGCCGCGTAGGCCTCGCCCTCGGGCACGTGCATCCCCTCGGTGAAGAGCTTGAAGTGGTGGATCAGCTCTTCCATGTTGGACTTCATGTCCTCGCGCGACGGCGGCGCCACCTTGTGGTTCTCGACGATGACCTGGCCGGGGTTGGCGCGCAACCAGTCCACGCACTGCTTGATGATCCGGTTCGACTGGCGCATTTCCTCGATGCGGACGAGGTAGCGGTCGTAGCAGTCGCCGTTGACGCCCACCGGGATGTCGAAATCGAGCTTGCCGTAGACCTCGTAGGGCTGCTTCTTGCGCAGGTCCCAGGCGATGCCCGAGCCGCGCAACATGGGCCCGGAGAATCCGAGCGCCAGCGCGCGCTCCGGCGTCACCACGCCGATGCCCACGGTGCGCTGCTTCCAGATCCGGTTCTCCGTCAGCAGGGTCTCGTAATCGTCCACGCACTTGGGGAAGCGCGCGGCGAAGTCATCGAGGAAGTCCAGCATCGAGCCCTGGCGGTTCGCGTTCATCTCCGCCATGGTCGCGGCATTGCGCGTCACCTGGGCGCGGTATTGCGGCATGGAATCCGGCAGGTCCCGATACACGCCGCCCGGCCGGTAGTAGGCCGCGTGCATGCGCGCGCCGGACACCGCCTCGTAGCAGTCCATCAGGTCCTCGCGCTCCCGGAAGCAGTAGAGGAAGATGGTCATGGCGCCGATATCCAGGCCGTGCGCGCCCAGCCACAGCAGGTGGTTCAGCACCCGCGTGATCTCGTCGAACAGGACGCGGATGTACTGCGCCCGCTCCGGCACCTGGATTCCGGCCAGCTTCTCGATCGCCATGACGTAGGCGTGCTCGTTGCACATCATCGAGACGTAGTCCAGCCGGTCCATGTAGGGCAGCGACTGGATGAAGGTGCGGGATTCGGCCAGCTTCTCGGTGGCCCGGTGCAGCAGGCCGATATGCGGGTCTGCGCGCTGGATCACCTCGCCGTCGAGCTCCAGCACCAGGCGCAGCACGCCGTGCGCCGCCGGATGCTGCGGGCCGAAGTTCAGCGTGTAGTTGCGGATTTCAGCCATCGCGCGCCCTAGCCCCTGCCCTCGGCGTAGTGCTCCTCGCGCACGATCCTTGGCGTGATCTCGCGCGGCTCGATGGACACCGGCTGGTAGATCACGCGCTTCTGCTCCGGGTCGTAGCGCATCTCGACGGTGCCGCTGACGGGGAAGTCCTTGCGGAACGGGTGACCGATGAAGCCGTAGTCGGTGAGGATGCGGCGCAGATCGGGGTGACCGTCGAACAGGATGCCGAACAGGTCGAAAGCCTCGCGCTCGAACCACGCCGCGGCGGGCCAGGATTCGGTGACCGAGGCGATCATCGGATAGGCGTCGTCGCCGCAGAAGGCGCGAACCCGCAGGCGCCAATTGTGCTCGACCGACAGCAGGTGCAGGACCACCGCGAAGCGCCGGCCGTCGCGCGGGCGATCGCCATAGGTCTCGTAGTCCATGCCGCAGAGGTCGATCAGTTGCTCAAACTTCAGCTCGGCGTGATCGCGCAGCTTGAGCACGACTGCCGCATAATCGGCCGCGTCGACTTCGATCGTGAGTTCGCCCAGTCGCTCGACCGGCGCCAATCCCTCGCGCGCGAGCACATCCAGCAGCCGTTGCAGCTTCAGGCTCATCGCGCGATGGTATTGGTGCGCTTGATCTTGTTCTGCAACTGCACGATGCCGTAAAGCAACGCTTCCGCCGTGGGCGGGCAGCCTGGCACGTACACATCCACCGGAACGATGCGATCGCAGCCGCGCACCACGGAATACGAGTAGTGGTAGTAGCCGCCGCCGTTGGCGCAGGACCCCATCGAAATGACCCAGCGCGGCTCGGCCATCTGGTCGTAGACCTTGCGCAGCGCCGGCGCCATCTTGTTGCACAGCGTCCCGGCGACGATCATGACATCCGACTGCCGCGGGCTGGGGCGGAAAACGATGCCGACGCGGTCCAGGTCGTAGCGCGCGGCACCGGCGTGCATCATCTCGACGGCACAGCAGGCAAGGCCGAAGGTCATCGGCCACATCGACCCGGTGCGCGTCCAGTTGATGAGCTTGTCCAGCTGGGTGGTCGCGAACCCCTGCTGCAGAACGCCTTCAATGCCCACGGGTTTCCCTTTCCGTCATTCCCACTCCAGGGCGCCCTTCTTCCACTCGTAGAGGAAGCCCACCACGAGGATGGCGAGGAACAGCATCATCGACAGGAATCCGGCGAGGCCGATTTCGTTCAGCACCACTGCCCAAGGGAACAGGAAGGCGATCTCGAGGTCGAACAGGATGAACAGGATGGCGACCAGGTAGTAGCGCACGTCGAACTTCATGCGCGCATCCTCGAAAGCCTCGAAGCCGCACTCGTACGGGGACAGTTTCTCCGCATCGGGGCGGTGGGGTCCCAGCAGCGAGCCCAGCACGACCGGCGCGACGCCGACAGCCAGCGCGACAAGGATGAACAGCAGGATCGGGAGATATTCGGCCAGCATTCGGATCAGGTTGCGTTTCTTCGTGCTTCCAATACCGCTCCCGCAAATATGTTGGTGCCCACGAGCAGACTCGAACTGCTACGGCTGTTTAGGCCACCAGCCCCTCAAGCTGGCGTGTCTACCAATTTCACCACGTGGGCAGCCTGCTCATGCCTTCCCGCACCGACGGACACCGAGGGCGTACGGATTATCCCTCAATTCGGCACTTCCTTGCCCTTCGCGGCGCCGTCTTTCGCAGCTCCGGGCGCCTTCTGCGCGCCGGGAACCGCAGGCACGTCGGCGGCGGGCTTCGCACCGTCCGCGGGCAGCAAGGCCGAAGGCTTTGCAGGAGCACCCGCCGGAGCGGATTTGGCGGCATCGAGCACGCCGCCGCCGGCGCGCGGCTTGTTGGTTGCGAGGTATGCAAGGCCTAGGCTGGTGAGGAAGAACACCGTCGCCAGCACCGCAGTCATCCGCGAAAGGAAATTCGCCGAGCCGCTGGCGCCAAACAGGCTGCCGGAAGATCCGCTGCCGAAGCCCGATCCCATGTCGGCACCCTTGCCATGCTGGAGCAGCACCAGGCCGATGATCGCCAGCGCGATCACCACGTGCACCACTATTGCAACGTTGGTCCAGAGTTCCATTCCATCATCCCTTTCGCTGCGCCGCCGCTGCCAGGATGGCAAGGAAGTCCCCCGCCACCAGTGCCGCGCCGCCGATCAAACCGCCATCCACGTCCTGCTGCCCGAAGAGCGACTCCGCGTTGCCGGGCTTGACGCTGCCGCCGTAGAGGATGCGCGTCTGCGCCAGCACCCGCTGCCGAAGGAACGCATGCACCGCCTGCGCCTGCTCCGGCGTTGCCGTCCGCCCTGTGCCGATCGCCCAGACCGGCTCGTAGGCCACCACTGCCGTCGCGAACGCCTGCCGGCCCGATCCCGCCAGCACGGCCTCCAGCTGCCGCGCCACCGTCGCTTCCGTGCGCCCCGCGTCGCGCTCGGCGAGCGTTTCGCCGACGCACAGCACCGGCGTCATGCCCGCCGCGAGCACCGCGGCGAATTTCGCCGCCACCTGCGCATCGCCCTCGCCATAGAGCTGGCGCCGCTCCGAATGGCCCACCAGCACGTAGCGACAGCCGAAATCGGCCAGCATCGCCGCCGAAACCTCGCCTGTGAAGGCGCCCTGCGCGTGTTCACTGGCGTTTTGCGCGCCCAGCGCGACCTGCGTGCCCTTGAGCAACGCGGCCGCCTGCGCGAGGTACGGGTACGGAACGCATACCGCGCACTCAGAGCCATCGAGCGTCGCTGCGCCCGCCACCACCGCCTGCAACAGCGCCGGGTTCGAGGCCTGACTACCGTGCATCTTCCAGTTGCCGGCAACGAGCCTTTTGCGCATCGGGTCTGGATCCAAGCTGCAACTCGCCAAAGCGCTGAATTTTACCCGTTTTTGCGCCGCAGCAGGCATGCTGCGAAGCCCTGAACAGTATCTCCGGGCCGGGCACCGGTGCTTGCCGCAGGCGCGTTCAGGTGGGAGAGGATGCCGCTGATCCACATCGAGCGCCCATCGCCGATCCGGGCGCTCATGCAATCGACAGTGGCAGCAGCGATGCCGCGTGCCTCCAGCGCCGGCAGCCGTGTTATGCCGATCCGATCGGCGCCCAGTCCCGCGTCATTGAAGACCGCCGCCATCGCGTCCACGGCCAGCGCGGACTCGCGGCGGCCGCCGTGCAGCGCGCCATGGGAGCCGATGAGCAGGATACGGCCGGCGTCCTCGGGCAGCACCTTGCCGACGGAGTCCAGCGCCCAGACTTCAGGGGGGCCGGCGTCGATGCGGTAACGACCCTCGGCGTACGGATCAGGCTGCGCCCACCGGGGCTTCGCCGAGCGCAAGCGCGCCGCTGCCTCGCGGCAGGATTGCCCCGAGAACACCCCCACCTGGGTCGCGTGGAGGTTGGCGTGGCTGATCACGCCCCGGCGCAGCATGTCGGCGCCATCGCCGATGCGCGCGCTGCGGCTGTCCACGGTCGCGGCCGCCATGCCGATGTCCTCCAGCCAGGCGAGGCCGGCGATACCCGCGCGGTCCTTGCCGACCCCGGCGTCGTTCAGGACCAGCGCATGCGCGCCCGCGGTGGCGCCAAGGCAGGCGGCGATGATGCCGCCGTGCGAGCCGGCGACCAGGACCTTGCCGGAAACGTCGCCGAGCTCGGTAACGCTCTCGGCGGCGACGATTTCCATCACGATCCGCTCACAGGTAGCCCAGAGTCCTCGGCAGGAACAGCACGATCTCGGGCACGAAGGTCAGCACCAGCAGGAGCGCGGACATCGCCGCCACCAGCCACGCGCACCACTTGATGGTGGACTCCATCGGGATCCCGGCGAGCCGGCAGGTGACCATCAGGTTTACCGCCGTGGGCGGGGTGAACTGGCCGATGGCGACGTTGATGGTCATCACGATCCCGAGCCACACCAGGTTCCACTCGTAGGCCGCCGCCACCGGCAGCAGGAACGGCAGGAACACGAAGTAGGTCGCGGTGGCATCCAGTGCGGTGCCCGCCACCAGCAGCATGAAGGTGATCGCGAGCAGCACCGCGGTCTCGCTGGTCCCGGAACTGGTGAGCCACCTGGCGAAATCGTTGAATACGCCGATGGTGTCCACCGCCCAGCCGAACAGCGAGGCCAGCCCGACCATGAACAGGATCACCGCCGAGATCTCGGCCGCCTCCGCGAGCAGGTCCCAGACCTGCTTCCAGCTCATCGAGCGGTACACCACCAGGCCGATGACCAGGCCGTAGGCGACGGCGACCACCGCCGCTTCCGTGGGTGTGAAGGCGCCGCTGCGCATGCCGCCCAGGATGATCACCGGGGCAAGCAGCCCCCAGCCCGCGTCCTTGAGCGCGGGCCAGAACGCAGGCGCGGGCTCCGGGTCGTTCGCACCCCAGCCGTTCAGCCGCGAGAGCACCAGCGCAGCAATGATCAGCGCCACGCCGCACAGCAGGCCGGCAACCAGGCCGCCGGCGAACAGTGCCTGCACGCTCGCCTGCGGCACCAGCACCGAGAAGATGATGAGCGCAATGGACGGCGGAATGACGATCGCGGTCGAGCCGCCGGCGGCGATCAGGCTGGCGCTGAATTCCCGCGGATAGCCGACGCGCGTCATGGCCGGGATCAGGATCGCCCCCACCGCCGCGGCATCGGCCGGGCCGGAACCCGAGATGCCGCCCAGCACCATGCACACCAGCACCGCCGCCACGGCAAGGCCGCCCGAGCTCTTGCCGACGACGCTCTCGGCCAGGCGCACCAGCCGCGCGGCCACGCCGGAACGCTCGAAGATCATGCCCGCGAGGATGAACACCGGCAATGCGATCAGCGGGTACTTGGCGATCCCGCTGTAGACGGTGTTGGGCACCGACATGATGCCCATCTTGGCTGCCAGGATCACCGTCACGCCAGACAACCCCAGCGTGACCGCGAGCGGCACGGCCGCACACATGAGCACGACGAAAGTGCCGAACAGCAGCCAGCTCACGGCGACCGCTTTCCGAGCAAATGCACGAAGCCCTGCACGATGCGCCCCAGCACCAGCAGCGACAGCAGCGGGAGCCAGACGGTGTAGATCCACTGCTGCCAGCCCAGGCCCGGCGAGGTGACCTCCAGTTGGTAGTCGTCCCAGGCCATGTAGCTGCCGTACCAGGCGATGAGGCCCACCATCAGCGCGCTCATGGCGAGGCCAAACAACAGGAAGCGCCGGCGCCAGGTCCAGCCCAGCTTGTCGGTGAAGTAGGTGACGGCCATCTGGTTGCCGTCGAGGAAAGCCTTCGCCGAGCCGACGAAGGTCAGAAACACCAGAAGGAACACCGACACTTCCTCGGTGAAGGCGAAGGAAATGTCGGTGGTGTAGCGCACCACCACGTTGGCCAGCGTGATCAGGCAGATCGCGGCCATGGCCGCCGCGCCGAGGAAGCGCTCGACGCGGAACTTCGCGTTCGGGGGCAGCGTCGGCGACGCGCCCCCGTTCAGCTCAGACAATCGGGACTACTTCTTGCGGGCGGCGACCGCGGTCTCGGCCTTCTTCACCAGGTCCGGGCCGATCTGCTTGGCCCACTTGTCGTACACCGGCCGCGTTACCTTCTGGAACTCGGCGCGCTCGGCCGCCGTCGGCTTCACGATCTTGACGCCGAAGCCCTCGATGGCCTTGTGGATCGCCGGGCTCGCGCCGGTCATGCCTTCGCGCGCGATCTCGACGCAATACTTGCCCGCCTCGACAGCGGCGTCGCGCACGATCTTCTGGTCCTCCTTGCTCCAGCTTTCCCAGACTTCCTTGTTGGCGACGAAGATGAGCGGATCGGCGACGTAGCCCCACAGCGTGACGTTCTTCTGCCCCACCGTGTGCAGCTTGGCGGCGGTGAACACCGTAAGCGGGTTCTCCTGGCCGTCCACCGCGCCCGAGGCGAAGGCCGGCTGGGCGTCGGCCCAGCTCATCTGCGTCGGGTTGGCGCCCAGCGCGGTGAAGGTATCCAGGAACAGCGGCGAGCCGACGACGCGGAACTTGAGGCCCTTGAAATCGGCCGGCTTCCTCAGCTCGCGCTTGGAATTGGTCACCTCGCGGAAGCCGTTCTCGCCCCAGGCGAGCGGCACGACGCCGGCCTTGCCGAGGATGCCGAACAGGTCCTTGCCGACCTCGCCCTGCGTCAGCGCGTCGATGGCGGCGTAGTCCGGCATCAGGAACGGCAGCGAGAACAGGTTCAGCTGCTTGATCTGCGGCGACCAGTTGATGGTCGAGCCGATGGCGAGGTCGATCACGCCCTGGCGGATGGCAGTGAATTCGCGCGTCTGGTCACCGGCGACCAGTGACACGCCCGGATACATCTTGATGTTGATGCGGCCGTTGGTGCGCTGCTTCACCAGTTCGCCCCACTTCTCGCCCGCCTTGCCCCAGGGGAAGGCCGAGCCAACAACAGTCGAGAGGCGGTACTCGCTCTGGTACTTGGCTTGCGAAAACGCCGGCGCGGCGGCCAGCGTGAGCCCGGCGGCGGCCAGCGCCGCGATGATGGTCCTGCGTTTCATGTCGTTCTCCCTATTGGAATGCAATGATCGCTTCGAGAATCCTGGCGGCAGTCAGCCGTGCCTCTTCTTCCAGCGGGCGCGAATAGCCCACCGGAATGCGGGGGCCGCCGAGGCGTTTTACCCGAACACCGAGCGTCTCGGCAACCTCGGCTGCGATTTCGGCGCCGAAACCCGCGCTGCGGACCGCCTCGTGGACCACCAGCAGCCGCCCGGTGCGGCGCGCTGAATCGAGCACCGCGTCGCGGTCCCAGGGCCAGATGGTGCGCAGGTCCAGCACCTCGACAGAGCGTCCGAGCGCCTCGGCTTCTTGCGCAGCCTGCAGCGCGGCACCGACAGTCCGCGACCAGGTGACCAGGGTCAGGTCCTTGCCGGGGCGCAGCAGCTTCGCCTTGCCCAGTTCAACCCTCTCCTCACCCACCTCCCCGTCCATTCCCCAGAGCTCCTTGTGCTCCAGGTAGATGACCGGGTCGCCGCAGGCGATGGCGGCAGTGAGCAGGCCGTAGTTGTCCTGCGGCGTGCCCGGCGCCACCACCACGAGGCCCGGGATGTGCGCGAACCACGCCTCCAGGCTCTGCGAATGCTGCGCGGCCGAGCCGCTCCAGATGCCGCCGGGCATGCGCGCCACCAGCCCGACGCGGCCCTGGCCGCCGAACATGTAGCGCGCCTTCGCGGCCTGGTTGACGATCTCGTCCATCGCGCACAGCGCGAAGTCCACCACGCGCATCTCCACCACCGGCTTCAGCCCCGCGAGCGCCATACCCACCGCCGCGCCCATGATGGTGGACTCGGAAATGGGCGTATCGATGATCCGTTGCGGACCGAACTTCTGCTGCAGGCCGCGGTACTGGCCGAAGATGCCGCCGCGGCCGACGTCCTCGCCCATCGCAATCACGCGCGGGTCGGCGCTCATGGCCTGGTCGAGCGCAAGACAGGCGGCCTGCGAGTAGTTCAGCCGGGTTGCGCCTACTGCCATCTGCCCGCCCCGACATCCTGTATGTCCGTGTAGGCCGACTCGGCCGTGGGCCATGGCGCGGCTGCTGCAGCAGCCACAGCGCGCTCTACCTCGGCCAGGGCTTCATCCCGGATCCGCTTCGCGTCCGCGGCGCCGATTTTCGCCTCCGCGAAGGGCATCGGGTCGTTCTCCAGCGCGCGCGCCACTTCTTCGCCATCGCGGTAGGTCGCAGGATCCACGGAAACGTGGCCCTTGAAGCGGTAGGTCACCGCGTGCAGGAACTTCGGTCCCTCCCCTGCGCGGATGGCTTCGAGGAGCGAACCGGCGGCGGCATCCACCGCGAACACGTCGTTTCCATCCACGGCCACGCCGTCGACGCCGACCGACTGCGCGCGCGCCAACGCGCCAGGACCCGCGGTCATCGCACCGGTGGCCGTGGTCGCCGACCAGCGGTTGTCCTCGCACACGAACAGCAGCGGCAGTTTGTGGATGGCAGCCCAGTTCAGGCCCTCCATGAACGGACCCCGGTTGATGGCGCCGTCGCCGAAGAAGCAGGCCACCACTTCGGCGCCGCCGCGGATCCGCACCGCGTGCGCCGCGCCCACCGCGATCGGGATGCCGGCAGCGACGACGCCATTGGCGCCCAGCATGCCCACCGAGAAATCGGCGATGTGCATGGAACCGCCCTTGCCGCCGTTGAAGCCGGTGGCGCGGCCGAACAGTTCGCACATCATCTTCTCGATCGAGGCGCCCTTGGCGATGGTGTGGCCATGGCCCCGGTGCGTGGAGGTGATCATGTCCTTGGGCCCGAGGTTCGCGCAGACGCCCGCCGGCACCGCCTCCTGGCCGGTGGACAGGTGCAGCGGGCCGCGCACCATGACGTCATTGCTCAGGGCCGCGCCGAACGCGGACACGCCGCCCTTCGAGGCCTCTTCCGCTGCGTCTTCGAACGCGCGGATGCGAGCCATGGTGCGGTAGAGCGCGAGCGCGCGCTCGGCTGAATTTGGGGTTGCGCCTTTCAAGGAGGCGCGATTCTACCAGCGCCTCGCTCATACCACGGCCGGCTGGCGTTCACCACCCGCACCACCAGCAGCATCACCGGCACCTCGATCAGGACCCCCACCACCGTCGCCAGCGCGGCGCCCGACTCGAAGCCGAACAGGCTGATGGCGGCCGCGACCGCAAGCTCGAAGAAATTGGAGGCGCCAATGAGCGCCGAAGGACAGGCGATGCTGTGCTTCTCGCCGGCGGCGCGGTTGAGCCAGTAGGCCAGGCCCGAGTTGAGCAACACCTGGATCAGGATCGGCACCGCCAGCAGCGCGATGATGAGCGGCTGTTTCAGGATCGCGTCGCCCTGGAAGCCGAACAGCAGCACCAGCGTCAGGAGCAGCGCCGCCACCGACCAGGGCTGGATCCGCGCCAGCACCGCATCGAGCGACGCCTGTCCGCGCGCCAGCAGCCACCGGCGCCAGAGCTGCGCGATGCACACCGGAATCACGATGTACAGCACGACCGAGGTCAGCAGCGTCTCCCAGGGCACGGTGATGGACGACAGGCCGAGCAGCAGCGCCACGATGGGCGCGAACGCGAACACCATGATGAGGTCGTTCAGCGCCACCTGCGACAGCGTGAAGTACGGATCACCGCCGGTAAGGCGGCTCCAGACGAACACCATCGCGGTGCAGGGCGCCGCGGCAAGCAGGATCAGGCCGGCGACATAGCTGTCGATCTGGTCCGCGGGCAGCCAGGGCGCGAACCACTTGCGGATGAACAACCAGGCCAGGAACGCCATCGAGAACGGCTTCACCAGCCAGTTCACCACCAGCGTCACGCCGATGCCCCTGAGGTGCGATTTCACCTGGTGCAGTGCGCCGAAGTCGATCCTCAGCAGCATCGGGATGATCATCACCCAGATGAGCAGGCCGACCGGGAGGTTGACGCGGGCGATTTCCATCGCGCCCAGCAGCCGCACCGGTCCGGGCAGCCACTGGCCCAGCGCGATGCCGGCGGCGATGCACAGGAACACCCAGAGCGTGAGCCAGCGCTCGAAGAAACTCATGGGCGCCGCGCTCAAGGCAGCACCAGCACCGGCGCGAAGCCGCCGCCCTCCGAGCGGAAATTCGTGGTCTGTCCCTGCCAGAGCCTTGCGGCGAGCAACTGGACTTCTCCGGCGTACGCGTAGTTGCGCACGTCGTACTTGAGGGACGCGCCCTGCTCCGCCGGCACGCGTTCCGCAGGCGGCACCAGCTCCTGCGCCACGTAGCCGCCGTGCAGGATGTCCTCGAACACGCGCCGCGTGAGCTTGTCGCCCCGGTAGGCGCCGCGGCTGCCAAAGCCCGCCCAGGGCTTGAAGAACAGGCGCTTGCGTCGCAACCACAGGCTGGCACCGTGCTGCGCCTCCACCCGTTCCGTTCGCGGCACCGCTTCGCCCAACAACGCCGCCTGTGCGGCATCCAGCCCGGCTTCACGCAGCCAGTCCGGATCACCAAGCAGGCTGAGCGCCCGCTTGTCCGCGTACAGCGCATGCGCGCGCGGATTCGGCGTGACCACCGCGGCGCCCTCGAGATAGGCCTCGCGCAACGCCCGATTCGCAGGCGATTCGAGCGCGAAATCGGTGAGCCGGTTGTAGACGAGGTCGACGTGTTGCTCGCCGGCGTGGAGCACACCGCCCTGCAGGTGCAGGCCCTGCGGCGAGGCGATCACGGCGGCGATGCCGGACCGGCGCAGCAGGTCCCGCACCAGGAGGAATTCGGGATACAGGTACTGGCCGGCGGGATCTTCATCCACGATCGCGATTGCGCGCGGATCCCCGGTGTGGCCGGCCCGCCGCCACTCCGCGCGAAGCATGTCCAGCACCTGGCGCTCGAAGCGGCCAGCCGCGCCCGCCCGAGGCACGGTCGAACCGCAGCAGGCAAGCGCCGTCTCGCCCTGCATCGCCGCGAGCAGTCCGCCGCCGGCATTGGTGTTGATCTCAATGAGTTTCGGGCCCCGGTCGGACAGGTGGAAATCGAAACCGAGGAACGCCCCGATGGCGCCGGTGTCGCGCCGCGCGATCTCCGGCGCCCAGGCCAGCACCGCGTCCATGTAGGCGGGCAACACCACCGCCGCCTCGACTGCACGCACCGTCTCCGCCATGCGTGCCATATCACCTGAACCGAGGAACACCGGGGCGCTGGAGAACAGGTGCGGATGGCTCTCCGCCAGGTTCGCAGGCAGGCCGGCGGCCCGCAATTTCGCATCCGCCGCCTGGCGCAGCGCCGGCAACTCGACGTTGACGCAATGACAGGCGGCGTTCAGCGCGTTTGCATCATTGAAGTCGACCAGGTCGCGCTTCATCCTTCCGCCTTCAGCCTGCCAATGTCGTCGAGCTTTTTCTTCAGCACCAGCCGGTCCAGCTTCTCGACCGGAAGATTCAGCAGCAGGTTGATGCGCGTGCTCAGCTCCTTGAACGCGAGCAGGAAAGCCCGGCGCTTGTCCTCGTCGGACCCGATCACCGCCGCCGGGTCGTTGACGCCCCAATGCGCGCTGATGGGCTGGCCCGGCCAGACCGGGCACACCTCGCCTGCGGCGTTGTCGCAGACGGTGAAGACGAAATCGAGTACGGGCGCGCCGGGTCGCGCGAACTCGTCCCAGCTCTTGGAACGCAGGCCCGCCGTATCGATCCGGTTCTTCGCCAGCAGCTCCAGCGCGAAGGCATTGGGCTGCCCTGCCGGATGGCTTCCGGCGCTGAAGGCCTTGAACCGCCCCGCTCCGGCTGAATTCAGGTAGGCCTCGGCGAGGACGGACCTCGCCGAGTTGCCGGTGCACAGGAACAGGACGTTGTACGCCATCGCCTCAGCCCTTCGCCTGCGCGCGCTCTGGGGCGCACGCCGGCGCGCAGCTCGCGCCGCCGCAGCAGTTCGTGGTGAGGAACGTGACGAGGTCGTTCATGCGATCGAAATCGGCGCTGTAGATGACGAATCGCCCGTCCTGCCGGCTGCGCGCGAGGCCAGCGCGCGTAAGTCCGGCAAGGTGGAACGAGAGCGTGGCGGGCGGCAATTCGAGCTTCTCGCCGATGCTGCCGGCGGCAAGGCCGGCGGGACCCACCTGGACCAGCAGCCGGAAGATGGCAAGGCGCGAGGCCTGCGCCAGGGCACTGAGGGACTGAACGGCTTTATTCGTTTCCATGTTTCTAGAATAATGGAAACGATAGGGAAGCGTCAACCCAGGCCAGCCACCTTGCTAGGCCGCAGCCTCCCGCCTGACCACCTCGGCAATGGATTTCGCTGCCGATTCAATGGCCTTCCGCGGCTCGCCTTCCACCATCACGCGCAGCACCGGCTCGGTCCCGGAGGGCCGCAGCAGCACCCTGCCCTTGCCCTTGAGCGCCCTCTCGGCGTCGGCCTGCACCTTCGCGATGGCCTTGCGCTTCCTCCATTCAAAGCCCTTCGGAATGGCGACATTGATCATCACCTGCGGATAGAGGACCAGGTCCGAGGTCAGTTGCGCGAGCGACTTCCTTGATTCCCGCATTGCCGTCAGCACCTGCAGCGCCGAGACAATGCCATCGCCGGTGGTGTGCTTGTCCAGGCTCAGGATATGGCCGGAGTTCTCCCCGCCCAGCAGCCAGCCCTTGTCGCGCAGCAGCTCGAGCACATAGCGATCGCCCACCGCGGCGCGCGCGAACGGAATCTGCATCCTCGCGAACGCCTTCTCCAGCGCGAAATTGGTCATCAGTGTGCCGGCCACGCCGGCGAGCCTCTCGCGTCCGGCACGATGCTTCGCCATCGCGTAGAGCAACTGGTCGCCGTCGTAGGCGATTCCGGCACCATCCACGATCAGCACCCGGTCGGCGTCGCCGTCCAGCGCGATGCCAAGCTGCGCCTTCTGCTGCTTCACCTCCATCGCCAGGTTGGCCGGCGCGGTGGCGCCGAACCTGTCGTTGATGTTGAAGCCATCGGGCGTGACGCCGATCGCGGCCACTTCGGCGCCCAGTTCGTGGAATACCTGGGGCGCGACGTCGTAAGCGGCGCCATGGGCGCAGTCCACGACGATCTTCATGCCCCGGAGGTCCAGCTCGTTGGGGAAGGTGGACTTGCAGAATTCGATGTAGCGCCCCTGGGCGTCGTCCACGCGCCGCGCGCGGCCCAGCCTGGCCGAAGGGTTGCATCCCATGGGCCGCTCCAGGCGCGCCTCGATCTGCGACTCTGCTGCGTCGGGCAGCTTGAAGCCGTCGCCGGAGAAGAACTTGATGCCGTTGTCGGCGTATGGATTGTGCGAAGCGCTGATCACCACGCCCGCAGAGAGCCGCAATGCGCGCGTGAGGTAGGCCACACCCGGCGTCGGCAGTGGCCCGCACAGCAGGACGTCCACGCCCGCGGCGGAGAACCCGGCCTCCAGCGCCGCCTCGATCATGTAGCCGGAAATGCGCGTGTCCTTGCCGATGAGCACCGCCGGCCGTTCAGCGGCTTTCGCGCCCCGCGCCGCCAGCACGCGGCCTGCCGCGAAGCCCAGGCGCAGCACGAAATCGGGCGTCATGGGCGCCAGGCCCACGGTACCCCTCACCCCGTCGGTGCCGAAATGTTTCCTGCTCATGCCGGTTTCCTCATCCCGCTTCCGTCGCGCACTGCCTGCCATACAGCAAGCGCGTCGCGCGTCTCCTTGACGTCATGAACCCTAAGCATTGTCGCCCCTGCCTGCGCCGACAGCAACGCGGCGGCGAGGCTGGCGGCAAGGCGCGCACTGGCGGGCCGGCCGGTGATCATCCCCAGCGTGGACTTCCTGGACCAGCCCGAGGCAATCGGCACGCCGAGTTCCGCGAACTCGGGCAAGCGCCGCAGCAATTCCAGATTGTGGGCCGCGGTCTTGCCAAAGCCGAAGCCGGGATCGGCGACGATCCGCTCGCGTGCGATCCCTGCGGCCTCACAGGCGGCAATGCGCGCCGCAAGGTACGCCTTCACCTCGGCGACCACGTCGGTATAGGTCGGATCGCGCTGCATGGTCGCCGGATCGCCCTTCTTGTGCATCAGGCAGACGCCGCAGGACGAGGCCGCGACCGCCTCCAGCGCGCCAGGCGCCTCGAGCGCCTCGATGTCATTGACCATGGAGGCGCCGGCCGCCGCCGCCTCACGCATGACGCGCGGACGCCGGGTATCCACGGACACCGGGATTGGCAGGTCCTGCAGGGCCCTGAGCACCGGGAGGATGCGCCCGAGTTCCTCGTCCTCGCTGACCGCCGCCGCGCCCGGGCGGGAGGACTCGCCGCCGATGTCCAGCAGGTCCGCGCCCTCGGCCACCAGCTGGCGTGCATGGGCAACGGCCACCTCGCTGCGCAGGTAGCGGCCGCCGTCGGAAAAGGAATCGGGCGTGACGTTGAGCACGCCCATCAGGAGCGGCCGATCCAGCCGCAGCGCGTACCGGCCGCAGCGCAGGATCAAGGCGCGCCCGTCAGGCGGTCGCGGCCGTGGTACCGGAGGCTGCGGCCGGGCTGTCGCCCGCGGGCTTGGGCGCGTCGCCCCCGCCCGAGGAGGAACTCGACTTCGGCGGCCGCGGCGGCTTGCCTTCCATGATGTCGTTCACCTGGTCGGCGTCCAGCGTCTCCATCTCGAGCAGCGCCTTGGCCATCGCCTCGACCTTGTCGCGGTTCTCCTCGATGATCTTGCGCGCCACCGAGTACTGGCGATCGACCAGGCGGCGGATTTCCTCGTCCACCTTCTGCATCGTCGACTCGGAGACGTTCTTCTGCGTGGTCACCGAACGGCCGAGGAACACTTCGCCCTCGTTCTCGCCGTACACCATCGGCCCGAGCGAGTCGGTCATGCCGTAGTGCATCACCATGTCGCGCGCGAGATTGGTGGCGTGCTCGAAGTCCTGCCGGGCGCCGGTGGTCTGCTGATCGAGGAACACTTCCTCGGCGATGCGGCCGCCGAAGGACACCGCCATGAAGGACAGCATCTGGTCCTTGCTGTAGCCGTAGCGGTCCCTTTCCGGAAGGAAAAAGGTGACGCCCAGCGCGCGTCCGCGTGGAATGATCGTAACCTTGTGCACCGGGTCGGCCTTGGGCACCAGCTTGCCCACCACGGCGTGGCCGGACTCGTGGTAGGCGGTGGTGCGGCGCTCGTCCTCGGACATGACCATGGAGCGGCGCTCGGCGCCCATCATGACCTTGTCCTTGGCGTGCTCGAACTCGTCCATCTCCACCAGGCGCTTGTTGCGGCGCGCCGCGAACAGCGCCGCCTCGTTGACCAGGTTGGCCAGGTCCGCGCCCGAGAACCCGGGCGTGCCGCGCGCGATGATGTCGGCCTTCACGTCCGGCGAGATCGGCACCTTGCGCATGTGAACCTTGAGGATCTCCTCGCGGCCGCGGATGTCGGGCAGCGGCACCACCACCTGGCGGTCGAAGCGGCCGGGGCGCAGGAGCGCCGGATCGAGCACGTCCGGGCGGTTGGTGGCGGCGATGACGATCACGCCCATGGTGCCCTCGAAGCCGTCCATTTCCACCAGCAACTGGTTCAGCGTCTGCTCGCGCTCGTCGTTGCCGCCGCCCAGGCCGGCGCCACGCTGGCGGCCGACCGCGTCGATCTCGTCGATGAACACGATGCAGGGAGCATGTTTTTTTGCCTGCTCGAACATGTCGCGCACGCGCGCCGCGCCCACGCCGACGAACATCTCGACGAAATCGGAGCCGGAGATGGAGAAGAACGGCACCTTGGCCTCGCCCGCGATGGCGCGCGCAAGCAGCGTCTTGCCGGTGCCGGGGTTGCCCACCATCAGCACGCCGCGCGGGATGCGCCCGCCCAGCTTCTGGAACTTGGTCGGGTCGCGCAGGAAGTCCACCAGCTCGGAGACCTCTTCCTTGGCCTCCTCGCAGCCGGCGACGTCCGCGAAGGTGACGTTGTTCGAGGACTCGTCGAGCAGGCGCGCCTTGGACTTGCCGAACGAGAACGCGCCGCCGCGCCCGCCGCCCTGCATCTGGCGCATGAAGAAGATCCAGACCCCGATCAGCAGCAGCATCGGGAACCAGGACACGAAAATGTTCATGAGGAGGGACGGTTCCTCCTCGGGCTTGGCCTCGACCTTGACGTTGTACTTGAGCAGGTCCGACACCAGCCAGATGTCGCCCGGCGAGTAGCTGGTGACGCTCTTGCCATCGATCGTGGTCGCCTTGAGCTGGCGGCCCTCGATGGTCACCTTGGCGATGCGCCCGGCCTTCACCTCTTCCAGGAACTGGGAATACTCCAGCGGCGAGCGCGCCGCGTGGCGGGTGTTGAACTGATTGAACACGGTCATCAGCACCAGCCCGATAACGAGCCAGATGACCAGGTTCTTCATCATGTTATTCAAGGACTTGCTCCTAGATTCGGCGGCGCCGCGAAAGGGGAATCTTACGCTGTTTCAGGTAGATTGCGGCGCGGCGGCCAAGTTCAACGGGAATCTTCACCTTTTGGTTGCCGCGCGAGCAGGTACGTCTCCCGCGACTCTCCCCGCGACGCCGCCGGCTTGCGCGTCTGCACGCTCGCAAAGCAGCGCCGCAGCTCGGCCAGGATGCCGGCGAATTCCGCCCCCTGGAACACCTTGACGAGGAATGCCCCGTCCGGCTTCAGGACCTCGGCGCAGAACGCGATGGCCTCATGCACCAGTTCCGCCGCGCGAGCCTGGTCGACGGAAGCGATGCCCGAGACGTTGGGCATCATGTCCGAGAGCACGAGGTCCACCTTTCCCCCCGCGGCTTCCAGCGCCGCGGCTTGCACCGCAGGGTCGAGGAAGCTGCCCTGGATGAATTGAACGCCCGGCGGCGCCGGCATCTCCAGCAGGTCCAGGGCCACCACGCGGCCGCCTTTCCCCTGGCCAGCCCCGACTTTCGCCGCCGCCACCTGCGACCAGCCTCCCGGCGCCGCGCCCAGGTCGATCACGCTCGCCCCGGAGCGCAGCAGGCGGTCGCGGGCATCGATCTCGAGCAGCTTGTAGGCGGCGCGCGAGCGGTAGCCCTCCTCGCGCGCCCGCTTCACGAACGGATCGGAGACATGCCGCTGCAGCCAGCGCTTGCTGGAATGACTCATCGCCTCAGGTGTTCTGCATCGCAAGGGTACACTGGAGGCCTGCCATGAAACGTTCCTTCGTCGTCCTCGTTGCCGCCGCCGCACTGGCATCCGGATGCGTCTCCTACAGCGGGCGCGGACTGGTTTCCGGCCAGTCCGACGCCAAGGAGGTGGAGGCGCTGATGGGCCAGCCGGCCGAGCGCATCACCCTCGCCGGCGGCGACAGCGTCTGGTTCTATCCGCAGAACCCCAACGGCCTGCACACCTTTGCCGCCCGCCTCAATCCGCAGGGGATCCTGCAGCAGGTCGACCAGCGCCTGACCGTGCAGAACCTCGCGAAGCTGGTGCCCGGGCAATCCACCGCGGCGCAGGTGCGCGAGATCCTCGGGCCGCCCTGGCAGGTCGCGCACATGGCACGCCAGCAGCGTGACGTATGGCAGTACCGCATGGAGGACAACGTCATGGTGCGGCACGACCTCTACGTCCAGTTCTCGGCGGATGGCTTGGTGCGCGAGGTGCTCATGCTCAGGGACTATGTGAACGACATCGGGCATGACCGCGATTAGCCCCGCCGAGCGCCGCGCCCTGAAGGCGCGGGCGCATGCCCTGGACCCGGTGGTGCTCATCGGCGACGGCGGCGTCACCGAGGGCGTGGTGGCGGAGATCGTGCGCGCCCTGACGGCGCATGAGCTGATCAAGGTCCGCGCCGGCGGCATGGCGCGCGAGGCGCGGGAACTGGCGATGGCCGAGATCTGCGAGCGCACCGGCGCCGAGCCGGTGCAGGCGATCGGCAAGGTCATGGTGCTGTGGAAGGAAAGTCCGCAGAAGCGGGAACGGGAAGCGCGGCGCGCCAGGGCGCAGGCGGCACCCGTGCGCGGGCCCGCACCCAAGACCACCAGGGCTACTCGTAGCGCACGTCCAGGATTTCGTAGTTCTTCACCCCGCCAGGGGTCTGCACCGAAACCGGGTCGCCGGCGTACTTCCCGATAAGCGCGCGCGCGATCGGCGAGCTGATCGAGATCTTCCCGGTCTTGATGTCGGCCTCGTCCTCGCCGACGACCTGGTAGGTCATCGAAGCGCCCGCCTCGTCTTCCAGGTCGATGGTGGCGCCGAACACGCAGCGCCCCTCGGCATCGAGCAGCTTCGGGTCGATCACCTGCGCGTTGGCCAGCTTGCCCTCGATGTCCGCAATGCGCCCCTCGATGAAGCCCTGGCGCTCGCGCGCGGCGTCGTACTCCGCGTTCTCCGACAGGTCGCCGTGCGCGCGTGCTTCGGCGATGGCGGTGATCACGGCCGGGCGCTCGATGGATTTCAGGCGCTGCAACTCGCTGCGCAGCGCCTCGGCGCCGCGAATGGTCATGGGCGTGCTGGGCATGGCGTCAATTTACCTCTTCGGGTGCCCGCCCGCGCGGCAGGCGCGCATGCAGGTCCTGCAGGCGATAGGGCTCGAGCCGCGCAAGGTGCTTCATGCCGGCAACCGCCGCCCTGGCGCCGGCGACGGTCGTGTAGTACGTGACGCGCTTCGCCAGCGCCGTCGTGCGGATCGAGCGCGAATCCGCCAGCGCGGCGCGCGTGGCCTCCTCGGTGTTGACGATCAAGGCGATCTCGCCGTTCTTGATCATGTCGACGATGTGCGGGCGGCCTTCCGAGGCACGGTTCACCTCGGTGAGCGCGATGCCATGGGACTTGAACACCGCCGCGGTGCCGCGCGTCGCCACCAGTTCGAAGCCGAGCGCGACCAGGTCGCGCGCGACCTGCACGGCGGCGAGTTTGTCGGAGTCGCGGATGCTGACGAAGGCGCGCCCGCCCGCTGGCAGCCGGATGCCGGCCGCGAGCTGCGACTTGACGAAGGCTTCGCCGAAGGTCTCGCCCACGCCCATCACCTCGCCGGTGGACTTCATCTCGGGCCCGAGCAGGGTGTCCACGCCGGGGAAGCGCGCGAACGGGAATACCGCTTCCTTCACCGAGAAGTACGGCGGCGTCACTTCCTCGGCGCCCTGCTCCGCCAGCGTCCTGCCGGCCATGCAGCGCGCGCCGATCTTGGCGAGCGGCTGCCCGGTGGCCTTGGACACGAACGGCACGGTGCGCGAAGCGCGCGGGTTGACCTCCAGCACGTAGACCGTGCCGCCCTGGATCGCGAACTGCACGTTCATCAGGCCCTTCACCTTGAGCGCCTTGGCCATCTGCGTGGTCTGCCGGCGCAGCTCGCGCTCCACGTGGCTGGCGAGCGAATTCGGCGGCAGGCAGCAGGCCGAGTCCCCGGAGTGCACGCCCGCCTCCTCGACGTGCTCCATGATGCCGCCGATCATCACCTGCCTGCCGTCGGACACGCAGTCGACATCGATCTCGATTGCGTCGGACAGGTAGCGGTCGATCAGCACCGGCGAGTCGTTCGAGACCTTGACTGCATTCGCCATGTACCGCTCGAGCTCGCTCTTCTGGTGCACGATCTCCATCGCGCGGCCGCCGAGCACGTAGCTCGGCCGCACCACGACCGGATAGCCGATCGCCTCGGCGTGCTTCACCGCCTCCTCCACCGAGCGCGCGGTGCGGTTCGGGGGCTGGCGCAGCTTGAGCTTGTCGAGCAGCTTCTGGAAGCGCTCGCGGTCCTCGGCGATGTCGATCGAGTCGGCGGAGGTGCCGATGATCGGAACACCAGCCGCCGCCAGGTCGCGCGCCAGCTTGAGCGGCGTCTGTCCGCCGTACTGCACGATCACGCCCCAGGGCTTCTCCCTGTCGACGATCTCGAGCACGTCCTCGAGCGTCAAAGGCTCGAAATAGAGGCGGTCGGAGGTGTCGTAGTCGGTCGACACGGTCTCGGGGTTGCAGTTGACCATGATGGTCTCGAACCCGTCCTCGCGCAGCGCAAGCGCCGCGTGCACGCAGCAGTAGTCGAACTCGATGCCCTGGCCGATGCGGTTCGGCCCGCCGCCGAGAACCATGATCTTCCTGTTCGAGGTGGGCGCGGCTTCGCACTCCTCCTCGTAGGTCGAGTACATGTACGCGGTCTTCGACGCGAATTCCGCCGCGCAGGTGTCGACGCGCTTGTACACCGGGCGGATGCCCAGGGCGTGCCGTTTCTCCCTCACCAGCTTCTCGTTCGAATTGAACAGGTAGGCCAGCCTGCGGTCGGAGAAGCCCCTGCGCTTCAGGTCCCTCAGCGTGCCCGCGTCGATGTCTTCCAGCTTCTGGTCGTCCAGCTTCATCTCCAGCTCGACGATCTGCTGGATCTGGTCGAGGAACCAGGGATCGATCCTGGTCAGGCGGTGCACGTCCTCCGCCGTGAAGCCGTTCTCGAAGGCATCGCCCACGTACCAGATGCGCTCGGGCCCGGGCTCGCCCAATTCCTTCTCGATGGTCTCGCGGTCGGTGGTGCGCTGGTTCAGGCCGTCCACGCCGATCTCCAGGCCGCGCATCGCCTTCTGCAGCGACTCCTGGAACGTGCGGCCGATGGCCATCACCTCGCCCACCGACTTCATCTGCGTGGTGAGGCGGTCATTCGCCTGCGGGAACTTCTCGAAGGCGAAGCGCGGCACCTTGGTGACCACGTAGTCGATGGTGGGTTCGAACGATGCCGGCGTGGCGCCTCCGGTGACCTCGTTCTTCACCTCGTCCAGGGTGTAGCCCACCGCCAGCTTGGCGGCCACCTTGGCGATCGGGAAGCCGGTGGCCTTGGAGGCAAGCGCCGAGGAGCGCGACACGCGCGGATTCATCTCGATCACCACCATGCGCCCGTCGGCCGGGTTGATGGCAAACTGCACGTTCGAGCCGCCGGTGTCGACGCCGATCTCGCGCAGCACCGCGATCGAGGCGTCGCGCATGACCTGGTATTCCCTGTCGGTCAGGGTCTGCGACGGCGCCACCGTGATCGAGTCCCCGGTGTGCACGCCCATCGGGTCCAGGTTCTCGATCGAGCACACGATGATGCAGTTGTCCGCCTTGTCGCGGACCACCTCCATCTCGAATTCCTTCCAGCCGATGAGCGACTCCTCGATCAGCAGCTCGTGCGTGGGCGAGGCCTCCAGGCCGCGCTCGCAGATGGCGACGAACTCCTCGCGGTTGTAGGCGATGCCCCCGCCGGTGCCGCCCAGGGTGAACGAAGGCCGGATCACCACCGGGTAGCCCAGGCCCGCCTGCACCTGCAGCGCCTCCTCCATCGAGTGCGCCAGCGACGAGCGCGCCGAAGCGAGGCCGATGCGCGTCATCGCCTTCTTGAATTTCTCGCGGTCCTCGGCCATGTCGATCGCCTCGCGCGAGGCGCCGATCATCTCCACGCCGAACTTCTCCAGCACGCCATGCTTGGCGAGGTCCAGGGCGCAGTTGAGCGCGGTCTGTCCGCCCATGGTGGGCAGCAGCGCGTCCGGGCGCTCCTTCTCGATGATGCTCGCCACCGTGCGCCAGGTGATGGGCTCGATGTAAGTGGCATCTGCCATCTCGGGGTCGGTCATGATCGTGGCCGGGTTGGAGTTCACCAGCACCACGCGGTAGCCCTCGGCGCGCAGCGCCTTGCAGGCCTGCGCCCCGGAATAGTCGAACTCGCAGGCCTGGCCGATGACGATCGGGCCGGCGCCGATGATGAGGATCGACTTGAGGTCGGTACGCTTAGGCATGCCGCGCGCCTCCTGCGTCATCCATCATCTTCGCGAAGCGGTCGAACAGGTAGCCGATGTCCCGCGGCCCGGGGCTCGCCTCGGGGTGGCCCTGGAAGCAGAACGCCGGGCGGTCGGTACGCGCCAGGCCCTGCAGCGAACCGTCGAACAGCGACACATGGGTCGGACGCAGCGTCTTCGGCAGCGTCTTCGGATCCACCGCGAAGCCGTGGTTCTGGCTGGTGATCACCACCGCGCCGGTGTCCAGGTCCTTCACCGGGTGGTTTGCGCCATGGTGGCCGAATTTCATCTTCAGCGTCTTCGCGCCAGAGGCGAGGCCCATCAGCTGGTGGCCCAGGCAGATGCCGAACACCGGCAGCCGGGTCGTGTCCAGGATCTGCCCGATGGATTCGATGGCGTAGTCGCAGGGCTCGGGGTCGCCCGGTCCGTTGGACAGGAATACGCCGTCTGGCTTCAGCGCCAGCACGTCGCGCGCCGGCATCTGCGCCGGCACCACGGTGACGCGGGCGCCCCGCTCCACCAGCAGCCGCAGGATGTTGCGCTTGATGCCGTAGTCGAACGCGACCACGTGGTGGCGCGCCTCGCCGCCCAGATGGAAGCCCTTGCCCAGTTCCCACCTGCCCTCGCGCCACTCGTAGAGCTGGCCCGTGGTTACGACCTTCGCGAGGTCCATGCCGGCGAGGCCGGGGAACGCTTTCGCGGCGGCCAGGGCGGCCTTCTCATCGACGGCCCCGGCCATGAGGGTGCCGCTCTGGGCGCCCTTCTCCCTCAGGATGCGCGTCAGGCGCCGGGTGTCGATGTCGGCGATCGCGACTACCTTGCGCGCCCGGAGGTAATCGCCCAGGCTCGACTGGGCGCGCCAGTTGGAGTGCAGCTTGGGCAGGTCGCGCACCACCAGGCCGGCGGCATGCACCGCCGCGGATTCCTCGTCCTCGGCGTTGACGCCGGTGTTGCCGATGTGCGGGTAGGTCAGCGTGACGATCTGGCGGCAGTACGAGGGATCGGTGAGGATCTCCTGGTAGCCGGTCATCGCGGTGTTGAAAACGACTTCGCCGGTGGAGATCCCCGGGGCGCCGATGGCTCGGCCCCGGAAAACCGACCCGTCGGCGAGGACGAGGACGGCAGGATCGTCGATGGCCAAGGGCGAAACTCCAGAAAAATGATGGCGCAAAAAAAGCGGAGGAGGCTGTCGCCCCACCCGCTCTGGCAAGAGCGCCGAATTATACCCCGGCGGAGCCCTTCAGGCCAAGCACGTCGAAGCTGTCGTAGAGGCCCGGCGCCTTCCCCTGCAGCCATTTCGCCGCCCGCAGCGCGCCGGTGGCGTAGCTCATGCGGCTGTGCGAGCGCACGGTGACCTCGACCCGCTCGCCCACCCCGGCGAACACCACGGTGTGCTCGCCCACGATGTCGCCGCCGCGGATGGCGTGGAAGCCGATCTGCTTCGGCGGGCGCGCGCCGGTGTCGCCTTCGCGCCCGTGCGAAGACACCTTGGCCAGGTCGCGATCGAGCGCGCGCGCCAGGATGCGACCGATCTCCAGCGCGGTGCCCGAGGGCGCGTCCACCTTCTGGCGGTGGTGCGCCTCGATCACCTCGATGTCGTAGCCCTCGCCCAGCGCCTTCGCGGCGATCTCCGCAAGCTTGAACACCACGTTCACGCCGACCGCGAAATTCGGCGACAGCATCACCGGGATGCGCTTCGCGGCGGCGTCGATGCGCGCCTTCTGCTCCGGCGTGAAGCCGGTGGTGCCGATAACGATGGCCTTTCCCGCGGCGAGGCAGGCGTCCAGGTGTTGGAGCGTGCCCTCCGGGCGCGTGAAGTCGATCAGCGCATCGCACGCGGCGACTGCCTTGGCGATGTCCTCACCGATGTCGAACGTGGCGGCGAGCTCGAGCGACGGATCCGCCGCCACCGCCTCGATGAGCGTGCGACCCATCTTGCCGCCGGCGCCTGCAATGGAAATCTTCATCTCAGAACCCGATCTTCTCGAGCATGCGGCCGAAGAAGCCGCGGGCGGGCTTTTCTTCGGGCGCGGCCTCGGCCTTCGCTTCTTCCTTCTTCGGCTCGGGCTTCACCTCCGCCTTGGGCTCGGTGGCCGGAGGCGCGTCGCCCGCGGTGCCCCAGTTCTGCGTGGTCGAGGTCCAGTTTTCCGCGGGCGCGGGCTTCGTCTCGGCCTTGGGCTCGGGCTTCGCTTCAGGCTTCGGCTCCGGCTTCGCGACCGGAGCAGGGGCTGGCGCGGGCTTTGTCACTGGCTGCGCCGGCTGCACCGGCTCGCTGGGCAGCAGGTCGCCCACCACGCGCGAGAGCTTGCTATCCACGAAAATCACCGAAAAATTGCGTTGCTCGCGCTTGCCGCCGGGCGCGTCACGGTAGAACACGTAGTCCCAGCGGTCGGCGTGGAAAATGTCGGTGAGCAGCGGCGTGCCGAGGATGAAGCGCACCTGCTCGCGCGTCATGCCCGGCTTCAGCTTCTCCACCATCTCGCGCGTGACGTAGTTGCCCTGCTGGATGGTGATCCGGTAGGGCTTCACGAACTCCGGAACAGCCTCCGGCACGCGCGCGCAGCCCGCCGAGAAAACCAGCGGCGCCAGAAGGGAAATCAGGAGTTTGCGGCTTGCAGATTGCATCGGGAACTGATTCTCAATTCCTGCGAAAGACACTATGATAGCCCAACCCCCATGCAGAACTCCTCCCAAAGCCTCAAGGACATCGGGCTCAAGGCGACGCTCCCGCGGCGCAAGATCCTCGAGCTGTTCGAAGCCAGCAAGGTGCGCCACATGTCCGCGGAGGACGTCTACCGCGCGCTGCTCGCCGAGGGCATGGACGTCGGCCTCGCCACCGTCTACCGCGTGCTGACGCAGTTCGAGCAGGCGGGGCTGCTGGCGCGGCAGCATTTCGAGACCGGCAAGGCGGTGTTCGAGCTGAACCAGGGCGGCCACCACGACCATCTGGTGTGCCTGCAGTGCGGGCGGGTGGAGGAGTTCTACGACGCCGAGATCGAGAAGCGCCAGGGGGAAGTGGCGCGGCAGCGCGGCTTCAACCTGAATGGCCACTCACTGGCGTTGTATGCGGACTGCGTCAAGGTGCAGTGCCCGCACAGACCGGCCTGATGCGAGAGATGTAACCGATCGGTTACATCCCGCCGCGGCTAGCGCCCGCCCAGCATCTCCGCCGCGTGCTTGCGCGTGGTGGCCGTGATTTCCGTCCCGCCCAGCATCCTCGCCAATTCCTCGATGCGCCCGGAACGATCCAGCCGCGACAGCAGCGAACTGACCTTTCCCCGGCCACCGGACCTGGACACCGTCCACTGCTCATCCCCCTGCGCCGCCACCTGAGGCAGGTGCGTCACGCACAGCACCTGCCGGTCGCGGCCCAGTTTCTTCAGCGCGCGCCCGACCGTCTCGGCGACCGCGCCGCCGATCCCCGCATCCACTTCGTCGAACACCAGCGTGCCAACAGGCGATTCCTTCGCCGCGACCAGCTGGATGGCGAGACTCACTCGCGCCAGTTCGCCGCCGGAGGCCACCTTCGCCAGCGGCCGCAAAGGCAGGCTCGGATGCGAAGCGACGTCGAAGGACACGGACTCCATCCCGTTCGCACCGGGTTCCTCAAGCGCAGAAAGCGTGGCGGCGAATCGCCCGCCAGACATCGCCAGGCCCTGCATCGCCTGCGTCACGTCCTTGCCCAGCGCCAGCGCCGCGGACTTGCGTTTGGCAGACAGCTTCTTCGCCGCCAACTCGTAGCGCGCACGCGCGGCTTCCACTTCGCGCTTCAGCGCCTCGGGGCTGGCCGCGAGCTCCAGTTCCTTGAAGCGCTGCGCCAGCGCCTGCTCCAGCGCCGGCAGTTCGGACGGCCGCACACGATGCTTGCGCCCGGCGGCGTGCAAGGCCTCGATGCGCTGTTCCGTTTCCTTCAGCGCCTGCGGATCCAGGTCCACGCGTGACGCGTAGTCGCGCAGGTCGCGCGCGGCTTCGCCCGCTTGCACCTCGGCGGACTCCAGCATCTCCACGATGGCCTTCAGGCGTTCGTCGTGCTCCGACAGCGCGCGCAGCCGACTCGCTACGGCCGACAACTGCGGCAGGCAGGCGCCATCGGCTTCCGACAATGCTTCCAGTGACGATTGCGCCCCGGCGAGCAGGCTGGAGCCGTGCGCGAGCCGCTGGTGCTGCGCGGAAAGCGAATCCCACTCCCCCTCCTTCAGCGAGAGTTTCTTCAGTTCGGCGAGCTTCTCCTGCAGTTCGGCGCGCTCGGACTCGCGCTTCGCGAACGCCTCCTGCGCTTCCGCCGCGAGCGACTCCAACCGCTTCCATCCTCGCCAGGCCTCGGCGCAGGCGCGCGCCAGGTCCTGCGCGCCTGCGTGCGCATCCAGCAGGTCGCGCTGCGCGGCGGCGCGCAGCAGCGACTGGTGCTCGTGCTGGCCGTGGATGTCCACCAAATGTTCGCCCGCTTCGCGCAACTGCGCCAGCGTCGCGGCATGGCCGTTGACGAAGCAGCGCGAGCGGCCGCCGCGGTCGAGGGTCCGGCGAAGGATCACCATGCCGGGATCGCCTTCCAGCCCGGCCTCGGCGAGGTGCCGCTCCAGCGCGGCGTCGCCGCCGGTCTCGAATTCCGCGGACAGCTCCGCGCGCTCGGCGCCTTCGCGCACCAGCGACGCATCGGCGCGGCCGCCGACGAGCAATTCCAATGCGTCGACCAGGATGGACTTGCCCGCGCCAGTCTCGCCGCTCAACACGGTGAACCCGGCACCGGCCTCCAGTTCGGCGCGCTCGACGATGACGAAGTCGCGGATGGACAGCGCGCGCAGCATCAGCCCGCCCTAGTCATCCTCGCGCTTGCCCACCGCCTTGCTCCAGCGCAGCTTCTCGCGCAGCATGGTGAAGTAGCTGTAGCCCGGCGGGTGCACGAAGCGGATGGCGTTGGCCGAGCGCTTGAGCACCAGGCGGTCGCCCTCCTGCAGGTCGGTGAGCGCGAAGCCGTCGAAATGGGCGCGCGCGTCCACCGCGCGCACCAGCTCGATCTCGATCACGCTGGCGTCGCTCACGCTCACCGGCCGCGCCGAGAGCACATGCGGGTTGAGCGGCACCAGCGCGAAGGCCGGCACGGTGGGCTGCAGGATCGGCCCCTGCGCCGAGAGCGCGTAGGCGGTGGAGCCGGTCGGCGTGGCGACGATGACGCCGTCGGCGCGCAACGCGTAGACGTACTCGCCGTCGATGCTCAACTTGAACTCGATCAGGCGCGCCTGCGAGCCCTTGCTCACCACCGCCTCGTTCAGCGCCACGGTGCTCATCAGCCGCTTGCCGTCGCGCAGGATCTCGGCTTCGATCAGGGCGCGCTCCTCGATGGTGTGCCGGCCCTCGAGGATCGCGCCCACGGAGGCGTCCATCTCGGACAGGGCGATGTCGGTCATGAAGCCCAGGCGCCCCTGGTTGATGCCCGCCAGCGGCACCTTGCGGTGCGCGAGGTTGCGCGCCGCCGCCAGCATGGTGCCATCCCCGCCCAGCACGATGGCAAGGTCAGCGCTGCGGCCGATGTCGTCGAAACCGGCAATGGAGCCGTTCCCGCCGCCGTTGTCGCCCACCGTCGCAGCCGTTTCCCGCTCCAGCATCACCTCGCATCCGCGCTGGCGCAGCAGGTCGCGCAAGGCTCTGAGGGGCGTGGCGATCTCGGGCGCCGGCTTTCCAATCAGGGCTACGCGCTGGAACGCAGGAGGCATCGAAGGATTCTAACGGTAGAATGGAATCGTGCTGGACAAGCGCGCGCAGATCCTCCTCAAGACGCTGGTCGAACGCTATATCGCGGAAGGCCAGCCGGTGGGCTCGCGCACCCTTTCGCGGCACGCGGGCCTCGACCTGTCCCCGGCCACGGTGCGCAACGTCATGTCGGACCTGGAGGAGCTGGGCCTGATCACCAGCCCGCACACCTCCGCGGGCCGCATCCCCACCCCCCTGGGCTACCGCTTCTTCGTCGACACCCTGCTGGTGACCAAGCCCCTGGGCAGCGGCGACATCCACCAGCTCGAGGACAACCTGCACCCGGACAGCCCGCAGCGCGCCATCCAGACCGCCTCGCAGCTGCTGTCGCAGCTGACGCAGTTCGCGGGCGTGGTGATGACCCCGCGCCGGCGCTCGCTCTCGTTCCGCCAGATCGAGTTCCTCCGGCTGTCGGAGAAGCGAGTGCTGCTCATCGTGGTGACGCCGAACGGGGACGTGCAGAACCGCATCCTTTTCACCGAGCGCGACTACTCGCCCTCGGAGCTGGTCTCGGCCGCGAACTACTTCAACCAGCACTACTCCGGGCAGAGCTTCGAGGACATCCGCCTGCGGCTGCACGGCGAACTGAGCGAGATCCGGCAGGACATGGTCTCGCTGATGAGCGCCGCGCTCGAGGCCAGCGACAAGGCGGTGGCCGAGGGCCACGAGCAGTACGTGATCTCGGGCGAACGCAACCTGCTCGCGGTGCAGGACCTGTCCCAGGACATGTCGCGCCTGCGCCAGCTGTTCGAGCTGTTCGAGCGTAAGACCTCGCTCCTTCAGATCCTGGACATCTCGCTGCGCGGCGAAGGGGTGCAGATATTCATCGGCGGCGAATCCGGGGTGGCCGCGCCCGACGACGTCAGCGTGGTGACCGCGCCCTACAAGGTGGATGGAGAAGTGGTGGGCACCGTGGGCGTCATCGGCCCGACACGCATGGCCTACGACCGCGTCGTGCCCATCGTGGACGTCACCGCGAAACTGCTCTCCACGGCCCTGTCGCAGTCCTGAACGCGGTTTTGCGCGGGATTCTCCTCGTCAACCTGGGCACGCCCGCCGCACCCACGGCAGACGCGGTGCGCAGCTACCTCGCCGAATTCCTCGGCGATCCCCGCGTCGTGGAAATCCCCCGCTTCATCTGGCTGCCGATCCTGTACGGCCTCGTCCTGCGCAGGCGCCCGGCGGAATCGGCCGCGAAGTACGCCAAAGTCTGGACCAGCGAGGGCTCGCCGCTGATGTTCCATACGCGCCGCCAGGCCGGGCTGCTCGCGGCCGGGATGCCGGAGGCGAAGGTGGCGTTCGCGATGCGCTACGGCGAACCCTCGATCGCTTCCGGTCTGGCGAAGCTGCGGGCCTGCGACGAGGTCCTCGTCGTGCCGATGTATCCCCAGTACGCACGAAGCACCACCGAGAGCATCCGTGACGTGATTCCGAAAGGGACGCGCATGCTCGAGGACTTCCACGACCATCCGGCCTACATTGCGGCGCTGGCCGCGCTGGTGCGCGAGGACTGGGCCGCGCACGGCCAGCCGCAGGTGCTGGTGATGAGCTTCCACGGCCTGCCGCAGCGTTCCATCGAGCGCGGCGACCCGTATTACCGCCAGTGCATGGCTACTGCGGCGTTGCTGGCGCAGGCGCTCGGGCTGGAGGAGGCGCGCTTTCGCGTCGGCTTCCAGTCGCGCTTCGGACCCGCGAAGTGGATCCAGCCCTACACCTCGGACATCCTCGCCCGGCTTGGGTCGGAGAAGACGAAACGGGTTGACGTGTTCTGCCCCGGCTTTGTCGCCGACTGCCTGGAGACGCTGGAGGAAATTGCCATGGAGGGACGGGAGATCTTCCAGCACGCGGGGGGCGGCGAGTACCGGGCCCTGCCCTGCCTGAACGAGCACCCCGCCTGGATCCGGGCGCTGGCGGAGATTTCGCGAACGCCCCCTTGAAATCGGCGGATTCGCCCTCATGTGTTGTCGGTTCAACCACTTACGCGACCATGTCCGACTCCGCCGAACAACCCCAATCCGCCCCCGTCGAGGAGAAATCCCTCGAAAAGCTGCTGGCCGAGGCCCAGGCCCGCGTGGAAGAACAGCGCGACGCTTGGGTGCGCGCCGTGGCCGAGACCGAGAACGTCCGCAAGCGGGCGCAAGCGGACGTGTCCGCCGCCCACAAGTTCGCAATCGAGCGCTTTGCCGAGGGGCTGGTGCCGGTGTGCGACAGCCTGGAGGCGACGCTGGCCGCCGCCGGCGAGGCCAACGAGGCCCTGAGAAGCGGGGTCGAGTTGACGCTCAAGCAGATGCGCGCCGCTCTGGAAAAAGCCGGCGTCACCGAGATCACGCCGGCCGTGGGCGAGCGCTTCGACCCGAACCGCCACCAGGCCATGGCGGCGGTGGAGTCCGCCGCCGAACCAAACACGGTGGTGGCGGTGATGGTCAAGGGCTACCGGCTGCACGAGCGGATCCTGCGCCCGGCGCTGGTGACGGTTGCGAAAGCCCTTGAAAACAAGGGCGGAAACCCCGATCTGAGTGGCAACCTGAACTCGAACTGAAGGAACGGACATGAGCAAGATCATCGGCATCGACCTGGGCACCACGAACTCCTGCGTCGCGATCATGGAGGGCGGCAAGCCCAAGGTGATCGAGAACTCCGAGGGCGCGCGCACCACGCCCTCGATCGTCGCCTATTCGGACGACGGCGACATCCTGGTCGGCGCCCCGGCCAAGCGCCAGGCGGTGACCAACGCCAAGAACACGCTCTACGCGGTGAAGCGCCTCATCGGCCGCAAGTTCGAGGAGAAGGAAGTACAGAAGGACATCTCGCTGATGCCCTACGCCATCGTCAAGGCCGACAACGGCGACGCCTGGGTGGAGGTGCGCGGCAAGAAGCTCGCCGCGCAGCAGGTCTCGGCCGAGGTGCTGCGCAAGATGAAGAAGACCGCCGAGGATTACCTGGGCGAGGAAGTCACCGAGGCCGTGATCACGGTGCCGGCCTACTTCAACGATTCCCAGCGCCAGGCAACCAAGGATGCCGGGCGAATTGCCGGCCTCGATGTCAAGCGCATCATCAACGAGCCCACCGCGGCCGCGCTCGCCTTCGGCATGGACAAGAAGGAAGGCAAGGACCGCAAGATCGCGGTCTATGACCTGGGCGGCGGCACCTTCGACATCTCCATCATCGACATCGCCGCCGTCGAGGGCGAGCACCAGTTCGAGGTGCTCTCCACCAACGGCGACACGTTCCTGGGCGGTGAGGACTTCGACCAGCGCCTGATCGACTACATCGTCGAGGAGTTCAAGAAGCAGTCCGGCGTGGACCTCGCCAAGGACCCGATCGCGCTGCAACGGGTGAAGTCCGCGGCCGAGCGCGCCAAGATCGAGCTCTCCTCGTCGCAGCAGACCGAGGTCAACGAGCCCTACATCGCGATGACCGGCGGCGCGCCGCAGCACCTGACGATGAAGATCACGCGCGCCAAGTTCGAATCGCTGGTGGACGCGTTGATCGAGCGCACCATCGAGCCCTGCCGCGTCGCCATCAAGGATGCCGGGGTGAAGGTCACCGACATCCAGGACGTCATCCTGGTGGGCGGCATGACGCGCATGCCCAAGGTGGTGGACAAGGTGCGCGAGTTCTTCGGCAAGGAGCCGAGGAAGGACGTCAACCCTGACGAGGCGGTGGCCGTGGGCGCCGCGATCCAGGCCGGGGTGCTCAAGGGCGAGGTGAAGGACGTGTTGCTGCTCGACGTCACGCCGCTGTCGCTGGGCATCGAGACCCTGGGCGGGGTCATGACCAAGCTGATCCAGAAGAACACCACCATCCCGACCAAGGCGCAGCAGGTGTTCTCCACCGCAGACGACAACCAGACCGCGGTCACCATCCACGTGCTGCAGGGCGAGCGCGAGGTGGCCGGCGGCAACAAGTCCCTGGGCCAGTTCAACCTCGCGGACATCGCGCCGGCGCCGCGCGGCCTGCCGCAGATCGAGGTCATGTTCGACATCGACGCCAACGGCATCCTGCATGTCACGGCCAAGGACAAGGCCACCGGCAAGGAAGCCAAGATCAAGATCCAGGCGGGCTCGGGACTGACCGAGGACGAGATCCAGCGCATGGTGAAGGACGCCGAGGCGCACGCCGAGGAAGACCGCAAGGCGCTGGAACTGGTCAACGCGCGCAACCAGTGCGAGGCGCTGGTTCACTCGGTGAAGAAATCGCTCGCCGAGCACGGCGACAAGCTGGACGCGGGAGAGAAGGAGAAGATCGAGGCCGCGCTGAAGGACGCCGAGGGCGTGATGAAGTCGGAGGACAAGGCGTCGATCGAGGCCAGGTCCCAGGCGCTGGCGCAGGCGTCGCAGAAGCTGGGCGAGAAGATCTACGCCGAGAGCCAGCAGGCGGCTCAAGGCGCCGCAGGTGCCGGCGAAGCAGCGGCAGCCGGAGAAGCGAAGAAGGACGACGGCAACGTGGTCGACGCGGAGTTCACTGAAGTCAAGGACAAAAAAGCCGGCTGACGCCGGGTAAGGAACCAGTTTGGCGAAGCGCGACTACTATGAAGTGCTCGGGGTAAACCGGGACGCCTCCGACGAGGACATCAAGAAGGCGTACCGGAAACTCGACATGAAATGGCACCCGGACCGCAATCCGGACAACCCCAGGGCCGAGGAGAAGTTCAAGGAGGCGAAGGAAGCCTACGAGATCCTCTCGGAGGCGCCCAAGCGCTCGGCCTATGATCAGTATGGCCATGCCGGCGTGGACCAGGCCGCCGCCGCAGGCGCGGCCGGCGCCCAGGCCGGCTTCGGCGACATGTTCAGCGACATCTTCGGCGAGATATTCGGTGGCGGCGGCGGCCGCCAGGGCCGCTCCAACGTCTACCGTGGCGCCGACCTGCGCTACAACCTGGAAATCACCCTTGAACAGGCGGCGCACGGCTTCGAGACCAAGATCCGCATCCCGACGCTTACGGCCTGCGAGACCTGCAAAGGCACCGGCGCCAAGGCCGGCACCCAGCCCACCACCTGCACCACGTGCCGCGGCGCGGGCCAGGTGCGCGTGTCGCAGGGCCCCTTCTCCATCGCCCAGACCTGCCCGCGCTGCCACGGCAGCGGCAAGATGGTGGCGCATCCCTGCGTGACTTGCGCGGGCGCCGGGCGCATCAAGCACCAGAAGACCCTTTCGGTGCGCATTCCGTCAGGCGTGGACGAGGGCGACCGCGTGCGCCTGACGGGCGAGGGCGAGGCGGGCGTCAACGGCGGACCGGCCGGCGACCTCTACGTGCAGGTCCACCTCAAGGCGCACCAGGTTTTCCAGCGCGACCACGACGACCTTCACTGCGAGATGCCGGTGTCCTTCGCCGCGGCGGCGCTGGGCGGCGACGTCGAAGTACCAACATTGGACGGCAGCGCGAAAATCAACGTCCCCGGCGGCACCCAGACCGGCAAGACATTCCGCCTGCGCGGCAAGGGCATCAAGGGCGTGCGCAGCCAGGCGCCGGGGGACCTCTTCTGCCACGTCGTGGTGGAAACGCCGGTGAACCTGACCGCGCGCCAGCGCGATCTGCTGGAGGAGTTCGAGACCATCAGCCAGAAAGACTCCGCGCGCCACAACCCGCGCGCCAAGGGCTGGTTCGACAAGGTCAAGGAATTTTTTGATACCTGAGTGAAACGTAAATCCTTAGTGCACGGGTAGGTAACGCGCCGGCCTGCGTGGACTTCCGTAAGGGAATCACAGTCTTAGGCGCGAGATTTGCCCGGCGGCCCCTTGCGCCGCGCCCGATTCCGTGTCGATTCGATCCGCCTAGGGGACTACTGTAGGACTATCTGCCGAGGGAGGGACTACGAAATGACGCAGGACGATTTCGAACGCAATATTCGCTCACAGTACTTCCCGGACTTACAGCGTAGAGCCTGCGCCACGGTAGAGGCCACAGAGGGGCCCTCGGAGGTTACTTTCGAACACTACGGCGTTCACGGCGCGGAGTTCGTTCTGCTGCGCATATCAAAGGACGATGTGCGCGCCTTCGTTCCGGCTGATCTAAAGGGATTGCGCGCGTTCCTCCCGCCAGCGGTAGGAAGCTAGGCCGCGCGCCTAGCCGAAAAACGCGCTACCGCTCACGCCTTCGGCGACGCGCGGCGCGCGCCTCCGCTGCTCGAAGTACCGATCCACCATATCCCGCCGCCAGGCTGCGTCTACATCCTCTGTACCCTGCCGCGCGCGCTCGGGCTGCTGCGCCGCTGTCCAAGGATCGCTAGGCCCGACGGTGTAAACGCCGGCCTCGCCGTCTCTCATTGCGCCGCCCGCTAGATGCATGGCGAACGCTGCGGGCGAATAGCGCGATCCGCCGCACGTACAGATGATCGTCCCGTTCGCGCCGTCGCGCGGCTTGTGTCCCTCTGGCGAAAGCCTGCCATCGGGCGCGATTGGCGCCTTGCGGTCGCGGTTGCGCTCATGCACCGCCCGCCGTGACTTGCTGCTGAGAATGCCTTTAAGCTTCACGCACGGCCTCGCAGATACTTGGCGTGGATCGCTACCGCGTCAGCGGCAAGCTGCCGGCGACGCTGCCCCTCCGCTTGGGCGAATGCACGCTCGCACTTGCCACAAGGCCGCAACTGATCGCCGTGAACCGGGCAAATGGATACCCGGACGCCCGCAGCCTGCAACGCGGCGCCGAGTGCCGGAAGGCGTTGCGCCATCGCGGCACCTACCCTTTCCCGCCTCGCGGAATGCCCGCCCGGTCGGCCGCGGCGCAAAGCGCGCTCAACAGTTTGGGATCGAATGCCAAGCTACTGCGCGTAATTCCCGCTTTGTCGAATTTGTCCAGAACGCCCCGCGCCCGCAGGTACTCGCGCGCCTGCCGACTCGCCGCCTCAAGCTTCTCCGTTCCTCCGTACAGGCGCGACGCCTCGGCTATGTGTTCCTGTGTCTCGGCGTCCGTGAGGATGGCAATGTCTGAATCCGGCCCGGCCTCGAATGACGAGCCATGATGCGCGCGTACCCTGTCGAGAATGGTGCGAGTAGCTCCCTCGCTCAAGGCCAGGTCAGCGCAGATACCGGCCGCGCGTTCAGCAAGCTCTCGATTCACGCCTTGCACTACGGCGCTATCAACTGCGGCGCCTATCTGCTGTTCGCTCGCGGGCTGCGCTGCGGCCTCGAATACATCGCGCAGGCTGTCATGCGGGCGCGTGGCGTCCGCCTGCGCGGCTCGCGCGCTATCGGGCTGCGGTAGAAAACCGGGCGCGGGCCCGTTTCGGTATGCATGATCCAGTGCTTCACTGATTCGCCGCGACAGGAATACATCATTGCTGTTGATCGCCTCGCCACGGTTTGCATCGACAAAGGCCATCGCGGCGCGCTGGCTGTCCGACATTCCGGCCGTGTCCGACTGAAACGAGACTGCGCCAGGCTGCGCGCTCGGTGGCGTTGCGCCGGCTTCCGGCGCGCTGTCGCTCATGCGTTCACCTGTGCTAGCGCGGCGATGCCCGGTTGCTTCGGCAACTCGCGCGATAGCGCCTCGTTGTCTCGCCCCACTACGTCCACTGCGTCAGGGTGCTGTGTCGGATCGCCCGCATAGGCGCGCGGGATTGCGCCGGCCTTGGACAGCGCCAGCTCGGCGGCACGTTGACCGCGCGCTGCGACACTCCCGCTTTCTCTCGGCGCCACTCCGTCGCGCACGGCTTCAGCGAGCACGCTGTCCTGCGCGTCGATTGTTTGTACCCAGTCGGCAATCTCGCCTGCCAAGCGGTCAATGTTCTCCGCAGCCTTCGCGCGGATCGCCAGGGAATCGGCAAGCTTCACGCGCGCCGCCGCTTTCAGCTTCTCGGCGTCGGCATCGCGCGCTGCGGCCAGGCGCTTTTCAGCGCCAAGGTAACGGGACTCGGCCCGCGACACTTCCGCCTTCGCAGCGGCTAGCGCAGCTTCAAAGCGCGTAACCTCGGGATCTTCGGCGCCGCGATCGTGCGCCGCTTGTAGCGCCTGCTCGGCGCTTTCAAGGGCGTGCTGCGCGGCTACCAATCCTTGCCGGTGTTCCTCGGCGGATTTGCTGGCGCGGGGAATGTCCGGCGCGATGATCCCGGCCGACTCGGCGAACGTGCGTGCAATCTCTCTACTGCGTTTCAGCATTGCGTTTCTCCATTGAGTGATTCAGAAAGCGGGCGCGCGACAGCGCCTCGGCGCGCATACCCGCCAGGCAAGCCGGCGCGCGCGAGTGCTTCGCGGAAGTGAAGGGCTAGGGCTTCGAGCCGCGGAAGGTTTCGATACTCCGCGGCAAGCTCGGTTAGGAGCGCATCAACGCGCGCAGCGGCGCGGGATTGGGAATTCAGAGATACATACTTGATAGGATACCATTCACGCCCAAAGCTCTTTCCACAGCGAATTTTTGTAGAGAATTAAGCCGACACTTAATTCCTCAACTCGGAATTAAACGGGCAATTAATTCCGCAGAAAAATTGCGCCCCCGGCGGGGCAATCAGCCACACACGCTGTTGCCGCCGACGAATCCTTGGTGCACCCCCCGGCGTACCCCCCCCCCGGTAAGCCGGGCGCCTTGCGCATCGCGCGAAGTCCAAATTCTGCGCCTCATGCGATCGGCGCGCTACGCTGCGCGCGCCGGGGACACGCCTGAGACACGCCAGGACCGCTCAGGCGCAGCGGACGAGGGTCAAGGGGCCAGCCGCCGCGCCAGGGGCGCCACGATCGCGCGCAACAGCTACGGCTCGCGCTGCGCATGGCCGCCAGGCGTCGCGCCGGATCGGGCGCCACGCGAAGGGACGCCAGAGGCCCGGATATAGCCGCTTTCGCCTCAAGCGTGCCCTTGGCGTGAACTACTGCGCGGCGTCCGCTCGGGAATCGAACAACTGCGACGGCTATTCGGACACGCTAGACCTACTGCGGGCCAAGCCCGAACGCCCGGCCATTCCCTTCAGGACGCGCGCGGATCGCGCCGGAGTGCCGGGGTGCCGCGAAGCGGCCAGGGCGCCCGGCCGCCCTCGCGCGCGTGCGCGCGTAAGCGGTCCCGCCCCGGTTAATTAGGGGTCACGCTAGCCTCGAAAGCCTAACCCCGGCAACCCCGGACAACCCCGGCAGCACTCCGGCAATCGTTGCCATGAAAAGGGCAAGGGCTGCCCGCCAACCCCGGCGGCAGCCATTTCCCTTAGAGCTTCCGCCGGGGTTGAGGGGGCTGGCGACGCGTCAGCGACAGCCCTACCCCGGACAACCCCGGCAAAATCGCCCCGATGCTGTTCGCGCTATCGCGGGTTTCCGCACGGCGAGTTAACGCCCGTCGCGTAAGCAACGGTAAGTAACCCCATGAAGCGCGACTACGTACTCGGGCGCCAACGGATCAGTCAACCACGGGCCGGTTTGGCCAAAGAGCTTTCCCAGACTTGCACTGAGGCTGAATGATTCTGACAAATGATGCCCGAAAGTTTCGGGGTTCATCATGATCCGCGCGATTTCTGCGCATCGGGCAACATCGCGTCGCGCTTGTTGCTCGGGCGTGCCTTGAATCACCAGGACGATTCCGCCCCCCAGAAATAGCGCGCCAAGTAATGCCCCTATCGCAATGATCTTGCCTCGCATTCGAGCCTCCTTTCGTCTGTAGATTGCGCCGCCGGCCAAGGGTAGCGCCATGTCGGGAACCGTGGCGGATAGCATGGGCACTCGATGCCATTTCAGCTATCGCCGCCGATCTGCTCCACTATCGGTTTGCCGGTATCAAGCGGCGCGGTGGCCTCGGCTGCCGGCTCAAGATACGTTTTCCGGCCCCCTTGCCGCATTTCCGCGGGCAAATCTTTCTCTGCTACCTGCCCGCGTAGCCGCAGCCGCCGCACAGCCGCCCGGACTCGCTTGCCGCCGATGCCAATGGTCGCAGCCTCGGCCTCAAGCTCGGACGCCGTGTAGTAGCCCTCCTGCGCGCGCCCGTTGCGTAGATGGTCGAGCACGCGCTGCGCGTCGGCGTCGGCCGCAGCGTTCCTGCGCTCCTGAGGCGTCGTGAGCGTGTCGGCCTGCCAGCGGAAGGCGAACCCCTGCCGCACGATCCAAATGCGATCCATCGCCGGGCGCGCGGCCGTCAGCTTGGCGACATGCAACTGGTACAGCTCGCCCGCGTCCGCAGCGGCTGCCAGGTCGGACGGGACAACCATGCCCTTGTCGCGCGCGGCATCGTGGCGCCAGTAGTTCCAAACGAATCGGGAATTGTCGCCGCCCGCGGAACCTCCGCGCCCGCTATGCGCGTCCGAAGTTCCTTCGCGGTTGACGGCCTTTGAAACGTGCGACGTAGCGCGCACGGCGCACTTGAGCGCCTGCGAGATGTTGGCCATAGCCGACAGCGCCGACGCCTCGCCATCGTTTACGAACCTTTCGCCAGGTCCGAACAAATTAAACGGATCGAACTCGACCAGCGCCAGCCCTTCGCGCTCGTAGCCCGTGGAGATGCGTTCGGCAAGGTCGGTTTGCCGCAGGTTCCCGGTGCGGTCGGCGATGGCCAGCCGCTCGTCTGTCCCGGTCAGTACCAGCAAATGCAGGCTATCGGCGATCCGCTTACGGTCCTCGGCCGACAGGTCCGGCATGCTCGAAATGACTTCGTAAATCCGATGCCTGAACAGCGCCGAATCGTCCTCTTTGGTGACGATCAACACGGCGCCGGGCTGGTGGACGCGCAGCCCGTACAAGTCGCGGCCTAGGATGACGTGCGCGGCTTCCCAAATGTGCCGGGTAGTCTTACCGGCGCCCCCGGTGGCGTTCTCGACGCCATGCGCGCGCGGCAGTAGCCGCTCGATCACGAATGGCGGGGCCGGTGGCGCCTTGCTGAATACGTCGCCGACTCGACTTTCCTCCGGGCTGAAAGGGCGTCGGCGTGCCTTGAGGGTTAATATGCTCGCGTCGGCCAGCGCCTTCTCGTAAGTCGCCACGCCTTCGCTGTACGCGGCGGGCATGTCCTCTTTGATCCCGTCGAGATAGCGCGCCATCGCCGCGCGATCCTCAATGTCGGCGCCCGTATCGTTCAGGGTCAGCACCGCCTCGATAACATCATGCACTTCATGGGAATGCGCGATGCGCGCAATGTGCGCCTTGTGTTCGGGCGATCCGTGGTCGCCGCGGAATTTGGTATCAGCGGTCATTTTTCACCCCGTAGTCTTTGGCCCAAGCTGCAACTAGTGCGGGATCTGGATTGCACTCTGGCGACGCGAGAAGTTCGAGTGCTCTTGCGCCCTTGCGCCGCGCGCGCTGGATCGCCTGAGCGCGTTCCGCGCGCTCGTGCCGCAAGTCGGCTTTCGTTATGGGGAGCGTGGCGAGTTGGTCGAGGCGCAGCGCGCGCCCGGCGGCCCATGCTGCCTGCAATGTCGTTGTCATTGCCGGGCCTCATGCGTCGCGCGCGAGGCGTGCGAGCTTGAGCACGGACTCGCCGGCCAACTGCTGGCATGCGGCTTCTACTTCGATTTCGAGGACTTCCACGCCGAATTTTTGAGCCAGGATTCGCCGAACCTGGGCCGGCATGTTGTCGTTTTTGCCGGCCGCGTAGGCAATCGCGAGTTTGATTAGCTCTTGCCGGTTCGTTCGTTCTTTCGTTTCCATCGTTCTCCCCTCCTTAGGTCTTGCTTGTCGTGCTTTCCCCGGATGCCGCCGGGCGCGGTTGCGCCGCAGTTCGCCAGCGCGGGCGATTTGCGGCTATGCCGCGTTTGGGTACGTCGCGCGCTTGCGCTCGATCCACGCGGCGAGTTCTGCGCTCTTGAAGCAGCGCCGCCCGCCAGCGCCTTGCGGCTGGAATGGCCGGGGAAACTTCGCCTTGGGATCGCGCAGCAACTGCTCTAAGCGTGCACGGCTCAGGCAAACGAACTTCGCTGCTTCGGTGGAATTGAGATACACGGCAAACCTCCGGTGCATTGCGCACCGGCCCCCACAATGAGAAAAGGGGCACGGCGCATTTGCGCACTCGTGCCCCCTTGGTAGAGCGGCAGGGGATTGTGCTTGCCCCTGCCTTACCGCCTTACCCGCGCGAACTGGCCGGAGACGGAAGCCTTGCAACTGCTCTAACTAATTCGCAGTCCTTACCCTTTCAGTATACACGATGCGATTTAAGCGCCTTTCCGTAGAGGCACTACGCGCGCGGCTTTCCCGGCGCGAGCCTCGCGCACAGCCTGCGCCCATCGCTCGATCAGCACGCGCGCTTGGTGCTCCGCGCCTATCTTGGCGTAGTGCTTCCGGCGCGTATTCTCGGCGGGCGGCTTGTGATTCAGCAGCAAGGCCATGGCGCGCTCGGTCGCGTCGCTCTGGAATTCAAGCCATGAGGCCACGGAATCGCGCGCCCTTCCGGCCCACCATCCTTTAGCGAAGCCTCGATCCGCCAGCAGCGCGGAGAGTATCTGCGGCTCGGCGGGCGGATAGGAAAGCTCGCTCTTGCCATCGCGTCCCGGCCAGACAAGCTCCGCCTTTCTCGGAAGGTCGCGCAAGAGCGCGGCGCAATCCTTCGCCAGCGGGATTTTCGCTTCGCGCTTGACCTTGCTGCGCTCAATCGGGATCGTCCAGCTTGGCGCATCGCCATCTAGCGCAAGCTCGGACCAGCGCATCCCGATTACCGCGCTCGGCCGCTGGCCGGTCAAGATGCAGACACGCCAGATATTCCACCACGGCGACAGCGGGCGCGATTGTTCGGCCGCGGCCATTGCATCAAGCGTTGCGACAAGCTCCGCAAAGTTCGGCGCGCGCCCTTCGTGGAACTCGACCAGCGGCGCGGCGTCGCCTTCCGCCTTCTCAATCTTCAAGTCTTTTTCGCCGTCGAATGGCGATTTGGGGATATAGCCTTGCTTCACGGCAAAGCGAAACACTGAACGAACGGGCCCTAGCGCGGCCTGCTGGCTATTGACCGTAATTCCGCGCTTGATCGCCTTTAGGTCTGCCGCTGTGATTCCAGCGATGCGGCGCTCACGGATGGCCGCTAGTCTCGGGCCATTGAATACGGCGCGATAAACCGCGATCGTGGAAGGGCGCCATCCGCCTTTGCTCTCGGCGGTCCATTCCGCCACAACTTCCGCGAATTTCTTGGTGCTCGCCTGCGCCTTGCGGACAGCCGCATCCCGCTCGGCCATGGGATCGAGGCCGCGGCGCAGCATGTCGCGCGCATTGGCGGCTGCGGCGTCGGCATCGTCCCGACTCATGCCGGGCACTTCCCCAAGCACGACGAACCGGGATTCCCCTTCGCCGCGCGGTTCGCCAGCGATTGCAGCGCGCCTCATCCTTCCGCGGATGTACCAGCATCGCCGGCCGCTTGCGAATACCCGCAACTTCAAGCCGGTATCGTCCGGCGCGTAGTCCGCCTGCCCCTTCTCAGGGACTTTCTGCCGCTCTGCCCAGGTCGCCACGTTTCGCCCTCCGTAGTGCACAGCGCGCAGTGCACGGGTAGGTAACGCGCTGGCAAGATAGCCGCGTTTAGCGGCGTATAGATGATGCTGATTTACCTACGGATTACAGTCTAGTGCACGAAACTAGACACTTCAATGGGTAGATCAAGGAGTTCTTCGAAAGCTAAGAAAACAGGGACAGTCCCTGTTTTCGCTCTAGGCGCGGCGCCAGGTGGTGCCGGTGGGGCCGTCCTCGAGGAGGATGCCGTCCTTCTCCAATGATTGCCGGATGCGGTCGGCCTCGGCGTAGTTCTTCGCCTTGCGCGCGTCGATCCGCGCCTGGATCATCGCCGCGATGTCGCTGTTGGCCAGGCCATCGCCACGTCCCGCCTGGAGGAACGCCTCGGCGCGCCGCTCCAGAAGCCCGAGCACGCCGCCCAGGCCCTTCAACTGAGCCATCAGTTCCTTCTGTCCGCGCCCGATCTCGTTGGCAAGGTTGAACAACTCCGCCACCGCCTCGGCGGTGTTGAAATCGTCGTCCATCGCTGCCTTGAAGCGTTGCGCATGGGGCTCGTTCCAATCAATTTGGCCCGCGCCTTCAAATCCCTTCAGCGCGGTGTAGAGGCGCGTCAGCGCCGCCTTGGCGTCGTCCAGGTGTGCATCCGAGTAGTTGAGCGGGCTGCGGTACTGGGCGCGCACGATGAAGAAGCGCAGCACCTCCGGGTCGTACAGCTTCAGGATCTCGCGGATGGTGAAAAAGTTGCCCAGCGACTTGGACATCTTCTCGTCGTCCACGCGCACGAAGCCGTTGTGCATCCAGTAGTTGACGAACGTCCCGCCGTTGGCCCCCTCTGACTGCGCGATTTCGTTCTCATGGTGCGGGAACTGCAGGTCCTGGCCGCCGCCGTGAATGTCGAAGGTGTTGCCGAGCAGCGTGCAGCCCATGGCCGAGCACTCAATGTGCCAGCCGGGCCGTCCGTCGCCCCACTGCGAAGACCACTTGGGCTCGTCCGCCTTCGAATGCTTCCACAGCACGAAATCCAGCGGATCCTGCTTGGCCGAACCCACCTCCACCCGCTCACCGGCGCGAAGGTCGTCCAGAGACTTCCCGGAGAGCTTTCCGTACACCGGGAACTTGCGCACCAGGTAGTTCACATCGCCGTCCGCGGCCTTGTACGCGAGCCCGTTCGTCTCCAGGCGCCCGATCATCTCCAGCATCTGCGGCACATACTCGGTGGCGCGCGGCTCATGCTCGGGCTTCTGCACCCCCAGCGCCCCGATGTCCTCGTCCATCGCACGGATGAAGCGCCCGGTCAATTCGCCGATGGTTTCCTTGTTCTCGACCGCGCGCTTGATGATCTTGTCGTCGATATCCGTGATGTTGCGGACATAGGTGACCTTGAAGCCGCTCGCGCGCAGCCAGCGCTGCACCACGTCGAAGGCGACCATCATCCGGGCATGGCCGAGGTGGCAATAGTCGTAGACGGTGATGCCGCAGACGTACATCCGGACTTCGCCGGGCCGGATGGGGACGAATGCCTGCTTCTCCCGGGCCAGCGAGTTGTAGATTCTCAGCATTGGAGTCCGCTCTGGGATACCCTGACCTGACGCCCAAGTTGTGAACGGGCAGGGCTTGGTCTAGAATGCGAAACCTTCTGTAGGGCCTTGAAAAGTATAACACAATGACCGCATCGCCCGCCCTCCACCGCGCCTTCGCCGCATTCGCGTTCGCGGCGGCGTCCACTTTATTCGTTTCGTCCAGCGTCGCGCAATCCGACGACGTGCAGGAAGCCGCGAAGCTGCTCAAGGCCGGACAGCATGCCCCGGCGCTCGAGCGCGTCAACAAGGTGCTCGCCGGCAAGCCGCGCGATCCGCAGGCGCGCTTCCTGAAGGGACTCATCTTCGCCGAGCAGGGCAACCCGAAGGAAGCGATCGCGATCTTCCTCAAGCTGACGCAGGACTATCCGCAACTGCCAGAGCCATACAACAACCTCGCGGTGCTCTACGCGGCCGAAGGCCAATACGACAAGGCGCGCGGCGCGCTGGAGCAATCCATCCGCACCCACCCGAGCTACGCCACCGCCTACGAGAACCTGGGCGACGTCTACGCCAAGCTCGCGAGCCAGGCCTACGACAAGGCGCTGCAAATTGACTCGGGCAACGCCGGTGCGAAGAACAAGCTCGCGCTGGTGCGCGAACTCGTCGGCGCCCCGGTCAAGCCCGCCCCGGTAGCGGTCGCCGCTGCACCCGCCGCCGCAGCAGCTCCTCCCTCGCCTGCCGCTGCGCCTGCTCCCTCGGCCGCGCCCACCAAGCCCTCCCCGGTCGCTTCGGCGGCGCCAGCCGCCTAAGCGAAACCTGCAGCCCCGAAACCCGCGGCCACGCCCGCTTCGGCCAATCCCTCCGCCGAAATCCTCGGCACCGTCGACGCCTGGGCCAAAGCCTGGGCCTCGAAGGACGTGGACGGCTACCTCGCCTTCTACGCGAAGGACTTCAAGGTTCCGGGCGGCGAGGCGCGTCCGGCCTGGGAGAAAGTCCGTCGCGCGCGCATCATCGCGCCCAAGTCCATCTCCGTGGGCATCAGCGCCCCCAAGGTCACGCTTTCCGGCGAAAGCCAGGCCAGCGTCACCTTCCGCCAGGCCTACAAGTCCGACGTGACCAGCGCCAACAGCACCAAGACGCTGGTCCTGGTAAAGGCCGACGGCCGCTGGCGGATCCAGCAGGAGCGGGTCGGAAATTGATCGCTTCGCGTAGCGCACCGCTTCATCGCGCCGCCGCCTTCGCCGCAGCCGTCCTCGCCTTCTCCGCCGCCGGGGCCGCGGTAGCCGTTCATGCGGCCGGCCCCGAGAAGCAGCTCTCCGGCGTGCTAGAGGCGATCGACGGGCGGCGCCTGGACCTCGCCCTGCAGCGCGTGGAAGCGCTGATCGCGGCGCACCCGAATTTCCGCCTCGCGCACCTCATCCGCGGCGACCTGCTGCTTGCGCGCCGTCAGCCGATCCAGACCCTGGGCAACGTGCCCAAGACCGTGCCGCAGGACAAGATCGACGGCCTGCGCGCCGAGGCGCACTCCCGCCTGCGCGCGCTGCGCGAGCGGCCCAACGGCGACCTGGTGCCGCGCCACGTGCTGCAACTGAATGCCGAGCAGAAGCACGCCCTGGTGATCGATTCGCGCCGCTCGCGCCTGTATGTGTTCCAGAACGATGCGGGGCGCCCGCGGCTGGTCGCGGACTACTACGTCACCCTGGGCAAGAACGGCGTCGAGAAGACCCGAGAAGGCGACCAGAAGACGCCGCTGGGCGTCTACCACGTCACCGCCAACCTGCCGCGCCAGAAGCTGACCGATTTCTACGGCTCGGGCGCCTTCCCGATCAACTACCCCAATGCCTGGGACAAGAAGCTCGGGCGAAACGGCTACGGCATCTGGCTGCACGGCACGCCCTCGGACACCTACAGCCGCCCGCCGCGCGCGAGCGACGGCTGCATCGTGCTCGCCAACACTGACCTGGACACAGTGGCGCGCAGCATGCAGGTCGGCCTGACCCCGGTGGTGATCGCCGACGAGCTGGAATGGGTCCCGGCGGCGACGCTGGAGGCCGAGAGGAAGGGCCTGTCCGATGCGCTCGAGGCCTGGCGCGCCGACTGGGAGAGCCGCGACAGCGCGAAGTACCTGTCGCACTACGCCGCGAAATTCCAGTCCGGCAACCAGGACCTGCCCGCCTGGTCCGCGCACAAGCGCAAGGTCAATGCCGGCAAGCAGTGGATCAAGGTCGGCCTCAACCGGGTGTCCATGTTCCAGTACCCGCGCGAAAAGTTCGTCGTGGTCGGTTTCGACCAGGACTACCGTTCCAGCAACCTTTCCAACGTCATGCGCAAGCGCCAATACTGGGTGCGCGAGGGCGCGCGCTGGAAAATTCTCTATGAGGGTGGTGCATGAGCCTGCGCAATGATTTCCTTCGATTCCTCAAGCCCCTGGTGGTCCTCTCGGCGGCGGCGACCGCGCCCGGCGCGCTTGGCGCAGACCCGCAGGTGGACATCAAGACCAACCACGGCACCATCCGCCTGGAGCTCTACCCGGCCAAGGCGCCCAAGTCGGTCGAGAACTTCCTGCAGTACGTGAAGGACGGCCACTACAGCGGCACGGTGTTCCACCGCGTCATCGACGGCTTCATGATCCAGGGCGGCGGCTTCGGCAAGGATTACCAGCAAAAGCAGACCCGCGCCCCCATCCCGAACGAGGCCAAGAACGGCCTCAAGAACGACCTCGGCACCATCGCCATGGCGCGCACCAGCGACCCCCATTCGGCGAGCGCCCAGTTCTTCATCAACGTCAAGAACAACGACTTCCTCAATGCCCCCGGCCAGGACGGCTGGGGCTACGCGGTGTTCGGCAAGGTGGTCTCGGGCCTGGACACCGTGACCAAGATCGCCAAGCTGCCCACCGGCGCCGGCGGCCCGTTCCGCACCGACGTGCCGCGCGAGGCGGTGGTGATCGAATCCATGACGGTGGTGGCCGCCAAGAAGTGATGTGAGCCGCGCGCTCTTCATCTCCGACCTGCACCTCTCGGTCGAGCGCCCCGGACCCAACGAGCAGTTCTTCCGCTTCCTGCACGAGGAGGCGGCGCGTTCGAACGCGCTCTACATCCTGGGGGACCTGTTCGAGTACTGGATCGGCGATGACGGGATCGGGGAGGATCCGCTCGGGCGGCAGGTGGTTCGGGCGCTTCGGGTGCTCACCAAATCAGGCGTCGCGGTGCACCTGATGGTGGGGAATCGGGACTTCCTGATGGGCGCGAAGTTCTGCGAGGAATCCGGCGCCTTGTTTCTCGATGACCCGAGGGTCGTCGAGATCGGTGGAAAAGCGGTCTTGCTGATGCATGGCGATACGCTGTGCACCGATGACAAGGACTACCAGGGGTGGCGCGCCACGGCGCGCTCGGAAGCCTGGCAGAAGGATTTCCTCGCCAAGTCCCTGCCCGACCGTCGCGAAACCATCGAGGGACTGCGCGCGAAGAGCAAGGCCGTGGTGCAGGCCAAGCCCGCCGGGATCATGGACGTGAACGAGGGCGCGGTGCGCGAGGCCTTTCGCGTGCATGGCGTGCAGCTGATGATCCACGGCCACACCCACCGGCCGGCGCGGCACGAGCATGAGGTGGACGGCCGGCCCTGCGTGCGCTGGGTGCTGCCGGACTGGTACGGGCGCGGGGGCTACCTCGCCCTGGACTCGGTGGGGGCGCGGCTGGTCGGCTTTTAGCACCCCCGGTGTAACCGATCGGTTACATCCTCAGCCTTCCAGCCCCCGCTGCAGGTCCGCCTTCAGGTCTGCCACCGACTCCAGCCCCACCGCCAGCCGGATCAAGCCGTCCGTGATCCCCGCCGCCGCCCGCGCCTCGGGCGTGATTCGGCCATGCGTGGTGGTCCCCGGATGGGTGATGGTGGTCTTCACGTCGCCCAGGTTGCCGGTGATGGAAATCATCCGCGTGGAATCGATGACTTTCCACGCGGCATCCTTCCCGCCCTTGACCTCGAAGGACACGATGGCGCCGCCGGCCTTCTGCTGCCGCTTCGCCAGCGCGTACTGGGGATGGGATTTCAGGCCAGGGTAATGCACCCGCGCCACCTTCGGATGCTGCTCCAGCCATTGCGCCAGCGCCAAGGCCCGCTCCGACTGCGCCAGCATGCGCAGTTCCAAAGTCTCCATGCCCTTCAGGATCACCCAGGCATTGAAGGGCGAGATGGAGGGACCGGCGGTGCGCAGGAACCCCACCAGGCTGTCCATGACGGGGCCCTTGTGTCCGACCACCGCGCCGCCCATGACCCGCCCCTGCCCGTCCAGGTGCTTGGTGGCGGAATGAATCACCAGGTCCGCGCCCAAGGCCAACGGCCGCTGCAAGGCTGGCGTGCAGAAGCAGTTGTCCACGGCGAGCAGCGCGCCCGCCTTCTTCGCCACCACGGCGAGCGCGGCTATGTCCGAGATTTCGCCCAGAGGATTAGACGGCGTCTCGAGGAACAGCAGCTTCGTGTTCGGCCTGACCGCCTTCTCCCACTCCTCGACCTTCGTCGGCGAGACGAAGGTGGTCTGGACGCCGAAGCGCGCCATGATGGTGACGTACAACTGCACCGTGGCCCCGAACACCGCGTTCGAGCAGACGACGTGGTCGCCCGCCTTCAGCGTGACCATGGACGCTGCCAGGATCGCGGACATGCCCGAGGCCGTGGCGACGCAGGCCTCGCCGCCTTCCAGCGCCGCCAGCCGGTCCTGCATCATGGTGACCGTGGGATTGGTGTAGCGAGAGTAGACGTAGCCCTCGCCCGCGCCAGGCGCGCCAAAACCGGCGGCCGCGGCGGCGGCGTCCTTGAAGACGAAGCTGGAGGTGAGGAACAGCGCCTCGGAATGCTCGCCGAAATCGCTGCGCGCGGTGCCGGCGCGGACGCCAAGCGTGGAAATATCGCTCTGATCTTGTTCCGATGCGGACATAAAAAAACCCGATCCTCTCTTGTCAAGCGGACCGGGTCATTCCGGAACGCTTTAGCAGCATTTGTTACGCGCCCGCAAGCTGTGGCTCAAATCGGCGCGAAAAACGAATTATATCAAAGTCATCCCGTGGCCGCGAGGTTGAGATCGAGCTGCGCGCCCTCGTCCTCGCCCTCGTCCCGCTGCGCGTCGCGGCGGTTCTCGATCAGGTGCAGGTAGTCGCTGGTGACATCCCCGGTCACGTAGATGCCGTCGAAGCAGGAGGTCTCGAAGTTCGCCAGCTTCGGGTTGGCCTTGCGCACCGAGTCCTTGAGCGCGTCCAGGTCCTGGTAGACCAGCGCGTCGGCCCCGATTTCCGCGGCGACGCCGTCCTCGCTGCGGTGGGCGGCGATCAGCTCGGCGCGGGTCGGCATGTCGATGCCGTAGACGTTCGGGAAGCGCACCGGCGGCGCCGAGGAGGCGAAGAACACCTTGCGGGCGCCGGACTCCCGCGCCATCTGCACGATCTCCCGGCTGGTGGTGCCGCGCACGATGGAATCATCCACCAGCAGCACGTTCTTGCCGTTGAACTCCAGCGCCATCGGATTCAACTTCTGGCGCACCGAGCGGCTGCGCACCGCGTGGCCCGGCATGATGAAGGTGCGTCCGATGTAGCGGTTCTTGACGAAGCCCTCGCGGTAGGGCACGCCCAGGCCGGTGGCCAGCTGCATCGCCGAGGGGCGGCTGGAGTCCGGGATCGGGATCACGACGTCGATGTCCAGGTGCCGGTACTGGCGGCGGATCTTCTCCACCAGCTTCTCGCCCATGTTCAGGCGCGATTCGTAGACGGATGCGCCGTCCATGAGCGAATCCGGGCGCGCGAGGTAGACATATTCGAAGATGCAGGGATTGAGCGAGGTCTCCGCGGCGCACTGCTGGCTGTGGAAATTGCCTTCCTCGTCGATCAGCACCGCCTCGCCGGGGGCGACGTCTCGCAGCACGCGGAAACCCAGCGCGTCCACCGCGACCGACTCCGAGGCCACCATGTACTCCACGCCCGCCGGAGTCTCGTTGTAGCCGATCACCGCCGGCCGGATGCCCCAGGGATCGCGGAAGGCGAGCACGCCATAGCCGGCGATCATGGCGATCACGGCATAGGCGCCGCGCACGCGCCGGTGCACGCCGGCCACCGCCGCGAATATCGTCTGCGGATTGAGGCGCATTCCAACCGAGGCCTTCTCCAGCTCATGCGCCAGCACGTTCAGCAGCACTTCGGAGTCGGAATTGGTGTTGATGTGCCGCAGGTCCAGCCGGAACATTTCCTCCTTGAGCGCCTCGGAATTGGTCAGGTTGCCGTTGTGGCCCAGCACAATGCCGAACGGGGAATTGACGTAGAACGGCTGCGATTCGGCCGAGTTGTACGCGGAGCCTGCGGTCGGGTAGCGGCAGTGGGCGATGCCGATGTTGCCCGGCAGGGCGCGCATGTTGCGTGTGCGGAACACGTCGCGCACCATGCCGTTGCCCTTTTGCATGTGCAGGGTCTTGCGCTCTCCGGTGACGATGCCGGCGGCGTCCTGGCCGCGGTGCTGCAGGAGCAGCAGGCCGTCATAGAGGAGCTGGTTGACCGGGGACCGGGCGACGATGCCGAGGATTCCGCACATGGCGTTGGCGAGGAGAGGAAACTCCGAGTCCCTTAAGGGTCAATCATACCGCAGCCGTTCGGCGAATGTCTGCGGCAGCCAGGGCTTCAGGGCGAGCGCCGCGGCGGCGAGCCACGGCCCGCTCACGGAATCGCGCCAGGCGGGCTGGCGCGGCAGGCTGGTGAAGCCGCAGCCCAGCGCGAGGACCAGGACCAGGATCGCCGCGCGCGCGACGCCGAACAGCGCGCCCAGGCTGCGGTCGACGCCGCCCAGTCCCACCGCGCGCACCAGCTTGGACAGCACCACGGCCATCAACGTCGCAAGGAACAGCGCGGCCACGAACACCGCGGCGAACGCCGCCAGCACGCGCAATTCGGGCGTCGGCACCGCATCGGGGACATGCACGGACAGCGGGCCGGCGAACAGGTTGGCGGCGAGGAAGGCAACCACCCAGCCCGCCAGCGAGATGATCTCGCGCACCAGGCCGCGCCAGGCGCCCAGTACCACCGAGACCGCCAGGACGCCGGTCACGGCGTAGTCGAGCCAGGTCACGCGGTCACGAGGTCTGGTAGCCGCGCTATTGCCGGGCGACGATCTTGCCGGGCTTGAGGCCCAGCGCCTGGATCTGCGCCAGCGCCTTGTCTGCCGCTTGCTGCGAAGAGAACGGGCCGGCGCGAACGCGGATGACCGTGCCCTTGGCCGTGGCGATGGGCTCGGTGTAGTAGGCGATCTTGCCCTGCTTCAACTGATCGATGACGCCCGCAGGATCCAGGAACGCCCCCACCGGAATCATGAACGCGCCACCTGCCGGCGCAGCCTGGGGCGCCTTCGCGGGCGCTGCGGCGACCGGCTTCGCCGCCGGATTTGGTTCGGGCTTCGCCTCGGGCTTGGCGTCAGGCTTCGGCTCAACCCTGGGTTCGGGTTTCGGCTCGGGCTTGGGCTCCGGCTTCGGATCAGGCCCGGCCTGGACCGCAGGCTCGGCTTTGGCCTCGGGCTTTGCTTCCGGCACCGTGACCGGCTTCGGCGTCACCTTCGGCGTGAAGCCGGTGGCATCCTCGCCCGGAATGCGCACGCTGACCGGCGGCGGACCCTGGCGCGGCTCGGAATCGAAGATCATCGGCAGCACGATCACCGCGACCAGCACCAGCGCGATGGCGCCCACCAGACGGCGGCGGCCGCGGCGCTTGAGCGTGCTTACATCTTCGCTGTCAGCCATCGGAGGAGATTTCTGGTTCTCTGCTGTGCGCCATCGCCTCGGCGACGGTCAGGAAGGATCCGAACACCACGATTTTATCACTCTCGCCTGCTTCGCCCCGTGCCGCGGCCACCGCCTCCGCCACAGAACGATGCCGCACCGCCGGCGCCGCCACGCCAGCGGCCCGCAGCGCCCGCTCCAGCGCATCCGCATCGGCGCCGCGAGGCGCACCCAGGGTCGCGAAATGCCAGCGCGTGATTCTCCCCGCCATCGCGCGCAGTACGCCCTCGATGTCCTTGTCGCGCAACATGCCCAGCACCGCAATGGTTTCCGGAGAAAAACCGCTCGCGCCCAGGTTCTCCGCCAGCACGCCGGCCGCCTCCGGATTGTGGGCGACATCCAGCACCACCTGCGGCCGGCCGGGCAGCACCTGGAACCGGCCGGGCAAGGTCACTTCGGCCAATCCGCGGCGCACGTCCTGCATCGCCACGGGGAGCCGCTCGCGCAGCGTTTCCAGCGCCGCCAGCGCCGCACTGGCGTTGCGCAGCTGCATTGCGCCGCGCAGCGCCGGGTGCGCGAGCGTCATGCGCCTGCCTTCCGGGGACTCGAACGCCCATTGCGCCCCTTCGGCGTGGTAACGGAAGTCACGACCGATGAGAAGCAGGCGCGCGCCCGCCGCCGCCGCGGCATCAAGCACGCTTTGCGGTGGATGCGGATCGGCGACAACCGCGGGCCGCCCGGCGCGGAAGATGCCCGCCTTCTCGCGGCCGATCGCCTCGCGCGTGCCGCCGAGGTAATCCACGTGGTCGATGCCGATGCTGGTGAGCACCGCGCAATCGGCGTCGAACACATTTACCGCGTCCAGCCGCCCGCCCAGGCCCACTTCCAGCACCAGGGCGTCGGGCTTCTCGCGCGCGAACAACCAGGCCGCCGCGAGCGTGCCGAATTCGAAATAGGTCAGCGCGATGTCGCTGCGTGCCGCCTCCACTGCCGCGAAGCCTTCGGCGAGCGCCTCGTCAGTCGCCTCGGCACCCGCGACGCGGACGCGCTCGTTGTAGCGCAGCAGGTGCGGCGAGCTGTAGAGGCCGGTGCGGTAGCCCGCGGCGCGCAGGATGGCCTCCAGCATGGCGCAGGTCGAGCCCTTGCCGTTGGTGCCGCCGACGACGATGACCGGGCAGTCGGAGGCGAGGCCCATGTTCCGGCGCACCGCCTCGACGCGGTCCAGCCCGAGCGCGATGGACCGCGGGTGCTGGCGCTCGACGTAGTGCAGCCAGTCCCCGAGCGAGCGCGCGGCTGCGGGCACCTCAGGACGACAGGTCGGGCGGCCTGCGCAGCAGCATCGCCAGCAGGGTGTGCAACTGCTCGCGCAGCATGCGACGGTCCACGATGAGGTCGATGGCGCCTTTTTCCAGCAGGAACTCGGCGCGCTGGAAGCCCTCGGGCAGCTTCTGGCGCACGGTCTGCTCGATGACACGCGGGCCGGCAAAGCCGATCAGGGCCTTGGGCTCGGCGATGACGACGTCGCCCAGCATGGCGAAGCTGGCCGACACCCCGCCCATGGTGGGATCGGTGAGGACAGTGATGAACGGCAGGCGCCGCGCGCCCAACTCGGTCAGCGACGCGGTGGTCTTGGCCATCTGCGCCAGCGACAGCAGGCCTTCCTGCATGCGCGCGCCGCCGGTGGCGGTGAAGCACAGGAACGGCAGCTTCTGGTCGATGGCGAGGCGCACGCCGCGCACGAAGCGTTCACCCACCACCGATCCCATGGAGCCGCCCATGAACTCGAACTCGAACACCGCGACCACGACGCCCAGGGACTTGATGGCGCCCTGCATGACGACCAGGGCATCGGTCTCGCCGGTGGCCAACTGGGCTTCCTCGAGGCGATCGGGATACTTCTTGGAGTCGCGGAACTTCAGGCTGTCCACCGGCAGCACCTCGGCGCCAATCTCGAAGCGGCCCTCCGGATCGAGCAGCGCATCGAGGCGCGCGCGGGCGCCGATGCGCTGATGGTCGCCGCATTTCGGGCAGACGTTCTGGTTCTTCTCCAGGTCTGTGCTGTAGAGCACCGCGCTGCAGGCAGGGCACTTGGTCCAGAGGCCCTCCGGGACCGTTTTCTTCGGCCCGGTGCCGCGCTGGATCTTCGGCGGCAGCAGCTTCTGGAGCCAGCTCATGGGGTCATGGCCTCAGGCGGCCTTGGCCGGCGGCTGGTCGAGGGCGGCGCGGATCGGCGAGAGCAGCGCCTTGACGCGCGCCGGCGCCTCGCCGGGCCCGGCGCTCTCGATTTCCTGCACGATGCGGGTGCCGATGATCACGGCGTCGGCGAACTGCGCGATGGCACGCGCGGAATCCGCGTCCTTGATGCCGAAGCCGACGCCGATCGGCAAGTCGGAGGCGGCGCGCAGGCGCGGCAGTTGCGCCGCGATGTCCGCGACGTCGGCGGCCTTGACCCCGGTGACGCCCTTAAGCGAGACATAGTACAGATAGCCGGTGCCTGCGCGCGCCACTTCCCGGATGCGCGCATCGGTGGAGGTCGGCGCGAGAAGGAAGATGCAGTCGATGCCCGCGCGACCGCACAGGTCGGCGAAGGGCCCGCATTCCTCGGGAGGGTAGTCCACCACGATGACGCCATCCACGCCGGCCGCCTTCGCTCCGACGACGAACTTCTCCACGCCCATGGCTTCGATCGGATTGGCGTAGCCCATCAGCACCACCGGCGTCGTCGGGTCCTTCTGGCGGAACTGCGTCACCATGCTCAGCACGTCGCCCAGGCCAACGCCATTTTTCAGCGCGCGTTCCGAGGAACGCTGGATCGCCGGGCCGTCGGCCATGGGATCGGAGAACGGCACGCCGATTTCCAGTATGTCGCTGCCCGCCGCCACCATGGCGTGCAGCAGCGGCACGGTGCTCTCGGGCAGGGGGTCGCCAGCGGTGAGAAACGGGACGAGCGCCTTGCGCCCGGCGGCCTTCAGATCAGCGAAGCGCCCGGCGATGCGCGACATCAGAGCTTGATCCCCATCCGGTCGGCGACGGTCTGCATGTCCTTGTCGCCGCGCCCGGAAAGATTGACCAGCAGCGCCTTGTCCTTCGCCATCGAGGGCGCGATCTTGGCGGCATAGGCCACCGCATGCGCCGACTCCAGAGCCGGGATGATTCCCTCCAGCCGGCACAGGTCGCTGAAGCCCTTGAGCGCCTCGTCATCGGTGATGCTGACGTACTCGGCGCGGTGCTGGTCCTTCAGCCAGGCGTGCTCCGGGCCGACGCCGGGATAGTCCAGGCCGGCGGACACCGAATGCGTCTCGGTGATCTGCCCGTTCGCGTCCTGCAGCAGGTAGGTCCGGTTGCCGTGCAGCACCCCGGGGGTGCCGGCGCTCAGCGACGCCGCATGCCTGCCGGTGGACAGGCCTTCCCCGGCGGCCTCGACGCCGATCAGGCGGACGCCCTCATCCTTGATGTACGGGTAGAAGATGCCCATGGCATTGGAGCCGCCGCCGACGCAGGCAATGACCGCGTCCGGCTGGCGCCCGATCATCTCCGGCATCTGCACCTTGCATTCCTCGCCGATCACCGACTGGAAATCGCGCACCATCATCGGGTACGGGTGCGGGCCGGCCACCGTGCCGATGATGTAGTAGGTGTCCTCGACGTTGGTCACCCAGTCGCGCATGGCCTCGTTGAGCGCGTCCTTCAGCGTTTTCGAGCCCGACTCCACCGGCACCACCCCGGCGCCCAGCAGCTTCATGCGGTAGACGTTCTGCGCCTGGCGCCTGACGTCCTCCGAGCCCATGTAGACGACGCAGGTCATGCCAAAGCGCGCCGCCACCGTGGCCGAGGCCACGCCGTGCATCCCGGCGCCGGTCTCGGCGATGACGCGCTTCTTGCCCATGTGGCGGGCGAGCAGCGCCTGGCCGATAGTGTTGTTGATCTTGTGCGCGCCGGTGTGGTTCAGGTCCTCGCGCTTGAGGAATATCTGCGCGCCGCCCAGCAGCTGCGACCAGCGCCTGGCGTGGTAGACCGGGCTCGGCCGACCGACGTAGTGCTTGAGTTCATAGTGGAACTCGGCCATGAAGGCCGGATCGCGCCTGCAGCGCTCATAAGCCTCGCGCAGCTCGTCCAGGGCATGGCTCAGGGTCTCGGCGACGAACACCCCGCCATAGGGGCCGAAGTGGCCGCGCGGATCGGGCAAGTCATACATCTGCATCTCTGACCTCGGTGATGAAGGCGGCGATCCGGGCCGCGTCCTTGATCCCCTTGGCGGATTCCACACCGCTGGAAACATCCACCGCCCAGGGCCGCACGGCGCGAATCGCTTCGCGCACGTTCGCGCTCGTCAGCCCGCCCGACAGGATCAGGGGCCGGCCGAGATTCCGCGGCACGAGGGACCATTCGAAGCGCTCGCCGGTGCCGCCGTACTGTTCCACGTAGGCGTCGGCGAGCCAGCCGCTCGCACCCGAAAACGGGCGCCAGTATTCTAGCAAATCAACCCCTTGCCTCACCCGGCAGGTCTTCACGTAAGGCAGGCCGAAAGACCCGCAGTAAGCCGGGGATTCCTCGCCGTGGAACTGCAGCGCATCGGGCCGCACCTCCTCGAGCACGCGGCGCACGTCCGCGTCGGGCGCGTTGACGAACAGCGCCACAGTGGTGACAAACGGCGGCGCGGCGTGGCGCAGCGCGCGGGCGCGCGCCAGGGACAGGAAGCGCGGGCTGGGCGGGTAGAACACCAGGCCGATCGCGTCCGCGCCCGCATCGGCCGCCGCGTCGAGATCCTGCTCGCGCGTGATGCCGCAGATCTTTACCCGGGTGCGCATCAGGCCTCCAGCAGCAGAGCCAGCGCGTCCCGGCGACGCTCCGGCAGGCCCCAGCGCGTCTCGTATTCCACCGCCTCCAGGTACAGCCCATCCGGGGCAAAGGTAGGCGCGGCCCGCGACCGGTCGCGGGATTCCAGCACTTCCCCTGCCCAGCCCGGGGCATGGCGCCCCTTGCCCACGTAGACAAGCGTGCCGACGATGTTGCGCACCATGTGGTGCAGGAACGCGTTCGCCCTGACCACGATGTCGATGCGCTCCACGTCGCGCTCGACAGAGATCGCATGCACCGTGCGCACCGGGCTCTTCGCCTGGCACTCCGCGGAGCGAAACGCGGTGAAGTCGTGCTCCCCGACCAAGTGCGCGGCCGCCTGGCGCATGGCCTCCTCATCCAGCGGCGCGTGATGCCAGCCCGCATGGCGCGCCGCGAGTGCGGGCCGCACCGGACGATTGATCAATACGTAACGATAGGTGCGCGCATACGCCCCGTAGCGGGCATGGAAACCGGGATCGACCCTGTGCGACCACAGCACCGCGACCGACTCGGGCAGCAGCGCGTTGACGCCGCGCACCCAGGCCCCGTCGGGACGCTCCGCCTCCGTATCGAAATGCACCACCTGGCCCCGCGCGTGAACGCCGCGGTCGGTGCGGCCGGCGCAGGTGACCGCGACCGGCGCGGCGGCGATCACCGACAGCGCCGATTGCAGCGTGTCCTGGACGGTGCCGCCGCCGGGCTGCGTCTGCCAACCCAGGAAGCGGCTGCCGTCGTATTCGACGCCGAGTGCGATGCGGATGGAAGAGCTGGTCGCCATAAAGAAAAAGCCGCGGTCGCTTGCGCGCCGCGGCTTCGTCGGGTCGCGTCCGCGCGTCAGCCCAGGTTGCCGAGCATCTGCCTGGCCTGCGCCTGCTGCGCGGCATCGCCGTCGCGTACCACTTCGTTCAGCAGTTCGCGGGCGCCGTCCTTGTCGCCCATTTCCTCGTAGGCCTTGGCGAGATCGAGCTTGGTGGCCAGTTCCTGCCACTTCGCATCCCCGCCGGCGCCGCCGATGTCCAGGCTGAGGCCGCCGATGTCCAGGCCACCGTCCGCCTTCGCGTCAGCCGGCTTGTCACCGCCCAGGTCCAGGTTCAGGTCGAAATCCATCGCTACCGTGGCGTCCGGATCCGCCGCCGGCTTGGGCGCTTCTGCCTTGGGCATTGCGCCCAGGTTCAGGCCGCCAACGATGGTCTTGTCGAGATCGAAATCGAGTCCTGAGGACGCCGCCTTGGTTTCGCCGGAATCGAGCACCAGCGTGCCACCGGGCGCGAAATCGGTCTTCTCCCCGTCACCACCGCCAAGGTCGAAATCCAGCGGCGCCGTGGTGTCGGACCTGGGCGCTTCCGCCGCAGGTTCCGCAGCGCCACCGCCAATGTCGAAGTCCAGTGCGGGCGCGGCCGACGCCGGCGCCGCGGCTTCGGCAGGCGCACCGGCGGCGCCGCTGCCATAGAGGCCGTTGTCCGGATCGATCGAATGGCCCAGCGCCATCGCCTTATCCCACTCCGGACCGCTGCTGCCGGTCAGGGACTTCACCTTCAGCGCGGATTGCTCGAAGGCCTTCACGTCGCGCTGGTTGGCATAGATCTCGAGCAGCTTGACGTGCACCGGGACGCGGCTGGCGTCCTTGGCAAGCGCTTCCTTGAGAATTTCCTCGGCCTGGGCGTTGCGGCCATACGCCATGTAGACGTCCGCCTCCGCGATCGGATCCACTTCATCCGATTCAGCCGCGCCGACACTGGGGGACTCGACCGACGACGCTTCCGACAAGCCCGGTTCCGGCGGAGCCGCCGCCGCGGATGTAGCCCCGGGCGCAGGCTGGCCGGCGCCAAACACCGAGCCTGCGGCGCCGCCGCTCGCGGCGCCAAGAACGCTGTCCTGGAACTGGCTGCTCTGGCCGGCCTTCTTCTTCTTCCACGCCCAGGTTCCGTAGCCAGCCAGCAACAGGAGCACGCCAGCGAGTCCACCACCCGAGACCGGATCGGTGACAAAGCTCAGCATCTCGTCGACGAGGTCGGGTTCCGGCGGCGGCGGCGCTTTCGCAGGCGCCTTGGCCTTCTTCGCGTCGGCGGCCGCTGGCTTGGCCGGGGCCGGCGCTTTCGGTGCCTCCGCGGCCTTGGGCGTGTCTGCTTTGGGCGCTTCCGCTGCCGGTTTCGCCGGCTCAGGCGCGGGCTTGGGCGCTTCCGCAACGGGCTTGGCGGGCTCGGGAGCCGGCTTGGGCGCCGCTGCCGCGGGCTTGGGAGCTTCCACCGCAGGTTTCGCCGGTTCGGGCGTGGCTGGCGCCACGGGGGCAGGCTTGGCGCCCGCCTTCCTCTCCAGATCCGCCAACTGCTGGTTCTTCATCTCGACCAGCTTCTGCAGGTCAGTGACGTTTTTCTCCAGGTCGCCGATCCGCGACTGCTGCTCCCTCAGGGCGCGGTCGCGCGCGACGCGGTCGTCATCGCGAGCGGCTTTCGACGCCGGCGCGCCTGGCTTCGCGGGGTCCGCCTTGGACAGCGTGAGCTGGTCCTTTTGCCCGGCGACGGCCGGCGCCTCAGGCTTGGGCGCGATGCGGCCGGTGACCTCGCGCGCGGGGGCGGTGGCGGGCGCAGGCGAGGCCGCGACGATGCCGGCCAGCTTCTGCCGGTACTGCGCAAACTCCGACATCTGGGACTTCACCAGCCCGTTTGCGTCCGCCGCGTCAACCGCGCTGATGGCGTCGCGATCAGGAATGGCGAGGATGCGGCCGGCGCGGACCAGGTTGATATTGCCGCGGATGAATGCGTCCTGGTTGGCCCGGTATAGCGCGATCAGCATCTGGTTCAGCGTGACGCCGTCGGGCTTGTTGGCGCGCGCGATCGCGCCGAGCGTTTCGCCCTTCTTTACTTCATAGGTCGTCGCGCCCTTGCCGGCGGGCGCGGCAATGATCGGGCGCGCCTCGATGCGCGGCGCTGCGGCCGCCGGGGCCGCGACGCCTGGCGCCGGCCTGGAGGCCGGGGCGGCCGCCGGCTGTGGGGCGGGGGCGGGCGCCTTGTACTCGGGCGGATCGAGCAGGAACGTGTATTCGCGCACCAGGCGGCCGGTCGACCATTGCAACTCGATCAGCACGTCAAGGAACGGCTCGTTGACGGCTTGCGCCGAACGCAGCCGGATGTAGGGCTTGCCGCCGCGGCGCTCGATGGCGAAGCGCAGGCCGATGAGCGCCGGGCTCATCTCCATGCCCGCCTGCTTGAAGGCCTCGGGCGTCGCCAGGCGCGCCGTCAGCGAATCTTCCTCTCCCGGCTGCAGGGAGACGATCTCAATTTCCGCGTTTAGGGGCTGGCCGAGCGCAGACGTGACCGCCAGCCTGCCAAGCCCCGCCGAATGAGACAGCAGCGGCGCGAGCAAAAGAAGCGCGGCCGCGGCTAGCCGGATCCCGGTGACCGATTTACCCACTGGCACCACCCTGAATGGTCTTTTTTGGACTGACTACCATAACATCATGACGTTAGGCCTGCAACCTGAGAGATCTTCTCGATTTTGCCGCTGTACGTCCTTGCCCTGCAAGGAAATTCCGCGCCGCGGCACCGACGTTCCAGCACGCCTTGCCGTCTAGACCTTGATGCCCGTGTCCAGCAGGATGCGCACCATCCGGCGCAGCGGTTCGGCCGCGCCCCACAGCAACTGGTCACCAACGGTGAAGGCCGCGAGGTATTCCCCGCCCATGGGCATCTTGCGCAGCCGGCCGACCGGAACCGAGAGCTTGCCGCTCACTGCAGCCGGCGTCAGTTCCGCGAGCGATTCCTCGCGCCGGTTCGGCACCACCTTCACCCAGTCATTGGCCTCCGCGATCATGCCCTCGACTTCCGCGAGCGGCACGTCCTTGCGCAACTTGATGGTCAGCGCCTGGCTGTGGCAGCGCATGGCGCCGACGCGCACGCAAATGCCGTCGATCGGGATCGGGCGTTCGCTGCGGCCGAGGATCTTGTTGCCTTCGGCCTGCGCCTTCCATTCCTCGCGGCTCTGGCCGTCTCCCAGGTCCTTGTCGATCCAGGGCAGCAGGCTGGCAGCCAGCGGATAGCCGATTTCCTTTTTCGGCATGCCGCCGTTGCGCAGCGCTGCCGTCACGCTCCGGTCCATCTCCAGGGCGTTCGCCGCCGGGTCGGCCTTCTCGCCCAGGTGATGCATCTGCTGCACCAGTTCGGTCATCGCCGCCGCGCCCGCGCCTGACGCCGCCTGGTAGGTCATGCAGGTCATCCACTCCACCAGGTCGTGCTTGAACAGGCCATCGAGGCCCATCATCATCAGGCTGACCGTGCAATTGCCGCCGATGAAGTCCCTTGCGCCCTGCGCCAGCGCATCCTGGATCACCGGCATGTTCACCGGATCGAGGATGATCACGGCGTCGTCCTTCATGCGCAGCGCGCTCGCGGCGTCGATCCAGTAGCCGTTCCAGCCTTCCTGGCGCAGCTTCGGATAAATCTCGCTGGTGTAGTCCCCGCCCTGGCAGGAAATGATCACCGGCAACGCCTTGAGCGCCTTGAGATCCTTGGCGTCGGCGACCGGGCCGGTGTCGCGGCCGATCGCCGGCCCCTTGCCGCCCGCCTGCGAGGTGGAAAAGAACACCGGCTCGACATGGTCGAAGTCCCGCTCCTCGAGCATGCGCTGCACGAGCACCGAGCCCACCATCCCGCGCCAGCCGACGATCCCGACGTCCAGTTTCATGTCTGCTTCAAAGCCTTTCCAATACCGCCGCGCCCATCTCCTCCGTGCCCACCTTCTTCGTCCCTGCAGTATATATGTCCGCGGTACGGTAACCGTCTCGCAGGACCGCCTTCACCGCCGCCTCGATGCGGTCCGCGGCGGACGCCTGCCCTAGGGAAAAGCGCAGCATCATCGCCGCCGACAGGATGGTCGCGAGCGGATTGGCGAGGCCTTTGCCGGCGATGTCGGGCGCCGAGCCGTGAATCGGCTCGTACAGGCCCCTGCCCTGCGCATTGAGCGAGGCCGAGGGCAGCATGCCGATGGAGCCGGTGAGCATGGAGGCTTCGTCCGACAGGATGTCGCCGAACAGGTTGCCGGTGACGATGACGTCGAACTGCTTCGGACTCTTCACCAGCTGCATGGCGCAATTGTCCACGTACATGTGCGACAGTTCGATGTCAGGCCAGTTCTTCGCCTCCGCCGTCACCACCTCGCGCCACAGCTGCGAAGTCTCGAGCACGTTGGCCTTGTCCACCGAACACACCTTCCGCGAGCGCTTGCGCGCCGCGTCGAAGGCCACCTTTGAGATACGCAGGATCTCGGCCTCGTTGTAGTGCATGGTGTCGAATCCCTCGCGGCCATTCGCCCCGGCATCGCGCATGCCGCGGGGCTGGCCGAAGTAGATGTCGCCGGTCAGCTCGCGCACGATTAGGATGTCGAGGCCAGCCACCACCTCCGGGCGCAGGGACGAAGCGCCGGCAAGTTCGGCGTAGACCTGCGCCGGGCGAAAGTTCGCGAACAGGCCCAGCGCCTTCCTCAGGCCCAGGATCGCCTGCTCCGGGCGCTTGGCGCGCGGCAGGTTGTCGTAGCGCGCATCGCCCACGGCGCCGAACAGGATGGCGTCGGCCGCCTTCGCGAGCGCCAGCGTGCGCTCGGGCAATGGGTCGCCCGAGGCCTCGTAGCCTGCGCCGCCGACGGGGGCCTCTTCCGCCTCCATCGGCAGGCCCAGCTTCTTCAGCACCAGCAGCGCCTGGGAAACGATTTCCTTGCCGATGCCGTCGCCCGGCAGGACCGCGATCTTCATGGGGCGTCCTTAGCGGAAGAGCCAGGGAAACTGGTCGCGCCGCCGCACCTCGAAGGCCCGGATCTCATCGGCGCGGCGCAGCGTGACGCCAATCTCGTCCAGCCCGTTCAGCAGCGAGTTCCGGCGAGATGGGTCGACCTCGAACCGGTGCGACTTGGAGCCGTCAGTGGTCGAGACCGTCTGCCGGTCGAGGTCCACGACCAGCCGGAACCCGGGCAGCGCGCTGTCGTAGAACAGCCCGTCCACCTCGGATTCGGTGAGCACCACCGGCAGCAGCCCGTTCTTGAAGCAGTTCTCATAGAAGATGTCGGCGTAAGAGGGCGCGATGACGCACTTGAAGCCGAACTGCTGCAGCGCCCAGGGCGCGTGCTCGCGCGAGCTGCCGCAACCGAAGTTCTTGCGCGCAAGCAGGATCTCCGCGCCCTTGTAGCGCGGCTGGTTGAGCACGAAATCCGGGTTCAGCGGGCGCTTCGCGTTGTCCATGCCGGGACGGCCCGCATCCAGGTAGCGCCAGGCGTCGAACAGGTTCACCCCATAGCCGGTGCGCAGGATGGAGGTCAGGAACTGCTTCGGGATGATGGCGTCGGTATCGACATTGGCGCGGTCGAGCGGCGCCACCAGGCCGTTGAGGACGGTGAATTTTTCCATCGCTATCTCCAGCTTCGCACGTCGACAAAATGGCCGGCGATCGCCGCCGCCGCCGCCATCGCGGGACTGACCAGATGCGTGCGGCCGCCGGTGCCCTGGCGGCCCTCGAAATTGCGGTTCGAGGTCGAGGCGCAGCGCTCGCCCGGCTCAAGCCGGTCGGCGTTCATCGCCAGGCACATCGAGCAGCCGGGCTCGCGCCACTCGAATCCGGAGTCGCGGAACACCTTGTCCAGGCCTTCCTTCTCCGCCTGCGCCTTCACCAGGCCGGAGCCCGGCACCACCATCGCCACCTTGATGTTCGCAGCGACTTTGCGGCCCTTGGCCACCGCGGCCGCGGCGCGCAGGTCCTCGATCCGCGAGTTGGTGCAGGAGCCGATGAACACCTTGTCCAGCAGGATGTCCTGGATCGGCGTGCGCGGCTTGAGGCCCATGTAGGCGAGCGCGCGCTCCATGCCCTCGCGCCTGGTCGGGTCCTTCTCCTTGTCAGGGTCGGGAACCGTCGACTCGACCGGCACCACCATCTCGGGCGAGGTACCCCAGGTCACCTGCGGCGCGATCTCCTGCGCCTCGAGCCTCACCTCGCGGTCGAACTTCGCGTCCGGGTCGCTGTGCAGCATCTTCCACGTGACCACAGCCTGCTCCCACTCCGGCCCCGAGGGCGAGAACGGGCGCCCTTTCAGGTACTGGATGGTGGTGTCATCCACAGCGACCATGCCGGCGCGCGCGCCGGCCTCGATCGCCATGTTGCACAGGGTCATGCGGCCTTCCATGGTCAGCCCGCGAATGGCGCTGCCGGCAAACTCGATGGCGCAGCCGGTGCCGCCCGCGGTGCCGATCCTGCCGATCACCGCGAGCGCGACGTCCTTGGCGGTCACCCCGCGGCCGAGCGCGCCCTCGACGAGGACGCGCATGTTCTTCATCTTCTTCGCCACAAGGCATTGCGTGGCGAGCACATGCTCGACCTCCGAGGTGCCGATGCCGTGCGCAAGGCAGCCGAACGCACCGTGCGTGCTGGTATGCGAGTCGCCGCACACCACCGTCATGCCGGGCAGCGTCGCGCCCTGCTCCGGCCCGATGACGTGGACGATGCCCTGGCGCTTGTCGAGGAACGGGAAGTACGCCTTGGCGGCGTGCTCCTTCAGGTTCGCGGTGAGCGTGTCCACCTGCAGGCGCGAGATCGGATCCTCGATGCCGTCCAGGCCGCGCTCCCAGCCCGTCGTGGGCGTGTTGTGGTCCGCAGTGGCGACCACGGAGCCCATGCGCCACGGCTTGCGCCCGGCGAGCTTCAGGCCCTCGAAGGCCTGCGGGCTGGTGACCTCATGGACGAGGTGGCGGTCGATGTACAGCAGCGCGGTGCCGTCTTCCTCGACGTGCACCACGTGGCTGTCCCAGAGTTTGTCGTAGAGCGTGCGTCCCGGCATCAGTGTCGTCGCCTCAAAGTTGGATTATCCCACAGCAAATCAGCATTTTGCAGACGCCATGGACATGATTGTCTGACAATTTAAACAGACTATATGTTCAGTGTCAATGCTCACCATGCTACAGTCCGGCGATGGCATCGAAGGTGAATCGCGCACCTGCCCCGGCCGGGGATGGCCGCCGGCATGGCGAAGCGGTGGACGTTGTCTTCGAGACGATCCGGCAAGGCATCATCACCGGACGGTTCGCGCCCGGCCAGCGGCTTGTGATCCGCGATCTGGAAGGCGAGATCGGCTACAGCCGCAGCACGTTTCGCGAGGCCTTCCGGCGCCTGGCGGCCGAAGGGCTGGTCAGCCTGGTGCCGAACCGTGGCGTGGCGGTGCAGCGCCTGACGCTGCCGGAAATGGCGGACCTGTTCGAGATCCGGGAACTGCTGGAGGGGCAAGCCGCGCGGCGCGCGGCCGAGAGGATTGGCGAAGGTGACCACCGCCGGCGTTTCCTGGCCATGTGGGAGAAAGTCCGGCGCGGCGACCCCGGTGACCGCGCCGCCGTCATCGAGAACAACCAGCGCTTCCACGGCACGATCGTCGAGCTCTCGGGAAACTCGCGCCTCCCGGACATGCTCAGCCAGCTTCAGATCCCGATCCTGATGTTCCAGTGGCGCACCATCATGACCCGGCAGGAAGCCGAACTGTCGCAGGCGGAACACGAAACTATTGCCAAAGCGGTCCTGGAAGGGCGTCCCGACCACGCCGAACTCGCGATGCGCAGGCATGTGCAGCGCGCCAAGCGACGTACGTTCGACACCCTCGGCGGTTCGCGCGAGGCGGCGGGCGCCGGGGCGAAGCCGCCCCAGCCGCGCCCGGCGAGGCTCAGCGCTTCACGCGCGCGGCCTCATACAAGGGCATGACCTTCGCCGCATAGGTGCGCAGGTCGCCGATGCGGGTCTCGTGCGACGGGTGCGTGGACAGGAATTGCGGCGGCTGGCCCTTCGAGGCCTTCTGCATCTTCTCCCACAAGCTGACGGCCGCGCGCGGGTCGTAGCCGCCACGCGCCGCCACCTCCACGCCAATGCGGTCGGCCTCGATTTCGTCGGTTCGCGAGTTGGGCAGGTTGAAGGTGAGGTCCAGCACCATTTGCGTCAGGTCCTGCCCGATGCCGCCCACGCCGAGCGCGGTGCCGACCACGGCGATGCCAATGCCCTGCGCCATTGCCTGCGAGGCGCGCTCGCGCCCGTGCTCGCGCAGCGCGTGCGCAATCTCATGTCCCATCACCGCCGCGATCTCGTCGTCGGTCGCCTGCAACTTCTCGATCAGGCCGGTGTAGAACGCGATCTTGCCTCCGGGCATGCACCACGCGTTCACCTGCTTCGAGGTGATGACGTTGACCTCCCAGCTCCAGCCCGGCGCGTCCGGCCGGAACACCCGGGTATGGGGAATCAGGCGCCCGGCGATGGCGCGGACCCGCGCCACCTGCGCCGGGTCCTGGTTCAACTGCCCCTTCTGCTGCGCCTCGCCGACGACCTTGCGGTAGGCATCCGCTGCACTCTTGTTCACCGCGCCGGCGGAAACCAGCATGGATTGCGAGCGATCCACCCCGACCGCGCCGGGCTGTGTGGTCTGGACGGACTGGCAGCCCGCGGCAAGCAGGGCCGCGAATGCCGCAGGCAGGACATGGCGCATGTACACGTAACGTTCCACGCTTGGCGTCGTTGACCACGGCATCTTACTGCTCAGACGCGGACTTTCCACGCCACCAGTCCTGCGCCGAGCAGAGCGAACAGCGAACCGATGCCGAAGCTCAGCGCCGGCCCCAGCGACTGCCAGGTGTAGCCCGCGACCAGCGAACCGGTCATGCCGCCGACGCCGTAGCACAGGCTGGAGAACAGGGCCTGCCCGCGCGCCTGCACGGCGCCCGGAAACAAGCGGTGCACGGCCGCGACCGAGGCGGAATGGAAGGCGCCGAAGGTGAACGCGTGCAGCAGTTGCGCCGCCACCAGCAGCGCGAGCGTTTCCACGCCCCAGCCGATGGCGATGAAGCGCACCACCGCGCAGGCGAAGCTCGCCAGCAGCAGCGCGCGCAGCGAGAAGCGCGCGAGCAGCTGCGGCAGGCGCAGGAAGAGCACGATCTCCGCCAGCACGCCGACCGTCCAGAGCGCGCCGATCATCGTCTTCGAATACCCGGCGTTCGCGAGGTGGATGGAGAAAAACACATACCAGGTGCCGTGTGCCGCGGTCATGCACAGGCTGGCGCCGAAGAACGCCGCCACGCCGGGGCGGCGCATTACCTCGCCGAAACGCGCGTCGGTGTGCGCGGCGCGCGCCGGTGGAATGCGCGGCACGATCAGCGAAGCGGCGAGGACCCCCGCCGCGAGCCCGACGAGGATCGGCAGAAGCGAGGCCGCGTCATGCCGGTCCAGCCATGCGCCCACGCCCAGCACCGAAAGGATGAAGCCGACGGATCCCCAGAGCCGGATCGGGCCGTACAGGCCCATCCTGCCCTGCAGCGCGGAGAACGTGATCGATTCGATGAGCGGGGCGGCGCCGGCCGAGCACAGGCTTAGCGCGAGCAGGGTGAGCGCGATCGCCGTCGGGCGCGATTCGCCGGCGAGCGCGCTGAATCCGGCCAGCATGGCGCAGGCGGAGAAGACCAGGATCGCGCGCTTCGCCCCGGCATGGCGCTCGCCCCAGGCATCCGCCAGCCAGCCCCACAGCGCCGGAGCGACGATTCGCGCCGCCTGCGGCATGGCGACGGCGACCGCGATCTCCGCCGCGCCCAGGCCCAAGCCGGCGAGGTACAGCGCGAAATAGGTCGCGAACGCGCCGGCGTGGGCAAAGAACGCAAAATAGTAGGCGGCGAGGCGCGCGGCGACCGGCATGGCCGTCGCAGTCTACAAGGCATGCTATACAGCCCGCGATGCCGTCGCACATTCCGCCCCGCGCCGCGTTCTACGCGCTGTTTGCCGCCTCCGGCTTCGCCGGCCTGATCTACGAATCGGTCTGGACGCACTACCTGAAGCTGTTCCTGGGCCACGCCGCCTACGCGCAATCGCTGGTGCTGGTGGTGTTCATGGGCGGCATGGCGCTCGGGGCCGGCCTGTGCGGCAACCTCTCCGCGCGCATCCGCAATCCGCTGCTCGGCTACGCACTCATCGAAGCCGTGATCGGCGCCTTGGCGCTGGTGTTCCACGAGGTGTTCGACGCGGCCACCGGCTGGGCCTACGGCTCGGTGCTGCCTGCGCTGGGCAACGAATGGCTGGCGATGGCGGCCAAGCTCGCCCTGTCCTGCGCCCTGATCCTGCCGCAGTCGGTGCTGCTGGGCGCAACCTTCCCGCTCATGAGCGCGGGCCTGGCGCGCGCGCATCCGGATACCCCCGGCGAGTCGGTCGCGATGCTCTACTTCACCAACAGCCTGGGCGCGGCGCTGGGCGTGCTGGTGAGCGGATTTGTGCTCATCGAGTGGGCCGGGCTGCCCGGGACCCTGCGCACGGCGGGCGTCATCAACCTGCTGCTCGCGGCGCTGGTCGCGCTTGCCGCGCGGCCGGCGCGCGACACGCCGCTCGCCGCGGGCGCGGATGGCGGCGGCGCGGCGCGCCTGCTGTTCGCGGTCGCGTTCCTCACCGGCCTCGCCTCGTTCATCTACGAGATCGCCTGGATCCGGATGCTGTCGCTGGTGCTCGGCGCCTCGACGCATTCCTTCGAGCTGATGTTGTCGGTCTTCATCCTCGGCCTGGCGCTGGGCGGACTCGCGGTGCGCCGCGTGGTGGACCGCGCCCGCAACCCGGAGCGCCTGCTCGCCTGGGTGCAGGTGGCGATGGGCCTCGCTGCGCTTTGCACGCTGCCGGTATACGACCGCAGCTTCGAGGTGATGGAGTACCTGATGAACGGCCTCGCCCGCACCGACGCCGGATACTTCTTCTTCCACCTCTCGGGCCACGGCATCGCCGCCATGGTCATGCTGCCGACCACGTTCCTCGCCGGCATGACGCTGCCGCTCATCACCGGCACGCTGCTGCGCCGCGGCGCCGGCGAAGCCGCGATCGGCCGGGTCTACGCCGCCAATACCGTCGGCGCGATCGCCGGCGTGCTGGTCGCGGTGCACGTCGGCCTGCCCCTGCTCGGGCTGAAGGTGACGCTGATGCTGGGCGCGCTGGTGGATGCCGGCCTCGGCCTCGCGCTGCTGTGGCGCTTCGGCTCAGGCGGCCGCGCGCTCGCCATCGCCGGCGCCGCCTGCGCGCTGCTGTTCGTGCCGCTGGCGCTGCTGTTCGAGCTCGACGCCAACAAGATGACCGCCGGCGTGTTCCGGCACGGCGACCTGTCCAGTTCGAGCGACGCCTCCATCCTGTACCGCCGCGACGGCAAGACTGCGACGGTGCACCTGGCACGCTACCACGATGCCATCAGCATCCGCACCAACGGCAAGTCGGACGGCTCCATCAACTTCGACAGCGCCGCGCAGCGGGGCACCGACGAGATCACCATGGTGCTTACCGGGGCGCTGCCGCTCGCGCTCAAGCCTGACGCGCGCGACGCGGCTGTGATCGGCATCGGCACCGGGCTCACCACGCATACCCTGTTGCAAAGCCTGGCGCTGGAACGGGTGGACACCGTGGAAATCGAGGCGGCGATGGCGGAGGCCGCGCGCGGCTTCATGCCGCGCAACAGCTCGGCCTTCGCCGACCCGCGCGGCCATATCGAGATCGACGACGCCAAGACGTTCTTCTCCACCCGCAACCGGCGCTACGACATCATCATCTCCGAGCCCTCCAACCCGTGGGTGAGCGGTGTCTCCAGCCTGTTCACGCGCGAGTTCTACGACCGCGTCCAGGGCCACCTCAGGCCGGGCGGGATCCTGGTGCAGTGGTTCCAGCTCTACGAGATCGACGCCTCGCTCCTCGCCACCGTGATGCGCGCGCTCGGCGAGGCGTTCCCGGACTACGCGGTGTTCGCCGCGAGCAACCACGACCTGCTGATCGTGGCTCGCGAGGGGCCGCCGCTGCCCGTGCAGGCCGCGGTCTTCGAGCAGCCGGGCGTCGCAAGGGAGCTGCGGACCGTGCACCTGCCGGGTGCCGGCGACCTGGACGCGCGCTACCTCGGCCGCCGCGCGACGCTCGAGCCGCTGTTCGCGAGCTACGGCATGCCCGCGAACTCCGACTACAGCCCGGTGTTAGACCTGAATGCGGCGCGGCACCGCTTCCTGGAGAAGACCGCCGCCGACGTGGTGGCGCTGCTGACCGCCGGCGTGCCTGTCCTCGAGCTGCTCGAGCCGGGGGTCGAGCGCCGTCCCGTCGACGCGCAGCACCAGGGCGCCTACGCCTTCGATCGCATCGAGAGCACGCGAAACGCGCAGTATGCGCGCGATTTTCTGTTGCATTCGAAGCCGCCGGTTCCGGAGCAGATCGCGCCGCTCCTGCAGAAGGACCTCGAGGTGGTCAAGCTGCGCCTGATCGAGTGCCGGGACCCGCGCGGTATGCGCGCGAATTTCTGTTGCATTCGAAGCCGCCGGTTCCGGAGCGGATCGCGCCGCTCCTGCAGAAGGACCTCGAGGTGGCAAAGCTGCGCCTGATCGAGTGCCGGGACCCGCGCGAGCTCGATGTCTGGCTGCAC